>JACPQL010000023.1 GCA_016190445.1 Chloroflexota bacterium
AGGATGTTGGTATCCAGGAACCGCACCATCAGCCCTCCCGCCGGGCCTCTTCCGCCATTCCCTCCTCAAAATCCTGCCGCAGCTTGCGGAAGTCTTCAGGCTTGCTGGTGGGCTTTACCACCCCGTAGCCCGCCAGCACACGGGATTTCACAGGCAAAAGGCGTACTTCTCCGTCCACCATCTCAAAGGCCACCTTGTCCCTGGGCTTGAGGCCCAGCGCCCGCCTCAGCTCGCCCGGAATGGTGACCTGGCCCTTCTGCGTAACCGTGGTAATGTACTGGGCCATCCCTGCACCCCTCCCGGAGTAATACCGGCTCTCTCGGTAATACTAGCACGCATTCCCATTACCGGCAACAGCCAAGGCCCCGACTATGAGAGTGGCACGCAGGCCGATGATGATGGTGACCTGCGTCTCAGAGGTCTCGCGGCAGTATGTGGCGGTGCGCTGGGTCAGGGAAATGCCTCCTGAAAGCTGCTTCGTTTCCGCGATGCTGCGGTTATGGCACGATGCAGGTCAGTGCAGTCTGCCCAACGCCTGCACTCCGGCCACGGCCCTTCACAATCCCAACAAGCCCCGATCCGCCGCAGCGACGGTTTAGGCAGCGCCCACCTCAACGAGTTCGGCCTCTGATCGCGGTTCGGGTACAGGGAGACCATCCTCGGTGAGACCCTGGATATGAAACTCGATGGCCTCGCGGATGAGTCGTAGCGCCTCGTCGCGTGTTTTCCCCACGGCGACGCATCCCGGAAGGTCCGGGACATGCGCCCCCCAGCTTGTCTTGCCCTGCTCGATGACCGCCACGTATCGCATATCATGCCTCCGTCAGTCCTTGAGGCCAGCCTGTTTCAGTATACCATTGAGGGTACCTGGTGGGATTTCGAGACCCGGCGCACCAGCCACCGTCACGGTTCCTGGCTTGCTTGGGTGCTTGAACTGGCGATGGCTCCCGCGTGTCCGTGCAAGTCTCCACCCTTCTTGCTCCAGCAAACGAATCAGGTCTCGAACCTTCAAGGCTCCTCCACGATTCCTCGCGCGCCCAACGGCCTGCGTGTAAGCTGCTTCCGCGGCGCAGCGGCTATGGCATGACCGATTCGTTCTGCGCCCATTCTTGGTGCTTCTGAGGCCTGACGCTGGGCGCGAGCCCCGCGCTCCTGCGCCTTGGCTCCATGCCTTGTTAGACGCTGCGTAGCTTTACCTGCATACACTTAATTCCTGTGCGTATCAAAACAACTGCATCCAAACGTCTTGCAAGGTCAAGTAACACACCTGATGTCATACCATTGACCAGCGTCTTCAGCAACTGAACTTTGTGTTCCTGTGGTAAGTGTGCGTAGAATATACTCCATGCCAATTCATCTGCTGGTTCCTGTCGAAGGAATTCTGGAATATCCTCATCGATAAGTAGTGCCATCAGTTCACTTTTGCGACTAGCGAGCTGCCTGGTCCGATAACATTCCATGGCCCACTGTCGAATGCAAGGGTTCGGCTTTGGGTAACGAAGGAGACGATTCACAACATGATCCGAGTCCCGCCAATGGTCAAGTAGCCACTGGATGCCCTCTGGAGCCAACGCTTGGCCACGAACAATCCGGCTAACGCACCATTGCACTTCTTCGCGGGCTGTGAGGATTAGGGCGCGATAGACCGCAAACAAATCATCAACAATGCGTTCTGGCAAGGGACGATCAACGGGGTTAGAGACGATGACTGCACGAAGCACCTTCATACAATCAAACACTCTGAATCGTCGGCCAGCATCCAAGTCCCGACGTATGAGTGATGCCAGATGGGCTATAACCGCTTTGTTGTAGGGAATCTGCTTCAACAGCATGCGATGCTGATAAATGTCAGTTGTTGTGGAGGCAAGTCTTCTTACGTTGCGCCCGGGCTCGAAGAGGACAAGCGAATTGTCGAGTATCTGGAGATTCTCTACGTTGGCGTCATGCATCGTATTCTCCGTCGTCCAACCGTTGATTAGGCCGCATTTTCCCAGGATAGTCTCCCAAAGGGAGTGGAAACCTGGCCGCATTGGATGGTCAATTGGGACAGCTTTCGTGTTATGTCACCAGCATCGCGTCGCTCATGCTGTAGAAACGGGCGCGTTGTGGCAGCCGCATCCACCCTCAAGCGTTTTCAGGCGCACCCCAGAACCCCCGGCAGGGCACCAGCCCCGTCAGCGCACCACCTCCCGCAACGCCGCCACCAGGCGGTCAGTGTGCTCCGGCAGGCCCACGCTGATGCGAATGCAGTCCCGCAGCCGTGGCGTGCTGAAGTAGCGCACAAAGACGCCCCGCTTCGCCAGCCCCTCATACACCCGCTTGCCGGCGCCCTCCGGCAACTGGCAGAGAATGAAGTTCCCCTCCGAGGGCCACGGCCTGGCGCCCTCAATGCGTTCCAGCAAGGAGTGCATCCGCTCCCGCTCCTGCACCATGCGACCCACTCGCTCCAGCAATAGCGCCCGGTCCTCGATTGAGACCAGGAGCGCCACCTCGGCGGCCTGGTTTATGTTGTAGGGAGGCTTCATGGCCAGCATGACCTCAGTGACCGCCGGGTCCATGAGGCCGTACCCCACGCGCAGCCCAGCCAGGCCCGCCCACTTGCTCAGGGTGCGCAGCACCACCAGGTTGGGGTAGCGTGGCACCAGGTCTGCCACCGTGGAGCCGCTGAACTCGTAGTACGCCTCGTCCACCGCCACCAGCAGCCCGGCCTCCAGAAGGCGCACCACGTCCTCCCTGGGCGTGGTGTTGCCCGACGGGTTGTTGGGGTTGGCGATGAACACCAGACGGGCGCCACTCTCCGAGGCCCGCCGCAGCACCGCGTCCACGTCCAGCCGGAAGGCGTCGTCCCTGGGTACAGACACCGTGCGACCACCGCATATGTGGGTGGAGAAGCGGTACATGCCGAAGGTGGGGGTACAGTCTATGACGGCACCACCAGGCGCTAGGAAGAGCCGCAGAATGAGGTCTATGATCTCGTCGCTGCCGTTGCCCACCACGATGTGCTCCGGCCCCAGGCCCACGTACTCGCCGAGAGCCCGGCGCATCGCCCTCTGCTCAGAGTCGGGGTAGATGTGGAACCGGTCGAGCCGCTGGATGGCCTCCATCACCCTGGGGGAGCACCCGTATGGGTTCTCGTTCCCGTTCAGCTTCACCACCTGCTCCTGAGGGATGCCTGCCCGCTCCGCCAGTGCCTCGGGCGGGTCCACCGCCTCGTAGGGCTCGAGGCGGAGCATGTGGGGCTGCATGAGGGAGCGGATGTTCATGGGCGTGGTCACGGCTTCCCCTCCATGCGCTCCAGGCGCACCTCAGCGGCCCTGGCGTGGCCGGTGAGCCCCTCCGCCCGGCCAATGACCGAGGCCGCTGGCGCCAGCCTGGCGAAGGTCTCCCTATCCAGGCCCACCACCATCACTGGCTTCACAAAGTGGTGGACGCCCAGGTATGAGGCGAACCGGGCGGTGCCGCCCGTGGGCATGACGTGGCTCGGCCCGGCCACATAGTCACCCATGACCTCCGGCGAGTGCTCCCCCACGAAGACGCCCCCCGCATGGCGCACTCGCCCCAGGTGGGACCACGGCTCCCGCAGCACCAACTCCAAGTGCTCCGGCGCGAAGGCGTTGGCCAACTGGAAAGCCTCGTCCAGCGTATTCACCACGGCGATGAACCCCTGGCGCTCCAGGGCAGCCCGGGCGGTCTCCGCCCTCTCCAGGTCTGCAAGCTGGCGCTCCAGCTCAGCAGCCACGGCCCTGGCCAGCGCAGGCGAGACAGTGACCAGCACCGGCCAGGCCACCACATCGTGCTCCGCCTGGGCCAGCAGGTCGGCGGCGCACAAAACGGGGTCCGCCGAATCGTCCGCTATGAGCAGGGTCTCCGTGGGCCCGTACAGCCCGTCTATGTCCACGTGGCCGTACACCTCTTTCTTGGCCAGTGCCACGAAGATATTCCCGGGTCCGCATATCTTGTCCACTTTTGGCACACTCTGGGTGCCGAAGGCCATGGCCGCCACCGCCTGCGCCCCACCGAGCTGGAACACACGGTCCACCTCCGCCAGGTGGGCCGCCACCAGGGTGGCCGGAGGAGGCTCCCTGCCATCCCTGGAGGGGGTGCACACCACCACCTCCCTCACCCCGGCAACACGGGCCGGGATGGCGGCCATGAGCACCGTGGATGGGTAGGAGGCCGTGCCGCCGGGAGCATAGATGCCCACACGCTCCAGGGGCGTAAACAGCTCCCCCAGGCCCCGCTGGAAGTCCAGCCATCCCCTGGGGAGGGTGGCCTGGTGGAACTCGCGTATTCGCCGGGCAGCCAGTCGCAGGGCATCCACCAGCTCGTCCGGCACCTGGGCATAGGCTGCCTCCAGCCGCTCCCGGGGCACCTCAAGGGTCTGAAGCTCCACGCCCTCTATGCGGCGGGTGTACTCCAGCAGAGCGGCATCGCCCCTGGAGCGGACATCGGCCACGATGCGCCGCACCGCCTCGACCGGGCTCAGGTTCTCGCCGAAGACCCGCTGGACCCCCTGGGCCACCGAGGGCGGCACCTCCTCCAGGGAGTAGGCGCCCCGACGCTCCAGCAGCGCCATGGCCCTCTTGAGACCGCGCACAATTCTCAATTCAGGTACTCGCGTGCTATTTTCAGGAACACGGTGATGCTCTCCTCCCTGAAGTCAGCCACCCGCTCCCTGGGCACCCGGGCGTAGATAGCATCCAGCCCGTCGGGCACCGAGGCGAGGAACCGCTCCACTATCGTCAAGGCGTAGGGGTCCTCATTGAGCCCCAGCCGGTTCAACATGCGCCGCAGGCGCTCCCAGGTGAAGGCCCGCAACGTGGCTTCCACCACAAACTCACGCCACTGGCGCAGCAGCTCCGGAGGAAGGAAGTCCACCTCCACCCCATCCTCGGCCCCGTCCAGCGCCTGGCGCACTGACGCCAGGCCGTCCATGTCCTCCCCCACACGACGGTCCAGCTCAAGCTGAAGGGCCCTGTCCATGATGCTGCCTTCCGCCCGGTCGGTGTACACCTCCGAGTTGCCAAAGAAGGGGCGGTACAGCTTGATAATCCACGCCTCGTCCGCCAGCAGGTGCGCGATATACCCGGCCACGAAGGCGCGGGTGGGCTCAGAAAGAGAACTGGCCCCCGCAAGGCGCGGGTGCTGCTGGAACATGAGCCGGGCACCCTCTCCCAGAGTGCTGTTGGAGAGGGGGGCAAAGTGCGTGTGGTCCCGCTTCCCTCTGGTAATTATCCGGATGTCCGGCGCCGTGCACCCCAGGAGAAAGCTACCCCGATGGCGCTCCACCGTGGGATGGGCCAGTCGGCAGGCCGCCTCCAGGGCTATGTCCAGATGGCCGCTGAGGTTAGGCACAGGCACTACCTCCCCAGCGCCCTCAGCAGTGCGTCGTAGGCCTGGGAGCGGCTGTGAAAGATGTAGTTGACCTGGGAGACGGTGACCGTGGATCCGCCGATGGCGCGGAAGTGGTCCACAGCGTCCATCACCCTGTCCTTGTCCACGAACACCGTTACAGAGAACCAGCGAGCACCGTCTGGGCCGAACACCTGGGAGACCGTTGGCCCGTGGAGCCCCGCCACCTCGGGCCGCTCCAGCACCTGGGCCGCCACCGCCTCGCGGGAATCGCCCCGCACGTTGACGGTGACCCGCCGGTACTCGCCGGCGCTGAGGTAGGCCTCTATGCGCTCCACGACGGCGCGGGCAGCCTCCAACTGCCCCGGGTGGGCACCGAGGAGGGTCCGGTTTCCTATGAGACATGCCTGGGAGGAGAGGATGGTCCCGTCCTCCAGGGTCTTGAGGCGGTTCTCCCGGAGGGTGATGCCGGTGGAGACCAGGTCGCCGATGATGTCGGCATAGCCCATCGTTGGGGCTGCCTCCAGGGTGCCGCTGGACACCACCAGCATGAAGTAGTTGATCCCGTGCTGGTACATGAACCGCTGCACCATGCGAGGGTACTTGGTGGCTACCCGCAGCTCCCTCCCCGACCCTCGGAACTCCACCGCCAGGTCCGCCAGGTCCGCCACGGAGGTAACATCCACCCAGGAGTCCGGCACGGCGATGGCCAGCTCGCACCGGCTGAACCCCAGGTCCTCGATTATCACCAGGCTCTCTCCGCCCTCCCGGCTCGTCTCCATGTAGCGGTCCATGCCCACCACCCCCAGGTGCGCGCTCCCCTCCTCCACCTTGGAGGTGATGTCGGCGGCACGCTGAAAGAGCACCGTCACATCCTCAACGGCTGGGATGATGGCGGTGTAGCCCCGGGCGCTGGAGCGGGCCACAGGCATCCCGCACTGCCGCAGGAAGCCCAGAGTGGGTTCATGCATCTCGCCGTCGCTGGGGACGGCCAGCTTCAGCACACCATCAGCCGCCATCACTACCTCATCCTCCGCGGGCGCTCCTCAGCTTGCTTGGGGCGAGCGGCCTTTGCACTCCGCCGTCCTTCGGAGCCTTGCTCCGTCGCAGTGCCATCGGGGTGAACAACCACTACTCTGCGCCCGGACGCGGCGCGCAGCACCTCCTCCGGTGAGCGGCCCGCCACCTCCAGCTCCACCGCCGTGCCCTGCTGGCGCAGCGAGTCGGCCACCCTCACCGCCGCCGCCATGGCATCCGCCCCCTCCGGTACCACAATCGCTGGAGGCTCGACGCGCTGGCGCGGCGCCAGCAGCTCCGCCACGCGCTCCGCGTTGAAAGCGAACCCAAGGGTGGGAACATCGCTCTTTCCGCCCAGCGCCTTCACCAGACCGTCGTAGCGGCCTCCGCCACCCAGGGAGCGCCCTCCAGGCACGCCGGGATGGGTCACCTCCAGAACGAAGCCTGTATAGTACGCAATGCCCCTGGCCAGACCCAGGTCCAACCACACTTCCACCCCTGCCAGGTCATAGGCGCCCAGGGCGTCCATGAGCCGCTCCAGCGGTTCCACTGCCGCGGGCCCGTACTCCCCCCCCATCTGCCGCATGTCCCTGATGACGCGCTCCGGGGGCCCTTCCAAATTCGCCAGCGCCGCCGCCAGCTCTAGGGCACGCTCTACCCGGGCGGGGTCGTCGCTACCACGCAGCTTCCCAAGGTAGCGGGCCACCACCTCCTCGTGCGTGCGCCGCCCAGTGGCGCCGGGTGCCGTTCCCCCCAGGAGTGCCTGCACCAGCTCGACGGCCTCCTCGTCTGGCAGGCCGCCTACCAGCCGGGAGAGAGCGTGGCCGCCATCCCTCTCCCGAAGCAACCCTACCTCGGCAGCCCTCCGCCGCACCGCAGCCGTCCCCTCGGCGCCCCGCTTCAACTCTGGCAGGTTGGCCAGCATGAACACCTGGGCACGCTGCGAGAGCCCCAGCCCCTCCAGCAGGTGGGTGACAGCACCCAAATGCCCTATGGTAAGCCTGTGGCCGGTGATGCCCAGGTGGGCCAGCCCATGGCACGCCAAGGCCAGCACCTCCACGTCTGCCCCCGTTGTAGCCGCCCCTAGCAGCTCCGCGCCCACCTGGGTGAACTGGCGGTGGCCACCGGCCTGCTCGTAGCGGAAAACCGGCCCGGCGTACTGAAGACGCATGGGCAGCACCCGGCCCAGCGCTCCCTCGATGAAAGCCCGCACCACGGAGGAGGTGAACTCAGGGCGCAGGCTCACCCTCCTG
Organism: Chloroflexota bacterium; assembly: GCA_016190445.1. Taxonomy (GTDB): domain Bacteria; phylum Chloroflexota; class Dehalococcoidia; order Lucifugimonadales; family JACPQL01; genus JACPQL01. The sequence goes on from JACPQL010000023.1 coordinate 7,623, forward strand.
CCGCCTGGGTCGGTGAAGCCATAAAGCCTGGCGGCCAGCTCCCCGCCCGACTTACGCAGGAAAAGCTCGGTCTCCTCCAGAAGGGAGGTGGCCACCGGCTGGTAGCCATAGCCCGCCAGGAACCGTCTGAGCTCGTCCTCCACGTAGTGGAGCCTGGCCCACACTTCCGGCGGCTGGTCCTGCATCCCCGCGAGGCGGCGAATAGCGTCCAATACGCGCCCTCTTCTTAACGCTCGCCGTATTGTACAATAGGGCATTGTCAGCTTCAATCGAGCCTCAGGCTGGTGCTTGCCCCCGTTGACACCGCTGGGTGTCGCCGGTATCATCGTGCCCGCCTCGGCCCTGGAGTCGCTGCCAATAACCCGTTGCCGCCATGGAAAAAGATGTGTCAGCGTCTCGGCCACCTCTGCTGCGTAGCGTACGACGTACCGACCGCAGAGTGGGTGGGGTTGTGCTCTACTACGATGAGCTGGGCTCCACCATGGACGAGGCGTGGCGGCTGGCGGAGCAGGAGGCCTCGGAGGGCACGGCGGTATTGGCCTACACTCAGACCCGCGGCCGGGGCCGCTGGGGCAGGAGTTGGATATCGCCACCAGGGGCCAGCGTCAATCTGTCGGTGGTCATATACCCGCCTCAGGAGGTGGTACCCCGCTTGAGCATCGGCGCTGGGCTGGCGGCGGTGCTGGTTGTGGAGCGCCTCACTGGGCTCGCGTGCACTATGAAGTGGCCCAACGATGTGCTCCTTAGAGGGAGAAAGGTGGCTGGCGTGCTGGTGGAGGCACGGGTGAGCGAGTCAGGCGCGGCGATGGCCGTGGTGGGCATGGGGTTGAACCTGAACTTTGACCCCGCCCTCTACCCGGAGATAGCGGTTACGGCCACCAGCATCATGAAGGAGACCGGGGTACGCAGCGAGGTGAACGTGGCAGCAGAGGCAGTCCTGGACGCCCTCGACAGGGTGTACTCGGACCTGCTAGAAGGCCGGGACCTCCTTCCTGAGTGGCGCTCCCGGCTGGAGACCCTGGGCCGACATGTGGAGGTGCGCTGGAAGGAGTCGGTGGAGCGCGGCCTTGCCAGGGACGTGGACTCGGAGGGAAGTCTGGTGCTGGAGCGGAGCGATGGCTCCACGGTCCTGGTGCCTGCCGGGGAGGTCGCCTTTGAAGGGCAGCGACCCCATGACCCAAGATGCTAGAAATGATTCGGTTCTGTTGCCATCTTGGGAGTGCAGTCCCGACAGGTCGGGACTGCCGGGGGTTTCAGGGGGTGTCCCCCTGTGATATACAAATTCATCCCCAAAGGGGATACCTTGAACCCCCTTGAGGGGGTTTGGGGGTGTTTTTCAGCACCCTGTTAGAAGCCAGTAGTGGAGGCGACGCATGCTGGAAAAGCTGAGTCTGGACGGGAAGACCATTGTTGTCACAGGCGGCGGCACCGGCCTGGGCCGCGAGATGGTGCGCCACCTGGCCCGGGCAGGGGCGGACCTGGTTATCGCGGCGCGCCGCCCTGGGCCCATTGAGGAGGCTGCCGCAGAGGTGCGCCAGATGGGCCGCAGGGCGCTGGCCATCACCACCGACGCCACCGCCTCCTCCCAGGTGAACCAGATGGTGCAGCGCATCCTGGCCGAGTTTGGCAAGATTGACGTGCTGGTGAACAACGCCGGTGGCGGGGATGTGGCCACCCCCATATGGGACATCACCGATGAGCAGTGGCACAAGTTCCTGGACATCAACCTCACCAGCGCCTTCTACTGCTCCCGGGCGGTGGCCAAGCACATGGCCGATCGGGGTAAGGGGCGGATCATCAATATCGCCTCGGGCTACGGCCTCCGGGGAGGCAGGGACAACTTCATGTACACCGCGGGCAAGGGAGGCACCGTAAACCTTACCCGCTGTATGGCCATAAGCCTCTCCCGCTACGGCATTACCACGGTTGCCATCGCCCCCGGCTTCTTTCCCACCATCGCCACCAGGGGCCGCTCCGACGTCCCAGCCCGGGGCGACTACATCCCCATGGGGCGGGTGGGGTTGCCGGAGGAGCTGGGGCCAGTGGTGGTCATGCTGGCATCGGACGCCACCAGCTATTTCAACGGCGAGGTGTTCTATGCAGACGGGGGAGGGCTGGCGGGAGGCGCCGCCCCCACGGGCTACGCGCCGGAGATACCCCTGCCCGTTGCCTAGCGGAGTGAGGCCAGAGTCTTTGACTAGCGTGAGCGGAGGGACGACATGCCTGTTACTCAGGAGTGGGACCTTTCAGGTAAAGTAGCGCTCATCGCCGCCGGTGGGCGGGGCTTCGCCCCCACCCTGGCCTCGGCCCTGGCGGAGGCGGGCGCCGACGTGGCGGTGGCAGGCTCGGACCCAGCCTTGAGACGCGCCGCGGTCCAGGCGGTGAAGGCCCAAGGCCGCAAGGCCCTGGACATCCCCGCTGACCTTACCAGGCGCTATAGGGTGCATGCGGCGGTCCAGAAGACGGTCTCTACCCTGGGCCGCCTGGACGTGTTGGTGAACGATCAGCAGACCGAGTTTGGCAAGCCTTTTGCCGACGTGCAGGACACGGAGTGGGACCGGCTGTTCGCGCTGAATGTGAACAGCCTCTTTTACACCTGCCAGGAAGCAGGCAAGCAGATGCTCCAGCAGGGGAAGGGGCGGATCATCAACGTCATCTCCAACCTGGCGGAACGCGGGCTGTGGAACTGTGCCCCCTACTGCGCCACCCAGGCAGCGGCCCTCCAACTGACCAAGGCGCTGGCATTGGAGTGGAGCCGGAAGGGGGTGCGAGTGAACGCCATCGGCACAGGGTTCTTCAACACCAAGGATGTCCCTCTGGAGGAGCAGCAGAAGGAGCTCCTGGTGCGGTACATCCCCTCCCGGCGCAAGGGCACACCAGAGGACCTGTGCGCCATCCTCGTGTACCTTGCCTCCGACGTCTCCGACTTCATCACGGGCACCTGTACCTACGTGGATGGCGGCCTCATGGCCCACGCCTAGATTCTCCGACATGCGCCTCGGCCTTATATCGGACACCCACCTGGACGATGGCGGCCCAGGCCTGCCGCAGCAGGTGCTGGACACCTTCAGGGCAGCCGAGGTGCGGCTGGTCTTGCACGGCGGCGACCTGGGCTCCTCCACCGCCGTGCTGGACCAACTGGAGACTCTGGCCCCGGTGAAGGCGGTTAGAGGCTACCCTGACCCGCACGAGCCGGGCGACCGGCTGGCAGAAACGGTCCGCGTCCTGGAGATAGAGGGCGTGCGCGTCGGCATGGTCCACGACCTGTTCTGGCCGGGGCCTCCCATAATCTACAACACGCGGTTCGAGTTCCCGCCGGGGGACCTCACGGAGACGCTCATCAGGAAGTTCGGCCAGCCCGTGGACGTGGTGGTGCATGGGCACAGCCACCGAGAGGACATCGCCTGGTACCAGGGCGTGCTCTTCGTGAACCCGGGCAGCCCGACACGACCCGCCAGACGCCAGGGTCCAGGGGAGCTGGGCACCGTCGCCCTGCTGGACGTGTACCGAGGCGTGGTCACCGCAGAGATCGTCAAGCTAAAGCACTAGCCCCCTCCCTTCGCCGCGCTTGACACAGGCCAGCGGCAGACGTACACTCCCGCCCGCATGGAGGGGCGGATTAGCTTTCTTGGCCAGCGCCGAAGACAGAACCAGGAGGCCAGAGATGCCAAAGGAGCAGGACTGGGAAGAAGCCAAGAAGTGGATCGGGAAGGACCTTCTCGACCACCCCATTGAGGGCGGGGACGAGGTGGAGAGGACCACCATACGTCGCCGCTGCGAGATCCTGGAGTTCGATTGCCCCCTGCACTGGGACGACAAGGGGGCCAAGGCCCACGGGTACAAGGGGATGTTCGCCCCTCACCACATGCTGCTCACCTATGCCAGGCCCGCCTACTGGAAGCCCGGCATGCCCACGGCGTGGAGTAGCAATGACCCCAACTTCCACCTCCGGTCCACCGAAGACCACAGGAAGAGAGTGCCGTTCCCTCCCACCAGCGCCGGATTCGCCACCGACGTGGAGATTGACTACATCCGGCCCCTCTACATAGGCGACAGGGTGGTACTGAAGGAGGACAAGCTCTTCAGCATCACACCACGCAACACTCGTGTTGGCGAAGGCGCCTTCGTGATGTGGGAGCAGCGGTTCTACAACCAGCGGGACGAGCTGGTGGCCGTGGCAAAGCGCGGTGGCTACCAGTACGACCCCCACAAGATGGTCAGCGTGGGGCCGGGGGCGTGGAAGAGGGCCGATGAGGTGGGCACACCGCCACCCCAGCCGGCGCAGCCCCAGGCCCAGCCCGCGGCCCCCGCCGCTGGCGCACGCGCAGCCGGCCCCGGACCCCTCTCGGCCCCCAATTGGTCCAAGCAGAGGTACTTCGAGGATGTCCAGGAGGGAGAGGAACTCCCCGGCACATCTTATGCCATCACCATTCAGCGCCTTGTCATGGAGGCGGGTGCCAACCGGGACTTCGCCCCCATCCACCACAACCGTGAGATCGCCCAGCGGGGCGGCGCTCCGGACATGTATGCCAACAACTACTTCTGCCAGGGCATGCTGGAGCGGACAGTCAGGGAGTGGGCCGGCCTGGATGGGGCCATCAAGAAGATCGGCCCCTTCCGGATGACCCTGTTCAACCCTGCCGGCGAGACCACCGTTGCCAGAGGAAAGGTGGAGAAGAAGTACCAGGAAGGCGGAGAGAGCCGCATAGACCTGAGCCTCTGGGGCGAGCACTCCAAGGGCACCACCATAGTCGGTCGCGCCGTGATTTCTCTGCCGTCCCGGACCAAGTCCCATCCAAGGTAGGCCCTAGTACCTGCTTGCGGAAAAGGGCGTCATAACCATCCGCTCGTGGTGAGCTCCGACAGGAGTCGGAGTTCAGGGTGAGCGGGGTGGGGTCATTTGTGCGCTGATTTACGACAGTAGGCCCTCGCCCAGCTATCCGGCGCATCGCGAGCGAAGGAGGCGACCATGTACCAGCGCATTCTGGTGCCTCTGGACGGGTCCGAACTGGCGGAGCGAGTGCTGCCTCACGCCACTGCCCTGGCCTCCAGAATGGGCGCTGAGTTGCTCCTGGTCCAGGTGGTGCCACTGAGCAGCCAGTTGGCGATGCTCGCAGCCGGCAACATAGAGGTGGGCGCCGCAGGAGGCGCCCCGCTGGCCGCGATGGCAGAGGCCGAGGAGGCAGAGGCCAAGCGCGCCTCCGAGTACCTGGAGAGTGTGGCCGAGCGGCTGCGTCGGGAGGGACTGGAGGTCCAGTGGGAGGTGCGCCGGGGCACCGCCGCTGCCGCCATCATAGACTGCGCCATGGAACACGACGTCAGCGTCATCGCCATCTCCACCCGGGGGCGCAGCGGACTGGGGCGCCTGGTCTTCGGCAGCGTGGCAGACGCGGTGTTGCGGCAGTCTGGCAAGCCCGTCCTGGTCATCAAGCCCGCCCCATCCAGCCCCCAAAGGGAACCGTAAGAGGCAGGCGCTCTGCTCACAAAACACCGCTCATCCCGAGCTGGGCCAGGGGATGAGCGGTGTTTTCTTGCCCGCGCAACGAGCCTACGCGAAGAAGCGCCTGCCGTCCGGCTGAAGAAAGGGGTTGTGCTCCTTCTCCCGCCTGATAGTGCTCTGGGGGCCGTGGCCCGGCAAGACCACGGTCTCATCGGGCAGGGTGAGCAATTTCTTCGCTATGCTCTCCAGCAGCATTGCGCCGTCGCCCCCCGGCAGGTCGAAGCGACCAACGCTGTCCTGGAACAGTGTGTCCCCTGTGAACACGACGCCGTGGCCGTACAGGCAAACGCTTCCAGGCGTGTGGCCCGGCGTCTCCAGCACCTGAAAGCTCAGCCCGTTCACCTCTACCTTCTCCCCATCCCGCAGCTCCACCTCCGGCTCTGGAGGGCTCTGGAAGCCGGGGATGGTGAGCTGGCCACGGGCGGCGCTCCGACGCATGGTCTCCACGTCGAGGGGATGGAGGGCATAGGGAGCGCCCGTGGCGCCTTGGATGGCGGCGACAGCGCCGGTGTGATCCATGTGACCGTGAGTGTTCACGATGAGCTTCACCTTCAGGTCGTCGCGCGCCACATAGAGCATGATCCGCTCCACCTCGCCGCCGGGGTCAATCACCATGCACTCCCGCGTCTGCGGATCGGCCACCAGGTAGGCGTTCTCCACAAAGGACGTCACCACTATGCGTCGGACCAGGATGGGCTCATCGGTCATGGGCTACACACCTAGCGCGCAATGGGCGTATCATCCCGGTTCCCCCACTCGCGGAAGGAGGCGTCGTAGTTGCGAGCGCGGGGATACCCCAGCAGCTTCAGGACCCACGTGCCGTGCGCCGCACGGATGCCGCCCTGTCAGTGGGCGAGCACCTCCTTCTCCGGAACGATGCCCTTTTCCTTCAGCATCCGGCGGACCTCCCGCGCCGGCTTCAGTGTGTGGTCCTCCTCGTTGACCAGGTCCGACCACTCCAGGTGCACCGCACCGGGTATGTGGCCAAATCGCTTGTTGCCCCTGGTGTTCTCGCCGGTGTACTCGGACCGGCTGCGCACGTCCCACACCACCACTCCCGGGTTATCGTAGTCCTCCTTCAACTGCTCCGTGGTGACTATGAGGGAGGGGTCTGGCCGCGGCGTGAAGGTCGCCTTGCCTCTTGGCGGAGGCTCGGCAATGGTGGTCGGCCTGCCCTCGCGGAACCACTTGCGCCAGCCACCGTTGAGCACCTTCACCGAGGTGTGGCCGTAGTAGCTCAGCGCCCACCACAGGCGCGCCGCGTGCAGGCCGCGGGAGTTGTCGTACGCCACCACCAGGGTGTCGTCGCCGATGCCCAGGGCCTCCATGGCAGCCGCAAACTGTCGCGTCCCCAAGATGTGCGCCGGGCGGTCCGGGTCCTTCAGGTATGCGCTGTCGGGCACTAGCACCGCGCCGGGGATATGGGCGCGGGCGTACGCCTCCCCGGTGTCTGCGTCCACCACCAGCAGGCCTGGGTCCTCCAGGTGCTCGGCCAGCCACTCCGTTTCAGCCAGCAACTCCGGGAACAGGTGATCGCTCTTCAATCCTACCTCCTCGAGGCCAGAGACTGATTGTCACCGAATGAGGCCATGGGTGTCAACGGTGACCATTGCCGGGTAGTGCCTCAGTTTGCTGTGTCAGGGAATGACGGCTCTACCCATCACACCGGCGGAGGCCGGTGTCCAGATACGGCCGTAGTCGAGATGCCCTCATGGATTCCGGCCTTCGCCGGAATGACGAGGACATACCTGATACACTACCGCCGCCACTCCCGACTGTCACCACGTGGCGGCGGTGCGCTATACTGGTGCCGATATCCGACGGGCGACGGAGGGTCTCTTGGCCCAGCAGCGGTACCTGGCTCAGGTGGACATGGGCAAGCTGGTCTCCCTCTGCAAACGCAGGGGGCTAGTCTTCCCCGGCAGCGAGATATACGGCGGCCTGGGGAGCACGTGGGACTACGGCCCCCTGGGCGTTGAGCTGAAGCGCAACGTGAAGGAGGCCTGGTGGCGGGCCACGGTGCACCGGCGGGACGACGTGGTGGGCCTGGACGCCGCCATCCTCATGCACCCGCGCACCTGGGAGGCCAGCGGCCACGCCGAGGGGTTCGCCGACCCCCTGATGGAGTGCACAAGCTGCAACCAGCGTTTTCGGACCGACGACCCAAGGCTTGCTGCCCCCATCAAGTTTGGCCCCCAAGCGACCTTGTACGAAATGCCACGGCGTACCTGTCCCGACTGCGGAGGTGTAGGCACACTCACCGACCCCCGAATGTTCAACCTGATGTTCAAGACCTTCGTGGGGCCGGTGGAGGACTCCGCCAGCCAGGCGTGGCTCCGCCCGGAGACGGCCCAGGGCATTTTCGTCAACTTTGCCAGCGTGCTGGCTGCCACGCGCCTCAAGCTCCCCTTCGGCATCGCCCAGATAGGCAAGTCCTTCCGCAACGAGATTACCCCCGGCAACTTCATCTTCCGCACCCGCGAGTTCGAGCAGATGGAGCTGGAGTACTTCGTGAAGCCGGGCACCGACGACCAGTGGCTGGACTACTGGCTCAAGGAGCGGCTCAACTGGTACCTTGGCCTGGGCTTGCGACAAGAGAACCTGCGGCTGCGGGAGCACGGCAAGGACGAGCTGGCCCACTACGCCAAGGCCTGCTCCGACGTCGAGTACCGCTTCCCCTGGGGCTGGGCAGAGCTGGAGGGCATAGCCAACCGCACCGACTTCGACCTCAAGCGCCACTCCGACTTCAGCGGCCAGGACCTCTCCTACTTCGACCAGGAGACGGGGGAGCGCTATACTCCCTACGTCATCGAGCCATCGGGCGGCGTGGACCGCACAGTGCTGGCCCTGCTGGTGGACGCCTACGACGAGGAGCCCGACCCAACGGGGAAGGAGAAGGAGGTTCGAACCGTGCTGCGCTTCCACCCCGACATCGCCCCGGTGAAGGTGGCGGTGCTGCCTCTCTCGCGCAACGAGAAGCTGGTGCCCACGGCCCGCCAGGTGTACGCCACGGTGCGCCAGCGCTTCATGGCCCAGTACGACGACGCCCAGAGTATAGGCCGCCGCTACCGGCGCCAGGACGAGGTGGGCACGCCCCTGTGCGTGACCGTGGACTTCCAGACGGTGGAACAAGACAACCAGGTCACTATCCGTCACCGCGACACCATGGCCCAGGTGCGTGTCCCAATACCAGAGCTGGTCCCGGCGCTGGAAGAGCAGCTAGCGGCCATGGGCCAGACATCCGGGCCGACAGCCTAACGTCCTGTCTCGGAAGTTGACCACACAATGCGATTGGCCCTAGAGGCCCGCTCATGGTTCGACAGGCTCACCACGAGCGGGCCAGAAGAGGTCTGGCCGCTCATCCTGAGCTCTGACTCCGTCGAGAGTCGCGACAAAGTCGGACCTGTCGAAGGACGAGCGGCTAATGCTACGTATTTCGGAGACGCGACACTAGCCCCTGAGGGGTGCAATATTGCGCGCACAGCCAAGAAGCTCAAAACAGGCCCAGGCCCCCTCCCAGCCCTCGTCCGACTACGCCATCATTGAGTGGGCCCTCCTGTTGGTAGTCCGGGTGGGCATAATCCTCACCCTGTTCATGCCCCTGGTGGTGAGCACTAACACCCTCTTCCCCTTCATCGTGGGCAAGGCCCTCTACGCCCGCAGCATGATCGTCATCACCTTGGTCCTCTGGCTCCTCCTCATATGGCTGTACCCGCGATACCGGCCACCCCGCTCGTGGGTCTTGCGCGCCCTCACCATCTACCTGGGCGTCAGCCTCCTGGCAGCCCTGACGGGTGCCAGCTTCAACCGGAGCTTCTGGTCCAACTACGAGCGGATGGAGGGCGTTGTTGACCTGGCCCACTGGGTGGCCTTCGTGGTCATGCTCACCTCAGTGTTCAGTACCCTTCGCCAGTGGCGCGATGTGCTCAACATCAATCTGGGGGTGAGCGTGCTGGTGGCAGGCATCGGCCTTGGCCAGCGCTACGGAGTGAAGCTTCTGCCATACATCAAGGAGACTGCCCGCGTAGACGGGACTCTTGGCAACCCCACCTTCATGGGGGCCTACCTCCTGGTGAGCTTCTTCCTGGCGCTGGCGCTGCTGGCCGACTCCTTCGTGTCGGAGGAGAGGAGAGAGGTGATTGCCGCAAGGCCTCGCCGGGCGCCCCAGCAGGTGTCTCGGGCTCGCGGCGTCTCCCCCTGGTGGCGCCTCTTCTGGGTGCTGGCGGCAGCGCTATCCCTGTGGGTCTTGTTCCTGAGCGGGACTCGCGGCGCCCTGGCGGGGGTGGTGGTGGGCTCCGTAGTGGCGGCGGTCACCTACGGGCTGTGGGGCTCCAGGGCGGGGCTGAGGCGCGTCGCCTGGGCACTCCTGGCTGTCCTACTGGTCCTGGCGGGCACGTGGTTCCTTATTAAGGACACCGCCTTCGTTGAGAGAGCGGGCAAGTCCTTCTCCATGGTTGCCAGAGTGCGGGACATCTCCTTCAGCGAAGGCTCCCCAGCGGCACATTTGGCCTCATGGCGGGTGGCGCTGGTGGCCTTCCCCCACCACCCCATCCTGGGCTGGGGCCCCGACAACTTCTCCGTCGCCTTCGACGGCTACGCCTCGCCCACGGATGCAGCCCGGTCGCCCGGCTATGTGGACAGGGCACACAACAAGCCCCTGGAGGAGCTGACCACAAAGGGCGTCCTGGGGCTTCTTAGCTACATCGCCCTCTGGGCCCTCATGCTATGGGTCCTGGTGCGGAAGGCACGCCAGGACCGGCGGAGCGAACTCCTCTTCTGGGGCGTGGGGGTTGCCCTGGTGGGCTATTTCACTCAAAACCTGTTCCTGTTCGACACCCCCGCACCCTACCTACAGTTCATGTTGCTGGTGGGGCTGGCTGCCGCCATGGAGGGCCACATGCTGGAGGCCACCGGGCCCGGAGAGGCGGTAGCAGCGCCCCCGGTGCGGGGCAGTGCTTCCCCCCACGCAGCACGGCAAAGGCGACCCGAACCTACCCCCCCTGCCCTACCGTCGGGAGTCCTGGCCCGCCTCAGTCGTACCGTCTCAGGGTGGCGCGACCGCTACCCGGAGGTGACCATCCCAATAGTGGGAGCGCTGCTCCTGGCACTGGTGGTCCTGACCCTCTACCAGACAACATACCGCCCATATCGCGCCGCCTCTCAAATGGCCCCCATCCTTCGCCAGCCAAGCTTGCAAGCCCTTCCGTGGGACCGGCGAATAGCCCTGGCCAGGGACTCCTTCAGCAGTTTTCCTCCCCTGGCCAACCAGCCACGGGACTACTTCTTCGGGCTGGCGGGTGCCAACTGGGCCACCCTAAACCCGGACCAGCAGCGCCAGGTGCTGGAGATGGCCGCACTAGAGGCACCCCTAGCACTACGCCAGGAGCCGCAGACTCTCCAGGTCCGCCTCAGCCTCATCATGCTCTACCAGTCGGCCGCCACCACGGACCCCGCTCACCTGGCAGTGGCGCGGCGCTATCTGGATGAGGCGCAGGAGAAAGGGCGATACCGGGACAGGTTCCAGGCCCTTTCGCAGCGGCAGAAGGAGCTGGAAGCGGCGATGGAAGAGCCCGGCCCAGCTTCACCCTCAGGCTAAGGAAGAGCGATGCGCATACTACACCTGGCCGACGTCCATATAGGGGTGGAGAACTACGGCAGGCCCGCTACTGACGCCGACATCCAGGCGCTGCCCGGCTGGTTTGCCCCTGACACCGACCATCACCAGTATCTGGGCATGTCCACCCGCCTGCTGGACTTCCTGGCTGTTCTGGACGAGGCCATTGAGCACGCCCTGAACAACCACATTGACCTGGTGCTGTTTGCCGGGGATGCTTACAAGAGCCGCGACCCCACCCAGACCCACCAGCGAGAGTTTGCCCGGCGCATCGCCCGGCTGGCCCGCGCTCGCATCCCCACCCTCTTGCTAGTGGGCAACCACGACACCCCCCACGTGACAGGGCGGGCCACCACGCTGGAGATCTTCCCCACTCTGGATGTGGGCGAGGTGTACGTGGCTGACCGGCTGGGCACGACGGTGGTGAACACCCCATCGGGCAGGGTGCAGGTGGTGACCCTGCCGTGGATCCGGAGGAGCCAGTTCCTGGCCCGCGAAGAGACCCGCGACATGACACTGGACCAGGTCACCCGGCTGGTGGAGCAGCGTCTCAGCGACCTCCTGGCGAGGGAGGTGCAGGCGCTGGACCCCGCTCTTCCCGCCGTTCTGTCCGGCCATGTATCCGTCTCCGGGGCACGCCTCTCATCAGAGCAGAATCTGATGCTGGGACACGACCATCAACTCCTGCTGGGCAGCGTTGCCAACCCAGCCTTCGATTACGTGGCCCTGGGCCACATTCACAGGCACCAGGTCCTATCCCACAACCCCCTTACGGCCTATTCGGGCAGCCTCCAGCGGGTGGACTTCAGCGAAGAGGAGGACAAGAAGGGGTTCTGCGTGGTGGATCTGGACCCGACGCGGCCACGCGGAGAGCGGGTGAATTCCTTCGACTTTCTGGAGGTGCAGGCGCGCCCGTTCCTGACGGTGGCGGTGGAGGTGAAGCCTGGCCAGGACCCCACTGAGGCGACGTTGCAGGCCATAGGCAGCAGATACCTGGACGGGGCCATCGTCCGGGTGAGGGTGACCATGCCGGCGGAGGTGGAGGCCAGTTTTCAGGAGAAGGCCGTCAGGGCCGCCCTGGCGGGGGCCCAGTACGTGGCCGCCCTGGAGAGGATTGTCCACCGCCAGAGGCGCACCCGCATACCCATCGAAACTGTGGGGCAACTGTCGCCCGGGGAGGCGCTCCGGCGCTATCTGGAGTCCCACACCACCTCTCCGCAGAGAGCCCGCCTGCTCCAGGAACGGGGCGAGGGTCTCATCCGGCAGGTGATGGAGAGCGAGTAGCCCTCTCCACTACCTCGGTTGCGGGGAGCACGGTGCCCTTCTCTACTCCCTCTGCCACCCGCTGGTAAGCTGGTGCAAGGCCTCATCCGCTCCCTTCACCAGCGCCTTCATCACTTCCGCCGCGCCGACTATGTCTGACACCAGACCCGCACTGGCACCACACCACGCCAGGCCCTCGTTGAGGCGGCCCTCCAGGGCCCCAGCACGGATGTTGCGGGTGCTCAGAGCCCCCTCCCATTCGGCAGCAGTCAGGTGATGAGGATCGCTGCCAAGAGAGCTGTTCCTCAGCCTCTGGGCGCACTCCCCTTTGAGCACCCGCATGGGCCTGTGGGTCCTGGCGACCACCACGGTGCCCGTGTCCACCGCGCTGACTATGGCCTCTTTGTACCGCTGGTGCGCTGCGCACTCGCGGGTCGCAGCGAAGCGAGTGCCCACGTAAGCGCCGTCGGCGCCCAGCGCCAGCACCGCCAGCAGCCCTCTGCCATCGGCCACACCACCACCAGCCACCACGGGGACCTCTACTGCGTCCCTCACCTGGGGCGTGAGCACTATGGTTGGCAATTCATCCCACCCCTGCACTCCCCCGCTCTCCACTCCCTCCGTGATGACCGCGTCCACCCCCTGGGCCTCCGCAGAGCGGGCGTGGCGCACCGTGGCCACAACGTGAAGCACCCTGATCTCGGCGTCCTTGAGTCTGCTGGTGAACAGCGCAGGGCTGCCTCCATAGGTGATGGCAACGCGAGCGCCCTCGTCAATGATCACGCGCACCAACTCCTCGATCTCCGGGTGGCCCAGGTACAGACCCGTGCCGAAGGGATGTGCCGTAAGATTGCGCACCCTCTGGATCACAGCACGCAGGTTCTGGACAGGGTTACCATCGGGCGCCATGGTCGCAGTGGGGGTAACCACCCCCATTCCCCCTGCCTCGCTTACCGCCGCAGCCAGCTCAGGGTTGGAGATCCAGGGCATAGCTGCCTGAATCACCGGGTACTCGATGCCTAGCAAATCGCAGAGCCGTGTCTTCTTCACCCACATATCTCCCTATGGAATACCACCCAAAGTGTCGGCGAGATTGTAGGTACGGCCCCCACGGCTGTCAACCCGCGGCATACCGGTTGCCCTTGTGCTTTTGACCGGGGCTGCCTACACAGGTACAATGCCCACGGTGCGGTTGGCAACGGCCCGGCAGCCCGGTGGAGGAGCAGCACGCCTAGACCTCATGGCACCACTTGATGGTTTGCTTATTCTGGTACGGTGGCTGCACGCGCTGGCAGCCGTGGCCTGGGTGGGTGGAGCGATCTTTTACTGGCTGGTGCTCCGGCCAGCCCTGCGTGGGGGCAACCAGGCCCCCCCCACTGTAGCCCAGGCCGTCGCCAGAGAGTTCCGCAGCCTGGTGGACGCATGCATCGGAGTCCTGCTGGTCAGTGGCACAATCCTGGCTGCCAGCCGGCTCACCAGCGCTCTAGTGGGTGTACCCTACTTCGCCGTGCTGGCCTTGAAGGTTACCCTGGCCCTGTGGATGTTCTGGACAGCACGGGCGCTGCGGGCAAGGCGCACTGGGCTCTCCGGCCAGGGCAGCGCCCGCCGCGGGCTCAGATATGTGGCCGCAGCCCTCACCAGCGCCCAGGCCACGCTGGTGGTGGGCGTGATCGTCATTCTTCTGTCCGACATTCTCCGGTTCCTGGTGGAGCGCGGGCTATCGGGCTAGAAGCGAGACTTCGGCAACGGGTATTCCACCGCTGGGGGCCGTCGGCTATGCTATGCCTTACTCCAGCATCGCCAGCGCGACGCCACTGAGGAGCAGTGCTGATGAAGCGTGATCTGATGGACATCCTGGCGTGTCCCGTGTGCAAAGGGCCCCTGGAACTCAGGGTGCAGAGGGAAGAGGCCCGAGAGGTCATAGAAGGGGCACTCTACTGCGCGCAGTGCCGGGAGACTTACCCCATTGAGGACTCCATTCCCAACCTGCTGCCACCCCACCTGCGCTCCTGAACGGTCATCACCAAGCATCTGCCAGCGTGGGAACGTACGTCATCGCTGTCCAAAAGTAGGCGAGCCTCGGGGTGGCTTGCATGCGGCACACTGATGCCGTACACTTGTGTACGTACGAGGTGATGCGATGCCTACTGAACGTCTGGATGTGCGCCTGGACCAGGAGCGGCGGCGCAAGTTGCGGGAACTGGCGGAGGAACAAGGTGCCTCCATATCCGAGATGGTGCGCCGTCTGATTGACAGGGCCTACGAAGACATCCTCCAACAGCGCCGCAAGCGCGCAGCCCAGAAGTTGGGCCGGTTGGAGATAGAGGACGTTCCCGAGCCGGCAACCCTGAGCCGCCAACTGGAGGCCGCCCATGAGCCCGACGGCCTTCATTGACGCGAATGTGCCCATCTACGCGGCTGGCCGGGCCCACCCCATGAAGGAGCCTTGCATCCAAGTCCTCCTGCTCGCGGCGGAGCACCCCCAAGCATTCGTGACTAATGCCGAAGTCCTACAGGAGTTGCTCCACCGTTACCTCGCGCTGCGGCTGTGGCCGCAAGGGCGGGAAGTCTTCCGGTGGTTCAGTGAACTCATGCAAGAGCGAGTGGAGGCTGTCCAAGCCGAGGACGTGCAACGCGCCGCTGGTCTGGCTGACGTACACCAGGAGTTGGGCGGCCGTGACCTGCTACATGCAGCAGTGATGCAGCGGCTGGGAGTGCGCCATGTCATCTCTGCCGACACGAGTTTCGACCGGCTGCCAGAGGTGGAGCGGCTGGACCCAGCCCAAGTAGCCAACTGGCGGCGTTCTGTACTGACGTGAAGGTAACGTAAAGCGGCGTCCTCCACGAACAGCGACCAGTGTTGCCTGCTTTACGAACGCAGTAGCAGCATAGCTAGCACACGCAAAACAGAGTAGCATAGCTGCCCACAAGGTCATCGCCCGCCTCCTGACTGCGCCACGGGCAATTCTGGTATAGTTTCCGCAGCCCCTGCAACGGCCAGCCTTCCACCAGCGGGCTGCAAAGCCCAGCAAAGGAGGGTGTCATGGATGAACTGAGCCTGCTGGACATCCCCTGGGTGGACGCCCAGCGACTACTGGAGGAAGCCCACGGGGTGGTGCTGATGGCCATAGGCGCTACTGAGGGCCACGGCCACCACTGCCCTCTCGGCACCGATGCCCTTATAGCTGACGCCGTGGTGAAAAGGGCTGCCAGGAAGGCACGGGTCCCCTACGCACCCTCGATACCCGTGGGTGTTTCTCCCCAGCACCTTGAGGGCAGGCCCGGCACCTTGACAGTGCGGGAGCACGTGTACGTCGAGTTCCTGCGAGACCTCTGTCGCAGCCTCATCCACCACGGATGGACCAAGCTCGTCGTGGTGAACAACCACGAGGGGAACACCCCTGCCATCTGGGCGCTCATGCGTAGAGTCAAGTATGAGACCGGGGCCCTCTTCGTAGGGGTAGACTTGGCGGGCCTCATGAGAACCATGCTCGATGACATCGTCGAGAACCCTCCAGGGGAACTCCCTCAGTGGCACGCCAGCGAGGTGGAGACCGCCAATATCCTGGCCATTGACAGCGCCATGGCCAGAATGGAGCGAGCCCAGATGGAGTTGCCCCACACCCCCCAGGCGGTGGCCGACTCTCCCAAGTTCGTCCAGGACAGCGGGTTCTCCAAGACCATCAAGTTCGCAGGCTACAGCGTGCTCTTGCCCCAGGAGAACGCCGACTATAGCCACACCGGCACCGTGGGAAATCCCCTGCGCGCTACGGCAGAAAAAGGCGGAAGGATACTCGAGAGATTTTCCGACTATGTCGCCGACCTGGCATGCGAGCTGAAGAAGGTGCAGGTGCAGGTCAGGGCAAGAGAGTTTGTTGACCGGATGTGATCCTCAGGCAGCATGCCGCGGAGGTGTCTTGTGGTGAGAGTTGCAGTCCTGGATGACTACCAGGGGGTGGCCCTGGAGATGGCCGACTGGAGTGTCCTGCCCAGGGATACCCGCGTTCAGGTCTTCAGGGACCACTTGGCCAGTGCGGATGCAGTGGCAGAACGACTCAGGGGTTTTGACGTGGTGGCAGCCATGAGGGAGCGGACGCCCTTCGACCGCGGGCTCTTGGGGCATCTGCCGGATCTCCGGCTCCTGGTCACCACTGCAATGGCCAACGCTTCCATTGACCTTGATGCGGCCACAGAGATGGGAGTCCTGGTATGCGGGACGCGCGGATTGGGCTACCCCACGGCGGAGTTGACCTGGGGCCTTGTCCTGGCACTCCTGCGCCACATCCCACAGGAGGATGCAGCCACCCGCCAGGGACACTGGCAAACGACGGTGGGCATCGGGCTACAGGGCAAGGTGCTGGGCGTCATGGGTCTGGGAAGGCTGGGCTCTCAGGTGGCCTCCATCGGTGCTGCCTTCGGAATGTCGGTCATCGCCTGGAGCCAGAACTTGACAGCAGAAAGGACGGCCAAGTTCGGCGTCACCCTGGTGGCCAAGGACGAGCTGTTCGCTCGCTCGGACATCCTGTCCATCCACCTGCGGCTCAGCGACCGGACCACGGGTTTGGTCGGCGCCCGCGAACTGGGCCTGATGAAGCCCACGGCCTACCTGATCAACACCTCCCGGGGCCCCATCGTGGACGAAGCTGCCCTCATCCAGGCGCTGCAAGCCCGTGCCATTGCCGGGGCCGGACTGGACGTTTTCGACGAGGAGCCGCTGCCACCGGACCACGCCTTCAAGCGCCTGGACAACACTGTCCTGACGCCCCATCTGGGCTACGTGACCAGGGAGGGTTACGAGGTATTCTACGGGGACACCGTCGAAGACATCGCCGCCTACTTGCGGGGTCAGCCCATCAGGGTGCTCAATCCGAGTGTAGCTCAGAGAGTCCGTGGCCGTTCCCGTTAGAGGGTGTCTTCCTGCACCTGTACAGAAAGAGTAACTCTGGTGCCACGCCCGGGGGTAGACTGGATCTCCAACTGCCCGCCAAGGGACTCGGCGCGCTCCCGCATGCCGAGGAGCCCTAGCTGGCCGCCGGCGGCGAAGTCCCCCGGCCCGGAGGGGAGGACAAAGCCGACTCCGTTGTCCAGGATATCCAGGCTTACCCTGTGTTTCGCGAAGGTAATAGTCGCAGCAAGCTGAGTGGCGCGGGCGTGACGCTCTACGTTTCGCAGCGCCTCCTGAGCGATGCGGAACACCCCCAGCTCCGTGTCCGGTGACAGCCGCCGCTCTCTTCCAACTATTTTGAGCTGGCTTTCGACGTTGGCCCTCTCTCCAAGGTCCGTCAGGAGTCTGCGGATGGACGTGGTGAGGCCCAGGTCCTCCAGGGTTGGGGGGCGGAGGACCCTGGCAAAGTCTCGCAACCTTTGGACCACCTCCTCAGCAGACTTTCGGGCGCCTCGCAGCCCCTCCAGCACCGGACGGGGTACGGACTCGCTGGCACCCTCCGCCGTGTCCAGTCGGCGGCACAGCAGGACCAGCGCCTGGACAGTGTCGTCGTGCAGCTCCTGCGCGATCCGCTTGCGCTCCTCTTCCTGCGCTCGGAGCACGTGCGCGGCATAGGCACGCAGTCCAACCTGTCGCTGCCGCTCCAGGGTAACGTCCCTGAGGAGGACCTGGATAAAGGGCCTGCCACCACCATCGCCAATGGTGGTGACCGTCGGCTCCAGGTAGAGATCGGAGTTGCCTCCTGGCCTGAGAACAAAGTAGACCTCTTTTTCCCTGTTGCCTTGGGAGGGGCTGAGCAGCTTCTCCGCGCCTGAGGCGCCAACCAGTTCAGCCACTGCCCTGCCCCTGAGGTCCTCTGGAGTCGAGCCGAAGATAGCGCCCGCCGCCGGGTTCGAGTCCAGGACAAGGCCACCGTGGTCCAGAACAATCACCGGGACAGGGCTGGACTCGAAAAGGCCACGGTACTTCATCTCCGAAGACCGCAGGGCAACGGCAGCGAGTTCGGCGCGCCGGTGCGCACTCTTCTCCCGCTCGACTCGCTGTCCCACAAAGACGGCAAGGGCATCCACGATACCGATCTGAACAACTTCGGCCACGCCCTCCAGGCCCGGATGGAAGACGACGACGTTCGGTATGACAAGAAGCGTGCACCAGGCGGCAGTGGCGACAGAGCCTGTAAAGCCAAAGTTCAGAGCAGCGTACACCACGGGGATGAAGAACATAGAGACAGGTATGAAGGTAAGGCTGTGGAAGTGGCCTGGCACACTCTGAAGGAGATCGAGACTCTCGACGGCGAAGTGGACTATGCCCACAATCAACACCAGCGCTTGGACGGCCCAGAAGCGCCTGTCCATGAACTGCGGGCGGTATGGGTAAAGCAGGCGCCTAGCTCGTTCGAACCAGGCCAGGATGCCGGGAGCGAGACGGACTGGCGAGGTCTGCGTAGTACCCACGTCGGGCCGGCTCATATTCGCTCCTCTTCCAGGCTGACCCACCGTCGGGAGAGGGCATACAGCACAGCTTCCGTGCGAGAGGAGACACCAAGCTTGGCAAGAATGTTGTTGAAGTGTCCCTCCACGGTGCGAACGCTGATGCCCAGTGTTTCAGCGATGGCCTTGTTCCTGAGGCCCTTCGCCGCCAGCACCACAACCTCACGCTCCCGAGAGGTGAGCTCCTCTGCCGGACCCTGTTCCACCGCTACGCGGCGGTGCCCCCAGAGCCGGGCCACCTTCACCGCAATAGCGGGGTGGAGGACCGGCTCGCCCCTGTGGACGCTCCGGACCGCCTCTACCAGCTCATTCGCCCGGGCGGTCTTCAGCAAATACCCTGTGGCGCCAGCCTCCATCAGGGCCAGGATGTAGTCGTCGTCGTCATAGGCGGTCAGCATCAGTGCTTTGGTCTTGGGGGACTGTTCCCCCATCCGGCGGACCACCTCGATCCCGCTGAGTTTGGGCAACCGGATATCCAAAATGGCCACGTCCGGCTGGAGGCGCCCCACCAGCTCCAGGGCCTGCTCACCGTCACCGGCCTCCCCCACCACCTCCAGGTCTGGGTGTTGCTCCAGGATGCGGCGCGTACCTTCACGCACCAGCGCGTGGTCCTCCGCCAGTACAATCCGGATGGCCGGCACTTTCTCCTCCAATCCTGCGCTTTCATTCTAGCACTTCAGGACATCGTGGGAGCCGTGCAAGCACCCCTTGAACCAAGTGATGTCACCTTCCCGCAGGCAGGTGTTTCCACCCGCTTCCGATAGGCGCTTCCTCGGATGTCGGAATCTGTCGCGTCCCCCATACTGTGGGATGGAAGATTGGCCAGCAGGTGGTCTGATTCCATAGAAGCCTCTGGCTAGAAACGGGCTGTGGAGACGATGGACAGACAAGAAAACTATCGCAAGTGGCAGGTGAGCCGTCGGCGACTGCTTAAGTTGGCGGGGGTGGCCGGGGTGGCCGCCGTGGCTGCACCTCTGTTGCCCACGCTGCTGACCAAAATTGGCGGCGCCTCTGCTGAAAGCGACGGCACTGGGAAGAAGGCGAGCAGGCGCCAGTGGGCCATGGTCATTGACCTGCGCAAGTGTGAGGGGTGTGTGACCAAGGACCAGGCGCCCCAGTGCATAGAGGGGTGCAACAAGGAGCACTTCGTCCCACAAGGGCAGGAGTGGATCCGGGTCTTTGAGATGGAGGGCGCAGGGGGCCACAGCTACTTCCTCCCACGCCCGTGCATGCAGTGCGAGAACCCGCCGTGCGTCAAAGTCTGCCCCGTGGGGGCCACCTACAGGACCCAGGAGGGCATAGTCCTCGTAAACCACGAGCGGTGCATCGGCTGCCGCATGTGCATGGCCGCCTGCCCATATGGGGTGCGGGTCTTCAACTGGGACCAGCCGGAGAACCCGCCAGGGGCCACCTTCGCTAGCTACAGCCCCGAGTTCCCTATTCCTCACCGGCGAGGCACGGTGGAGAAGTGCATGCTCTGCGCCCACCGGGTCAAAGACGGCAAGATTCCCGCCTGCGCCGAGGCCTGCCCCATGTACGCCATCTACCTGGGAGACCTGACCGAGGACGTGGCCACCAATGGCAAGGAGGTGGTCAAACTCTCCCGCTTCCTGGCGGACACCAACGCCTTCCGCCTGAAGGAGGAGCTGGGGACCCGGCCCCGGGTGTGGTACATCCCGGGCCACGGCCAGGAGTCTGGCCACACGGTTGATGCGGAGCATCAGCCCATCAAGACGGCGCGCTCCTGGCAGGAGATGGAGGCCACGGATAAGAAGGCCTCCGCCGAAGATCATGGAGGGCACTAATGGAACCTGGTGCTGAGCAAAGACTAGAGGAGGTGGCTCTCCGCCCCCTTACTCATACATCTCGTGGTTGGTACCTGTGGCTGGGCCTTCTGCTCCTTCTCACCGGCGGCGGCTTCTGGGCCTACTCCACCCAGCTCCAGAGAGGGCTGGCCGCCACCGGAATGCGCGACACGGTGGTCTGGGGCCTCTATATCTCCAACTTTGTCTTTTTCAGCGGTGTCAGCATGGCGGGCACCTTTGTCTCCGCCATACTGCGCATCACCGGCGCCGAGTGGCGTCGGCCTCTCACTCGCGTAGCGGAGCTCACCACCGTCTCTGCCCTGCTGATGACCGCCCTTATGCCGGCGGTGGACATGGGCCGCCCTGACCGCCTTCTCAACCTGCTCAAGTACGGGCGCCTGGAGTCGCCCCTGATCTGGGACATCCTTGTAATCCCCACGTACCTGACGGCCAGCGCCATCTACCTGTACCTGTTCCTGATACCGGACGCAGCGGTGCTGCGTGACCGCCTGAAGGGGAAGGCCTCCTGGCTCCGCCAGCGTCTCTACTCCATGGTGGCTGTTGGCTGGCATGGCCGGCCGGAGCAGCGGCGGCGGCTGGAGATCGGCGGCGGCGTCATGATGCTCCTGGTCATTCCCATCGGCGTGGCCACCCACTCGGTGGTCTCCTGGATCTTCGGCATGACCTATCGCGCCGGATGGAACAGCACCATCTTTGCCCCGTACTTCGCCGTCGGCGCCCTCTACTCCGGCATGGCCATGCTCATCACCATCATGATCGTCTTCCGCCGGGTGTACCACCTGGAGGAGTACTTCACGGAGAAGCACTTCCGCTATCTGAGCTACATGCTGGTGGCCTTCGGCGTCATCTACCTCTACTTCTCCATCGCCGAGTACCTGACCGTCTCCTACAAGCTGGAGGGCGGAGAAAAGCTCCTCCTCACCGAGCTCTTCTTTGGACGGTATAGC
Organism: Chloroflexota bacterium; assembly: GCA_016190445.1. Classification (GTDB taxonomy): domain Bacteria; phylum Chloroflexota; class Dehalococcoidia; order Lucifugimonadales; family JACPQL01; genus JACPQL01. Next base: position 29,208 of record JACPQL010000023.1, read on the forward strand.
TATCTTGTATGGCCAGGCTTCCTGCTTGGGCAGATACTTCCCCTTCTGGTGGCCCTCCGGTGGGCGCGCGCCCTACCCATCCTCTTCACCCTCACCATCCTGGTGAACGCGGGCATGTGGATCAAGCGGTACATCATCGTCGTGCCCACCCTGGCCAATCCGCTCATGCCCTACGAGTGGGGCGTGTACACCCCCACCTGGGTGGAATTGGCCATCACCGCGGCCTCCTTCGGGGGCTTTGCCCTGATCATCACACTCTTCGCCAAGCTCTTCCCCATCATCTCCGTTTGGGAGATGACCGAGGGCGCAGAGATAGCCGCTGCGAAGGAGGAGCCAGGGAGCGCGGCCGCACGGCCGGCAACGCTCGCAGCGCAGTCAGGAGGCCACGGCAATGACTAGATTGTACCGCCAAGCAGTGAGGTGCCTCGCCGTCCTGGCGGCCCTGCTGCTGGCACTGGCGCCACTGGGCCTGGCCCACGGCCAGACCGAGCCGGTGAAGATCAGGGTGGAGGTCAACGACCGCGGCTTCCAGGGCACCCCCGGCGACTTCACCATCGAGGTGGAGCAGGGCCAGCTCGTGGAGCTCACCTTCGTCTGGGCCCACCAGGGCTACATCCACGACGAGCACATCATGGTCCTCAGCGGATACAACCTGGAGTGGGAGAAGATAAGCTCTGAGCAACGGGAGGCCACTCTCCAGTTCATTGCCGACAAGGCTGGGACCTTCGACTTCAAGTGTGACCTCGACTGCGAGGTCCACGACTACCTCCAGAAAGGACACCTTAAGGTCGGCAAGGGTGGAGGCGGCGCTGCTGCCTTTACTCCCACCACACTCACCGTTACCCCCTCCTCCTGGGCAACAGCAGGGGATCCCATCACTCTGACGACCGTCCTCACAGACGACAAGGGCGCACCCGTCGCCAAGGCAGATGTGCGCTTCTTCCTGCGCACTGACTTTGCCGGGACCGAGGACGCCATGGAGATAGGCATCGTCAAGACCGACACCAACGGGGTGGCCTTCCTGGACTTCAGGCCCGTCCTTTCGGCCCAGCAGCAGACCATCATCGCTCGCTTCGACGGCAAGGGCATCTACGGCGAGAGCGGGCAGAGTATAGAGGTCCAGCAGATTGGCGTGCCTGCTCCGGCCTACTCCATGGAGCCCGTGGGCCTCGGTCCCGCGAGCAAGTGGGCCCCTGCGGTGCAGGTCCAGGAGGCTGCCGCACCCGGCCTCGACCCTGTCCGCTATTGGGCCCAGGTGGCGCTGGCGATGATCATCCTCTCGGTCTGGGCCACCTTTGGCTTCGTCCTGTACCAGGCACTGGGCGTGGCGCGTGTTCGCGCCAGGAGGTGAGTGCAAGCATGCGTTGAACGCAGTCCGGCTCCCACAGCCCTGCCCAAAAGAGATTCCATGAGGAGGTAAACATGGCCCACAAGAGAGATATCTGGAAGCTGGCCGCCTTTGGCCTGCTGGTTCTGGCCCTAGCGGTGGTGGTGGCCTGTGGCGGAGTCTCCCAGACGGAATTCGACGCTGCCAAGAAAGATGCTGCGGACCAGGCCCAGAAGGCAGCGGCCCTCCAGCAGCAGCTCTCCTCCAACATCCAGCAGCTCTCGCAGCTCCAGCAGCAGGTTGCCGCCAAGGAGGGGGATGTCAAGAAAGCCCAGGACCAGCTTGCTGCCAAGGAGAAGGAGCTTGACGACCTTCAGAAGGCAGCAGGGAAGTTGGCAGGTGCCACTGTCCTTCAGTACTCGAAGATAGTGCCCACACCTACACCTCGGCCCACCCCCACGCCGCTCCCGGCGGGCGTCACGCCTCCACCTGCGGCCAAACCGGATGCTGCGTTCCTCAACGAGGTGCTCCCCTTCGCCATCTACGCGGAGACCCTCGGGACCACGAGCGTCAGCAAGTACGGGTACGCCGCCTACGGCTACAATGAGTTCTCTCTGTGTAATCCACAAGCGATATTCAATCGTGGCAGCAAGCTCGTCTGGCGATTTGAGGTCATAGATACCTCCACAGGGAAGCGCATCACCAGCGAGGAGGGCGCCACAGTCAAGGTCAAGGTGCCAGGCATTGACGCCATGACGGCGCGGTATTCCAAGCGGGCTGGCGTAGGGCCATGGACATGGGCTGTGGGCTGGGACATCCCCCCGGACTACCCCCTGGGTTCCCTGGACTGGTCCATCACCGTTGCCACCAAGGATGGGCGCAATTATGAGTGGAGGCCGCCCTTCGTAAACAAGCCCGGGACAGAGACCTCCCGGCCGGAGGATAGCCGGGTCCAGATAGTCCCGTAACGTCATATACCGAGCCCTGAGGGGGAGGAGAGCACCTCCCCCTCAGGGGGATAGAAGCCTTCGGCATTGGTAGACCCAGGCCAAGGCATAGACACTAGGTCACAGACTGTGGGCAATATACGGTCAGTAGAAAGGAAATGGTAATCCATGGGTCGCGCACATCATCGAAAGCTCAGGCGGATGAACATAGTGGTGCCCTGGCTGGCTATCGTGGTCCTGGTGGGACTGCTGGCGGCGTGTACCGGCGAGCAGGCGCAGCCTACTCCTACCCCGACCACTGCACCGACCGCTACTGCGCCCGCAACGCCTACCAACCCCACGCCAACTCCAACGCCTGTTCCTCTGAAGTTGCTTAAGACCTCCCCTGAAACGGGCCCCATAGGCACGGCATTCACCGTCACTGGCGAAGGGCTGCCCGCTGGCAAGCAGGTGGAGTTTGTCTGGGTCACATGGGACGGCTCCTATGTTACCAACGTCACCGCCAATGACGCCCGATTCGGGGAGCGAAAGTTTGTGACGAAGCGGGTCCCAATGAAGACCGCCGGAGTCAATGCCCAGGGTCAGGTGTCGGTGGCCCTCACCGCCCCCGAGGACTATGGTGAGGTGCACGATATTTACGCCGTGATGGACGGGGCGGACGTAGGCAAGGCAGGGTTCCGCATTGCCCGCAACGCTACCATATCCCCCACCAGCGGCCCTGTGGGCACCCCTATCACCATCACAGTGAAGGGACTCGCAACGGGCGCCTATGTCAATACCATGGCCATCCGCTATGACAACAAATACACGGGCTTCGTGTCAGCGGTCACTACCCGTGGCAGCGCCACCTTTCAGATACGAGCAGCCGGCCCTGTAGGAGAGCGCGTCATCCAACTCACGGCGGCCAGCCCTGGCGTGCCATTTCTCAACGTACAGCAGTCAGGCACAAAGAGTGTCCCCAACATGGACTTGAAGTTCACCTTCAATGTTACTGAAGGCTCGCCAGTTCCAGCTCCCAGCATAGAGTGGCCAACCCCCAACCGTATTAATAGGCTGAGCGATGCTATCCCCAAGACCGTCACGGCGCCGAGCATCTCAGCCAAGCTTGAACCTGCCATCGGCCCGACCCTGACCCAAACAACTCTGCGTGCTAGCGGGCTGTCCCCCAACACTGAGGTAGAGCTGCTTTGGGTAACCGGCCGGGGTAGCGACGCTCTGGGGACTAGGTATCTGGCCGAGATACCGATCCGAAAGGCTACCAGTGGTGCCGATGGCTCCCTCACTGCTCCGTTCCAGATCACCGACGACCGGGGCGGCTGGCAAGCGGTAAAAATAGTCCAAGGGGATAAAGTGTTAGCGGAGGTCCCCTTCTACCTGGAGCGCAGCATCGTGGGGGTGGGGGTGACCCCTCAGCGAGTAAAGGCCGGCGAGACCTTTACGGTGAATATCAAGGGCGCTGGCTGGACGCAGTTGGACAAAGGCGTCGCCGTGACCTACGACAACGCTTACATCGGCTACGCATGCGGCGTAACCAGCAGCGGTGACATCACAATGTACCTGGTAGCCACTGGGGAGCCTGGGATTCACCTGATTGACCTGTACCCCATGATCTACCACGACAAAAACGACCCAACCCCGGAGTTCTGGAACTATGAGTTGCCCCAGTTGACAGCCCTGGATGATCAGCCTGGCCTGGCACTGGGATATGGGCTGCCCATCATGCGCCTGGCGGTGGAGGTTGTGAAGTAAGAGAACCAAGATGCTCCACGGCGCGGGCGTGAAGGAGGCGGTGGTATCCTGGTTGCCTCTACGTGTGGTAGAGGGCCGCAAAAGGTCCATCGGGGTTCTGGGCACAGCAGCCATTGTCTTCTCTGCTTTGATAGGGCTATCTGTAGCTTGCGGGGGTCGCACGGGGGGAGGAGCTATTCTCCCACCGGCGACCCCCGCCTCCGCAGCGGCCCCGACTCCCACGCCCGTGGCGTTGAGGCTGCTCAAAGTCAGCCCCGAGGAGGGGGCCGCCGGCACAGCCATAACTGTTACGGGAGATAGTCTGCCTCCTGGCAAGGTTGTGGAACTCGTGTGGGCAGCAAGGATGGACGATAGCGAGATGAAGCACGAGCGCTTCTCCGTCGGCAGCCCAGTTGCTGACGCCACAGGTGAGTTCACTGCATCCGTCACAGCCATGGCCATATCGGACCACTGCGAGCTCTATGACATTTATGCCGTTGTAGAAGGGGAGGCGCTCGCCAAAGGTGGCTTCCGCGTGCCGCAACCAGGGGGTTCACCCTTATTCTGACCTATCCCTAAGTAGGGTGCCGGTAGGCACCCCATTATTACCCCGGCCTAGAGCCGGGATACAACCTGCCCATCTTCCGCCCGGGGTAGAAGTGGTGGAGTAGTGGACCGAGAGCCAAATGCCCATAGCAAGCGCCTTCTGGCGCTCTGTGGGGTGGTGTTCCTTCTCGTTGGCCTGTGGGTCTCGGCTAGCTGTGGAGGCGGCAGCCAGCCCACTCCACAGCCCACCCCAACCCCAACCGTTCTGAGCCTGGACCCGGCGCTGGTGGCGGCGGGAAAGGCGGCGGCCCAGAAGTACCGCTGCCTGGACTGCCACTCGGTGGATGGCTTCCCCATGTTTGGGCCCACCTGGAAGGGCATCTACGGGAGCCAGCTTGCCTTCACCGATGGCACGACGGCTGTGGCCGATGACAGCTACCTTGCCGAGTCCATCAGGAATCCTTTGGGCAAGGTAGTCCTGGGCTTTGACACCCCCATGCCACCCCAGCTACCCGTCTCTGACGAAGAGATCGGCGCCATCATCGCCTACATCAAAAGCCTGAGATAAGCGTCGCTCCAAAGCTGGACACAGGCGTGGCGTTCCCTGACGGAAACCAGAGCCTCCCCTACGCTCGCACAGGGTCCCCTCCCCTGCCCTCATCCCCCTCCCCTGCGCGAGGCATAGGCCGGTGAAGACCGCTGGCCTTGACCCCCGGTAATGGCGGCCCGATACTGTGCTACGTGGGGCTGTAGCTCAGTGGGAGAGCACCTGCTTTGCACGCAGGGGGTCAGGGGTTCGAATCCCCTCAGCTCCACCACCCTGCTAGTCTCAGACCTCCGCCTGTCCCTGCCATGAGGGACGTCTTTGTCCCATCTCCATAGGACAGCCCTGTCCCCTACAGCCGCCTAGTGAAAACTCTCACTAGATGACAGCGTTGGGGTGACTCCGCGCCTATGCTATGTGTACAGTTCGGGTGGTGACACCTGGCCAGGACCCAACAGGCGTCGGGCAAAGACCACGCCTTCGATGTCCAAGGGGGGACCCAATGGCGCCTCTGAAGGCTCTGGTGGTGGACGACTCAGCCCCAATGCGAGAGGCGATGAAGGAAGCAATGCGGAGCATCCGCGAGTGTCTTGTGGTTGGCGAAGGTGGGGATGGCCTGGAGGCGCTGGAGCTGGCACGCCAGCTCCGCCCAGACCTGGTGATCATGGACATCAACATGCCTCGCATGGGTGGCCTGGAGGCGACTCGGCGGCTCAAGGTGGAGCTACCGGATACCCAGGTCGTGCTGGTCAGCACCTCCCTGGAGCCTGAGGTGCGGGAGGAGGCGCTGAGATGCGGAGGAGCGGCCTGCCTGGAGAAAGGGCCGGAGCTGTGGCAGGGGCTCCAGGCGGTAGTATCTCAGCTTGCCCAGCTCTCCCCAGCCAGTTGATACGTGAGGCACTACGCTATGGATAGCAAGGAACAAAAGCAAAGCTCCAAGGAGAACTACCGCAAGTGGCAGGTGAGCCGGCGCCGGTTGCTCCAGTTCATGGGGGCCGCTGGCGCCACGGCTGCCATTGCGCCGTTCTTGCCATCGGTGTTCGCCAAGGTGAGCGCGGGCCCTTCCGCCGACACCGACCCTTCCGCGACCAACGGCACTGGGACCGCCCGGCTGCGCAAATGGGCCATGGTCATTGACCTGCGGCGGTGCGATGGCTGCCAGGGCATTGACCTTCCTCCCCAGTGCACGGAGGCATGCGTCGAGGGCCACTACGCCCCAGAGCCGATGCAGTTCATCCAGGTCTACGAGCACGAGCTGCACGGCGAGGGGACCCAGTTCATACCCACCCCATGCATGCAGTGCCAGAACGCGCCCTGCGTGAACGTCTGCCCGGTGGGCGCCACATTCGCCACCCCCGAGGGGGTCATCCTGGTGGACCAGCAGCGGTGCATCGGCTGCCGCATGTGCATGGCCGCCTGCCCCTACGACCGCCGGTTCTTCACCTGGAGCAAACCTCCCCAGCCAGCGGAGGCGCTCTTTTCCGAGTACGACCCGGAGCACCAGTTCCCGCTTCCTCGGGGCGTTACAGTCAAGTGCAACTTCTGTCCCCATCTGGCCCGGTCAGGGAAGCTGCCCTACTGCGCCCAGGCCTGCCCCTCCAGCGCCATCTACTACGGCGACCTGGAGGAGGACATCGCCACCAATGGAGCGGAGGTGGTGAAGCTCTCGCACTTCCTTGCAGAGAACCAGTCCTACCAGCTCAAGGCCGACCTGGGCACCAAGCCCCGCGTCTACTACATCCCCGGGCACGGTGAGGCCGTTGGCAGGAGCCCCTATCGCACGGGGCGCAAGCCTAGCAGATGGCCGTGGCAGGAGAAGATCGAGGGGGCCCAAACGTGGACAAGGTAAAGAACGACCGGCGGGAAGAGCTGGAGCGCACCGTGCTACGGCCCCTGACCCGCACGGGCAAGGGCTACTACCTGGTGGTGGGGTTCCTGGTCCTGGTGGTGCTCTGGGGGCTCTACGCCTACAGCACCCAGTTCCGGAACGGCCTCATCGTCACCGGAATGCGGGACCGCATCCTGTGGGGCTTCTACATCATCCTCTTCGTCTTCTTCATCGGCATCAGCCATGCGGGCACCCTCATCTCCGCCATCCTGCGGGTGGTGAAGGCCCAGTGGCGCACCCCGGTCACACGCATGGCGGAGTTCATCACCGTGGTGGCCCTCTCCGTCGGTGGCCTGATGCCCATCATTGACCTGGGACGCCCAGACCGTATCCCCAACCTGGTCCTCTTTGGCCGCTGGCAGTCGCCCATCCTCTGGGACGTCCTCTCCATCACCACCTACCTCACCGGCAGCATCATCTATCTCTACCTCCCTCTCATCCCCGACCTGGCCCTCTGCCGCGACCGTTTGGGGAAGGAGGCCTCAGCCTGGAAGCGCGGGTTCTACCGGATCGCCTCCATTGGATGGCAGGGGACCCAGCGGCAGAAGAGGTACCTGAGCATCGCCATGGCGAGCATGATGGTCCTCATCATCCCCGTGGCGGTCTCTGTCCACACCGTGGTCTCCTGGATCTTCGCCATGACGTTGCGGGAGGCGTGGAACAGCACCGTCTTCGGGGCCTACTTCGTGGCGGGCGCCATCTTCTCCGGCATAGCAGCCATCATCATCATCATGGCCATTCTGCGCAGGGCCTTCCACCTGGAGAGATACATAACCAACCAGCACTTCATCAACCTGGGGTACATGATGGGCGGTTTCACCCTCATCATGATGTACTTCAACGTCTCCGAGTACGTTGTCACCGGCTACAAGATGGCGGGGGAGACCTCCTTCCACTTCCTTCAGCTCATGGCCCGGGAGTACGCCCCCTTCTTCTGGATGTACACCATAGGCGGCATGGTGGTCCCAGGGCTCATCATCCTCTTCCCTCGCACCAGGACCTTCAAGGGTGTGCTGATCGCTGCCGGCTTTGTGCTGGTGGGCATGTGGCTTGAGCGGTTCATCATAGTGGTGGCTGGCCTGCGAGTCCCCCTCATGCCCTATGAGCCCTCCTGGTACCTGCCCACATGGGTGGAGTGGTCCATCATGGCGGGGGCCTTCGCCATGTTCGGCCTGGTCATCGCCATCTTCTCCAAGCTGGTCCCGGTGATCTCCGTCTGGGAGGTGGCCGAGCAGTACGAAGAGGCGGAGGCACTGGAGACGGCGCCACCGCATGGTGGTCGCCAGCCGGCTACGCAGCCGCTACACGTGGAGGGGGCATCGGGCACGGCCCCAGCCCCAGGCGACACGGCAGGAGGGATGCCATGAGCATTCGCAGCGGCAGGTGGCTTCTGGTGGCCTTGCTATCCCTGCTCCTCTTGCTGGCGACTGTCACTCCGGTGCTGGCCGCGGACCCCGTCACCCTGGAGCTCCTGGCCCCCCAGCAGGTGGCCCTGGGAGACAAGGTGGAGGTCACCGCCGTGCTGCGGGATGGCAACGGGGTCCCCATCCGGGGAGGCACCGTCAACCTGTGGACTCCAGCCACTTTCCTCAGCACCGGGGGCGCCATTGACCTTGGCCGGGCTACCACCGATGCGCAGGGCCGGGCCACATTCCGCTACGAGGCGCGCACTGAGGGCCCAGTGGCGTTGAACGCCTACTTCCCCGGTGACAGCCGCTACGCCTACGCGCAAGGCTCCGCCGAACTGAAAGCCCAGGGCACGGCCCAGCTCTATCAGTCAACGGCCGGCGTGCGGGTGCCCGGCATCGGCGTCTGGCTGCTGGTGGGCCTGTTGGGCGGTGTGTGGACCACCTACCTTGCGGTGATGGTGTTCCTGAGCCTCATCGCACGGGAGGGCTCCAGGGCCCCCGTGGAAGCAGGAGGCCACCGTGGATAGGTTCCTCGTCCCCAGACTCGGACTTGTGGCGATCATAGGCCTTGCCACCGTCCTCATCGGCGTCATCGTGCTGCGGAGCCCGGACACCCATGCCAACCTGTGGAACTCGGCCCAGACCGGATACGCCAGGACTTCCCAGGCTCTGGTGGGGCACGAAGCTGCCGACGTGGAGCTAAAGCTGGTGGAGCAACAGGGCATCACGGCAGGAAAGCCCGCTTCCCTGGAGCCTGGACGGGCCATCTACCTGGGCCGCGGCTGTGCCATGTGCCACGGGCTCGACGCCCGGGGCGGGGCCGTGGGTCCATCCCTGGCGGGCACCAACCCTGAGATCGTGAAACGCATGGTGCGGGACGGCCCCGGGGGCATGCCTGCCTACACCGAAACCCACCTCAGCGACGCCGACCTGGCAGAGATGGCCAACTACCTCCAGAACCTGCCGGTGGTCAGGCCCGGCTCTTCGGAGATAGCAGCCCTGCAAGGCATCACCTGGGACCCTTCTGTTTCCCCTAGCATCCTCCTGCAAGGCAAGGCGGCCGTCCGCCGCTCCTGCGGCGCCTGCCACAGCCAGCCAACCGCAGAGGAGATCCGAAGCGCCTTTGCCAGCGATTTCGATGCGACGTCCCTGGTGGCGGACATGGCGTCGAGACAGACGAACCTGAGTCTTCAGGACGCGAGGGCCATCGCCTACTACATGTTGGCTGTTCTTCATGGCGTTGACCTGGTAAAGGCACCGTGAGGCCCTGTTTGATGAAATGAGGGGAAGTAGCAGGTGGGACCACACGCGAAGCCCGTGCACAAGCACCTGACTGCGAAGCTAGAGAGGCCAAATTTGAAAGGAGGAACGATGGAACGGAAGACGGGCATCAGGCTGGGAGTGCTCCTGGGGCTCTTGGGAATGGCAGTAGCGCTCTTCAGCGCCTGCGGCGGGGTCTCCCAGGAGAAGTACGACGCATTGCAGGCGCAGGTAACTGCCAAAAACCAGGAGGTAGCGAGCCTTCAGCAACAACTCCAGGCTGCGCAAACGGGCGCGGGAGGAGGCCAGCAACAGATAGCAACGCTTCAGCAACAGATCACCGCCAAGGAGCAGGAGATTGCAGATCTGAAGAAGGCTGCGGAGGAGGCGAAGAAGATAACTCCGCTGGTCTATACGACGTTGACGGGGACCCCTACGCCGAGGCCGACGGCGACGCCTCGTCCTCCTGGATTCGTGGCACCAACACCGGTCCCGCCGGATGATGTCACTGTCAACGCTGTCTTCCCATTCACCTTCTACGTTGAGACGCTCACCGGGCACCAGGTCACGGACTTCGCTCAAAGTCCCTCCTGCGTGCCCAACACCCAGTTCCGGCGAGGGTCACACCTTGTGTGGAGGTTCGAGGTGTTTGACACCTCCACGGGAAAGCGGGTTACCAGCCTGGACAGTCCAAGTGCCAGCGTCAAGCTCGTGCTGGAAAATGGGCAGGAGATCGCGGCGCGGTTCGCTAAGAAGGCTGGTACAGGGCCGTGGACATGGGTGGCGGCGTGGGACCCCCCCATGGACTATCCGCTAGGTCCGCTGGACTACACGATCGTCGTCACTAAAGGTGATCGGACCGGCACCTTTGATCCTAAGCTCGTGGACCTGCTGGGAGCCGAGACGAGCCCGACCACGACTATAGACCAGCGAATACAGATACTGCCGTAAGGTTTGCAGACGCATGCAAAGCTGAAAGAAGGCCCGGACCACATGGCCCGGGCCTTCTTTCGAGGGGTGGGACGAGAGACCATGCCCAGCCCTGGAAAGGAAAGAGTTCAATGGATTCCCGAGTGAGGAGAGTTAGAGTGCGGCTGGGTTACATAGGGCTCGGCATTGTGGCCGTGGCCCTAGCGGTCAGCGCCGCCGCCTGTAGCAGCAAGGCCCCGGCGCCGCTGCCCACCGCGACCAGTCCTCTACCACCATCCCAGGCGTCCCAGGCTACCCCGACCCCGGCGGCGACCAAAGTGGCGCTCAAGCTGCTCAAGACCCAGCCGGAGATGGGCCTTGGGGGTACGAAGTTCACGATCACCGGCGAGGGCCTGCCCCCGAACAGGACGGCGGATGTCCTGTGGGCCACCTATGATGGCAGCTTTGACACCAAAGTCATGGCCGAGACCATAGAGTTCGTGGCCCAACGCTTCGAGGACAAGCGCGTTCCCCTTGGAAAAGCCACTACTGACGGACAAGGGCAGCTCAAGGTTGATTTCGCAGCCCCCGAGGACTTCGGCAGCGTCCACGGTATCTATGTGGTCATAGACGGCCAGGATGTTGCCCGGGGCGGCTTCCAGATCGACAGGTCTATCACCGTTACCCCGAAGGAAGGCCCAGTGGGAACACCCATCACCATCTCCGTGACAGGGATGGGGAAGCCTCCAGTCGAACACCTCTTCTCGGTCCGCTACGACAACCAGTATACCGGCACCATCAGCGGGCTGACCACGCGAGGCGCGGCCACAGCCGTCATCCGTGCTGCCGGGGCACCTGGCATCCACACCATCGAGCTCAGCGGCGGCGGCAACCATGGGGCAGGGTACCTGAACAACCAGCAGTCCCCTTATGCACGCCTCTTTCCGAAAGACGGTGCTTTCCGGTTCACCTTTAAGGTGACAGAAGACCGCGGCGCGCCCGCCGCAACTATGGAGTGGCCAGAAGCAGGACGGGTGGCACAACTGGAGAACGACGCCCCACGTACCACGGCCGGCCAGAGTTCGCCGCGCCAGGGGGTCTCGGTGTCGCTCAGCTCCTCCCGCGCTCCCATCCTCAGTCCCGTCACCGTGACCGCTACGGGGCTTCGCCCAGGTACAGATGTTCAGATGGACTTCGTGACTGCCAAGGGCAACCGCGTAACCACAAGCGGGTGGGAGCTGGTAAACACTTCCCTGGGGATCGCCAAGACGGATGCGAACGGCTCGCTGCGCGCCGACATCAAGGTGCCGGACGGCCTGGGTGGATGGCACATGGTTGCGCTGAGCCAGGACGGAGCCCAGGTGGCGGCTCTGCCCTTCTATGTCGAGCAGAGCCTGGTGGCCGTCACACCCAAGCGAGTCAAGGCAGGAGAGCAGATCACTATTCAGGTCAAAGGAATCGGCTGGACGGAGCTGGACAACACGGTGGCGGTGACCTACGACAACGCCTACATGGGTTACGCCTGCGGCTTCAACAGCAACGGCGATATCACCCTGCAAATCACCGCCGTGGGGAGCCCTGGCACTCATCTGATCGATATCTACCCCACGACCTTCCAGGGCAAAGCCACAGGGCGCTGGCCATTCCAGATGCCCCAGCTCAATGCGCTGGAGGACCACCCCAGCCTGGGGCTAGGGTACAACCTGCCCATTTTCCGGCTGGCGGTTGAGGTGGTGCCGTAGGGCGAGTACCTGCTTGCGAAAAAGTGCGGTATTATGAGGAGCCGCTCGTGGTGGGCGAGTCGAACCACGAGCGGCTCGCCTTTCGACAACTCATAGTGACCGAGCCTGGGGTAGACCCGGCGCACGCGGACCTGTGTGAATGAGTGCTAGGTAGGCGAGACTCTTGGTGCAGCGTGGGGCCGCTCTGCTTCTGGCTGCAACTGTCGGTCCGGTCTGAGAACAGCGGCTGAGTGGGAGGGGCCTCGCAGATGTGGCTTTGGCGAATGTTCCCAAGGCTCCCAGTGTTTTCAAGAGTTCACGCCCTGGTATACCGCTGGACCGGCGGCCTGGTTGGCTCACGCTTGCCCCTGACCAAGCTGGAAGTCCTCCTGCTAACTACCACAGGGCGACGGAGCGGGAAACAGCGCACCACTCCTCTTGTCTACTTTCGCCAGGGCGAGAGCCTCATTGTCGTAGCTTCTAACCGGGGGGCAGGACGATACCCGGCATGGTATTGGAACCTCCAGTTCCAGCCCCAGGCCAGGGTCCAGATTAGAAGAACCAGGCAGACGGTCAATGCCAAAGATGCCAGAGCAGAGGAGCGGCGTTTCTTGTGGCCCCTGCTGAAGGCAAAAACTCCGCTCCTGGAGCTTTACCAAGCCCGTACAAAGCGAGAGTTGTCTGTGGTGATCCTGCGCCCTATGGAAAAGGCCTGACCGTCTATTTCCCACCTTCTGGCCTGCTATCGAGGTGGCTGAGTAGGATATTGTAGAAGCGCCCTGGTGCAACAGGCCCATGCCCTGGTACCTGGCACCTGGGGCGTGGGCTTTGTTTTTGGCGTGCTCCCGGCCTCCGGACAACTGCTGGTGGGACCGCGCTCACCAGTGCAGAACAGCCCCGCCTTTGCGCACATCACGACGGCCCACCGGGCTGGCTGCCGCTGAAAAGGTAGCGGGCGATGAGCATCCGCATCACCTCCGATGGCCCCTCGCCGATGCGTCGCACCCGGGCCTCCCTGTACCAGCGTTCCAGGGGGAGCCACTTGCTCACACCGTAGCCGCCGTGGACCTGGACCGCCCGGTCCACCACACGGCCCAGCATCTCCGAAGAGAACAGCTTGGCCATGGCCGCCTCCTTGCGGAACTCCTCTCCCGCGTCAAACCTCCAGGCGGCCTGCCACACCAGCCAGCGGCAGGCGGCGATCTCCACCTCGTTGTCCACCAGCATCCACTGGATGGCCTGACGACTGGAAAGTAGGGCTCCGAAGGTCTCCCGTGTCTGGGCATACTCAACCGCCATCCTGTGGGCCGCCACGGATACTCCCAGGTTAGCGGCGGAGTACGGGATGCGCCCCCGCCCCAGCAGCCGGTTGGCCAGTATGTTCCAGCCGCCGTTCACCTCTCCCAGGCGGTTCCGGTCCGGCACCCGCACATCCTGGAAGAAGAGCTGGGTAGGGTACCAGGGACGGATGACCGGGACGGGCTGCACGGTAAACCCCGGCGTCCCCTTCTCCACAATGAAGCACGTTATCCCGCGGCGGCTCTGGGGATCGGTGCGGGTGAAAACAATACCCCAGTCGGCCTGAAGGGCGCCGGAGATGAATATCTTGCTGCCGTTGATTACCCAGTCATCGCCGTCACGCACGGCGGTGGTGCGGATGGCCCGTGCGGGGTCGGAGCCGCCGGAGGGCTCGGTGATGGCGAAGAAGGAAGCCCGGCTCCCCTGGATGGTGGGAACCACGTAGGTCTCAATCTGCTCCGGAGTGCCGTACTCGTAGGCCACGGGCTGGGGCGGCGACCCAAAGGTGCCGTAGCCCGGCAGGTAAAGCCCCGCCCGGTGCTGGACGGCGTCTTCGCTCAGCACAGCGTCCCAGAAGCAGTTGAAGCCCTGGCCGCCGTACCGCTCCGGCACCTCCCAGCACCAGAGCCCCATCTGTTGGACCTTCTTGCTCAGTTGCTGGAAATGCTCCGGCGGCAGCTCGATCGCCTCCGGGTCCAGCTCCCTCTCCAGAGCGATGATCTCTTTCTGGACGTAGTCTTGCACGGTCTGCTTGAGGAGGCGTAGCGCCTCCGGCAGGACGTAGCCTTCGTAGGTCATGGGGTCCATGACACGCCCTCCTTGTTGTTGGCTAGCCCGGCGAGCAGATCGCTCATAGGGCCATGGGCTCTGTTGGTGCCGCCCCTGCTTGCTGGAGTCGTAACATGTCCTCCTCCGGCAGGCCAAGCAGGTCACCCAGGACGAAGGCGTTGTGCTCGGCAAAGAGGGGCGCAGGTCGCCCGAGCTGCCCTCCGGAGCGGGAGGCCCGCCACGGCAAGCCCGGATGCACACCGTGCCCGGCCTCGGGGTGGTCCACCGCGTCCGTGGACCCCAGGGCAGCCCAGTGGGAGTCTGTCTTCAGGTCACCCACGGTGAGCACTGCTCCGGCCCGGACGCCGTGACGTTGCAGGGCCAGCATGGCCTCCTGGCGCGTCCTAGAGCGCGTCCACGCCTCGATGCAGGGGTCCAGTTCCCTCTCGTTGCGCTTTCGGGAGGCGCCGTCGGCAAAGCGAGGGTCCTGGGCTAGCTCTGGCCTCTCGATGGCCTGGCTCAGACGCTGGAACTCGGCGTCAGAAGCCACGGCGATAGCTACCCAACTGTCCTCGCCGGCGCACGGGTAGACGTTGTGGGGGGCCATCCAGGAGTGCCGGTTGCCGATTCGGGTGGGGACCCCGCCGGTCATCTGGTACTCCAGGAAACACTCCCCGATAACCGCCATGGTGGTCTCACGCAGCACCACCTGGATGTGCTGCCCCTGGCCGGTGCGCCGGCGGTGCCGCAGGGCGACCATCACGGCGAAGGCCACGTGGGAGGCGGAGTTCTGGTCGGCGTAGAAGTTGCCGGGTTTGGACGGAGGGCCGCCCTCGTAGCCGGTCAGGTCCGAGAGGCCCGCCAGAGCATCGGTCCCAGGGCCAAAGGAGATGTAGTTGGCCCAGGGGCCGAGGTCCCCCGCGCCCATGGCAGGCATTGAGACCATGATGAGGTCCGGGCGCACCTGCCTCAGAGCCTCGTAGGCCAGGCCCAGGTTCGGCATGACCCGGGGGCTGTAGTTCTCGACGACCACGTCCGAGATGGCCAGCAGGGCTTGAAAGAGCTGTTTCCCCTCCGTGCGCCGGAGGTCGAGGCTGGCGCTGAGCTTGGCGCGGTTCACCTCGTTGAATGAGGGGATGGCGTTGTACGGCCTGCCCCGGCCCGCCTCGGGCCGGAAGGCCAGAATACGGCCCACGGCGCGACCCCACGGCGGTTCGACTTTGATGACCTGGGCTCCCAGGTGGGCCAGGACCCGCGTGGCCATCGGCCCGGCGATGACGTTCGTCAGGTCGAGGATTCGGACGTGACTGAGGGGAAGGGTGGTCATCGCGCTTTTCCCTAGATTGACCCTTCGGCCCGCAGGCGCAGCACGTCATCCGCTCCGAGTTCCAGCAGATTACAGAGCACCTCCTCGGTGTGCTCGCCAAGCAAGGGTGCGCGAGCGGTGCGACAGGTGCTGGCTGGCATATGCATGGGGGAACCGGGGTACCGGAGGGTCCCGGCCTCGGGGTGCTCGACTGGCACAAAGAACCCCGTCGCCTGGTTCTGGGGGTCCTCCAGCACCTCATCAATAGACTGCACCTTGGTGAACGGCACCCGGACCTCCTGGGCCAGGGCCATTACCTCGTCACGCGTGTGGTCCTTCAGCCATGCCGCAAGAAGCTCGTCAATCTCATCGGCGTGGCCCATAAGCTCGTCCATCACCTCCGGGTCCGCCAGCCTGGGGTTGCCGGTGAGGAAGGCCAGCCCTTCAGGGTTGCTGGGAGACCAGTGGGCGTGGACCCAGCCATCCTTGCAGGGCAGCAGCGTGGATGGGTAGGCGGCGTGGGGATCGCGGTGCTGAAGACGGGTGCCCCTTCGCTTGGGGGCGTGGCCAGTGCGCTCCTCCATGGTGAGAAGGGCGGTGCCGTCGTAAGTGGAGAGGACGGCCTCGATGGCGGAGACGTCCAGGTACTGCCCTACCCCGGCGTCATCCCGGTAGGACAGAGCCGACATGATAGCTATGGCTGCGTTGAGCCCAGCCTGGTACTCCGCCTGGGAGCCGCCGGTCCTGAGCGGTGGCTTGTCGGGGTCGCCTGTCAGGTCCAGGTAGCTGCTCAAAGCGAGGGCTATGAGGTCGCTGCCCAGGAAGTCCCGGTAGGGTCCCACCTGCCCGAAGTAGGTGATGGAGCACATCACCAGGCGAGAGTTCAGCTTTTGCAGTGCTGGGTAGTCGAGACCCAGACCAGCCAGAGCACCCGGCAGGAAGCTCTCCACCAGGACATCGGCCCGCTGCACCAGTTGGCACAGGAGCTGGCGGCCCGTGGCGGACTGGATCTCCAGGGTGATGCTTTTCTTGCCCCCGTTCAGGTACAGGGGCAGGGCGCCACGCTCTGCGCCGGGAGGGCCGGCGGGGAACGGCCCCACGTGGCGCGTCGCTTCTCCATGGACAGGCTCCACCTTTATGACCTGGGCACCGAAGTCCGTCAGGAGCTTGGTGCAGTAGCCACCGGGAACCCCCTGGCTCAGGTCCACGACACAGATATCGTCTAGGGCGCTTCCTGACATACCCCCCCCTAGCTGCGGACGGACGGGAGGAGTTTACCGTGCCCTGGAGGTCAACGCAAATGTTGCGTCCTATCGCGCTCATGGCTCGGGAGGCCCGACCTGACCTCCGAGTCCGTCGCGGGTTGCGACCCCGCCTCGTCGGCGTCGGACCTGCCGAAGGGCGAGCGTGATGGAGTAAGCAAAACGGAACAGCTTCCAGAAGCCGTTTCGAGATGGCGCTTTGTAGCTGGTTTCTGGAACGTCACCCCTCGGGAATCCCGCAGCGGGGCCCTCCCTACATCTCCACCTGTGTCCCCATCCCCTTTTCCCTGGCCCGGTCGTAGGCCAGCTTGGCGGTGGCCACGTCCAGGGGGCCGAACCCCACCGCCTTGTACAGCACTACCTGCTCCTCCGAGGTGCGGCCCTGGGCCCGGCCCGCCACCACGTGGCCCAGCTCGCGCACCTGTCCCCAACGCAAGACACCCCTCTCCACCGCAGCCGTCAGCTCACCGGCCTCGTACTGGGCCTGGGCCAGACAGTCGGCCACCACCACGTCGCTGCGCTGCACTGTCGTCTCGTCCACCTCCTGGGCCCACCACCGCGTGTTGCCCGCCGTGGTCACCAGTGTGCCCGGGCCCAGCCACCGGCCATCGAAGACAGGCTGGGAGGAGTTGGTCATACATAGCACTATCTGGCTTCCCTCCACCGCCTGTCGCGGGCTGCCCACGGCCCTAGCCTCGATGCCCAGGCTGGCACCCATCTCCTTGGCGTAGCGGACCCGATGCTCCTCCGTGGGCGCATACACCTTTGCCTGGCGGATGGGGCGCACCTTGCACACCGCCTCAAGCTGGGTGCGGGCCTGGTTGCCTGCACCCAACACCCCCACAACCTCGGCACCCTGGCGTGCCAGGTGCTTGGCGGCCACCCCAGTGCTGGCGCCGGTGCGCAGGGCTCCTAGCCGGTCCGCCCGCACGATGAGAAGCAAGTTGCCGTCGTTGGCATCGAAGAGCAGCACATAAAAGGTGTAGTTGTGTCCCATGACGGTGTAGCACTTGGCCCCCATAACCCCCTGATAGAGGTTGGCCGCACCCAGGACGAAGAGGGAACCTGATGGGGACCGGAGCTTGGTCCGCGGGAAGACGGAGACTCTGCCCTGCCCCAGCTCCCGGAACATCTCCTCTACCGAGGCCAGCGCGTCGTCCATAGTGATGAGCCGGTCTACCTCCGAGTCCTTGAGAAGGAGCGGCATTACTGCACCCCCTGCTGCGGTCTGGCCGCCAGTGTACCATGCGGGCATCTGCATGTGACACTGTTGCCTGCCACCTGGCTTGCCCGTATCATGGTCATATAGCGACCACGCAGAGGAGGCCACATAGGTGGAGGAAAGGCCAGGGGTCCAGGAAGCGGTCACTGAGGCGCCAGCCCGCCGAAGGCGGCGCAGGTCCCACAGAGGAGGAGGAGGGCGCCGGGCGGCCCCCGAGGCGCCGGCGGTGGAGGTCGCGGCCTCACAGACGGCTGTGGGGGAAGGAAGCGAAACCGTGTCGCCCGTGCAGGCGACGCCCCGGCGGAGGCGGAGGCGGTCCCACAGGGAGGTGAGGCCAGACGTGCCGGCCCATGAGGCAGCCACGGCTGAGAAAGTCGAGCCTCCTGTCACCACTACCGCAGTCCCGCCGCCTTTCGTCCAAGCCGCTGAGTACGATTTCTCCCGCATTCTGGACTTTTACGGCGTCAAGTGGATGTACGAGCCCCGTGCTTTCCCTCTCCGCTGGGATGGCGAGCGGGTCACGGAGATGTTCAGGCCGGACTTCTACCTCCCCGAGTTGGACCTGTACGTGGAGTTGACCACGCTGAAGCAAAACCTGGTGACGGACAAGAACCGGAAGCTGCGCACGCTGCGGGAGTTGTACCCCGATATCAACATCAAGCTACTGTACAAGCGGGACTATCACCGGCTGTTAGCGAGGTATGGGTTTGGTCCCCTGGCGACGGCGGAAGTCCGTGGCATAGAAAAGGTCATGTTCACCACCAGCCAGATCCAGCGCCGCGTCGCGTCCATAGGGCAGGAGATATCACGGGACCACACTGGCGAGCAGCCGGTGCTGGTGGGCGTATTGCGAGGGGTGGTCTGCTTCATGGCCGACCTGATGCGTCACATCAGTCTGCCCATATCCGTGGACTTCATGTCCATCTCCTACTATGGGGGAGGAGGGGCGGGGGTGTGCATCACCAAGGACCTTACCCAGAACATCCGTGGGCGACACGTGATAATGGTGGAGGATATTGTGGACACAGGCATGACTCTGAACTTCCTCCTCCACTATCTGCGCTCCCGAGAGCCTGCCAGTGTGGATGTATGCACCCTGCTGGACAAGCGGGTGCGGCGGCTGGTAGACGTGTCCCTGAGGTATGTTGGCTTTGAGGTGGGGGACGAGTTCCTGGTGGGGTACGGGCTGGACTACATGGAGAAGTACCGCAACCTGCCCTTCATCGGCATCCTCAAGCCGGAGATAGGGGTGCGGGAGCCCTCTTAGCAGGTCGCTAGGTTCCCGCTCATCCTGAGCCCCGACTTCGCCGGGGACATGAGCAAGAACCTCCCTCCGCTCGTATGGTTCGACAGGCCTGTCCTGAACCCGCCGAAGGGCTCACCACGAGCGGACGATGACGGCGCGCCTTTTCGCAACCAGGTACTAGGGGAATGGGCAAAGAAGTTTTCCAGCACCCTGTTAGGCCACAAAAGAAAGTCCCGAGTGATCTTAAGCCTACTCAGCCGCTCCCATTTGGGTCTTTCTGGCACTGGCACCGGTATGGGGCCGGCCCTTCCAGAATATTAGGGAACGCTTTTCCCTTGGTCACTCGGGACTTATTTACGTTACCACGGCTGGCTCTCTTTGTCAATATCCCGCCGGGCCAGTCCGTTTTGTGTTTTGTTTCACACGGCCTTGGTCGCAACGGGTGCTGGAACCTGGCATCCTTGGCCCCTGGCCGGCGAAAAGGGGTTGCGCCCCTGCCCCTAGTGTGGTGTCCCCGAAGTTCTTTACAAAAATAGACGCTTCCCTAACCGGAGAGGACACCCTCTTTGGGGGCATATACCTCACCCCCTTGCCCCCTCTCCTGCAAGGAGAGGGGGGAGGAGAGGAAATCTGGGGGACACCCCCAGACCCCCGGCAGTGGCACAGCCCCTGCACCTGCACGAGCGCTGATTCATTCAACGTATTTCAGGAACGGGACACTAGCTGGAAGCCAGGACCCTGGCGCCAGTGGGACAGGTCTCCAGTAAACAGCATCGGCTGCACAACGGTGTCTTGCGGCAGGTGGCTTTGGCATGGCGGTCCAGCAGGGCGTGGTACTCATTGTAGAGCAGGGCGTCCCGGGTCAGGTGATCATGGAACAGGGCCTGGTACCCTGCGTAGGTCCTACGCTCCGGCATGAGTCCCAGCCGATCTAGGATGCGCCGGGTGTAGCTGTCTATCACGAAGGACGGCAGTCCCGCCGCGTAGAGCACAATTGCGTCCGCCGTCTCATCACCGATGCCCCATATGCCCAGAAGCTCTTCTCGCAGCGCCCTGGTATCTTGCCGGAACATAGCCGCCAGGTCGTCCCCGTACCGGGCCAGATGCGCCACCAGGGCCTTCAATTTCCTGGCTTTGGTCAGGAAGTACCCGCTCGGCCGGACGAGGCGGGCTAGCTCCTCCTCAGGCAGAGACCGGAGAGCACCCGGGGAGAGAACACCTGCTGCCTTCAGGTTGGTCAGTGCCCGCTCCACGTTTCTCCAGGCGGTGTTCTGGGCAAGGATGGCCCCCACCATGGTCTCGAAGGGACCATCGCCGGGCCACCACCCCTGGGGCCCGTAGCGTTCCAGCAGGCGCCGGTATATCTCCATGAGTGTGTGGCCCAGTGCCCTCGAGGGCACAGTCTTTGAAGTCTCTAGTCTTCCTAGCGGCGCCATGACCTGTCGCCCTCTCTTTACCGAAGGCTACCACCGGTGCTCACGAGATACAACTTGCCTTCGCCCTCTTTGGGAGCTAAACTATCCGACGCAGGACGAGAAACGTCGCCCCCGGAACGGCAGGACGTGGCCACATTCCTTGACAAGCTGGATGCCGCGGCGCAGCGGAACCGTAGCCTTCTTTGCGTGGGACTTGACCCGCATTCTGGATTGGTGCCACCGGCTGAAGTGGCGGGCTTCAACAGGGAGATAGTGGAGGCGACCTCTGACCTGGTCTGCGCGTTCAAGCCCAACCTGGCCTTCTATGAGGCCTTGGGCAGGGAGGGCCTTATGGCCCTTGAGCGCACTCTGGGCGCTATCCCGGGCCATCTTCCCGTCATCGGGGATGCCAAGCGCAGTGACATCGGCTCCACAGCCGAGGCCTATGCCCGGGCCCTCTTTGGGGTGTGGGGGTTCGATGCTGTGACCGTCAACCCGTACTTGGGTGGTGATTCTCTGGAGCCGTTCCTGCGCTGCAAGGAAAAGGGCGTGTTCATCCTGTGCCGGACCTCCAACCCCGGCGCCGCCGACTTCCAGGGCCTCAGTATGAAGGAGAGTGGCTTGCCCCTCTACCTGGAGGTGGCGCGGCAGGCACAGGGGTGGAACGTGTGGGGGAACGTGGGACTGGTTGTGGGGGCGACCGCCCCGGAGGAGCTGCGCCGGGTGCGCGGTATCTGCCCGGAGATGCCCATCCTGGTCCCTGGTGTCGGTGCCCAGGGCGGAGACCTGGAGGCGGCGGTCGTCCACGGCGTAGACAGCCGAGGGCGCAGGGCCATCATAAGCGCGTCTCGCCAGGTTCTGTACGCATACCGCAACGAGGGTGGAGGGGTAGGCGTCGCCGCTCGGCGGGCGGCCTTGGGCCTGAGGGACGCCATCAACCAGGTGCTGGACCAGCGAGGTTGGCCATGGTGATGGACCTGCGCTTGGGGAGCGTCCTCACGCTGAAGAAGCCTCACCCGTGCGGCGGCAACCGGTGGAGGGTGGAGCGGCTGGGGGCGGACATCGGACTCCGGTGCCTGAGGTGCCGCCACTACGTGCTGGTGCCCAGGCCCAGCCTGGAGCGTCGAGTGCGATCCGTGGAGCCACCTGTGGAAGGGGGCGCCATTGAGGCTGCGCCTCACGGAACGGGAGTGCTATAATGGGTGTACCTGCCAGAGAGGGAGCAGGCCTGATACTGGAGCCTCAAGTCTCGTACGTACGCACCGGCAGTCAGTGGGCGCCACGCCACGTGACCGCAGGGTTCACTATGTCTCCGGGAGGGATCAGGTGAAGAGCCAAGATTTCGTGGTCCGGTTCGCAGGAGAGGGTGGTCAGGGCGTGGTCACCTCAGCGGAGGGGCTTGCCCAGGCGGCTGCTCAGGCTGGCTATCACGCGCAGACGTTCGCCACCTTTCCCTCGCAGATCCTGGGCGGCCCCACGTGGACCCAGGCGCGGATCTCCACCAGGCCGGTGCTGAGCCCCGGAGACCAGCTCGATGTATTGGTGGTCTTTAACCGTGAAGCCTATGAGACACACCGCCAAGAGGTCCGCGAGAACGGCGTCATCGTATTTGACTCGGGCACCTTCGAACTGGTGGCCAACGGCCGGACATTGGGCATGCCTTTCGAAGCCCTGGCCAAGTCCACGGGCAACCCCAGGGCCACCAACATGGTGATCATGGGGGCCCTGGCGCAGCTCGTGAACATGCCCCAGGAGTACCTGGAGCAGTTCGTGAAGCAGCGGTTCTCCCGGGGACGCAGTGGCGACGAGGAGATTATTCGGGCGAACATCATGGCCCTCTCCCTGGGCCGCCAGGAGGCTCTTCGCAGTGGGTTCAATCTCGGCGAACTGGCCCTGCCCACGAAGCCCGAACGGGAACATATCCTGCTCAAGGGGAATGAGGCGGCGGCCCTGGGGGCCTTGGCGGCCGGCGTGGATGTCTACATCGGGTACCCTATATCGCCGGCCAACACCATCCTGATCTTCATGGAGCGCAACCTGGTGGGCCCCGGGAAGTTTGCCTACCAGGCCAGCTCCGAGATAGAGGCCATCAACGCGATCATAGGGGCGGGCTATGCGGGCAAGAAAGCGATGACCGCCACGTCAGGCCCTGGCCTCTCGTTAATGAAAGAGGGGATAGGCATGGGGTGGATGACCGAGGTCCCCGTGGTCATCGTGAACGTACAGAGAGGCGGACCCGCCACTGGACTGCCCACCAAGACCGAGCAGTCCGACCTGATGTCCTCGCTGTACCCCGCCCACGGCGACGTGAGTATGCCCGTCATCGCCCCCGGCACCGTGGAGGAGTGCTTCTACGCCATGGTCAACGCCTTCAACTGGGCCGAGCGTTATCAGGGACCCGTAATCGTGCTGAGCGAGCAAATCCTGTCAGAGCGGACCCAGGACATCCCCAGGCCTGACCTGAGCAGTCTCGTCATTGAGAACCGAGAGGTATACCGGGGGAGCAATGGGTACCTGCGCTATGAAGGCCCTGGCGTGACACCCTTCCCAGTACCTGGCAGCCCAGGCGCCTACAACGCCAATGCCAGCGAGCACGACACCCACGGGGACACTACCCACCTGCCTAGTCGCCGCGTCGAGATGACCGAGCGCCGTTTCGCCAAGCTGAAGCTACTGGAGGACGGGACCTACGAGTGTGAGCACCGCGAGGAGCCGGTAGCGGTGATGCCCTGGGGCGGGTCCAAGGGCCCGGTACGAGAGGCCTATGAGGCCCTGCTGGACCGGGGGGAACGGCTGGGCTGGTACTACACCATGCAGATCAACCCGCTGTCTCCAAGACTGCTGAACGAGCTCCGGCAGAAGGAACGGGTCATTGTACCGGAGTTGAACTACCTCGGGCAGTTTGCAGCTTTCCTGCGCTCCCAGGGCGTCCGAGCGGAGGCTATCACCCAGTACACTGGGTTGCCCTTCAAAGTCAGGGACCTGGTGGCAAGGCTGGAAGAGAGAGTGCGAGTTCGACAGAAGAGGACGGTGCCGGCATGAGCGCCAAGGGACGCGAGTACGACTTCAAGTGGTGCCCCGGCTGCGGGGACTTCGGTGTCCGCCGCGCCCTGGAGTGGGCCCTGGAGGCCCGCACCATGCGGACCGAGTTGCCCATCGAGAGCAACGTGGTGGTCTCGGGGATCGGGTGCTCTGGCAACCTGGTCCACCTGCTTGAAGGGCCACAGCCTTATGGGTTTCACGGCCTCCATGGCAGGAGTCTCCCCCTCGCTTTCGGGGTCAAGATGAGCCGCCCGGAGTTGAACGTGGTGATAACTGCCGGCGATGGCGACTTCCTTAGCATCGGCGTGGAGCATATCCCGCCTCAGGCCCTGAGGAACCTGGACGTGACGGTGGTGGTCATGGACAATGGTGTCTACGGGCTGACCAAGGGGCAGAGCTCCCCCACCACGCCCCAGGGGGGCGTCACTGTCTCCACACCCTACGGTAAGCTGGAGGCGGCGCTGAACCCCCTGGAGTTCTATCTGACGCTGGGAGTCACGTTCATAGCCTCCGGGTTCTCCGGCAGGCCTAAGGAGCTGGCCAAACTGATCGAGGCGGGGATGGACCACCAGGGCTTCGCCATCGTGCATGTGCAGTCACCCTGCACCACCTATAACGACACCTACGACGTGATCAAGGGCGACTCGAAGAAGGGCATCCAGCCGAAGGCCTGGAACGTCCCCCAGGAGCACGATCCCGCTGACCGTGATGCCGCTTACAAGTTGGTCCGCGCTGAGGGCCTACCCATAGGCATCATCTATCGGAACACCGCCGTTCCGTCGCTAGCGCAGCGGCAGGACCAACAGGGGAAGAAGGTTTCGCACAGAAGCCTGGAGCAATTGGTGGATTCCTACCGGGTCTAGGGGACCGGGTATCTCCCAGGCGGGACCCCCCCGCGGCTCACGGCGCCGGGAGTTCAAAGGGACGTCCCCGTTTCTTGACATGAGGGCAGGTGCCTCCGCCCTCTCGGCATGTCCGCTGTGAGAGAAGAAGACCTCTAATAGCATGGAGCGCCACGAACATCTCAGCCATCACGCCGATATGTTGAGCGTGGAAGAGGCGTTGGAGAGGGTGCTGGCAACGGTCCAGGTGCTGGAGCCAGAGGAGCGCCCTCTACTGGGCGCGTTGGGCCAGGTGCTGGCCGAGGACGTAGTTGCCGAGTTCGATATTCCGTCGCTGGCCAACTCCGCCATGGATGGGTATGCCCTCCAACACACCAGCATTCGTGGCGCCAGCCCTCAGACTCCACGGGTGGTGAAGATCATCAGCGAGATATGGGCTGGCCAGCTCCCCACCCGCGAGGTGACGCCTGGCACCGCGGCACACATCATGACGGGTGCGCCCATTCCCAAAGGCGCGGACACGGTGGTCCCTTTTGAGCTTACTGACGAGAGGGAACGCCGTGCTGCGGGCAAGCCCGTAGCCGAGGTGTCGGTGTACAGGGAGCTGCCCCTGGGGAGCCACGTGCGCCCCGCTGGCGAGGATGTGGCGCGGGGGCAGGTGGTGCTCCACCGCGGCTCGGTGCTGCGACCGGCGGAACTGGGGGTCCTGGCCTCCCTGGGCCACCTCCGGGTAAAGGTGATACGCCGCCCCGAGGTGGCCATCATCGCCACCGGCAACGAGCTTCTGGCCCCGGGACAACCCCTGGAGCAGGGCAAGATCTACGACAGCAACTCCTATGCCATCGCCACGGCGGTGCTGCGGTACGGCGGCATCCCCCACTTGCTGGGCATCGCCCGCGACGAGATGGAGGAACTGCGACGGAAGCTTGAGGCAGGTATCCACGCCGACCTTCTGGTCACCTCCGCCGGGGTGTCCACGGGAGAGTCCGACCTGGTCCGGCGTGCCCTGGAAGAGAGGGGGAAGGTCGAGTTCTGGTCGGTGCGCATGCGCCCTGCCAAGCCCATCGCATTCGGCCTATTGCAGGGGCCAGGGGGTCGGGTGGTACCCCACCTGGGGCTGCCTGGCAACCCTGTGAGTGCCCTGGTGGCCTTTGAAGAGCTGGGGCGTCCGGCTCTGCTCAAGATGCAGGGACGCACCCGGCTGGCCAAGCCCACTATCCGGGCGGTCCTGGAGGGGACCATAGTCAACAGGGACCACAGGCGTGTGTACGCCCGCGTGGTGGTGACTCAGAGGGATGGCAAGTACTATGCTTGTCCCACCGGGCCTCAGGGCTCCAACCTGCTCACCTCCATGGCCCTCGCCAACGGGCTGGCCATCTGCCCTGAGAATGTGCCAGCGAAGCACGCCGGCGACGAGGTGGAGGTGAGGATGCTGGACTGGAACGAGGAGACCTTGTAGCCTAGTCGCAGAGGAATAGTGAAAGTATGCCCGCAAACAGAAAAAAAGTCAGCAAGGAAAAGGGGGTCGTTGAACCCCAGAGTGACCCACCGGAGGAGACCCGCTACCAGATAGCCCCAGGGCTCCTGGAACGGACAGGTCGGTCAGCGGTACTCATGGCGTTGTACTGCCGCTGCCCCCGCTGCTGGGCAGAACTGGCCTCGGAGCCCGAAATGAGGGCCTCCATTACCTTCGAGGAACACCGGGAGCGGATAGTCGAGTGTTGCTCCCTGCGGGATGACTACATAATGCCCAACATGCCTCTCCTGGAGGCCGTGTTCCGCATCATTCTGGCCAAGAACGAGCCCGTCGGTCTTCAGGAGGTCCACCGGTCGCTGATGGAGCGTTGGGCCAGCCGCGATCTACCCAGGAGCGTGTCCGAAGAGACGCTCCACCGCATTCTCAGGCGGGATGCCTTCTATGGCATCCAGGAGATAGTACCAGAGAGGCCATCGCTGGCGGCTAACGGCTAGAAATTGTTGCAAAAGTCCCCAGGACTTTTGCAACACATATCCCCCACCCTGGGGGGAGCGGGGCGACCCCGCTGCGGAACTTCGTTTTGCAGCGGCCGGTAGCAGGACGTGCCCCGACGTGTCGGGGCACCCGCGCTCTTTCTGTCGCAGGTCTTGAAGTAGACTGAATGAGCCTCCTCTCGGGAGGCGATGGGGCTGCGGGACGGTCACTGCTACCGCGCTATCTGGAAGGTCCGGTGCTGGCCCTGGGGCGCCAGCCACTCCACCGCCACGTCCGTCACCCGGGCGCGGTCAGGCCCTCTCCATAGCAGATCTATCAGGCCCCGGAGGTGCGCCTCTTGCCCCTCGGCGTACACCTCCACCGTCGTGCCGTCGGGCAGGTTGCGCACATATCCAACCAGGCCCAGCCGCGTGGCGTGACCTCGGACGAAGTCACGGAATGATACACCCTGCACCAGCCCCGTCACCCGCGCCCTCAGGGCCATCGGGGGGGCATCGTCCACCAGTGCTCTGCCAGGAGTAGTCGTGTCCAAGGTGTCCCGTGGAAAACAAAACAGGCCCACCGCCAGCGATAGGCCCGTCGTGTTGGAATTTGCTCAGAAGAGCGGGCTATGGACCCCCCAAGCCCTGCTTGGCAACGCTGGCCAAGTGAGCAAAGGCCTGGGAGTCCCGCACAGCCAAGTCAGCCAGCGTTTTGCGGTCCACCTCCACGTTGGCCAGCTTGAGGCCATGGATCAGCGCGTTGTATGAGAGCCCCTCCTGGCGTGCCGCCGCTCCGATGCGGACGATCCACAGGCTGCGGAACTCCCTTTTGCGCTCCCGCCGGTGCCGGTAGGCGTGGCTCAGCGCCTTGACCAGGGACTCCCTGGCCCGTTTGATCAGCAGGTGCCGCGAGCCTCTATGGCCTCGCGTCTGCTTTAGCACCGCCTTGTGGCGACGCTGCTTGGTGACCCCTCTACTGACCCTGGGCAACGGAGCTACTCCTAACTTGAAGTACAGGCACGGCTAGTGCCTGCCGAGGTAGGGCACGGAGCGGCGCACCATGCGCACATCAGCAGGGCTCACCACCAGCTTGGCATCGAACAGCCCCTTGGAGCGATTCGCCTTTTTGCGCCGCAGATGGCTTTTGTGCGCCTTCATGCGCATCACCTTGCCGGAGCCGGTAACGGTGAAGCGGGCCCGCGCGCCCTTATGCGTCTTCAGCTTTGGCATCGTCGTTCTCCGCTGATACGGTCCCCGGGCTGGTGCCGTCCCCACGAAGGCTAGCAACCGGGGCCAGGATGATGCTGATCATGCGGCCCTCTGTAGCCGGGGGCTGCTCCAGCTTGGCGTTTTCCTTCAGGTCCTCGGCGACCTTCCGCAGCAGGGCCACGCCCAACTCCGGATGGGCCATCTCTCGGCCTCGAAACATCACTGACACCTTGACCTTGGACCCCTCGCCCAAGAGCTTCACCACCAGGCGGCGCTTCGCTTCCAGATCGTGCTCCCCAATATGGGGACGGAACCGCACTTCACGTAACAACGCGAGACGCTGAGACTTCCGCGCCTCGCGCTCCTTCTTGGTCTGAAGATAACGGAACTTGCCGTAGTCCAGCAGCCGACAGACAGGGGGGACCGACTGGGGAGCTACTTCAACCAGGTCCAACCCCCGCTCCATCGCCAATTGCACAGCTTGCCGCGTGGGCATTACGCCCAGTTGTGCGCCCGTCTCGTCTATCACCCGCACTTCGGGGACTCTGATGCGATGGTTTATGCGGTAGTCCTTGACGATACCCGATCACCTACCCCTCGCCCTGCCCACAGGCGGTCTGCGAACAATGTCCCGAATATATCACACACCGCTCGCCCAGTAAAGGGTCGAGAAACCCCTGCCCCCTTGCGATTTCCCCTCTCCCTCGGCAAAGGGGGGTTGCCTCAAAAGTCGTTTTCCACATGTCACCCTGAGCCCTTCGTTGCTCAGGATAAACTCCGCGAAGGGCCTGGGGCGGCGAAGGCTGTCTAGCAGGCACTAGTCCCACCCCAGATTCTTCGTCGCTTCGCTCCTCAGAATGACAGTTTTGGGGCAAAGCCCGGTGAGGGAGAGGGGGATCAATGCCTGTCCTGAACTCCGATGTATCCTTCAACTGAAGGACGGAGTCGGACCTGTCAAAGGAGCGTGAGGGTCTTGGCATAGTTTCAACTGTTGGCGCCGGTGGCCTCCTGTAGACACCACTCGGACTTTCCCCGGCCTGACCTGGTGCTCAGCCTCCCAGAACTCTTACCATCATTCCTGCCTGGCCATTTGTACAGACTTGATACAGGGAATGCACGTAGACTGGCAGACCTTGGGAATGTGTGGGCGCGCCCGATTTGTGAATGCCGGTGTAGTAGTATATAATCTTCCACAGTAGCTGTGCCAGCGCTATGTGATACCACCTCTTCATAAAACTGAGAGCTCCCCGGTTAGAAGCCTGCTCCCGCTTGAAAGCATTTTCCACCGGATGAACAGCTAATAGCATGCTGGCGTGTGCCTGTAACAGAAAGGGTGGACAGATATGGGTTTGCGTTGCGGACTTATAGGACTGCCTTCCTGTGGGAAGACGACTATTTTCAATGCTATTACTGCGGCGAGAGTGCCGATGTATAACGGGTCCGAGATGAACCGAGTAGTGGTTAACGTACCAGACGAACGAATGGAGCGGTTAGTGGAGATGTACCACCCGCGCAAGGTAGTGCCTGCCACGCTGGAGGTGGTTGATATCCCTGGCATTGCAGCTAAAGATGACGGCCGACGCTCCCGCTTGCTGGGAAACATCAAGGATGTGGAAGCACTGCTCCACGTGGTGCGCTGTTTCGAAGATGCAGATGTCCCTTTTGAGTATGAGACGATAGACCCGGCGCGGGATGTGGAGACGCTAGACCTGGAGCTGGTCGCCGCCGATAGCGTAACACTGGAAAACAAGATCAAGCGTCTGGCTAAGAAAGTCCGCGGTGGAGACAAGGACGCTGTCCGCGAGGCTGGAGACTGCGAGAAGGTGCACGCAACCATACAACAGGGCATCCCCGCGCGTAAACAGGACCTGACCTCGCAGGAGCTTGCCGCCATCCGCGAGTGCAACCTGGTGTCGCTGAAGCCGGTGGTCTACATCGCCAATATCAAGACCATGGCGGACGCTGGTAATAAGCATGTCCAGGCACTGATGCAGGTGACGGCTGACGAAGGCACGGAGATGATTGCTGTCTGCGGCAAAGACGAGGCGGACATCAGTGAGATTGAGCCAGATGAGCGGGACGTGTTTCTCAAAGAGCTAGGTATGGAAGAATCATCCATGGAACGGTTGCTCCACGCCGCCTACCGCAAGCTGGGACTGGTCAACTTCTTCACTGTTGGTGAAGATGAAGTACGCGCCTGGACGTGTCTCCAGGGAGACAAGGCCCCGGTGGCGGCGGGCAAAATCCATACGGATATGGAGAGCGGCTTCATCCGCATGGAGGTGATGCGCTACACTGACCTGATGGAGTCGGGCAACGAGGCGGCGGTGGCCAAGGCGGGCAAACAGCGCCTTGAAGGGCGCGAGTACGAGGTCCAAGACGGCGACATTGTGTCAGTCCTATTTAACAAAAAGGGGTAGTAGACTGGACCGCCGTGGACTCGACTTCCGAGCTGGCGTGCTGGCCGGGTGATCCACAGGGCATACTGCACTTGCTGTGCTCCGAGGCCTTGTCTCAAAGGTCATTCTTCACCCCGATTGCATCGGGGTGAAGAATCTGGTGGGGTCCATCATACTTGGCTGACGCCCGACCCCAGATCCTTTGCTCCTCTCAGGGTGACATTAACAGAGTGATGAAAAACTCCTTCGACCATCCCCCCGACCCCCTTCCTGGCCAGGAAGGGGGTGAAAATTGTATCTGGGGGACACCCCCAGACCCCCGCCCCTTCGGCTGCGCTCAGGGCAAGCTCCGGGGCTTTGCCCCTCTGGACACCCCTTTTTCAGCAGCCTGTTAGCGTTGGCAATGAGAAAGCATCCTACAGAGAAAAGCCACTTGCTCCGTGACCCCCGCCCCAGATTGCGTCTGGAGTCAGCCTCTCCGGATAATGGCCCATGCCAAGTCTGCCAAAAGCGCCAGACCTATCGCCACCCACCCCCACACCATCAGTTCCTCCAGAACCTTCATCATGTTGATGTTGCGCCTCATTCGCCACCCCCTACTTCGCACCAGCCACGGAAAGGACCTTTGACACCTCGGGCCGCGTGAGTTCCGCAGGGAGGATGCCGCCCCTGGCCAGTATCTCCCTCACCTGGGTGCCGCTAAGGGAGAACCGCGACTCCTCAGGGTGAGGACAGGTCTTCTCGGTGGCCATGGCGCCGCAGCGGCGGCAATAAAAGGCATTCTCGTAAAAGACCGGGGTCACCCCCAGGTCAGCGGGCGGGATGCTGGAGAGAAGGGCATGGGCATCGTATGGGCCATAGTAACGGCCCACCCCAGCGTGGTCCCGCCCGACAATGAAATGGGTGCAGCCGTAGTTCTTCCGCACCAGGGCATGGAACACCGCCTCCCGCGGGCCGGCATAGCGCATGAAGGCGGGAAAGACCGCCAGCAGTGCCCTTTGTGCGGGATAGTAGGCCCCTAGCAGCGCCTCGTAGCACCTCATGCGGACCTCTGCGGGGATGTCGTCGGACTTGGTCTCGCCGACCAGAGGGTGCAGAAGGAGGCCGTCCACCATCTCCATGGCGCATTTCTGGATGTACTCGTGGGCGCGGTGCACCGGGTTACGGGTCTGGAACCCCACCATGGTGCGCCATCCCCGCCGGGCGATCTCCTCCCGTACCTGCGCCGGGCTGCTGGGGTACCGGCCCACCGCCCCGTCGGTGCTCCCATTGGATGGCAGCATGGCTATGCTACCGCCCAGCAGTACATCACCCTGGGAATAGAGGTTCGCCACCCCAGGATGGGCCTTATCAGTTGTGCGGTACACCAGTTGGGCCTCCCGCTCCTTCTCGTAGCCGTACTTCTCCGCCAGCTCCATCAACCCCACCACA
Source organism: Chloroflexota bacterium (assembly GCA_016190445.1). Lineage (GTDB taxonomy): Bacteria > Chloroflexota > Dehalococcoidia > Lucifugimonadales > JACPQL01 > JACPQL01. The sequence continues at coordinate 60,881 of JACPQL010000023.1, forward strand.
TGGCCATCCGTGTCCCGCAGTGCCACCTCTCCCTGGGGAGGAAGAGCACTGGCCGCGTTGTCAGAGACGGCCAGGGTCACAGGCAGCGGCCACAGCCGTCCGTCGGCCAGGCGCATCTGCTCCACCACAGCCCGGTAGTCCTCTTGCTGGAGGAACCCCTGTAGCGGGCTGAAGGCGCCGTTGGCGATGAGGCGGGCATCCGAGAGCTGGCGCGGCGACAGGGTGACCGACTGCAACTCGGAGGCCCGCTCAAGGAGGGCCCGGGCCGCATCCGCGCCCAGCTCCCGCTGCACCAGAGCGCCCCCGTGAGAGCCCGCTACGGTCCGGGTCCCTGAGGCCGAGCTTCCCCGCTCCAGGTAGCCCAGCTCCTCCAGCTTGGCCAGGACCTTCCCCACACTCTCCTCCAACGTCTCCTGGTCGGTGTGCACCACCACCTCAGGGCGCTCCGGCGCCTCGTAGGGGTCAGAGACACCGGTGAAGTTGGGGATCTCCCCTCTCAGGGCCTTGGCGTACAGGCCCTTCACATCCCGGCGCAGCAGCACCTCCAGGGGGCAGTGGACGTACACCTCCACGAAGTCGCCGATCTGCCGCCGCACCTGCTCCCGTATCTCCCGGTAGGGAGATATGGCGGCGCCGATGGCGAAGGCACCGTTGCGCGTCAAAAGGTGACAGACAAACCCGATGCGCAGGATGTTGGTGTCCCTGTCCTCTTTGCTGAACCCCAGCCCTCTGCTGAGGTTGGTGCGGACCACATCGCCGTCCAGGACCTCCACCGACTTCCCCCGCAGCCTCAGCTCCTGCGCCAGGGCATTGGCGATGGTGGACTTTCCCGCTCCTGAAAGACCCGTAAGCCAGATGGTTGCCGTCCGCATTCCTCTCTCCTCTGTGTTTTGCAAACTCTCGGTTACTGTCCTAATCACCCGGGGTTCTTCTCAGCAAGAGGCACGTGCAGGCCACACTCCGTCTTGGAGAACCCAGACCACCGCCCTGCCCTGGGGTCCTCGCCCGCCCTCACCGGCCTGGTGCAGTGGGTGCAGCCGATGCTCTTGTACCCACGGTCCACCAGCGGGTTGTAGGGGACGTTGTGCTCCCGGACGTACTCCCATACCTGCTCCTCAGTCCAGGCAGCCAGGGGGTTCACCTTCACCACGCCGAAGCTCTCGTCCCACTGCACCACCGGCGTATCCGCACGGGTGGAGGCCTGGTCGCGCCGGAGACCGGAGATCCACGCCCGGGCCCCCTCCAGGGCACGCTGGTTGGGCTCCACCTTGCGAAGCTGGCAGCACAGGTCTGGGTCGCGGCTCCACAGCTCCTCGCCGAACTCCCGTGCCTGGGCCTCGGGACTCCAGCGTGACTCGTACGCCTCGACCTTGATACCGTACCTGCGCTCCACCTCGTCGCGAAGCTCGTAGGTCTCAGGAAAGAGGAAACCGGTATCCAGATAGAAGACACGAACGTCCGGCCGGACTTGCGCCGCCATGTCCACCAGTGCCATGCCCGAGGCGCCCCCAAAGCTACACGCCAGCAGAATGTCCGGGTGGAACTCCCCGAGGGCCCACCTCAAGACCTCCTGGGGTTGGCCACCCTCAAAATGGCGGGAGAGCGACCCCAGTTCCTCGGTGGTGAACCGCACTTGCCTGCTTGTCACAGCCCACCTCCACGCGAAGTTATACTGGACACCTGGGCACAAAACACTGCGCCCCTCTTCCACTACTGGAGAGAGGGGCGCATCCGTTACCGCTTATGTGTCTGGGCTACTGGTCGCTCACACGAGCCTTACCGGGAGCTGGCGCACCACATCCCTCCCCGTACTGGCGGTACAACAACAGGACATGGCGCACATACTGGCTAACATTGTGAAAACTTATACCAGACTTCCGCGTCCTTGTCAATAGCTACCCAGCGGGCGCGGGGCGCAGGCGCCGCCAGAACCGCCCCAGGTCGTGGCTCTCCCACGAGACCAGGAGCGCGCTGGCGATGGCGATGGAGCTATAGGTTCCCGTTGCTATGCCGATGAGCAGCGACAGCACCAGCACCAGTATGGAGGGCCCGCCAAAGAGGAGAAGCGCGACGACCACGAACAGCGTGGTCATGGCAGTGTTCAGAGACCGTCCAAGAGTCTCCAGGATGCTCACGTTTACAGTGGCTGGCAGGTCCTCCGCAACCTGGCGGGTAAGGTTCTCCCGAATGCGGTCAAAGACCACCACGGTGTCGTTGACGCTGTACCCCACCACCGTCAGCACCCCGGTTATGAACATAGCGTTGACTTCAATGTTCATGAACCTTCCCAGAATTGAGAACAGCCCCAGCACCACCAGCACGTCGTGCAGCATGGCGATGACGGCGCACACCCCGTAGCGGAAGGGGTTGGGAAGGGACCGGAAGGCCCAGGCGATGTAGAGCAGAATGGCGATGGACGCCGCCACCACAGCAATGGTGGCATTGCGGACCGTCTCCCTGGCCACCAGCGGCGACACCGAGGCGAACTCGGCGGTCTCGATGGGTGCCAGATTCTGCTCCAGCGCCCCCTGGAGCCGCTCTCGCTCCCCAGGCTCCAGCACATTGCCCAGGGGGTCCAACCGCGCCTCCCGGAGGGTGCGCGTCTGAATGAAGTAGGAGGAGTCGCCCAACCTCTGGACAATGGCCTCAGGGTAGCCCAGGGCCGCGACCTGGTCCCGCACCTGACCCTCGGAGACGGGCTGGGCGAACTCCACCGTTAGGCTGGAGCCCCCGGCGAACTCAATGCCCGCCCGCAGGCCAGGGGGGATGGCGAGAGAGACAAGGCCGGGGATGGTGACCAACAAAGAGAAAAGAAAAAGCCAGTACCGCTTGCGAACCAGGTTCACAGTCAGCTCCTTTCAGTGAAGGTCGGCCTGGGCCGCCCCTCTTCCGGCGATGCAGCCCGTCGAGGCGCCCCCTCAGGAGAGAAGAGGCCCGGGTAGTGACGTACCGGTAGGAGGGCCGCCAGGCCCAGCAGGTTCCTGGTCACCACGATGGCGGTGAACATGCTGGTGGCAACGCCGATGAACAGTGTCAGGGCAAAGCCAGTGACCTGGGTGGCACCGAACTGCTTGCCGAACCAGAAAAGGACGGCGCAAATGATGAAGGTGGTAAAGTTGCTGTCTCGAATGGAAGGCCAGGCCCGGCTGAAGCCGATCTGCATGGAGGCCAGCAACGTGCGCCCCTGGCGCAGCTCCTCCTTCATGCGCTCAAAGATAAGGACGTTAGCATCCACGGCCATGCCTAGCGACAGGACAAAGGCCGCCACGCCCGCCACGGTAAGGGTGACGGGCACCAGCTTGAACACGGCCAGCATGAACACCGAGTAAGTGAGCAGGGCCAACACCGCCACCACACCTGGCACCTTGTAGTAAGCCAACATGAAAAAGACCACCAGCCCGAAGCCAATAAGCCCCGCCACCAGGCTCTGCCGCAGGGACTCGGCGCCCAGAGTGGCGTCCACATCCCGCTCCTGTATCACCTCAATGGGCACCGGCAACCGGCCCGACTCGAGCTGAATGGCCAGGGTACGCGCCTCCTCCGTGGTGAAGCGGCCCTCTATGAACCCCGTGCCTGTGAGGATGGCCTGGCGGGCCACGGGGGCGATAAGCTCAGTATCATCCAGAAAAACGGCTATCCGGTTGTTGGTCCCCGCAATACGAGTGGTAAGCTCACCGAAGACCCGCGCCGCGCTGGACTTGAACTCGAAGTTGACCACCGCCTGCCCCGTGGTGGGGTGTTGCCCCGCGAAGGCCCGGGCCAAGTCCTCACCGGTCAGCCCCGTGTCCTTGTCCGTGAACTTGGCGCACTCGATATCCTCGCAGGTGCGCTCTTTGAACTCCAGGCGGGCTGTCTGGCCTATGAGCTGCTTCGCCTGCCCCACATCAGTCACGCCTGGGAGCTGGACCAGCACCCGCCTGGTCCCCATGCGCTGGATCACCGGCTCCGTTACGCCGAAGGCGTCCACGCGGCGGCGGATGGTGGACATCACCCCTTCCATCTGCTCATCGGTGGGCTCCACACCAGCGGCCTCGTACACCAGGTGGACACCACCCTGGAGGTCCAGGCCGAGTTGGAGCCCCAGCAAGGACTTGCCGCCGCGGGCGAAATCGCCGCCCGGCACTGGTATGGAGATCCGCTGTACGCTGATGGACGCTACCGCAATGCCGACCATGAGGACGATGATGACCAGGGTTTTCCAGTTTATCCGTCGCACCGTGTGCCTCCGGGGCAGCGCCTCACGTCGCCGCAGAAGTTACCCTGCCACTGATGGAAGTAACCGGTCTCCACCCCCAGGTGGTCTCAACTCTTACAACCCCCATCTGGCTGGCTACTCGCTACGGCGGTCGTTCGGCCCTCTAGCGAGAATGTGGCGCGCCAGCGCCAGCGCCTCAGCGCGGGTGCTCACCTCGCCCGCCGCCTGGGCCTCGTTGAGCGCCTCCAGCAGACGGCCCAGACCAGGGCCCGGCTCGAGGCCCAACTCGCTCATCAGGTCGTGGCCGGTCAGCACCCTCACCGCAGGCCTGCCAGGCTTTCCGGTCGTCGGAGCAAAGCCTGTACTGAGAACATACCCGATGATTCTAGCATGAGCGCGCCAGTTGGTGAACTCCAGAAGAGGGCCCCTGGCAGCCAGATGGTCCGCCATGCTAAGGAAAAGGGTGCCCACGGCAGCTTCACCGAGGTCACGGAAGTACCTGTACACCGCCCGCTGGGTGGGCATCTCCTCTGGCTGCGCCATCTGGTTTGGCCGGAGATGGTGCTCCACCATCAGCCGCACCAGCTCCACACCACGCCCGCTCATGTGAAGGCGGCGCAGAATGGCCTGAGCCGTCTCGGCGCCCATCGTGTGGTGGCCGAAGAAGCGTACCCGGCCACTAGGCTCAACGCTCCGGGACGCTGGCTTGGCTACATCATGAAGCAGGCATGCCACCTTCAAGAGCGTGCCCCTGGTGTGGCCATCGCTCACCTGCTCCCCAAAATAGCGGGCCACCTCCTCGTCCCACGGCACCTCCTCCAGCACCTCCTGCGACAGCCCATCCCGCGAAAGCAAGCGTTCGGCTGCGCCCACCGTCTCGATGTTGTGCCGGAGCACGTCCCAGTAGTGCTCGCGGGGCTGGGCCACCCCCCGCCCCTCCTCCAGCTCTGGGACCAGGGCGCAGAGCAAGCCCACGTCGTCCATCACGTATAGCCATGGACACGCCTGAGGGGCCGCCAGCAGGCGCAGGAACTCCTCCCTCTGCCGTTCTGCTGCCACATTCACCACCAGGGCAGCATGGCGGCGCATCGCCTCAAGAGTAGCCTCGTCCACCTGGAAACCCAGAGTAGCTGCCAGCCGCACGGCCCGCAGCAGGCGACACGGGTCCTGAGGGAACACCTCTTCGCCCAGGGCGCGGACGCGGCGGCGCTCCAAGTCTGCAAGCCCGCCCCAGGGGTCCAGCAGGTGGCGACGCCAGCCGCGCTGGAGGAAGCGGCCCAGGGGCACTGCCATGGCGTTCACCGTGAAGTCCCGGCGCGCCAGGTCGGCGTGGATATCGCCCTGCATGGTGGCCACATCTACCACGACACGCGCCCCACCTCCCACCGGGACCAGGGCACGGGCCACTCCCCGCTCGGTGTCCAGGGGAACGTAAGACCCGCCCAGGCCATCTACAAGGGCGCGAGTCAGCGAGAGGGCGTCTCCCTCCACCGCCAGGTCCACATCCACGGTGGGCCGTCCCAGGAGGGTGTCGCGCAGAAATCCACCCACCACGTATGCAGTGACACAGCGCTCCTGGAGAAACCCGCCAACACCGTTGAGCAGGCCTGCAAGGGAAGGCTGCACTGAAGGGGAAAGGGGGAGCAAATTTCTAGCCAGGGCTGGCCTCGGCGCCCTTCTCGACGGGCTCCAGCTTCCACAGCTTGTCCCGGCCCACCAGCCGCTCAATGTACAGGACGCCATCCAGGTGGTCCGCCTCGTGCTCCAGGGCCTGGGCCAGAAGGTCCGTGGCCCGGATGCGGACCTCGCGTCCGTGGCGGTCCAGTGCCCTGGCCCGCACCCTCTCCGAACGCTTCACCACGCCCCGGTACCCGGGTATGCTGAGGCAGCCCTCCTCCACCTCGCGCTCACCTTCCCGCCTCAGGATGGTGAGGTTGATCAGGACCCGAGGCTCCGGGTCCTCAGGCACCTGAATGATGGCCACACGCTGGAGGGACCCCACCTGGTTGGCGGCTATCCCCACGCCTTCGTAGTAGCGCATACTCTCTATCATGTCGTCTATCAACTTCTGAAGGCTGGGAGAGTTCACCAGCCGCACCCGCTGTGTCTTGGTCCGCAGGACCGGGTCCGGCGCATATCGCATGGGCAAAACGGCCAACGCCAACCCTCCATGTTGCTTCTGACGCCAACCAAAGTATAAGGAGTGCGACTGAACGGTGCAAACTGGCCCCAAAATAGCGATTGACCCTTGTAGGGCATCCCGACAGGTCAGGACAAACCTGCTTGTGCGGGACGGTCGGGTTGGGAAACCCGACCTACAGCACCGACGCCGGGTCCACATCCACGACCCACCCCGCGGGGACGTCCACCCTTCGGAGCAACGACCCGGGGTCCGCGCCTCGAAGAATGAGGTGCCAGCGATGGCGGCCACGGAGCCGCGGCGGATAGGCGGGCGCTGGCCCGATGATGTCCACGTCGGCGATGCCCCACACCCGGGCCTGGGTCCTCAGAGCCCCCGCCAGGCCCTGCGCCTGTCGCTGGCAGACCTCTTCGCTGCTGTGGGAGTACAGCAGCCGGATGAGGCGGCCAAAAGGGGGGTCCCCCTGGACCCGCCGGTAGGCCAACTCCTGCTCATAGAAGGCAGCGTAGTCCTGGAGCGCCCCAGCGGCTACGGCGTAATGGTGGGGCGCGTAGGTCTGCACCACCACCCTCCCCCCTTCCCTGCCCCGCCCGGCACGGCCCGCCACCTGGCACAGCACCTGGAAGATGCGCTCTCCCGCCCGGTAGTCAGGCAGGTGCAGCCCGATGTCCGCCAGCACCACACCCACCAGGGTAACCTGCGGCAGATGGAGGCTCTTGGCCACCATCTGAGTGCCCACCAGCACATTTGCCTTGCCCGCGCCGAACCGCTCCATTAGAAGCTGGTGGTCCCGCCAGCTAGTCGCCGTGTCCCGGTCCCAACGCAGCACCCGGACGCCGGAGAAGATGCCTTCCACCTCCTCCACCACCCGCTGGGTGCCCAGCCCCAGATAGCGGATACGCCGACCATGGCATCCAGGGCAGGAGGCGGGAGGACGACGCCGCCTTCCACACCAGTGGCATACCAGGGTACCTGAGGCATGGTAGGTGTAGGAGACGGCGCACCCGGGGCAGCAAAGCACATGGCCACAGTCCCGGCACTGCACCGTGGTGGCCGCACCCCTGCGGTTCAAGAACAGGATCGCCTGGTTCCCTCCCCTCAGACACTCTTCCAGTGCGCCGCGCAGGGCCCGGCTGAAGATGCTGCGGTTACCCTCCTTCAGCTCCCGGCGCATGTCCACCACGTCTACTCTCGCCAGAGGGGTGGGCTGTCCCTCCTCCCCCAAGCGGTGAGGTAGCTCCAGCAAGCCGTACTGGCCACGGGTGCAGGCGTGATAAGTGCACACATCGGGGGTGGCGCCACCCAACACCACCACCGCCCCCGTCAGCTCCCCCAGCCTCAGCGCCACCTCACGGGCGTGGTAGCGAGGGGAGACGTCATGCTGCTTGTATGTCCACTCGTGCTCCTCGTCAATGACTATGAGTCCCAGGTCCGGCTGCGGGGCGAAGACAGCCCCACGCGAGCCTATCACCACGTCATATTCGCCCTGGGCGGTCCGCCACCACTGGTCGAACTGCTCTCCAGGAGAGAGCCCGCTGTGCAGCACCGCCACCCGCCTCGGGAAGCGGGCGCTGAAGCGCTGCACCGCCTGGGGCGTCAGGGATATCTCCGGCACCAGCACCAGGCCCCGCTTCCCCAGTTCCACGCACCGGGCCAGGGCCCGCAGGTAGACCTCCGTCTTGCCGCTGCCTGTAACGCCGTGCAACAGGAAGGTGCGAGGCTGGCGGGAACCGTCCTCCAGAGCACCCCATATCGCGGAGAGGGCGCCTGCCTGCGCCGGCGTGAGCGCGGGAGGCGAGTCGGCGACTACCGCCAGGCCCGCCAGAGGGTCGCGCCGCCGCTCCACCCGCCCCACCATCGCCGCCTGGCGGGCGAGGAGGCCGGATACGGCGGATGTCCCGTACCGCCGCCTGGCCTCAGTCAGGGCCATTGAGACACCCTGCGCCTCAGCCAACGCTCGAAGCAACGCGGCCCGGCGTGGCGCCCGGCGCTCCAGGTCACCAGCAAGGGCTTGAGCTTGCGCGGCGGGGAGCGCCAGGCGCAGGTACGAGTCGTAGGAAGGGCCGACCCTGGGACGAGGCCACACCCAGCGGCGCTCCGCCATCCCCCGGCGCACCAGGCCCCGCGCCGCCCGCAAAGCCCACCCCCCCAGCACCTGCTCCAGGCGGGACTCGGCCACAGGCCTCCGCTGCGGGCGCAGATAGGCCAGCAGCTTTACCTCGCCTGGAGCCAGGTCACCCGGTTCTGGGACACCAGGGATGAGCGAAAGAAAAGCCTGGGCCCGGGAGCGGAATCCCGGCGGCAGCATGGGGGCGGCAGCCTCGAACAGAGGAGCCAGATAGTAGCTGCTGATCCAGCGGGCCACCTCCAGCCTCTCATCAGAGAGGCGTGGCGCTGCCTCCACCAGGCCCGCCACATCCCGCACCTGCTCCACCTGGGGGGAGTCCGTTACCTCAAAGACAATGCCGTGGAGGAGCCGAGGCCCAAAGGGAACGGTCACCATCTGGCCGGGCTCAAGGGTCATGGAAAGGGGAACGCTGTAGCTGAAGGTGCGGCCCCAGCCCGCCGGGGCATCCACCGCCACCTCCACGTACCGCCCAGCGCTCACTTTCGGCCTCTCCGGCTGGCTCAGGGCTGCGACTGCGGTGGCGGCGTAGGAGACTGCGGCTCTGGCCCGGCCTGGGGCTGCCCCTGCTGGCGCCGGCGAGCGCCCTCCTTGATTCGAGCGGCCTTGCCTGAAAGCCCGCGCAGGTAGTAGAGCTTGGCCCTCCTGGTCTTACCCGGCCGCACCACCTCTACGCCTTCAATGGATGGCGAGTGGAGCAGGAAGCAGCGCTCCACCCCAACGCCATGGGAGATGCGCCGCACGGTGAAGGATGCGGAGGGACCGGCACCGCGACGGCGGATGACCACGCCCTGGAACAACTGGGCCCGCTCCCGGTCTCCCTCTTTCACCCGCACGTTCACCTTAACCGTATCCCCAATCTGGAACTGGGCGACTTTGGGATTGCTTTTCACCGGCACAAGCTGAGAGGCGTTCATAACTCACCACTGGCTGAATATGGAGTGGACACCCTCAAGGCGTCCGCCGTATTCTAACTGAGCCAGGCGGTTCCCGCAACTGCCGGAGGCGGCTTGCGCCCTCCCACCAGGGGATGGTGATGTGTTTCCACCCCGCTCACTTCTCCTCCTGGGAACGGAGGCTGTCCAGGAAACGACGGTCCTCCGGCGAGAGGGACGCACGCTCCAGCAGGTCGGGGCGCCGCAGCAGGGTGAGGCGCAGCGACTCCTGCCTGCGCCACCGCTCCACCTCCCCATGGTGGCCCGAGAGGAGCACATCGGGCACCCTCCACCCACGGTACTCTGCCGGGCGAGTGTACTGCGGGTACTGGAGCAGGCCCGAGGTGTGGGAGTCGTCACTGACAGCCTCGGCGCCATGGCCCATGGCCCCCGGCAGAAGGCGCACCACCGCGTCCACCACCACCATGGCGGGCAGCTCGCCGCCGGTCAGCACGTAGTCACCAATGCTCAGCTCGTCGGTGACCAGGTACTGGCGCACCCGCTCATCCACACCCTCGTAGTGGCCGCAGATGAGGACCACCTCAGAGAACGTCGCCAGCCGCTCCGCCTCCCGCTGCACAAAGGTGCGGCCCCTGGGAGTAAGCAGGATCACCGGCGTATCGGGCCCGCTGCGCACCGCCTCCACAGCCTCAAAGAGGGCCTCCGGCTTCATCACCATGCCCGGCCCTCCGCCGTAAGGGTAGTCGTCCACCGTATGGTGGCGGTCGTGGGTGTACTGGCGGATGTCGTGAATGCGGATGTCCACCAGGCCCGCCTGCCGGGCCCGCTTGACTATGCTCTCGTCAAAGGGCCCCGCGAACATCTGGGGAAATATGGTGAGAATGTGGATGCGCACGGCTATCAGCCCCACAACAAGGTCTTCCAAAGGCCCTGCTCAAGAATGGCCGCTCACCCTGAGTTCCGATGTATCGAGAGTGCCGAGTCCCTCGTGCATGCTCGACACAGTCGGACCTGCCGAAGGGCTCACCAGGAGCGGCTGCGGAGTCATTTCTCATGCATGGGAAGGAGTGCACTGCTTCATGAACAACCGGTTGGTCCGCAGGTGTGAAGGGACCGCTGTTTCTACGTCTTATGTGGCTTGTCCCGTAGCGTCTCCAGGGCGTGAGGCAGAACGGGCAGAATGGCCTTGAGGTTCTCCTCCACCGCTTTGGGGCTGCCGGGCAGGTTCACTATCAGAGTGCGGCCCCGCACACCCACCACACCCCGGCTGAGCATGGCCAGGGGGGTGCTCCGCATGCCCACGGCGCGCATGGCCTCCGCCATCCCCGGCACCAGCCGGTCAACCACCTCCAGGGTGGCTTCAGGCGTCACGTCCCTGGAGGTGAGGCCCGTCCCCCCCGTGGACACAATCAGGTCCAGACCGTCCTCATCGGACCATCGCCTCAGCCGGTCAGCGATGGTCTCCCGCTCGTCGGGGACCACCTCATACCGTCTCAGCGTGAACTCTGGCGGCGGCAGCAACTCCTGGATGCGCCTGCCGCTGATGTCCTCCCGCAACCCACGGGAGCCCAGATCGCTGCTGGTGAGAACGCCCAGTGAGGCCATGTCGGCCCTATCATAGCACACCCCCGCGAATCTGGGTGCTATGCCAGGATGATCCTGCTGAAAACAGCTAAAAAAAATGTGGTGGGAGCGGGACTCCAAAAATTACCCAAAAATGGTGGCGTAAACCCCTTGTTTTTTGGGTATCACGGCCCTTAGTATTTGGCGCGATCTGGGGAATATTGGTGAAAAGAGGGGGCGATTGGCATAGCTCAAGGCGCGGTGTTCACAGGAGAGTACGAGCACCGGGTGGACCCCCAGGGAAGGGTGGCCATGCCGGCCCGTTTCCGGGAGGCCTTCAAGGGAGGCGTTGTCCTGAACAAAGGGTACGACCCCTGCATCGTGGCCTTCCCCCCCTCAGCCTGGCAGGAGTTCTCCCGGGGCGTCGCCGCTCTCTCCATGAACCTGGCACGGGCGCGGCGCCTCCGCCGGATAACCTTTGGCGGCGCCTTCGAGCAGGAGCTGGACCGGCAGGGACGCGTCCTGCTCCCCCAGGCCCTGCGGCGGTATGCGGCAGTGGAGGAGCAGGTGGTCATTGTGGGGGCGGGCGAGTACCTGGAGGTCTGGGACGCCCTGCGGTGGCAGGAGGAACTGGCGCGCATTGAGGAGACGGCCTCACGGATGGCCGAGAGTGTGGAGGAAAGAAAGGAATGATGGCCGTGGCTGCCCACACCTACCATAGGCCAGTCCTGGTACTTGAGGTGCTCCAGGCACTGAACGTAAAGCCCGGCAGTCGCTACATAGACTGCACCGTGGGCGAAGGCGGCCATGCCAGGGCATTGCTGGAGGCGGCCCCCGGCGGCAAGCTCCTGGGCCTGGACGCCGACCCCCACGCGGTGTCGGCGGCACGCGGCCAGCTCCAGAAGCACGCCCGAAGCCTTGTCCTGGTCAACGCCAACTTCTCTCACCTGGAGGAGACCGCCAGAGAGCGCAGCTTCGTGCCCGCGGACGGCATCTTGATGGACCTGGGACTCTCCTCTCTTCAGCTAGAGGCAGTGGGTCGCGGCTTCAGCTTTCAGCGGGACGAGCCCCTGGACATGCGTTACAGCCCCGACCAGCCCGTCACTGCCGCGGACCTTGTCAACGACACCTCCGTGGAGGAACTGACCAGGATCATCTCAACTTACGGCGAGGAGCCCCGGGCCCGCCGCATTGCCCGAGCGCTGGCGGAGGCACGCCCCCTGAACAGCTCGGCGGAGCTGGCACGGGTGGTCTCGGCGGCCTCCGGCTACCGACGTGGGCGGACCCACCCCGCCACCCGTACATTCCAGGCCCTGCGCATAGCGGTCAACCGGGAACTGGAGTCCCTGGAATCAGCGCTCTCCCAGGTGCCCTCGGTGCTGGCGTCCGGGGGCAGGCTGGTGGTCATCAGCTATCACTCTCTGGAGGACCGGCTGGTCAAGGAGTTCGTCCGGCGTGAGGCCACGGACTGCCTATGCCCTCCCAGTATGGCAGCCTGTCGGTGCGGCCACCGCGCCACCCTGCGGCCCATCACCAAGAAAGTGGTCCGTCCGTCGAGCAGGGAACTAAGTGAGAATCCTCGCAGCCGTAGCGCCAAGCTGCGAGTGGCGGAACGCCTCTAGCTAGACGGCCCGTGAAGAAGCGCCCAGAGGCGCAGCAGGAGGTGAGAACGGTGAGAAAAGGAACGGACGCCCTATACGCTGGCATAGACGTGGGTACCACCAAGGTGCAGACCCTGGTGGCCAGGGTAGGGCCATACGGGGAACTGGAAATGGTGGCGAGAGGTCTCGTTGCCTCCCGAGGAATGCGAAAAGGCATGGTGGTCAGCTTCCACGAACTTGGGGAGGCGGTGCGCGAGTCCGTGTGTCAGGCGGAGCGTGACCTGGGCCGGGTTCTGCCTCCCGCCTACGTGGGGGTGACAGGGCAGCACATCTCCTCCTTTAACACCTCCAGCAGCCTGGACCGCCCCGAGGCTGCCTTGCGTCCCCTCTCTCATAGAGAGGTGAAGGAGGCGGTCCGGGCCGCCTCTCCCTCCACGAAGGGTAACAAGAAGGTGCTCCACCTCATCCCCAGGGCCTACTCCATAGACGGACTGGGTGGCGTGCGCAACCCCGTCGGCCTCTGCGCCACCCAGGTGGACGTGGAGGCCCATGTGATAACCGGGGACCTGCCCCACCTGACCAACCTCGCTCGTGTCCTCGACAGCGCGGGGGTAGCGGTGAAGGGACTGGTGCTGGAGCCTCTGGCCAGCGCCGAAGCCGTTCTTACTGCCGACGAGCGGGAGATGGGGGCGGTCATGGTGGACGTGGGCGGCGGCACCTCAGACATCGCCATCTTCCAGGAAGGCGCCATCTGGCACACCGCCGTGGTGCCGGTGGCCGGCTTCCACTTCACCAACGATGTCTCCCAGGCCCTGCGGCTGCCCTTCTCTCTGGCGGAGGAGGCGAAGCTACGATATGGCTCCGCAGAAGTAGTGACGACCACCGCCACGGACTACGTGGAGTTGGGTGCGGATGGCGCGGGCCAGCCACGGCGGATAGATAGGAACAGGCTCTGCGATGTGCTCCACTCCAGGGCCAGAGACCTGGTGCAACAGATCGTTGCCAAGCTGAAACAGGCCGGGCTGGAGCGGGTGCCCGCCGCCGGCATTGTGTTCACAGGCGGGGCAGCCAGGCTTCCAGGCCTGGTAGAGCTGGCCGCAGACATCTCAATGGCCCCGGTTCGGCTCGGGATGCCCAGGGAGTCCTTCCACCTGCCGCCAGAGCTCACCAGCCCAGCCTGTGCCACCTGTGTGGGACTTCTACTGTGGAACTTCCGGGAGCCGGATGTGAAGACCGACGGGGACCTTGAGGGGAACGGGCACATCCCCCTTTACCGGAGAGTAGCCCTGCGGCTGGGCAGAGCGTTCAGTGGAGTCAGCTAGTCTTGGCAATAAACAAAAGAAAGAAGAAGGAGGTAACTACAGTCATGACCGAGGACCTGAATGGCGGGCTCCAGCAGCAGAATGGCGTCGGTGTCGCCACGATCAAAGTGATCGGCGCGGGGGGTGGTGGATGCAACGCCGTCTCCCGCATGTACAGGGAGCACATACAGGGCGTGGAGTACCTGGCGGTGAACACCGACGCCCAGCACCTGGTACGCCTTGATATTCCGGTGAAGATCCGCATCGGGGACAAGCTCACACGGGGCCTGGGTGTAGGAGGAAACCCGGACCTCGGCCGCGAAGCCGCTGAGGAGTCCAGAGAGGAGCTGTACGAGGCGCTCCGGGGCGCGGACATGGCGTTCATCGCCGCCGGCATGGGAGGAGGGACCGGCACCGGCGCCGCCCCGGTCCTGGCCGAGATCGCCAAGGAGAGCGGGGCCCTGACCATCGCCGTGGTGACCAAGCCCTTCTCCTTCGAAGGCGCCAAGCGTCGCAAGAACGCCGAGGATGGCATCCACCGCCTCAAGGACAAGGTGGACACTCTCATCGCCATCCCCAATGACCGGCTCCTGGCCATCTGCGACAGACAGGTGACCGCCGAGGATGCCTTCAGACTGGCAGACGGCGTGCTCCACCAGGGAGTACAGGCCATCGCTGAGCTGGTGACCCAGGGTGGAGAGATCAACCTGGACTTCGCTGACATCAAGACTATCATGTCGGGCGCCGGCCCCGCGTGGATGGCCATCGGCGCGGGTAAAGGCGAGAACCGCGCCGTAGACGCAGCCAAGGCCGCCATCAACAGCCCCATGCTGGACGTATCCCTGGAGGGCGCCAAGGGGGTGCTGTTCAACGTCACCGGTGGCGCCGACTTGACCCTCATGGAGGTGCAGCAGGCCGCCGACGTCATCACCCGTGCCACCGACCCGGAGGCCAACATCATCTTCGGCATGGTGACCGACCTGAAGATGGACGATGAGGTCCGCGTCACCATCATCGCCACCGGCTTCCCCAGCGCTGAGAGTTCGCTGCTGGCGGACGACTCGGTGAGCGCGCTGCTCTCCGACGTGGGCCTCTCCTCCTCGGAGGAGACGGACCTGGACCTGCCCCCGTTCCTGCGCCGTCACCCGGCGGCGCGACGTCGGGGCCGTGGCGGATTCTAGGACTAGGCCTGGCATCATCAAATCGCCCTTTCCGGCGTGATGGATTCCCGGCCACACCGCTGGCGGTGTCCTAGTCGTTGTCGTGCATCATTGCCCGCCGGCGCGGCCCGGGAACATAATCGAGGCCCGCTCCTCCTACGGGGCGGGCCTCTCCGTTTCCGCCTCCGGTCCGCCCTGCGCCTCGGACCGCCGCCAAGAAGTGGTTGCAAGAATCGTGCGCTCCCCGGGGCGAGCGGGAAAGACCAGTCTTGGGTGGGGTAGCCACCCCAACGGCACCACCAGCGGTACAATGTGTTGTGCCATTCCCCAGTTGCACCCCAAGATGTGGTGGGATTTCATCCACCAACCCCTTGACAACCGTTCCGCACCCGTTGCAGAATGAGGTTGCTGTCACCACAACCAGTGGCACCCTGGCAGCGGTCAGACCCAAGGGGTTGTGGTGAGAGAGGCTGACAGAGATGCGGTGCCCCCACTGTGGCAACCCAGAGTCAAGGGTGATAGACTCCCGCGAGGCGACGGATGGTATCCGGCGGCGCCGCGAGTGCGTGGCCTGCGGCCTGCGCTTCACCACCTACGAGCGGGTCCAGACCGCGGCCCTGGTGGTGGCCAAGCGGGACGGGCGCCGCGAGCCCTTCATCCGCGACAAGCTCCTCAGCAGCATCCGGCTTGCCTGCGCCAAGCGCCCCATGCCCATCGGCACACTGGAGAAGCTGGTGGACGAGATAGAGGGCCAGCTCCAGGGCCTGGGGCGGGCCGAGATACCCAGCAGTCTCATCGGCGAGATGGTGATAGAGCGGCTCAAGCGGCTGGACACGGTGGCCTACATCCGCTTCGCCAGCGTGTACCGGGACTTCGACGACCTGACGCAGTTCCAGGAGGAGATAGCCGCCCTCCAGCAGGCGCGGGCCCAGGCCCCGCCAGGCCCGGGTGAGCAGTTGGCCCTCCTCCCCCAGGAGATAGCGGAGCGGCGCCAGCGCCGTGCCCGGCGCGCCCCAAGGCCCCGCCCCGGCCAGGTCGTCCGCCTGCCAGAGGCAAGACAGGGGTAGGTAACAGAGACTCGGGGCGGGCCATAGGAGGGTGCAGGGAACCGAGGTTCCCTGCCGGGGGCCTGGGGGTGTCCCCCAGATCTAATCTCTTGCCCCCTTCCTGGCCAGGAAGGGGGCAAGGGGGATGGTCGAAGCCAGCCGTGAGGCTGGCCTGGAAACAGAACGAACGCGGCCCCAGTGGGCCGCAGGAGATATGCCATGGCAACGCTACAACTCACTGAGAACGCCATAACCGTCCTCAGGTCGCGCTACCTCCTCCCCGGCGAGGAGCCGGAGGACCTGCTCCGCCGCGTGGCCATGGCCGTCGCCGCCCCGGAGAAGGAGCTGGGCCGCTGGGCCGGGGTCTTCTACGACCTTATGGCCGAGGGCAAGCTCCTGCCCAACTCCCCCACCCTCTTCAACGCAGGCACCGGCCAGGGCACCCTCTCCGCCTGCTTCGTCATACCCATCGAGGACACCATGGAGTCCATCATGCAGGCGGCCACCACCTCCGCCATGATCCAGAAGTACGGCGGGGGCATCGGCTACTCCTTCTCCAGGCTGCGCAGCAGGGGAGGCCACATCGCCACCACCCACGGCAGGGCCTGCGGCGCCATCGCCGTCCTCAAGATGCTCTCCGCACTATCGGACATGATCACCCAGGGGGGAAAACGCCACGGCGCCAACATGGGCATCCTCCACGTGCGCCACCCGGAGATCATGGACTTCATCCACATGAAGGACAAGGACGGCACCGCCCAGAACTTCAACATCTCGGTGGCCATTACCGACGAGTTCATGGATGCGGTGGACCGCGACGTGGACTGGGAGCTGGTAGACCCGCACACCCAGGAGGTCACCAAGACGCTGCCCGCCCGCCAGATATGGCAGGCCATCGTGGAGTCGGCATGGCGCACGGGCGACCCCGGCCTCTTCTTCATTGACGAGGCCAACCGCCACAACCCCACGCCCCACCTGGGGGATCTGGAGAGCACCAACCCCTGCGGCGAGGTCCCCCTCCTGCCCCACGAGGCGTGCAACCTGGCATCCATAAACCTGGCCCGCTTCGTCCTTCCCGTCGGGAAGGATGGCCGCTTTGACTTCCCGGAGCTTGAGAAGGTGGCCCGCATCGCCACCCGCTTCCTGGACGACGTGGTGACGGTGAACCAGTTCCCCAGCGAAGACGTGGCCAAGGCGGTGGAGCAGACCCGCAAGATCGGCCTGGGGGTCATGGGCTGGCACGATGCCCTGGTGAGGATGGGCATCCCCTACGAGGACCCCCGCGCCCTGGAGCTGGGCGAGCGTGTGATGGGCGCCATCACCCGCGTGGCCAGGGAGGTGTCGGCGGAGCTGGCCCGGGAGCGGGGCCCCTACCCCGCCTGCCGCGAGGCGACGCCCCTCCGCAACGCCACCCGCACCTGCATCGCGCCCACCGGCTCCATCAGCGCCATCGCCGGGTGCTCCAGTGGCATCGAGCCCGTCTTCGCCCTGGCCTACGTCAAGAACGTCCTGGACGGCAAGCAGCTCCGGGAGGTCAACCCGTACCTGGAGGAGACCGCCAAGGAGAGGGGCTTCTACAGCAGCGACCTGATGGAGGAGGTGGCGCGCACCGGCTCCGTCCAGCACATCGCCTCGGTGCCTGAGGACGTGAAGCGGCTGTTCAAGACGGCCCTGGAGGTATCGTACCAGGCCCACATCGCAATGCAGGCCGCCTTCCAGCGCCACACCGACCTGGCCGTCTCCAAGACCATCAACATGCCCAACAACGCCACCGTGGCCGACGTGGACAGCGCCTACCGGATGGCCTACGCCTCCAAGTGCAAGGGGATCACCATCTATCGGGACGGCTCCAAGGCGGCCCAGGTGCTGGAGGTGCCCGGCGCAAAGGGCAAGGAGAGTGCGGCACCCACCGCGGGCAGGCTGGTCCCCAGGGAGCGCCCCTCAGTGGTGCACGGGGTGACGGAGCGGCTGCGCACCGGCCACGGCAACACCTACATCACCATCAACTTCGATGAGCAGGGCAAGCCCTTCGAGGTGTTCACCGCCCTGGGCAAGGCGGGTGGCTGCGACGCCGCCAACCTGGAGGCCATCTCCAGGCTGGCCTCCCTGGCACTGCGCTCCGGCATACCCGCCACCGAGGTGGTGGAGCAGCTCCGGAGCATCACCTGCCACCCTGCGTGGGACCAGGGTGTGCTCATCAAGTCGGCGCCGGACGCCGTGGCCATCGCCCTATCCCGCCACGCCCTGGGCAAGAGCACCGAGGAGCAGCGGCTGCGGGAGTCCTACGGCGAGCAGATGGCGCTTTTCCCCAAGGGTAAGGCTGGCAACGGCCACGGCCAGCCACCGTGTCCCGAGTGCGGCGGCCCCGTGCTCATGCAGGAGGGGTGCGCCGTCTGCCAGGTGTGCGCCTGGAACCGCTGTGGGGACTAAGGGGGAAGATTGAGACCAGATCAACGGAAGAAGGCAGCCTTTAGGATCATTCAGCGTTACACACGGATTAGATGTGGGGCTTTCATGGCAGAGGCCGCCAGTATAGACCACGCGTGCCGAGCGCTTTTCCCGCAGGCGCCAGACCGTGATGGTCTGCAAAGACTCCGTGACCTTAGGGAAGCAGAGAAGCTGGCTATCGCCAACGTAGCGGCACAGGTATCAAAGCGACTAGGAACGGCTATCGAGGAGTACTGCTGGGGATAGAGCGGGGGTACAGGGGGCTCTGCCCCCTGCTGGGGGTCTGGAGGTGTCCCCCAAATTCGTTCCTTTCCCCCTCTCCCTTGGCAAGGGAGAGGGGGACCGAGGGGGTGAGGGCCCCCCCCACCCAGGGGGGCTTGACAGACGGAGGAGAATAAAGGGTCGGCATAGCAGAGAGGAAAGCACACTGTAGGGGGTGCGTATTGTCCGATCTGAAGCTGCGCTGGCTGCTGGACACGGGGATGCCCCGTATCACCAATGGTGGCCTGGACGTCGTTCACGCCGAGGACATACCTCGAAGGCCGGGCCCCGTGGGCATCACCGAGGCGGCACGCCTGGGACGGACGCTGGTGACGTGCAACCAGGAGTTTCGCGGACCATGGTGGCTTCCCCTGCCCCACCCGGGAATCGTAGTTCTGGAGGAGACCCCCACCTGCGGCCAGGCGTTGGCGCGCAACCTGGAGCACCTCGCATTCCGCCTCCGGCGAGACGGCAACCACGCTGATATTCAGGGAAGCCGGTTTGTGGTGAAGATGGACCGAGCCGTCCTTCACATTCATGACGACGGCGCCGAGCACGACGTAGAGACGTGGAAGCGCCCCTTTATCGCCAATGGAGGAGGTGTGATAACGCCTCGGCCGGCCGAGGCGTCGGTATAGAGCGGCCGGGCGTGTAGTCGGTCTTGTTGGCTTTTTGCCCGACCGCTCATATATAGGGGTCTGGAAGTTGCGCCTTCGGGCGCTCGTCAGGATGCCCCGCCGAAAGGGGCGTCCAAGTATCCTCCTCCCCCAGGGGTGCCCCCTTGCGCCGGGGGTGCCGCCCAGAAGGGCTCCGTCTGGTCAACGGGGCCCTTCACTTTATACCCCATGTTCACGCCCATGGCAAGAGGGAAGCACCTCGTCCGCCAGAGGCAGGCGAGCTATAATTGACTCCGCAGCGTCTCTTATGGAGAAGGATATGCAGAATACCAGGCCGCTGGTCGCCATCACCCTGGGAGACCCCTGTGGCATCGGGCCGGAGGTGGTCGCCAAGGCCCTGGCCCATCCGGACACCGGGCGCCTCTGCCTGCCACTGGTCATCGGCAACATCACGGTCCTGGAGCAGGCGGCACGCCTGGTGCAAGCGCCCCTGCGGTTGCGGAAGGTCTCAGCGCCCAGCCAGGCAGCCAGCGAGCCGGGCACCGTGGCGGTGCTGGACTCCCAGGACCTGGACCCGGAGGCCATCCGGCCCGGCGAGGTCTCCGCTGCGGCGGGCCGCGCCTGCGTGGAGTGGGTGCTGAAGGCGGGCGAGCTTGCCCTGGCGGGAGGTGTGCGCGCCGTGGCCACCGCTCCCATAAACAAGGAGGCTGCTGCCCTGGCGGGATACAAGGACATCGGCCACATGGAGCTTTACCAGCGACAGTCGGGCTCCCCTCAGGTGGCCACCATGCTCATGGCAGGCCCCCTGAGGGTGGTGCACCTCACCACCCATCGCTCCCTGCGACGGGCCTGTGACTACGTGACCCTGGACAATATCCTGTCAAAGCTGAGGCTGACCCACTCCACCTTCCAGAGTTGGGGGTTCGCCAGGCCCCGCATCGGGGTGGCGGCGCTCAACCCACACGCCTCCGACGGCGGCCTGTTGGGCGATGAGGAAAAGAAGGCCATCGCCCCCGCAGTGGAGGCCGCCCGGCAGGAGGGGATGGAGGCGTCGGGGCCCGTGCCCGCCGACTCCATCTTCCCCCTGGCAGCACGGGGCAACTACGATGTGGTGCTGTGCATGTACCACGACCAGGGACACATTCCGGTCAAGGTGTACGACTGGGAGCGGAGCGTGACCGTGGCCCTGGGCCTCCCGTTCATAAGGACCTCGGTGGACCACGGAACAGCCTTAGACATCGCGGGCAAGGGCGTGGCCAGCGAGACCTCCATGTTGGAGGCCATCCGCGTCGCCGCCTCTCTCGCCTCGGGCCAGGGCCTGCCCACCTGACGATAGGCCCACGGCCCCCTAAGAAACTATCTCAAAACGGCCTCTGGGGAACTGCAGAGGGGGCTTTGCCCCCCTCTGCCGAGGGTCTGGGGGTGTCCCCCAGAGACACTCCTCTTCCCCCTCTCCCGCCGTGCGGGAGAGGGGGACACAGGGGGTGAGGGTTTTGAGATAGACTCTTAGCAGTGTGATGAACCCCGACGTGTCGGGGCGTGCCCCGCCTGCGGCGCCATGCCCACGCTCCTATGCTATAATCCCCGGAAACAGGACCGAGCTAGCGGAGGGCCCATGAGGGTTGCCTTCATCGGCGGCGGAGTAATGGCGGAGGCGATGCTGAGCGGCGCACTTCGGAGCGGTGTCTTCAGCGCAGCCGAGGTGCGCATAGGCGAGCCAGTGGAGGAGCGGCGCCGGCACCTGGAGCAGCAGTACGGAGTCTCCGCCACTCCCAGCAACGAGGAGGCAACCCAGGGTGCAGAGCTGATCATCCTGTCTGTCAAGCCCCAGAACCTGGAAAAGGCCATGGCAGACCTGCGGGGCAAGGTGAACGAGTCCCAGGCGGTGCTCTCCATAGTGGCCGGTGCCAGGATAGAGACGCTCTCCAGAGGGATGAGCCACAGCAACATCATCCGGGTCATGCCAAACACGCCCGCGCAGGTGGGCGCGGGGATGTCCGTATGGACGGCATCGCCGAGCACCACGGAGGAGCAGCGCCAGGTAGTGGAGCGCCTGCTGGGCAGCCTGGGAGAGGGCCTGTGCGTGCCGGAGGAGAAGTACATAGACATGGCCACCGCCCTCAGCGCCAGCGGCCCCGCCTATGTGCTGTCCTTCATCGAGGCCCTGGTGGACGCGGGCGTGTACATTGGAATGCCTGGGGACATGGCCCGGAGGCTGGTGCTCCAGACTGTGCTGGGCTCTTCTGTGCTGGTCAAGAAGACTGGCAGGCATCCTGCCGACCTGAGGAACATGGTGACATCCCCCGGGGGTACCACCGCGGAGGCGCTCCTGGAGCTGGAGCAGGGGGCCTTTCGCGGCACCGTCATGAAGGCGGTTATAGCGGCGTACCGGAAGTCGCGCCAGTTGGGGGAAAAAGCGTAATGTCGGCAGTCGCCCTGGTCAACGCAGTCATCAGCCTCCTGTATTTCGCCATCCTGGGGCGGGTCATACTTTCCTGGGTGATGGTTGCCGGCATCAGGAATGACTTCGTCATCCGGCTCAACAACGCCCTGGTAGCCATCACCGAGCCCCTCTTGGGGCCCCTGCGCCGGGTGCTTCCCACCATGGGGATGATGGACATCACCCCCATGGTGGCCATCTTTATCCTGATCATCGTCCAGCAGGTGCTCCTGGCACTGCTCTAGCCCACCAGGCGCCGCAGCACCTCCTCCCGTGCCAGAGGTACCTCCACCACCTTGTTCCGGCTGCCCTGGCCCCTTAGGAGTCGAATGGCCCCCACCGGCACCGCCAGGCGCCGGGCCAGCGCCTCCAGGACTGCCTTGTTGGCGCGCCCCTCCACAGGCGGCTCGGTGACCCGTACTCGCAGCGCATCGTGGCCCAGGAGAAGGACCTCCTCCCGCCGGGCCCTCGGCTGCACCCTCAGATTCCACCTGGAGCCTTCTGCCATGGAGTCCCTCGCTTATCACCCCCCAGCTTGACTACATCGCTGTGCATAGCACATAATACTGCTAGGCTTGGAGGGGAGCAGCAAGAGTGTACCGGAAAGAGCTATTGAAAGGGAGTACGGATACGCTCCTTTTGGCGCTGCTGGCCGAGGAGCCCATGTACGGCTATCAGCTCGTCAAGGAGATGGCCAGGCGCAGCAGCGGATATTTCCGCTTCAAGGAGGGTACGCTCTATCCGGCCCTGCACCGACTGGTGCGGGCTGGACTGGCGGAGGCGAAGTGGAGCGGGTCGCCCTCGGGCCAGATGCGACGCTACTATTACATCACCGGTAAGGGCAGCAAGAGCCTCCAGGAGCAGCTTGATGAGTGGCGTCAGTTCTCCCGCGCGGTGGAACTGGTGATGCAGCCCGTCCCATAGAGCGCCGAGGCCACCATGAACACGGACATCCACGCATATCTAGGCAACATGGGCCGGCACCTACGGCTCGAGCCCGGCCGGCGATCAGAGATACTACGCGAGCTGAGCACTCACGTGGAGGAGCGGGTACGCGAGCTGAGAGAGTCAGGAATACCCTCCGCCGAAGCCACGGAGAGTGCCATTCGAGAGCTAGGCGACCTCTCCCAGGTATCGCGGGAGATGTACTCGGTCCACAGCACAGGTTCATGGAGCGAGGTGCTGTTGGCCACAACACCCCACCTTCTGCTGGCTGCCGTATTCGCACTTCATCTCTGGACGCGCATGTTCTGGGTGGTGGCGCTGGCGGTGTTTGCCGGTCTGGTGGCGGTGCTGGCCTGGCGCAGAGGGAACCCCAAGTGGAGCTACCCCTGGCTGGGGTATGCCCTGGCAGCCCCGGCAGTCACCTGGCTGCTGGCGCTGGCGTCGCTGGCATACGGGGCGTGGCAGTCAGTACAGGGAGGCAGCCTGCCCCTGGGATTGCCCCTCTACCTCGGTATTGCGGTGTATATACCCTTCAGCCTGTGGGTTATGATGCGTATCGCCCGGCGGGTAGCCAGGCAGGACTGGCTACTGGCGTCCCTGGCCGCGCTGCCTCTGCCGTTCCTGGGAAGCTGGCTGTTCTTCCTCCAGTGGCGGCAGGGCTTGCTGATCGCCAACCCCACCCGGGCACTGGCAGCCGATGCGGACACTGCTCTGATGTTTGTCGCCCTGGCAGTGACTACGGCCCTGTTCCTCAAGATAGGCCGACGGGAGTGGCGCATCCTGCTGGTGATAGTGGCCGCCCCTGTCTTGGCGGCGCTGGGAGGGATCACGTACCAGGCAGACCCGCAGTCTCTTCCCATCATCGTGGTCACCTTCTTGACGGTGGCATTCCTGCTGAGCCCCCTGCTGCTGGGGTCGCACGACTCCCTAGAAGAGGTCTGGTACGCTCCCTCCAGTGAACAACCTGTCTGACCTCCGCCGGGCGTCCCCGTGCCTTCCTGTACTTGCAAAGAACGTCGCCCAAACGTGGCGAGTAAGCCGCATCCCCAGCACAAGCTAGGTGTGAGCACAGCCATGGTCGTACAAAAGGTCTCCGTCGTAGCGGACAGCAGCATCTCCTTGCCCAGCCAGATGCTGGAGCAGCACTCCATTCTCACCGCTCCCTTTGAGATCGCCTTCGGAGACCATGTGTACCGGGACGGCACGGAACCGGCACGCTTCTACGAACTGCTGCGCACCAGCCCCCAGCTCCCCACCACCTCCTCCCCCAGTCCCGCCTCCTTCCTTGCGGCGTTCGAGAAGGCGGCGCATCAGGCCAAGGACATCCTGTGCCTCACCCTCTCTGCCCAACTCAGCGCCACCTACCAGTCGGCCTGCTCCGCCGCAGCCATGGCCAAAGAGTCGCTGCCAGGGGTACGCATCCGGGTGGTGGATACCCAGACCGCCGCCGCCGCCGAGGGGCTTCTGGCCCTGGCAGTGGCGCGGCGGGCTCAGGCTGGAGCAGACATGGAGGAGGTGCTCAGAGCGACCTCGGAGCTACAGGCACGAGTCCGCCTTCTGGGCATCCTGGACACCCTGTACTACATCTGGCGCGGGGGCCACATCCCCAAGGTGGCGGTGTGGCTGGGCTCCGCCCTACAGATCAAACCCCTCCTGGAGCTATCCTCAGGAGATGTCCACCTGGTGGCCCGGCCCAGGACCCAACGCCGGGCCCTGGAGCAGATGCTCGGTATGATGGACCGCTATCTTGGCAGTGGCCCCGCCAGCGTAGCGGTAGTACATGCGGCCACCCCCGAGGCCGCCGTGGAGCTGGAGGCGGAGGTGAGACGCCGGTTCCAGTGCCGCGAGCTGTTTGTCACCGAGTTCCCCCCGGTCATAGGGGCCCACACCGGCCCTGGCCTCCTGGGTTGCGCCTTTTACCCAGCGACGGACTCCTGAATATGATTGCAGGACCCCCACCCCCACCCCCACGCCCACGCTCTCCAGCGGCAGACGTCACCCCAACGTAAGATTCGTTCTGTGGCGCGCGGCTCCGGGCACCCCGAAAACAGCGATTCAATCTGTAGGTCGGGTTTCCCAACCCGACCGTTGTGGGCGGGCAGGTTCGTCCCGACATGTCGGGATGCCCCACAGGGGTCAATCGCTATTCACGGCGGGCACTGCCTGGCTGGAACTCTCCAGCTAGGCCCGCTATAATGGGCCTTGGAACGGGTGTCCTCACGACGTTATCCCACCGCAAGCACGCTTCCGAGCGAGATGATCGAAAAGACACTGGAGAGCGATCTTGTTACGTTGCGCCGAAGCCTGGCCGTGCTTCCATCTCCCGGCGCCAGGCCGGTGTTCCTGGTGGTCAGCGGCCTCCCTGGCACAGGAAAGTCGTATGTCAGCCGCAGGCTGGCCGAGCAGCTACCCCTGGTGGTGCTGGAGACCGACTCTCTGCGCCGGGCCCTCTTCCATGAACCCACTCACTCGGCAACAGAGAGCGCTCGTCTCTTCAGGGCCACCCACGCCCTCATAGAAGAGCTCCTCAAGGAGGGATACACTGTCCTCCTGGATGCCACCAACTTGGTGGAGAGCCATCGGGAGCGCCTGTACCACATCGCCCACAGGCTGAACGTCAAACAGGTCCTGGTGTCAGTGGAGGCGCCGCCAGAGATGGTGAAGGAGCGCCTGGCGAGCCGAGTCGCTGGCGATGGAGGGCGGGAGGACAGATCCACAGCCGACTGGGGGGTATACACCCGAATGAAGCCCACCGCCCAGCCCATCCAGCGCCCCCATTACCGGGTGGACACCTCGCAAGATGTGACGCCCGTCATCGAGAAGATCCGGCGCGAGGTCCTGCGCTGGACGCGCGCTACCGGATAGCCTGCGGCAACTGGAACAGGAGGTGGCCCTTGGAGATACGCACCCTAGCGGCTGACATCACCCGAGTGGAGGTAGGAGCCCTCATCGTCAATCTGTTCGAAGGCGTGACCCAGCCCGGAGGTGCCACCGGCGCGGTGGACCAGGCCCTGGGCGGCGCCATAAGCCAGCTTATCGCCGACGGGGAGACCAAGGGGAAGAAGGGGGCGATGACCCTCATTCACACCTTTGGCCGCATCGGGCCGGCCCGGGTCCTGGTGGCGGGGCTGGGCAAAAGGGAGCAGTTCGACGCCGACGTGGTGCGGCAGGTGACCGGGGAGGCGTGCCGGTACCTGCACCGCGTGGGCGTGCAGCGCGTGGCCACCATCGCCCACGGCGCAGGCATCGGCGGCCTGGGCGCCGAGGAGTCGGGACAGGCCATCGCCGAGGGCGCGCTGCTGGGCCTCTACGCCTTCAAGCGGCACATCTCTTCCAACAGCCAGGATAATGAGAAGGAGATTCAAGAACTGCTGGTGGTGGAGCAGGACCAGGCCAAGGTGGCCGCCCTGGCGCAAGGGATAGAGCGAGGACGCATCGTCGCCGAAGGGGCCACGTTGGCCCGCGACCTGGTCAACGAACCCGCCAACATCATGACCCCCACCCGAATGGCGGAGGTGGCGCGTCAGGTGGCCCAGGAGGGTGGCCTGGAGTGCCAGGTGCTGGAGCGTGAGCAGATGCAGGAGTTGGGCATGGGAGCGCTCTTGGCCGTGGCTGCAGGAAGCGCCCAGCCGCCCAAGCTCATCATCCTGAAGTACAACGGAGACCCGCAGCACCCGGAGAACAACCTGGGCATCATAGGCAAGGGGATCACCTTCGACTCGGGCGGCATCTCCATAAAGCCGGCGCAGAGTATGTGGGAGATGAAGGGGGACATGAGCGGGGGCGCCTCCGTCATCGGGACTCTCCAGGCCATCAGCAGGCTCAAGCCGAAAATCAACGTCATCGGCGTGGTGCCGGCCACGGAGAACATGCCAGGCGGCTCCGCCCAGCGGCCTGGGGACATTGTGAAGGCCATGAACGGCAAGAGCATCGAGGTGGACAACACAGATGCCGAGGGTCGCATGGTCCTGGTGGACGCCATGTGCTACGCCAGAGAGAAGCAGGGGGTAAGGCGCATGGTGGACATAGCCACCCTTACCGGCGCCATGGTGGTGGCCCTGGGCAACGGGTGCACCGGAGCGCTGGGGACCGACCAGCCCCTGGTGGACAGGGTGCTCCGGGCGAGCACCGCCGCCGGCGAGAAGATGTGGCAGCTCCCTCTCCTGGAGGAGTACAAGGAGCAGAACAAGAGCACCTGGGCAGACGTGAAGAACAGCGGTGGCCGGGGCGCAGGCGGCATCACCGCGGCGCTGTTCTTGTCTGAGTTCGCCGGAGATATACCGTGGGTCCACCTGGACATAGCCGGTACCTTCCTATCGGACAAGGAGAAGGGGTACATAGTCAAGGGAGCCACGGGGGTGCCGGTGCGCACCCTGGCGAACCTCGCCCTGGACCTGGCCGGGAGGTAACAGCGAAGAGGCAGGAGGTGGTCAAGACGCCTCCTGCCTCAGGTTCTTATCCAGAAAAGCCAGGGTGACTACCCAAGCGTCAGCGGCAGACTCCGCATGATAGCGGGCGCCGGTATCGTTGAAGAACGCGTGGGCGGCGCCTTGATAGACCTTGTACTCAAAGGACTTGCCGAGCTCCCTCATGGCCTCTTCCAGCTTGGGCACGTTCACCGTGATCCGAGTGTCCTCGGCGCCATAAACGCCCAGCACCCGCGCGCTGATATTGGCCACGTCATCAATGTTGGCCGGGTTGGGGCCATAGTAGACCACCGCCGCCCTTATGTCCCGGTTGCGAGTGGCAAACAGCAGGGAGTTGCCGCCGCCCCAGCAGTAGCCTATTACCCCAATGCGGTCTTGCCTGACGTATGGCAGTCCTTGCAGGTACTTGACTCCTGCCTCCGCATCCTTCATGACTCCGTCCGAGGAAAGACTCCCGATGGCCGCCACCGCTGCCTCAGTGGTGGTGAACTGGTCTGTGCCGCCTACCCTGGAGAGGAAGTCCACAGCCAGGGTCACATACCCCTGGTTGGCGAAGCGCATGGCCACATCCTTGATGTGGGGCGTCAGACCACGGTTCTCATGGATCACCACCAGCCCCGGGAAACTGCCATCCCCCCTGGGGCGGGCCAGATAGCCACTGATAGCAGTCCCGTCACTCTCAAACGATACCACGACGGTATCCACAGCCTCCGGGGCAACCGCTCCCGGGACAGAGCCCACTGGTCCCGGTGACGTTGACGTTGGGTTTGGCGCAGGGGCCGCCTCCGTCGGAGTGGGCGAAGGCGTAGGTGTCGCTGTAGGTTGCCCAGCACAAGAGACCGCGGCAAGAGACAGGGCAAAGATAGCCGTCGCCCATAACAGCCTCCCAGAGGCCGGCTTTCGTAGAAATCTCGTAGGCTTAGCCATGCAAGCTCCTCCGTCCTGAAGCGGGATGTGTTTCCCACATCTCCCCGAAAAGTAATACGAATTGCCCATGCCTCTTGGTTGTGAGCAGCAGGGGCGTTCACGCGCGGGTCCCGCTACGAGCCGCCCGCCTTTCCTGGTGCTGCTGCGCTTAACAGATCGCTGAAAAAGGCCTCTGGCCTTTTTCAGCAGCCTGTCAATTGACCCTGAGCCACCGCCGCTGCTACAATCCCCTTGCGTGGTGAGCGTGGCCCAGTGGTTAAGGCGCCTGGCTGTGGCCCAGGTGATCGAGGGTTCGAATCCCTCCGCTCACCCCAGCTTCATTACGATTCGCCACTCAGCAGTCTGCTCGTCTTTCCTTCCGCCCGTAGCTCAGTGGATAAGAGCATCGGTCTTCGGAACCGAGAGTCGTGGGTTCGAGTCCCACCGGGCGGGCCACCATAGACGGCAAAACGACGCCCCTGGTTTTCGGCCAGGGGCGTTTTTCAGCACCCTGCTAGTGTCCTGAGTTATGAATAAGTTGTAGAATGAGTGGCATGAGCTTCATCACACCACAGGAGGTGCTCATGCCGCGAGGGAGACCGCTGCCACCCTTGAGGATCAGCAGAGATGAAAGAGAGACGCTGGAGCGATGGGTCGCA
>JACPQL010000022.1 GCA_016190445.1 Chloroflexota bacterium
GCTGCGGAAAAACTCCTCCGACCATCCCCCTGGCCCCCTTCCTGGCCAGGAAGGGGGTAGGAATTGTATCTGGGGGACACCCCCAGACCCCCGCCAGAGGGACTCTGCCCCTCTGGACTCCCTTTTTTCAGCACCCTGCTAAAGGAGGCCAATTCTTTCACACGGTGAGGAGACCGTCAAGGAACGTCTCTCCGAGTGCGGGGTCTTTGGTTGGCGGTCATGAGCACGACCTCCCGCTCGTACTGAGAGCTTGTGAGTTTTTGGCAAAGAGGTGCCTCAGACACCCTCCTTTTGTATCTGGCGGACGGCCTAAAAGGGTGCTCAAAACCAATTCCTTCACAAGCTCTGAGCCTGTCGAAGTACGAGCGGGCCAGTCTCGCGCTCATGGTGAGCGCGTCGAACCATGAGCGGGCTGGGTTTCTGGCCTTGGATGGCCGAAAGGCCCGGTGTTTTGTCCTGTATAATGCAGTTGGGGTCCAAGAACGAGGGCGGGGCGAGGTTCTCCCTGAAGCTATGGGCCGGTACAGGTACATGGAGCACACGGGAGAGGTCGGGGTCGAGGCGTGGGGAGACTCGCTGGCCGACGCCTTCGCCGCTGCCGCCGAGGGTATGTTCGCAGTCATGGCCGACCTGGACACGGTGAGAGACGGGGAGGCGATCGAGGTTGAGGTGCAGGCCGCCGATATGGAGACGCTGCTGGTGGAGTGGCTCAATGAGCTACTGTTCCGCAGCGAGGTGGACAATCTTCTGCTGAAGCGGTGCGAGATACTGGAGATAGACGACGGGCACGTGAAGGCCCGCTGCTACGGTGAGAGGCCAGACCAGGATCGCCACCGCCTGGGCGGCGGTGTAAAGGCAGCGACCTATCACCTGGTGCGAGTGGAGAGCCATCGGCCATACCGCGTGCGAGTGATCCTGGATGTCTGAGCCTGGGTGACGTGCGCGGCTGCGCGAGGGTGGTGGAAATTGCCGACGCAGTGGGAACGTGTGCTGGAGCGGGTGGACGAGAACCAGTGGCGGCTGCCCCAGTCCTACAAAGCCGGGATGCGGGTGCCCGGCATCATCTTTGCCAGCGATGCCATGGTCCGCAGAATCGGCCAGGACCAGTCCCTGGACCAGGTGGCCAACGTGGCCTTTCTCCCGGGCATCGTCCTCGCTTCCTTTGGCATGCCGGATATCCACTGGGGGTACGGCTTCCCCGTGGGCGGTGTGGCGGCCACCAGGGTCCGCGATGGGGTGGTCTCCCCAGGCGGGGTGGGCTTCGACATCAACTGCGGGGTCCGGCTGCTCCGCACCAGCCTGACCGAGGAGGAGGTGCGCCCCCGCCTGGAGGAGCTGGTCTCTGCCCTCTTTGCCGACATCCCCACAGGCGTCGGCGCCGCGGGCAAGCTGAAGGTGGGCGTCAAGGAGCTGGACAAGGTGATGACGCAGGGGGCCCGCTGGGCCGTGGCGAACGGCTATGGCGAGCCCGACGACCTGGAGACCACCGAGGAGCACGGCGCCATCGGGGGCGCTGACCCTGAGGCCGTGGGGCCCAGGCCACGGCAGCGCGGCGCGGGGCAGTTGGGCACCCTGGGCTCCGGCAACCACTTCCTGGAGGTCCAGGTGGTGGACGAGGTCTTCGACGGGATTGTGGCCGAGGCCATGGGCATCCGGCTGGGGCAGGTGACGGTCCTCATCCACTGCGGCTCCAGAGGCTTCGGGCACCAGGTGTGCGAGGACTACCTGCGGACGGTGGAGCCAGCCATGCAGCGGTACGGCATCCAGGTGCCGGACCGCCAGCTTGCATGCGTCCCCGTAACCTCGCCCGAGGGCCGCAGCTACCTGGCTGCCATGAGGTGCGCCGCCAACTTTGCCTGGGCCAACCGCCAGTGCATCGCCCACTGGACCAGAGAGTCCTTCTCCAGAGTCTTCGGCCAGGACTGGTACCGCCTGGGCATGACCATGGTCTATGACGTGTGCCACAACATCGCCAAGGTCGAGAAGCACATGGTGGAGGGGAAGAGGGTGGATGTGTGTATCCATCGCAAGGGGGCCACCCGCTCCTTTCCTCCGGGTCATCCTGAGCTGCCGGAGCGGTACAGGAGGGTGGGCCAGCCGGTGATGGTGCCTGGGGACATGGGCAGATACTCCTTTCTGGCGGTAGGCACCGAGACGGCCATGGAGCGGTCTCTGGGCTCCACTTGCCACGGGGCGGGGCGCACGGAGAGCCGTGGGGCTGCCAAGCGTCTTCTCAAGGGCCATGACGTCCAGAAGGAGCTACGCCGCCAGGGGATTGTGGTGATGGCCCGGGGGTGGGCCTCCCTGGCAGAGGAGGCATCCATCGCCTATAAGGACGTGGCCGAGGTGGTGGATGTGTGCCACAATGCGGGGCTGGCCAACAGGGTGGCGCGAATGCGGCCTCTGGGTGTCATCAAGGGGTAATTGGGGCGTGAGGAGCGTGTGTTATGGCACAGGTGAGGGTGGGCATCAGGTATACCTACGAGGACTACCGCCGCCTTCCAGATGATGCACGGTACGAGGTACTGGACGGAGAGCTTGTAATGGTCCCATCGCCCGGCGCATTCCACCAGCAGGTTGTCCTGAATATCGCCTTTCTATTCAAACAGCACGTCCGGCGCTCGGGCGCCGGACACGTATTCATCGCGCCCTTCGACGCGGTGCTGGCAGAGGACACCGTCGTCCAGCCGGATGTCCTATTCATTTCCCAGGCAAACCTTCAGGTTTTGACGGAGGCCAACGTCCGGGGCGCCCCTGACCTGGTGGTGGAAGTGACGTCTCTGGGCACTCAGGAACGGGATAGAGTGAGCAAGCGCCTGCTATACGACAGGTATGGCGTGAAGGAGTACTGGCTGGTGGACACCGAAGGCCAGGTGGTCGTGGTGTGGCGGCGCCGGGGCAAGCGACTGCTACTGGTGGGTAGCCACACCGGGGGCCAAGTGCTGGGGTCACCCCTGCTGCCAGGGCTGAGCATAGCGGTGGAGGAGGTTTTCCGGCAGCAGTGACAGGCCTCGGAGTCGTCTGCAAGTGTCCCGTTCCAGAGAAACGTTGCGAAACTCAGCGGTGCTATCCACTAGGGAAGGATAGGCTTATGGATCGGACTTCGGGGATGGGGTGCTAGCTGGCCGGGGCGGGCTGGGCCACCTCATCCAGGGCGGGCGCCTCCGAGGTGAGCAACTTGAGCAGATCCTCTCCTTCCACTGTTTCGTGCTGCATCAGGTAGCGGGAGATCTGCACAAGTTTAGCCCGATGGGCGGTGAGGATCTCGTTGGCCGTGGTGTGGGCCTGCATGATCAGGGCGTGGACTTCATCGTCTATCTCCTCAGCGACCCGGTCGCCGTAGTCGCGCTGCTCGGAGATCTCCCTGCCCAGGAAGACCAGCTCCTCCTTGCGTCCAAAGGTCCTGGGACCCAGCTTCTCGCTCATGCCATGGCGGGTCACCATCGCTCTGGCGATCTGAGTGGCACGCTCCAGGTCGTCGCTGGCGCCGGTGCTGACGTCGCCGAAGGTGACCTCCTCGGCCACCCGGCCTCCCAGGGTGGCAGCCAGCATGTCCTGGAGCTGGGACTTGTGCCAGAGATGACGGTCCTCGGTGGGCAGGTAGCGAGTGTAGCCACCAGCCATGCCGCGGGCCACTATGGAGACCTTGTGCACCGGATCGGCATGGGGCAGCTTGTTGGCGACCAATGCGTGCCCTGCCTCGTGGTAGGCAACGATCTCTTTCTCCCGCTGGCTGATGACGCGGCTCTTGCGTTCTGGCCCCATCATCACCTTGTCCACCGACTCGGCGAACTCGGACATGCCTATGGTCTTCTTGCCCCGCCGGGCGGCCAGGATGGCGGCCTCGTTCACCAGGTTGGCAAGATCGGCCCCAGAGAACCCCGGTGTCTCCTTGGCCACGGTCTCCAGGCTCGTCTCAGGCTCCATGGGCTTGCCCTTGATGTGTACCTTGAGGATAGCGAGCCGCCCGGCGATGTCCGGCTGGTCCAGCACCACCCGCCGGTCGAACCGGCCCGGCCGTAGCAGAGCGGGGTCCAGAATGTCCGGGCGGTTGGTGGCAGCCAGGACAATCACGTTGGTGCTGGTATCGAAGCCGTCCATCTCCACCAGGATCTGGTTCAGGGTCTGCTCCCGCTCGTCGTGCCCGCCGCCCAGGCCCGCCCCCCGATGGCGGCCCACGGCGTCTATCTCGTCAACAAACACAATACACGGAGCATTGCGCTTGGCCTGGTCGAAGAGGTCTCTCACCCGGGAGGCGCCTACCCCCACGAACATCTCGACAAACTCGGAGCCGCTAATGGAGAAGAAAGGCACCCCAGCCTCGCCCGCCACAGCCCTACCCAATAGCGTCTTGCCCGTGCCGGGCGGGCCCACCAGGAGCACACCTCTGGGGATTCGCGCGCCCAGGGCCATGAAACGTTCAGGGTACTTGAGGAACTCCACCACCTCCTGGAGTTCCGCCTTGGCCTCCTCCACCCCCGCCACATCGGCGAAGGTGACCGCCGGTTTGGTGCTCACGAACATCCGGGCCCTGCTCCGCCCAAAGCTCATGGTCTGGCTGTTGGTCCCCTGGGCCTGGCGCATCATGAACAAGAGAATAGCGCCAAAGAAGATGAGAGGCAGGAAGTTAATCAGGACGCCGAATACGTTGCCGAAGCCGCTCGATTCCTTTATCCGTATCTCGATGCCAGATACATCTACTCCGGCGTTGCCCAGCAACTCGAAGACGCTGGTGCCAGCTTCTTTGGTGGACTTGACCGTTTCCCCGCTCGACCGCGTGACGGTCAGGTTGTTACCCGTCACCACAATCTTCCGGACTTCACCGGTCTTGGCCATCCGCACCACTTGGCTGATGTCCACCTCCTCCGCACCACCACGGCCCGGCCAGAACATGGCAAAGATGGCCACCACCGCAACGATGATGAGGAGGTATATGAAGCTGTTACGGAACCACCGGCTTCCCATAGGCACCAGCTGCTACGCCCTCCAGATAGCACCCGACCGTTACATGATACCGCAGGGGTACGGAAAAGGCAAAGCCTTGTACTCGTTCACCCCGGTCCGAGTCCGTGGCCAGCTCTACTAGACTCCTACATTGGTTTACGAGATGGCCCTCCAGGTCTCGACAGATACCTGCGTGCCAGGCCGTGACGTTGACTATTTTCGTCGGATGTGCTAGGGTAGCGGATAACATATCCGAAATAGGCTGCCATAGCCGCAAGGAGGGGACGGAATGGATGACCTCGACCTCAAGCTCATCACCATCCTTCAGACCAATGGCCGGGCGTCCAACGCTTACATGGCCCGCCAGGTGGGTGTGAGCGAGGGCACTGTTCGTCGCCGGCTGGGACGACTCATCGGAGACGGGGTCATACGGGTGATGGCTGTGCCGGAGCCGCTGAAGTTGGGGCTAGGCACCATGGCATTGATAGGGCTTCAGGTCGAGCCTGACAAGATCGAAGGTGTGGCCAACCGGATCGCCGCGTTCAGCGAGACCCAATACGTGGCGGTCACCACCGGAGTTTTCGACGTATTCCTATGGGTCGCCCTGCCCTCCGCAGACGAACTTGGCAGCTTCCTGCGGAACCGAGTGGGTGCCATTCCTGGCGTTCGCCGCAGCGAGACCTTTGTGAACCTGGAGGTCAAGAAGAGGTTCCCGGGCTCCCTGGCCTAAGAGCGCGGGGCCCCAATCTGTGCTCTCGTTCAGGGGGCTAGCGCGCCAGGCGCCGCAGGGCCGCCGTCAGCTCCCGGGCGTTTTTGACCTCTTCCAGCCCCAGCAGAAGCTCCATGGCCCGGGCATTCCCATTTCCGCGGAACACCGGCTCCGTCAGCGCCAGGAACTTGCTCCTTACCTCCTCCTGGAACCCGGGAGCGCTCGCCATCTCTCCGCGGGGATAGTCCACCTCGCCAGTCAGGGACTGGCCATCCTTCAGCACCACCTTCACCCGTGCAGGGTTTTCCTGCGGCCACCGTCTGGCCAGGCCCTCGTCCACCACCACTGAGACTCGCCGTGCCAGAGCGCGGGTCGCAGGGTTGTCCACCGCCGCCTGCTGGAAGGCAGAGACCCCGGTGTGCCCCTGGACTATGGCCGTGGCGATGGCGAAGGGGATGGAGAACTTGGCCGCCAGGGGGTTCTGCGGGTCGGGGCGAGAGCAGGCGGCCGCGGCGTAGTGGCTAGCGACGGTGATGTGGTCCACCTCATCCGGCCGCAGCCTCCCTCCATTCAGGGCACGGGCCAAGGCGTCCAGGGGTGCGTGGCAATGGCGGCAGGCGGCGTGCAGCTTGAAATAGTTGGTGGCGATCTCATACGTTTTGCCCAGGCCCTCCACCATGCGCTGCGGGTTGAAGCCGGTGGCGATGTACTTGCTGAAGACCTCTCCCACCCCGTCCCGAAGCCCGGTGAAGCCGCTCTCCACCATGCGGGCGACAAGGACGGCGTTGTGGGCGCCCATGCCGGAGTAGACGTTGCGTACCGTGGCGCCTTCCAACGCGGCAGAGAAGGGGGGAGCAAGAGCAAGGCACGCTGCCATGTTCAGGGCATGGCGCGTCCGCCCTGCATCAAAGCCCAGCAGACGGGCCGCCGCCACCGCTGCGCCTGTGGCAGAGAGCGAGCCGTGGGGATGTATGCCCGGCACCAGGTTGCACGCCCAGGCCAGCCTGATGGTGACCTCGTACCCCAGCACCACCGCCTCCAGCATCTGTCTGCCGCCGGCGCCGGTCTCCTCAGCCAGCGCCAGCACAGGAGGCACCACGTGCACCCCCGGGTGCCCCGTTGGCCGGTGGCCTTCGTCCAGCTCCAGAAAGACCCCGGCGGTGCCGTTGAGCAGGGCCGCCGCCTGGGGCTGGGCCTGAGGGAAACCTGGGCGCAGCACCGTGGAGGGGCCAGCGTTGTCGCCCGCAAGGCGTTGGGACAGGGCCGTGGCCTCGGGCTCAAGGCTTCCCGCGATGATGACGCCCACCGTGTCCATGAACACCGCCGAGGCGCGCTGCCGCACCTCCGCGGGCAGGTCCTCGTAGCGGGTCTCGGCCAGGAACCGACAAAGGGTGTCCAGGTAGTCTTGATCCATGGCGCGGCCTCTCTACGGCCCGGCTACCACCGGGTTGCGCAGCACCCCCAGGCCCTGAATCTCGATCTCCACCGTGTCGCCCGGGTGGATGGGGGCAGTGCCCGGCGAGCCGGTGAGCAGCACATCGCCCGGCAGCAGCGTCACCACCTTGGAGAAGTGGTGGATAAGCTCCGCCACGCTGAACTGCATCTTGCTGGTGGAGTCGTCCTGCTTGAGCTGCCCGTTGACCCGCGACCGGATGGCCAGGTTGCCGGGGTCCAGCTCTGTCTCGATATATGGGCCCAGAGGGCAGAAGGTGTCGAAGGTCTTGCCCCTGGGCCGACGGTGGTCCTTCTCATACAGGTCGCGGGCCGTCACGTCATTGGCGCAGGCGTAGCCCAGGACGCAACCCCACGCCTCCTCCACCGATACGTTCCTGGCGGGGCGCTTGATGATGGCCGCCAGCTCCGGTCCCAGGACCACGTCCTTGGAGATGGAGGGATAGACGATGGGCTCCAGGGGGCCTGTGACCGCCGTGGACGACTTCAGGAAAAGGAGCGGCTCGTCCAGGGGGCCGTGATAGTTCTGTCCCACCGCCACCACCTTGCTGGGCTGCACTGGCGCCAGCAGGCGCACATCTCGCAGCGGGAACTTCTCCTGGCCACGGCGGAACTCGCCGAAGGGCTCCCCCTCCAGGGAGTAGATGGTCTCACCCTCCAGAACGCCATACACGGCCTGGCTTCCCCACCGGAACCTGACGATCTTCATGACGCCTCCTTTGCAGGTCGCCTTCCGGGCCGCAGGGCTGCCGCCAGGGCCTTCAGGTCAGGCTGCTGCTCCACCGTTTCAATGACCGCCAGGGCACGTTTCATCTGCGTCTCTGTGATGGTGCCCTGGGCGCATTCCCTGAACTTCCCCTCCATCTCTTCCTTGGACATGGGGCGCTGGGGGGTGCCCCTGGACACCTCCGCGTCCCGCGTGAGCGTCCTGCCATCGGCAAGCACCACCTCCACGCGGCTGCGCATCAGCTCCGAGCCCCGGGCCTCGATCTCCCGGTCGTAGTAGGGCTTCACCCGCCGCATCATGGCCCGCACGTCCGGGCGGTGCACCGTCTCATCGGTAAACTGCTGGAGCCCCGCCCTGCGCTCCAGGGCCATGGCCGCCAGGACGAACTGTAGGCTGAACTTGGCCTCCAGCTCGTTCTGCGGGTCGGTGTAGCGCAAGGGGGCCAGGATGTTGTTGCCCGCTGCCAGTCGGACCTCCTTGATCTGCTCGGGACGAATGTCGTGCTCCAGAAGCAGGTCCCGCAAAGCGTCCAGGGAGGGATGGGAGAGGGAACCGCAGGGGTAGGGCTTGACCGACACGCCCGGGTCCAGGAGCGAGTAGGGGTTCCCCAGCCTCCCCGCTAGCAGATCAGGGTCGCAGCCACCGCCTGTGACCTGGAAAAACCCCCAGCGACCGTCCAGGGCCGAGGGGTCAGCCCGATAGCCCAGGCTGGCCAGTTGAGCGGCCACCACGCCGTTCTCGGCGGCGGCGCCGCAGTGGTAGGGCTTGGTCATTGTGCCGAAGTTGACCCGCAGCCCCGCGCTCTTGCTGGCGGCGACGCCCAAGGCGTGGCGGCACTCCTCCGCTGAGAGGCCCCGCAGCCGGCAGGCCGCCGCCGTCGCCCCGAATATGCCGATGGTGCCGGTGGAATGGAACCCGTTGGTGTAGTGCTGAGGCCGTATTGCCTCGGCGATCTTGCACTCCACCTCCTGGCCTACCACAAAGGCCAGAAGCAGGTCGGCGCCGCTTGCGCCAGCCTCCTCCGCCACCGCCAGGGCCGCAGCCAGCACCGGTACCGTGGGGTGCGTCAGCAGACCGTACACCCTGTCTGGCCGCGTGGCGAGTTGGGTGTCGTCGTAGTCATCGGCGTGGCCCGCCACCCCGTTGGCCAGGGCGGCAAAAGAGGCCCGCACCCTGCGGGCACGGCCCACCACAGAGCAGCGTCCCGCCTCACCCAGCTCCTGGAGATAGGCACCTATGACCTGGGAGCACTGGGCCCGCGACCCGGCCAGCATCACCGCAAAGCCGTCCACCAGGCACCGCTTGGCTTCGGACACCACCGCACGGGGTACGCGGTCCAGCCGCGCCCCGGCCACATAGTCGGCAACCAAGGGGGTAAGGGGAGTTTCGTCAGAGGACACAGCAAACGCCTCCTGTGCATGGTGGTTGTGGGAAGTCCGCCGATATACTACCATCGGTGGAGGGGGCTGGCGAGTGGAAGGGTACGACTACTGTCATCGGTGTGGCTCAGCCATGGCGCCCGGCGAGGTGCGCGGAACGACCCGGCCTGTGTGCTCCCGCTGCGGCGCCGTGGTGTACCTCAACCCGAAGCTGGCCGTCGCGGTCATCGTGGAGATGGACGGCAAGCTGCTGCTACAGCGCCGCGCCATTGAGCCAGGCATGGGCAAATGGTCCTTCCCCTCCGGCTACGTAGACCGGGGCGAGGTGGTGGAGGAGGCTGCGGTGCGGGAGGTGAGGGAGGAGACGGGGATGGAGGTGGCGCTGGGTAGTCTGGTGGGTCTCTACTCAGAACCAGGCAACCCGGTGGTGCTGGCCGTGTATGTGGCCAGGGCCACGGGAGGCCAGTTGGGTGCCAGCGACAACGAGGTCCACGAGGTAGGGCTCTTCTCCCCAGACGCCCTGCCGCCTCTGGCCTTCCCCCACGACACAGAGATCATACGCCACTGGCGGACGGAGCACGCCCGGCCCAAGGGCCTCGGCTAGCCTTGCCTCCGGAGCAGCCCGCTACTCTTGCTCTCGTGTCCTGTTTCCAAAGCCCGCTGCATAAGTCCAGGACACTGTCTCCCTCCAGGGGTTGGTGCGAGATAGCCTAGTGTGGGGCTCTCGCCCAAGAGCGTGTGAAGAAGCCTCACAGCCATGTCTTTCTGAGAGGCTGTGAGGCTTTTAGTTGTCTGATTGGGATGGGATGGCTCCAGATGCTTGACCGTCGCTTTCACCGGAGGTCGCCCTCCTGGGGAACTGGCCAGGTGGTCCCGTGGGGCTTGGTTGTCAGCAACGCTCCACAGGCGTGCTCTCGTCTCCCCTCGTTGTGCTTACGTGGCCAGGGCTACC
>JACPQL010000026.1 GCA_016190445.1 Chloroflexota bacterium
GACAACCAAGCCCCACGGGACCACCTGGCCAGTTCCCCAGGAGGGCGACCTCCGGTGAAAGCGACGGTCAAGCATCTGGAACCATCCCATCCCAATCAGACAACTAAAAGCCTCACAGCCTCTCAGCATGACAACCAAAAGACCCTGACCTCCGCTTGTCTCACTCTGCGGCTGCGTGTAAACTGGCGCAGGTTTGCCAGGAGGGAGAGATGGGCCTTCCGCCCAACTTCAGGTGGTTCGACCAGTGGGTGGCGGGAGCGGCCAAGCCGCTACCCGACGAGCTTGACGACCTGGCCACTCAGGAGCACATCTTCGGGCTGGTGCGTCTTGAGACGCTGGAGGGGTCCAAGGTGACCCCGGAGCAGGTGGCCGCGGCGGGCATGGTGGACCTGCACGAACCCATTGATAACCGTTTCGTGCCCACCCTGGAGCAGGCGGAGCGGGTACTTGCCTTCATTCACGGGATGGTCGCCTCGGAGCGAAAGGTGCTGGTCACCTGCGGCGTGGGCGCAGGGCGCACCGGGACCATTGTGGCCTGCTACTTTGTGGACAAGGGCCTGGATGGCGAGGCGGCAATCCGCCTGGTAGGATGTCTCCAGGAGCCCGCCCAGGAGCGCTTTGTCCGCCAGTACGCCGAGCTTCGCCGTGCGCGTTCCGCCGCCGACGGCGGCTGACCCGGGCGCAAGCCTTGCATCAAGCAGGGCTTCGCCACCCCCGCAGGGGAATCGCCTGCGCAGATCATGCGGGTCCAAGAGAGTTTGACCTTCGCAATTCCTGCAGATCCCCAAGGCAGTAGCATGGATTGGCCGAGTTAACCATGAGTTGAGCGCTATTCATAATATGGTTCAAATCGTCATTCTGCCAAGGAGGGGGAGCCAAGTTACGGTAGCTGACTTGCGAATTGATATACATCCTCCCACATCTTCCACGAGTCAAAGTACCCATAAAAATCGACCTTTACCGGAGTTACTTCCATATCTTTGGTGATCGTTTTCCCGTGCCAAGTTGCCGGAACTAGGTTCTTCCCCCCACCTGTGAAATCCCAATAGGCGTCTGTGTGGACAAAAGAAGATCGGACTAGGCGCAAGAATGCAGCCCATGGCTGTTGGAACATCAGCGCGGTCAGGGCGTTTCGATCACAGTAGAGTCGAACAATTTCATACAGGTCGATGTTGAATTGCCTGACCACACTCTTGAGGAACTGGTCTGTAGCCCCTCTCGTCTTATCACCAGCACTTCCTTCAAGCCAGGTGACTTTGATGGCCTCGCCTCCCGTGAATTCAGGCGGGGCCTTATGCGGGCGGACACGATGAACGAGATTTGAGTCTGCCAGCAAGACGACATCGAATTCCTGGAGCGTGGATTCCGGAACATACCTCAGCAATGCCCAGGAGATTAGCCCGAGCACGTAATTGCTCCTGATGATGAGCATCTGGTTGCTCAACGCCTTGGCCATTGCACACCTCCTCGCCCGGACATTCACTTTCCAGAGAAACGAATGTGTGCTCATAGGGCCAACTTTCTATTCCATACTCGCGAGACTGCACTATGTGTTCAGGTCACTTCCAGTATTTGCAAAGCTGGGACCGGGGCATGCGCAAAGCAAGTTTGAAGGGTGGGTGTAGCGCAGTGAAACCCACCACCGAAACATACCCCAGCCGGAAGGTGGGTTTTACCCACCCTATTTCTGGAAAACGCCACCCCGCGCCCGGGGAGCTTGTGGAACCTTGAGCGGGCATTCTCCTGGCACGCGCCGGGCTATAGCGGCACCACGTCGTGGGGGCCACCCTCCCGTTGCCCCGCCTCCGTCAGCCGGATGAAGGTGGCGTTCTCCTGGAGCTCCTGGATGGAGCGGGCGTTGCAGTAGCTCATGCCGGAGCGCAGGCCAGCTACCAACTGGGACACCACCTCCGCCAGGGGCCCCCGATAGGGCACCGCGGCCTGGACCCCCTCGGGGGCCACCTCCTGGGCAGGCTGGTCCCAGGCGGCCCACCCTCTGGTGGAGTCCTCCCGTACTACCCGGTCTGCCATTGCCTCGGCGGAGGCCATGCCTCTGGCCAGCTTGAGCTTGCGTCCGTCGCGGAAGAGCACCATGCCAGGGCTCTCGTCGGTGCCCGCCAGCAGGTTGCCCAGCATCACCGTGGAGGCTCCCGCCGCCAGGGCTTTAGCGATGTCCCCGGAGCTTCGCACGCCACCGTCGGCGATGACCGGCACCCCGTGCTTGCGGGCCGTTGCTGCGGCCTCCATCACTGCGGTGAGCTGAGGCACACCCACGCCCGCAACCTGGCGGGTGATGCACACTGACCCCGGGCCCACGCCCACCTTGACGGCGTCCACGCCGGCCCTGGCCAGGGTTTCGGTGGCGGAGGCTGTGGCCACGTTCCCGGCCACCAGTGGCACGCCGTCCAGGACTTCTCGCAGCCGGGCGATGGCCTCCAGCATCAGCTCCGAGTCGCCGTGGGCTATGTCCACCACCACCGCATCCACCTCGGCCTCGGCCAGGGCCCGGGCCCGCTCCAGGTGGTCGCCGGTGACCCCTACCGCCGCCGCCACCCGCAGGCGGCCCCGCTCGTCCCTGGTGGCCTCCTCCACCTCGGCGTTGCGGGAGATGTCCTTGGCGGTGATCAGTCCCCGCACGCGCCCTGAGGCGTCGGTGAGGGGCAGCTTCTCGATACGGTGGAGTGCCAGCAGCTCTCTGGCTTTCGGGATGGTTATGCCAGGGCTCGCCGTCACCAGCCGCTCTCGGGGAGTCATCAGCCCCGACACCCGCCCGTCCCCCTGGGCGAAGCGAACGTCGCGGCGGGTGATGATGCCCTGGAGCTTACCGTCGGCGCCGACCACCAGCAGGCCGCTGATGCCCAACTGCTCCATCATGGCCCTGGCCCGCTCCACTGTCTCAGTGGGCCCTATGGTGTACGGGTCCTCGATGACCAGCCCCTGGTGCCGCTTGACCCGCCGCACCTGCTCCACCTGCCGCTCCACCGGCATGAACCGGTGTATCACACCTATCCCTCCCAGGGACGCCATGGCTATGGCCATGCGGGCCTCGGTCACCGTGTCCATGTTGGAGCTGACCAGGGGAATGGCCAGAGGTATCCCATTGGCAAAGAGCGTCCCAGTGTTCACCTCTCGCCGGGAGCGAACGGTGGAATGACGGGGCACCAGCAGCACGTCGTCGTAGGTAAGGCCCTGGCGGATGCTCTCCATGGTATCCTCCCCCCTATCGCCTGATGCCATGGTACCACAGCAGACCTCTCTACCCGCAAATAGCGATTGACCCTTGTAGGGCATCCCGACAGGTCGGGACAACCTACAGATTGAATCGCTATCCTTGGGTCTCTACCGGCGGGGTGTCCTCCACAGGCCCTCGGTGCTATCATGGCAGGCGCGCGCGGGGTGAGGCCCCACTTCGTCGAGAGGAGGGATGCGGCCATGCGAGAGGGAGGTCCTGGCCCCCTGGCGGGGCTCACGGTCCTGGACCTGGCCAACCTGGTGGCGGGCGGGCTGGCGGCTTCTCACCTGGCGGATTTCGGCGCCAGGGTGATAAAAGTGGAGCGCCCCGGCACCGGCGATCTGCTCCGCCAGTGGGGGCCCTACAAGAACGGCGTATCCCTGTGGTGGAAGGTCCTGGCCCGCAACAAGGAGTCCATCACCCTGAACCTGACTCGCAAGGAGGGCCAGGAGGTCCTCAAGCGGCTGGTGGCCCACGCCGACGTGATGGTGGAGGGGTTCCGCCCCGGCACCATGGACCGGTGGGGCCTCTCCTACGATGTGCTGAAGCAGATAAACCCGCGCCTCATCCTGGCCACTATCTCCGGCTTCGGCCTGACGGGGCCCTACAAGGACCGCCCCGGCTTTGGCACCGTGGCCGAATCCATGAGCGGCTTCGTGAACGCCACCGGCTTCCCAGACGGCCCTCCATTACTGCCCCCCCTTCCTCTGGCCGACGAGGTGGCGGGCACTTTCGCCGCCATGGCCATCATGATGGCCCTCTACGAGCGGGACGGGCGAGGCTCCGGCCAGGGCCAGGTGATTGACGTCAGCCTCTACGAGCCCCTGCTCCGGCTGATGATCCCTCACGCCACCATGTACGACCAGCTAGGCATGCTCTCCCACCGCCAGGGCAACCGGTTCTCCGATGCGGCGCCTCGCGGCCTCTACCAGGCCGCCGATGGCCGCTGGCTCTCCCTTTCGGCCACCACCCAGGGGGTGTGGGAGCCCCTGGCCAAGGCCATGGGGCGGGAGGACCTGCTCACTCACCCCCACTTCAAGGACAACCCCGCCAGGGTAAAGAACGTGGACGAGGTGGACCGGGTGGTGGGTGAGTGGATTGGAGCGCGGCCGCTGGATGAGGCCTACCGGGTGCTCCATGAGGCGGGCGCCGTGGTCTTCCCCGTGTACAACACTGACCAGATACTTGAGGACCCCCACTACCAGGCCCGAGAGGACATCGTTGAGGTGCCGGACCCCGAGCTGGGCTGCATCAAGATGCAGTGCGTGGTGCCGCGGCTCGTCCGCACCCCTGGCAAGGTCCGTTGGGCAGGCCCTACCCTCGGTCAGCACAATGAGCAGGTGTACAGCGGGCTCCTGGATGCAAAGCCGGGGGAGCTGGCCCAGTGGCGCCAGCAAGGCATCATCTGATCTCAACGCAGGAGAGAGGCCATGCGCGATTCCGATTCCTACGATGTGGTGGTGGTGGGGGCGGGCAACGCCGCGCTCTGCGCGGCCATTGCCGCGGCGCAGCGCGGTTGCCGGGTGCTGGTCCTGGAACGGGCCCCGGAGCACTTTCGAGGTGGCAACACCTACTTCACCGGCGGCGCCATACGCTTCGCCTACGAGGGGATGGAGGATGTCCGCGCTCTCATCCCCGACCTCTCGCCAAAGGAGGCCGCCTCCATGGAGGTGGGGCGCTATTCCCAGGACCAGTTCTACGAGGACCTGATGCGGGTGACGGAGGGGCGCTCCGACCCGGAGCTGGCCCAGGTGCTGGTATCCCAGTCCAACCCAACCATGCGCTGGCTTCAGGAGAGCGGCATGCACTTCGTTCCCCTGTGGGGCCGGCAGGCCTTTCGCCTGGGCGACAAGTACCATTTCTGGGGTGGCCTGGTCCTGGAGGCGGTGGGCGCTGGAAAGGGGCTCTCTGACCAGGAGTTCCAGATTGCCGAGAAGGCGGGCGTGACTGTCCGGTACGAGACGGGGGCGGTCAGCCTCCTGGTGGACTCTAAAGCCAGGGTGTGTGGCGTGAAGGCACGCTCCCCCCAGGGGTACGCTGATTTCAGCGCCAGAGCC
Organism: Chloroflexota bacterium; assembly: GCA_016190445.1. Lineage (GTDB taxonomy): Bacteria > Chloroflexota > Dehalococcoidia > Lucifugimonadales > JACPQL01 > JACPQL01. The sequence continues at coordinate 5,290 of JACPQL010000026.1, forward strand.
GTGGTCCTGGCCTGCGGCGGCTTTGAGGCCAACGCTGAGATGCGCACGCGATACCTTGGCGCTGGCTGGGAGATGGTCAAGGTCCGGGGCGTCCGCTACAACACGGGGGACGGCATCCGGATGGCCCTGGAGATAGGCGCACAGCCCTACGGCCACTGGTCCGGCTGCCACGCCGTGGCCTGGGACCTGAACGCCCCGCCCTTCGGGGACCGGAACGTGGCAGACCTCTTCCAGAAGCACTCCTACCCCTTCGGCCTCATCGTGAACGTGCGTGGGGAGCGGTTCGTGGACGAGGGCGCCGACTTTCGCAACTACACCTACGCCAAGTACGGCCGGGAGATACTGAAGCAGCCCCAGCAGGCGGCCTTCCAGCTCTTCGACGACAAGGTGAAGCACCTGCTGCGCGACGAGTACCATATACCTCAGGTGACCATGGCCCAGGCCAACACCATCGAGGCTCTGGCCGACCGGCTGGGCATAGACCGAGAGGGGCTGGTGCGGACAGTACGGGAGTTCAACGCCGCGGTCCAGGCCGGTGAATACAACCCCACGGCGCTGGACAGCAAGCACACCCTAGGCATCATGCCCCCCAAGTCCAACTGGGCCCTTCCTCTGGACACGCCGCCCTTCGTGGGGTACGCCGTGACCTGTGGCATCACCTTCACCTTCGGGGGGCTCAAGATCAACACCAGGGCCCAGGTCCTGGACCAGGATGAGCGCCCCATCCCCGGGCTGTACGGCGCTGGGGAGCTGGTGGGTGGGCTCTTCTACCACAACTACCCGGGCGGCTCGGGCCTCATGGGAGGGTCCGTCTTCGGCAGCATAGCGGGCAGTAGCGCCTCGGAGGATATGGGGAGGAGTTGAACGTAGCGCAGGAGGTACCCTCATGGCAAGGCTAGACGTCCTGAATCCGGTGGCCCAGACGGTGGAGCACAAGGTGGACCCCGCCCCCAGGCTCACCACCCTGGCGGGCAAGCGGGTGGGCCTGTGGTGGAACATGAAGGCCGGCGGCGACGTTGCCCTGGACCGGGTGGCGGAGCTGATCTCCCAGAAGTTCCCTGGAGCGAGTTTCAAGCATTACCAGGGCTCGGTGGGGGCCTCTCTGCGCCACGCCACAGCCAAGGACGCCGACCGCGTGGCTGCCGAGTGCGACGTGGTGGTGGGCAGTACCAGCGACTGAGGCTCCTGCACATCGTGGCTGGTCCACGACATGGTCGAGTTCGAGAAGCGGCGCATACCTACGGTGAGCTGGACGGCCCAGCACTTCATCCACGATGCCCGCCGCAGCGGCGAGAACTTCGGCCTGCCCTCCTTTCCCATCGCGGTGATGCCTACCCCCTTCACCAACCAGACGCAAGAGCGCATTCACCAGATGGTGGACGCCTCCATAGACCAGGTGATCGCTGGTCTCACGCAGCCGGTGGAAGCGGCGCCCGCTGCGCCTCGGCCCAAGCCCACAGAGGTCCTCACCTTCCAGGACGGCGACCTGCTGGCGGCCGCCCAGCGGATGAATGACCACTTCCTGGAGCAGGCGTGGAGCGACGGCTTCCCCCTGGTGCCTCCCACAGCCCAGGCGGTGGAGCGGATGCTCCAGGGCACCAAGCGCAAGCGGGACGAGGTGGTCGTGGTCCTTGAGCCCGGCTTTGGCATAGCCACGGTGGAGAAGATAGCCATAAACGCCGTCATGGCCGGGTGCCGTCCCGATCACCTGCCCGTGGTCATCGCGGCGGTCCAGTGCCTCGCCGACCCCAAGATGTACCTGCGCAACAAGGCCATGTCCACCGGGCCCCACGCACCCCTCATCCTTGTCAACGGCCCCATCGCGTCCAGGCTCAACATCAACTCCGGGTGCTGCGCCCTGGGGCCGGGATCCGTGTCCTATGCCAACAGCGTAATTGGCCGCGCCCTGCGCCTGGTGATGATGAACGTGGGCCACACCTACCCCGCTGTCTCGGACATGGACACCATCGGCTCGCCCACCAAGTACAGCATGTGTTTTGCCGAGAATGTGGAGGGGAGCCCGTGGGAGCCCTACCACGTGGAGCACGGCTACGACAAAGACGCCAGCACGGTGACGGTCTGGTTCGTCTACGGCATCTGCGAGCTGAAAGACTTCACCAACAGCGTCCCGGAGAACCTGGTGGAGGTATTCTCCACCGCCGCCACCAACGTGGCCCAGGTGGGCACAGGGCTGTGGCTCATGGGGCGGCGCGCCGACCCCCGCTACGGCCTGGACGAGAAGGAGCACAACACCGTCATCATCTGCCCGGAGCACGCCACGCTCTTCCACGAGGCGGGGTGGGATAAGGAGCGCATCCGGCAGGAACTGTACCGTCGGGCGCGGATGCCCTTCCGCCTTCTGATGCTTTCCAAGGAGAAGAAGGGCCTGCTCATCGCCCATCCGGAACTCCAGTGGCTGTGGGATTGTCCGGAGACACCGCTACCAATCGTGGAGACCCCCGACTGCTTCGACATCGTGGTGGCCGGGACCACGGGCGGCGCGGGGCGCGGCGCCTACTTCTACGGCGCGGGCGAGCCGGTCACCAAGCCTGTGGAGGAGTAGGAACTATCGCACCCTCACCCCCTTGCTCCCCCTCTCCCACCCTGTGGGAGAGGGGGAGAGAAATGAATCTGGGGGACACCCCCAGTCCCCCACCAGAAGGGGCTTCGCCCCCTCTGGATTCCCCCGGACAACGGGGATTGCAGCAGGGCCTGGGAATTGCAAAGGCGAACTCGCTACAAGCCAGTCTCAACGGGGGGCACGCTACATGATAGATGTGGTTATCACGTGTCAGATATGCGGCTGGAAAACAGCGGACTGGATATACTCCAGTGAGGACAATGCGTTTGCTAATGCCCTCAAGTTTGCCCATGAAAAAGGTGCGGGCCATGCTATGACGCACGGTACTTCAGGCGAGTGGTGTGGGGAATGGGGGCCGCACTAGGATCCTGTGGGTTCGTAAAGCAACAACCACTTTCAAAACCGCTGAGTTTTGTTGCTATCCCCAGGGGTGCAGGGGGCGGAGCCCCCGCCGGGGGTTTGGGGGCTTACCTCTGGCGCGCAGGCCAAGCTGGCTGTAGTATAGATAGGTGATTTAGCGCCACGAGGGAAGAATGCTGAACGTAACCCGGCTCCTATGCGGGCGTGCCACGCCCGGGGACGCGCTCCGCTACGGCGAGGCGGTCTCACACCCCCACGCCGCGCCCCTCCAGCCCACGGTGCACCACCGCCCCGTGGTGGTGTGGAACGTCACCCGCCGCTGCAACCTCCACTGCCTCCACTGCTACTCCACCTCCCAGGACCGGGACTACCCCGGCGAGCTCACCTCAGCAGAGGCCAGGGCGCTGCTTGACGACCTGGCGGGCTACCGGGTGCCCGTGGTGCTCTTCTCCGGCGGTGAGCCCCTGCTGCGCCACGACCTCTTCGAGCTCCTGCCCTACGCCGCGCAAAAAGGGCTGCGCGTCGGCCTCTCCACCAACGGCACGCTCATCACCCAGGAGGTGGCGAGCAGGCTCAAGGCGGCGGGGGTGCTCTACGCCGGCATCAGCATTGACGGCATGGAGGATGCCAACGACCGCTTCCGGGGCGTGCGGGGCGCCTTCCGCGAGGCACTGGCTGGTATCCGCAACACCATGGCCGTGGGGCTGCGGGTCAGCCTCCGCTTCACCCTCACACGGCGCAACATGGGAGAGTTGGACTCTGTCTTCGAACTGGTGGAGCGAGAGGGCATTCCCCGGCTCTGTATCTACCACCTGGCCTACGCTGGCCGGGCCACACGGGTACCGGACCTGGCCTTGGACTCCTCAGAGGCGAGGGCCGCCGTGGACTCCATCTTTCGGTGGACTCAGGAGTTCCACCGTCGTGGCCTGGACACCGAGGTCCTCACCGTGGACAACCACGCGGACGGTGCGTACATGGTGCTGCGCCTGGCCCAAGAGGACCCCCAGCGGGCCAAGGAGGTCCTGGCCCTGCTGCGCCGCAACGGTGGCAACGCCTCCGGCATCGGCATCGCCTGCGTGGACAACCTGGGCAACGTCCACGCCGACCAGTTCTGGTGGGGGTACTCCTTCGGCAACGTCAGGCAGCGCCCCTTCAGCCGGGTCTGGGAGGACACCTCCGACCCCCTGATGCGCGGCCTGAAGGACCGCAAGCACCTCCTCACCGGGCGGTGCTCCCGGTGCCGCTTCCTGGACATCTGCAACGGCAACCTGCGGGTGCGGGCGGAGGCCGCTCACGGCGACGTGTGGGCGGCCGACCCGGCCTGCTACCTGACCGACGAGGAGATAGGCGCCGTGACGGCAGGCGCCCACGGGAGCGGTCAGTGACCACCGTGACGTTGGCCGACCTGAAGGGCCGGGTCCTCCCCCAGAACGACTACGCCCAGTCGCCGGTGATAGTCTTCTGGGAGACGACCCGCGCCTGCGCCCTGGCCTGCGTCCACTGTCGAGCCAGTGCCATCCCCCAGCGCCACCCTCTGGAGCTGTCCACAGAGGAGGGCCGCACCCGCGTTATTGACGAACTCGCCTCCTTCCCCCAGAGGCCGATACTGGTGCTCAGCGGGGGCGACCCTCTCATGCGGCGGGACATCTTGGAGCTGGCGCGCTACGGCGTTGAGCACGGGCTGGTGGTCTCCCTCTCTCCCGCGGCCACCGCGCTGAGCAACGGCAGGAACCTGGCCAGGGTGCGAGAGACAGGAGTGCGCCACATCTCAGTGAGCCTGGACGGCTCGTGCCCCGACACTCATGACAGCTTCCGCGGCGTCGCCGGCTCCTATGAGCGAGCGCGCCAGACGGTGGCTGTGGCCAGAGAGGTGGGCCTATCGGTGCAGGTAAACACCACGGTGACCCGCCGGACCAGGCAGGACCTTCCCGCGATCGCCGAGCGGGTGGCCGAGTGGGGCGCCGTCATGTGGGACGTGTTCTTCCTGGTGCCCACTGGCCGGGCCAACACCCTGGTGGAGGACGTGCTCTCCCCCGAGGAGCACGAGGAGGTGTACACCTGGCTGGCGGACCTGGCCGAGGGTGCGCCCTATCGCCTCAAGGCCACCATGGGCCAGCCCTTCCGCCGGGTGACGCTGCTGCGGGAGTGGCGTCAGCACGGGTTCCCCCAGGGCGACATCCGGGTCCCTGTCAGCACCAATGATGGCAAGGGCGTCCTGTTTGTCTCCCACGTGGGTGAGGTCTTCCCCAGCGGCTTCCTCCCCGTCTGCGCGGGGAACGTCCGCACCGACTCCCTGGTGCGGGTGTACCAGGAGTCGGCGCTGTTCCGCGACCTGCGCGACCCCTCGCTGCTCAAGGGCAAGTGCGGCCTCTGCCCCTTCAACGCCGTGTGCGGCGGCTGCCGCGCCCGCGCCTACGCCATGAGCGGCGACATGTTCGCCGCCGAGCCCTGTTGCCCCTTCATGCCCCCTTCGGCCTAGCCACACTCGCTACTCAGATCCTTGGTGCTCTCAGACGCAGTCCAAGGGCAGGTGGGTGGGAAAACCATGTTGGCGCGCACCCTCGCGGCCCAGCAGGAGTTTGAAACAGCTTCGTGCGGTGGCACCTCTGGTGCGGCTTGTTGACGCCTCAGGAGGGTGCAGGGAACCTGAGGTTCCCTGCCGGGGTCTGGGGTGTCCCCAGAAAGCTTTTCCCTCCCCCTCTCCCCTTCCTCAGGAAGGGGAGAGGGGGACCGAGGGGGTGAGGGCAAGGAGGGACCCGTGCAGTATGTGAAGTACGAGGAGCCAGAGCCCTACATCGTTGTCATCTCCATGGACCGCCCGGAGCGGCTCAACGCCTGGGGCTCCCGGATGCTGGCCGACCTGGAGGAGGCCTTCTGCCGCTTTGACGACGACCCGCAGGCGCGGGTGGCGGTGCTGCGGGGCGAGGGCAGGGCCTTCTGCGCCGGCGCCGACGTCAAGGAGTGGGCGGAGACGGGCCAGCCCCGCCTGGCCCCGCCGGGGCGCCGCGTATTCACCAGCGACTGGGGCACTCCGGAGCTGCGCAAGCCGGTGGTGGCCGCCGTCCACGGCTACTGCCTGGGCGCCGGCTTGAACCTCTGCCTGCTCCGGTGCGATATCCGCATCGCCGGGGAGGGTACGAAGTTCGGGATGCCGGAGGTGGCCCGGGGCATCCTGGACTTGGCCACCCCCTTCGGCTACCAGAACATTCCCTACTGCTTCATCGCGGAGCTGTGCTTCACCGCCGACATGGTCTCGGCGGAGCGGGCCCACCACTTCGGCCTGGTGAACATGGTGGTGCCCGACGCCCAGGTGCTCCCCACGGCCATGGACGTGGCGCGGCGCATCGCCAGGCACCCGCCCTCGGCCATCCAGTTCACCAAGGCCAATCTCTTAAAGACCCTGGAGCCGCCCGCCGCCGCGTTCCCCTACGAGCAGTACCTTCGGCAGCAGTCCTTCTATTCCCCGGAGGCGCGGGAGGGGATGCGCGCCTGGGTGGAGAGGCAGGAGCGCAGGGGCAGCGGGGCTTGACTGGATGTGTTATCTTGTCGCCAGCCTGGGCGCCCTCAAGGAGGAGCACATGCTGATAGTTGACAGGACCTCGTGGCACGCTGGGGCTGACGTCGTGGTTGTCGGGTATGGAGGCGCCGGGGCCGTGGCGGCCGTGACGGCCCACGATACGGGCGCCGAAGTGCTGGTGCTGGAAAAGCAGCCCGCCGAAAGCCATGTCAGCAACACCTCCATGTCCGGCGGCAACTTCATCAGCCCCTCCGATGTGAAGGGCGTCGAGGAGTACCAGCGCACCCTCTGCCGGGCGTCCAAGGAGATGTACTGGACGGACATGGAAAGCATCCGGGTGTGGGCTGAGTACACGTGTCAAAACAGGCAGTGGGTGCAGCAGATGGGGGGCAAGGTGAGGCCCTGGCCGGGCGTGGGCGGTAGCCACAGGGAGGTGCCCGGCAACGAGCTTATCCAGTACTGCTACTTTGAGAACGACGGGCCGGGCTTCATGGCCTTTCTCAAGGGGCTGGTCAGCCAGCGTGGCATACAGGTGTTGCACGGGGTCCAGGCCAACAGGCTCATCCGCAATCAACATGGGGAAGTGATAGGCGTGGCCGCCCGTGGGCCGGACGGCAAGTACATGAACATCAGGGCCGCGCGGGCTGTCATCCTGGCCACAGGCGGCTTCGAGTTCGATGAGCAGATGAAGCTACAGTTCCTGAGATGCTATCCTTTCTACTTTGACGGCGCCCCGGCCAACACCGGGGACGGGGTGAGGATGGCCATGGGGGTCGGTGCAGACCTGTGGCACATGAACTGCGCATCCGCCGGGTTCACCATGAAGTTCCAGGAGATGCCTTTCGCTTTTGCACCCTCCGTCAGGCGCGGAAGGCTTGAGACATCCGAGGGCCGTGATCCCGAGCCCGGTCGGTCCACCGCCACCTGCGGCTACGTTATCGTGGACAAAGGGGGCCGCAGGTTCACCAACGAGAACTTCAAGCAGCACCATGTGAACTACGAGCTGGGCCTCTACGAGTCACGGGGACTGCGCTATCCCCGGATCCCCGCCTACTGGATCATGGACCAGAGAAGGATGGCGGACGGCCCTCTACCCAACACCCGTCATGGCTCGGCTGGCCCTGGCGGCTTCTACCGATGGAGTGAAGACAACAGCCAAGAGATAGAGAGGGGCTGGATAGCCCGGGCGGAGACGGTGAGGGACCTGGCGGAGAGGCTGGGGATAGAACCCGCCAGGCTTCAGCGGACGGTGGAGAGCTACAACAGCTACTGTCGGAACGGCAGTGACGCCGAGTTCCGCAGGAGGCCCGAAAGCCTGGTCCTCCTGGACACCCCTCCTTACTACGCAGTGACGCTCTGGCCCGGGGGCCCAAACACCCAGGGAGGTCCGCGACGCAATCCCAAGTCCCAGGTCATGGGCGTGGACGGAGAGCCCATCCCCGGCCTCTACGCCATTGGCGAGCTGGGCTCGGTGTTTGGCATGCTCTACACGGGTGGGGGCAACCTTGCAGAGTGCATCTCCTCTGGCCGGATTGCGGGCGAGCAGGCCGCCAGGGAGAAGCCCCGCCCTGCGACGTAGCAGGTCGCGGAAAAAGCCCGAGCCGCCCTTTCTACGGGCTCAGGGGCTTGTGAGTAAATCGGCCGGCGTTCGTCGTTCCGGCGAAAGGCTTGCCCCGGCGAAGGCCGTGGGCCGGAACCCAGAGACGTGAGCCACTCACCATGGAGCGCCACTGGATTCCGGCCTACGCCGGAATGACGATGATGCGTCGCGGCATTGATTCACACACTTTGAACGTGTCGAAGGGACGAGCTGAATCCGTAGGGTGAGTGTAGCCCTTCCTGAGAAGGACGAAACCCACCCACCCGTCGCCCCCAAGAGGTGGGTTTCACCCACCCTACGGAATTTCGATTACTTGCCGGGCTTCTCTCTGGACTGGATGTGAAGCTCTAGCAAGCGCATCATGTTTTCCAGATAATACTGCCGTCTCTCCCGCCGGTATTTGAGTACCTGTATCGCAACGTTCAGGTCTGAGACATCCTCAGGCACCGTATTGGGTGAGGGATAATACTTCCTCTTCAAAAGTTCGAGTTCTTCTTTGACTTCGTACTCCTCAGACTCAGTCACAGATAGTTGGTCAGCTATTTTCCAGATTCCCTCACACGCCTTTCCGATGTCACCTTTGCCGAGATACTTGACAATATGGACCGGAAGCTCAAACTTGACAGCGTTCATGTCTGCCATCGTGGCTCTCTCCTGCTACAGATTCCCCATCCCGAAGGGGAAGGTAGCACGGTTTCCGCAGCGGGTCAATCCCTTGTAGCAATTCTTGATGGATGCCTTCTGCCGAGTGGCGCTGCAAGCCCCCCGACCTTTCAAGTTAGGACAGTACCCGAGAAAGACCTAGTACACCGCGGGCTTCAGCCGAGGGCATGATACTGTGGGCTGAAGCCGGGGGTGCCGGCGGAATTCCCGGACAACTCCTAGCCAGCGGCATCGAGCCCCCTCCCCACCATCATCCTCAACACCCGCTCGGTGGCGGCGGCAAGAAGGGCAGGGGTGTTCGCCAGAGCTTCCTCCAGCGTCATGGGGGCGGACACCGCCGCCTCCACGCCGTCTATCCCGTGCTGGAACACCGCCTCGTACCCAGGGCCCAGGGAGCCAGCCACGGCTATCACCGGCAGGCCCCGCGCCTTGGCCCGGCGCGCCACGCCGATGGGCGCCTTGTTGAACACGGTCTGCCCGTCCAGGCGACCCTCTCCCGTCAGCACCAGGGAGGCGCTCTCCAGGTGGCGGTCCAGCCCCACGGCGTCGCACACCACGTCCACCCCAGAGCGTAGCTTTGCGCCCAGGAAGGCCATGAGGCCTGCCCCCAGGCCGCCAGCCGCCCCCGCTCCGGGCACGTCCGCCACGTCGACGCCCAGGTCACGACGCAGCACCTCGGCATAGTGGGCCAGGGCCGCGTCCAGCTCCGCCACCATCTGGGGCGTCGCCCCCTTCTGGGGACCGTACACCGCCGAGGCGCCCGTTGGGCTGCAGAGAGGGTTGGAGACGTCGGTGGCCACCTCCACGGTGCACTCCCGCAGCCGCGGGTCAAGGCCCGAAAGGTCAATGCGCTCCAGGCGGGCCAGGGCCGCGCCGCCCTCGGGTAGCCCCTTGCCATCGGAGTCCAGGAGGCGGGCGCCCAGGGCCTTTGCCATGCCCGCGCCGCCGTCGTTGGTGGCGCTGCCACCTATGGCCACGATGAAGCGGCGGAAACCGGCGTCCAGGGCGTGTCGGACCAGCTCGCCCGTGCCGTAGGTGGTGGCGCGGCGCGGGTCCAGCCGGTCGCGGGGCACCAGCACCAGGCCGGAGGCGCGGGCCATCTCCACCACCGCCGTCAGCCCGTCGCCCATGGCGCCCCAGGCCGCCTCTACCGGCTCCCCCAGGGGTCCCGTCACGGTGGCGGTGCGTACCGAGCCGCCGGAGCTCTCCACCAGCGCCTCCAGGGTGCCGTCGCCGCCATCGGCCACGGGCACCAGCGCCACCTCGGCGTCGGGCAGGACGCGGCGCAGCCCCGCCTCCATGGCTCGCGCCGCCTCCATGGCGCTGAGGCTCCCCTTGAACCCTTGCGGCGCTATGACCACCTTCATGCGCGCATTATATTCGTGGGGCGACTGTGTCTGCTAGAATCCTCCTAGTGTCCTGAGTCAGGGATTCGCTGCCCCGACATGTCGGGGCGAGGCTGGCATTGTCATGCTGAACCCTTCGCCATCGCTCAGGGTAAACTCCGTGAAGCATCTGGCGGGGAGGCGGCCCCCACCACCAGATTCCTCGCTGCCGCTCGGAATGACATTTTGCAGTGGTTTCCTGATTCACCACGCTAGGAGGTAGCCCATGCCAGGCAGAGACGAGGTGAAGGCGGCGCTCCGAGCGGCCCTGGAGCGCCGTGCCGACGAGCTGGTGCGCATTGCGGAGCACGTCCTGGCCAACCCTGAGCCGGGCTTCCGCGAGGTGAAGACGTCGCGATTTGTGGCGGAGCGGTTCCGGGAGATGGGGATACCCTATCGGGACGGCATCGCCCTCACGGGGCTCAAGGGGGCGCTGGAGTGCGGTGGGCCTGGGCCCACGGTGGCCGTCATCGGCGAGCTGGACTCCTTGATAGTGCGAGGGCACCCGCACGCCGACCCGGAGACGGGCGCGGCCCATGCCTGCGGCCACCATGCCCAGCTAGCCATGATGCTGGGGGTCGCCATGGCGCTAAAGGACTCGCCGCAGGTGGTGCGCTCCATGAGGGGGCGGGTCGCCTTCCTGGCTGTCCCCGCCGAGGAGTACATCGAGATCGAGTACCGCATGGGCCTGCGCGAGGAGGGGAAGGTCGAGTTCCTGGGTGGCAAGCCGGAGTTCATCCGCCTGGGAGAGTTCGACAACATAGACCTGGCCATGATGACCCATACCACCAGCGACCCGCATGACAAGCTCCTGGCGCTGCCCGGCACCAACAACGGCACCGTGGCCAAGCAGGCGCGGTTCATCGGGCGGGGAGCACATGCGGGAGGCTCGCCCCACCTGGGCATCAACGCGCTGAACGCCGCCATGCTGGCCCTCTCCGCCATTCACGCCAACCGCGAGACCTTCCAGGACCAGGACACTGTCCGCGTTCACCCCATCATCACCAAGGGGGGCGAGGCGGTGAGCGCCGTGCCTGCCGACGTGCGGCTGGAGACCTTCGTGCGAGGCAAGACCATCCAGGCCATTCAGGACGCGGACCGGAAGGTGGACCGCTCCCTGCGGGCCGGGGCGCTGGCGGTGGGGGGGCGGGTGCAGATCACCACCCTGCCTGGCTACCTGCCCCTGCGGGTTGACCGGACGCTGGCTGCCATCTACCGGGCCAATGCCGAGGCGGTGGTCGGTCAGGAGAACGTGGCCCAGATAGAGCACCGCACCGGCTCCACCGACATGGGCGACGTCAGCCACATCATGCCCGCCGTTCACCCCTACGCCGGCGGCGCCACGGGGGTGGGCCACGGCGCGGACTACGTGATCAAGGACTACCGCGCCGCGGTGCTGAACCCGGCCACCGCCATGGCCATGACGCTGGTGGACCTGCTGGCCGATGGCGCATCGGGGGCACAGCGGGTCCTCTCTGCCCACAAGCCAGCCATGACCAGGGCGGAGTACCTCAAGCTGATGCGCAGCTTCGCCAGGGAGGAGGAGTACAGCGGCGAGGGCCAGTAATGTACATTACATAGTCGGGAGGATGGTATGCTGGATAGCTCGGTGGAGGGGCTGAAGCGCATAGCTTGCGCCCGTATAGACCAGCGCGGAGCGGACCTCATTGCCCTGGCCCGCGCCATCCTGGCCAGCCCGGAGACCGGCTTCACCGAGGAGAAGACCTCGGCGCTGGTGCAGGGCTGGTTCCGGGAGTTGGGCATACCCTACCGTGCCGGGCTGGCCATAACCGGCGTCAAGGGCCGCATGCAGGGTGGCGCTGGCCCGGGGCCCGCCGTCGCCATCATCGGCGAACTGGACTCCCTCCGCGTCCCTGACCATCCCCACGCCGACCCCGCCACGGGCGCGGCCCACGCCTGCGGGCACCATGCCCAGATCGCCATGATGCTGGGGGCCACTGTGGGGCTGCTGGCCCCGGAGGTGCTGTCACATCTATCGGGGGCCGTGGTGCCCTTCGCCGTCCCCGCCGAGGAACTCATCGAGGTGGAGCGTCGCCTGCGGCTGCGTGAGGAGGGGAGGACTGAACTCCTGGGAGGAAAGCAGGAGTTGGTCCGCCTGGGGGAGTTCGATGACGTGGACATGGCTATGATGTGCCACACCTCCAGCAACATGAGCGGGAAGAGCGTGGAGGTGGGCGGCACCAGCAACGGCCACGTGGTGAAGTACGTCCAGTTCATCGGGCGGGGGGCCCACGCGGGAGGCTCGCCCCACCTGGGTGTCAATGCCCTGAACGCCGCCATGCTGGCCCTCTCCGCCATCCACGCCAACCGTGAGGCCTTCCAGGAGAAGGACACGGTGCGAGTCCATGGCATCATGACCCGCGGCGGCGAGGCAGTGAGCGCCGTGCCCGCCGACGTCCGCCTGGAGTGGCGGGTGCGCTCCTCGAACCTGGAGGCGCTGGTGGAGAACAGTCGCAGGGTGGACCGGTGCTTCAAGGCGGGCGCCCTGGCAGTGGGAGCAAGGGTCAGGATAGAGACCATCGCCGGGTACCTGCCCATGTGCAACGAGCCGGGGCTCCAGGAGGTGTTCGCCGCCAACGCCCGGGAGCTGGTGGGAAAGGGGAAGGTGGTCGTCCGGAGCCCAGACTTCACTCGCGGTGGCTCCACGGACATGGGGGACCTGAGCCATGTGGTGCCCTCCATACACCCCTACGTGGCGGGGGCCACGGGCACGGGACATGGCAAGGACTACCTGGTCCAGGACTACGAGATGGCGGTGCTCGTCCCCGCCAGGGCCATGGCCATGACGGTCATTGACCTCTTGGCCGACGGCGCCCGGAAGGCCAGGGAGGTGCTGGCGGCGGCCAGGCCGCTCATGGACCGCCAGGGGTACGTGGCCTTCCAGCGGGAGCGGGCCGGGGTGGTGGAGTTCGACGGGGCAGCAGGCTAGGCGCATCCTCGACAACCGGGCTGCCTGCGAGGTATCCTCACGCCAAATCGTGCCAGGCTGGAGGGAAGCAGCGATGAAGATCACAGGGCTGGAGACCTTCGCCGTATACACGCAGCACAGGAACGCTCGCCGCAACTGGCTGCTCCTCAAGCTGCTCACCGACGAGGGCCTGGTGGGCCTGGGGGAGGCCAGCCTCATGGCCCACGAGGAGCAGCTTGTCGGCATCCTGGGGGAGCTGGCGGAGGAGTACCTCATCGGGAAAAACCCTCTTCACACCGAGGTCCACTGGACGCGCCTCTACCTGGACAGCGGCGCCCGAGGCGGCAAGGTCATGAGCACCGCCCTCTCGGGCATAGACATGGCCCTGTGGGACCTGAAGGGGAAGGCCCTGGGGCTGCCCGTCTACGAACTCCTGGGCGGCCCCTACCACGAGAGGCTGCGGGTCTATGCCAACGGCTGGTACACCAACCCCGGCACCCCGGAGCAGAATGCACGGGAGGCCAAACAGGTCGTCGCCAAGGGCTACACCGCCATGAAGTTCGACCCCTTCGGGCAGGACAACTTCTACATCATCTCGCCCCCGGAGGCGCAGCTCGCCGAGGACCGGGTGGCGGCGGTGCGCGAGGCCGTGGGGCCCAACGTGGACATCCTGGTGGAGGCACACGCCAAGTTCAACGTGTACACCGCCATCCACCTGGGCCAACGCCTGGAGAAGTACCGCCCCTTCTGGTACGAGGAGCCCGTCTCGCCGGAGAACATCTCCGAGCTGGTCCAGGTGAGGCGCAGGGTGAACATACCCATCGCCACGGGGGAGCGGCTCTTCCTGAAGTTCCCCTTCTTCGAGGTGGTCAAGGCCGAGGCCGCTGACATCCTCCAGCCGGACATCGGCAACGCAGGCGGCATCACCGAACTGAAGAAGATAGCAGCCATCGCCGAGGCGCAGCACATCCTCATGGCGCCCCACAACGTCCTGAGCCCCATCGGCACCGTGGCCAGCTTCCATCTGGACGCCACGCTGCCCAACTGGCTCATCCAGGAGTACCACGCCGAGTTCTACGAGCCCATGTACTTCCAGATAGTGGATGGCCTGCCGCGGCAGAAGAACGGCTACGTGGAGCTACCCAAGGGGCCCGGCCTGGGCATCACCCTCAACGAGGACGTGGTCAGGGCGCACCCCTACCAGAGGCTGGGGCGAAGAAAACGGGAGATATAGGCGGGGGCACGGGAGTGGGTTGGCTCACTGAAACGGCCGGACACGAACTTGGAGCGCTGTCCGACCAGCGTGCGACTTCGCAACTCTAACAGGACGCTGATAAACTACCCGATCGCGTGCAGCCAGATACGGGCTTCGGGACAGAATCAAAGCTGAACTCGGCGCCGCCCGGACTTTCTTGGCATCCTGTTGGTGTCCCAGAGTTTAGGCTAACGCTGGAGTACCCCTCCCAATCTTGGCTGGACTGAGGTAGAGAATCTTCAGTAGGAAAGCCATAGTGAGGATGGAGTCGACCAGGATGCCGAGAGAGAACAAAACCATGACGCCTTCGAAAGTGGGAGTCCAGACGCCACTGACGTAGAGCAGGAAGGCGACGACGTAGACGGTGCCGTTGGTGATGATGGACTGGTAGGCGAGGTATTCTGTCCTGCCCGTCCCATAGAAGAAGGCGTCCATGACGGTATTGAAGGAGAACAGCACGTAAGGGACGAACAGGATGCCGAAGGCCGTGACGGCGTACGCGACAGTCGCGGCATCGGAACTCAAGATTCCCGCGAACCCCTCGAACCCCGGCACGGCGGCGATCCACACGACCATGAAGAGCGCGACGATGAACATGGACGCGTGCCAAAGTGTCCTCATCCGCGGCAAGTCACCCGATGCGTTGGCAACCAGCGCCTTGGCGGAGTCAGCGAAGGCGAGGACGGGCACGAGCATGAAGCTCCAAAGTATCTGGATGGCCAGGTAGTAGCCCCCGATCTCCGTCGCCCCGATGGTGTTGACCAGCCTGATGATCATGAAGAAGTAGGCAACGTTCCGCACGAGGCTGTCGAGGCCACTGCCGAGCCCGACGCGCAGGTAAACTCCCATGTCCCCGAAGGAGGGGCGAACAAGCAGGCTGCTAGCGGGGATGCGCATGTTGGCGAAGAGGAAGAT
This sequence comes from Chloroflexota bacterium, assembly GCA_016190445.1. Classification (GTDB taxonomy): domain Bacteria; phylum Chloroflexota; class Dehalococcoidia; order Lucifugimonadales; family JACPQL01; genus JACPQL01. The sequence goes on from JACPQL010000026.1 coordinate 20,495, forward strand.
GGTGCCGAAGGTGAACAGCAGCGCGCTGGAGAGCAGCGTCGACCAGGCGGTGCCGATGACTCCCAAATCGAGGGAGAAGGCGTGTCCTCCAAAGAAGAGGCTGTCGAACACGAACAACAGGAGCACGTTGCTCACAGCCATGGCGAACATCAGGGCCCGCTTCCTCAGGGCCTCGAACAGGACGACCATCGCAGCGGAGAGCAAGCTAAAGGGCACACTGAAAATGCTGATCCCCAGGAACTCTCGCGTTTGGTCCTGAATCTCACCGGAGGTGCCTATAACGGTGATGAAGGCATCCCGGAAGAGGAAGATACCGAGGGAGAAGAGGAGGGACGCAACGAAGATGAAGGTGAAGACGCTCTTGGTCCTGTCCAACTGGATGGCAGCCGAGCTCCGCAACTGGCTGCCGAGGAAGAAGAAGATGGCCAGCACGGTCCCTTCCTGGAAGACCTCGACCACTAGCCCCACGAATTGCCATTGGGAGACGATGGCGAGGCTGCCCGGGTCGGGGATGACGTTGCCGATGAGGTAGACACGGTAGATCTGGTAGACGTTAGGTAGGCCAAGGAAGAGGAGGATGAAGAGGAAGAGACGCCAGTCCCAAGCCTTCAGGTACAGCCGGGCGTAGTCTAACAAGACGACCCTCCGGAAGGCCGTTTGATTCTCACCCCTCGGTTACGAGGCGCTTCTGGGTGTTCTCGTCCCTCTGCGCTACCTCCATCTCCAGGAGGCTGAGGAGGTAGTCCTTGTAGGGCCGGTTCTGCTTGACGGCTTCCTGGCCCAGCTTCTTGTACTGGCGCCCCATGGCGGGAAGCCTGAGACGCTTCAACCGGCCTTGGCCCAGTCCAATGGGATGGAGGAAATGTACGCCCCGGCCTGGAAGCCTGTCAACCATCATCTCTCCGGTCTTCAGGTGCGGTTTCGCCCCTCCCCAGTTGCGTAGGTGGGGGTGAAACCTCACCTCTGGGCGGTGACGTGGTTTTGCGGTGGGTCCCGTCCTTCTCAGGAAGGACTACACCCACCTTATGATGGGTTGCACTGTCCCACCCCAGCGCGCTTTGCACCGTTAGACCAGGGAAAGCCGGGCGGCTCAGGCTCACCTGGGAGTGCCTGCTATAATGGGCATCAAAGACGCGGGGCGGAGGTGATCTTTGGTCCGTCAAATCAAGATTGTGGTGGAAAAGACTCCCGACGGGTATGTGGCTTACCCGCTGGGCTTGAAGGGCGTTGTGGTGGGGCAGGGCAATAGCTATGAGGAGGCCTTGTCTGATGTGAAGTCAGCCATCCGGTTCCATATCGAGACCTTTGGCACTGAGATGCTGGAGTTGGAGCCAACCGTTCTGGAGGCGTTTATTGCAGAAACGGGAGTAAATGTTTGACCACCAGGTTCCCTGTGGACGCGCCCAAGTCTCGGGTCATAAAGGCCCTGGAGATATTGGGCTTCACGCTGGTGAGGGAACGAGAACACGTCGCGATGGTACGTGAGAACCCTGACGGGACCAAAACGCCTCTGACCATGCCTGCCCGCTCGAGAATCAAGGGCTCAACTTTGCGGACAATATGCACCCAAGCGGGGATATCAAGAGAGGACTTCCTGAGGGCTTACAACGAGACATGATACTTTGTGGTACGGCCCTCTTCATTTCCGCACAACGGCCCAACTGCTTGGCCTAGTCGCAGCAGTAGGGTGGGTGAAACCCGCCTGCGTTGACGCCGCCTTCCGGGCTATGGTAGCCTATTAGCAACAACCATATAGGAAGTCGCACCGGGAGCTTGGGCAAGCCAGGCTGAGAGGGTGGCCAAACTCGTCACCGACCGGCTGAACCTGACCTGGGTAATGCCAGCGGAGGAAGGCCAGCACGAGACCACCAACGATAGCCGCGGGTTTGCCCCGCGGCTGTTGCGTTTAGCCCAGCCCCCTGAAGGCGGCAAGGAGCCAGTATGAGTGACGACCTGCTTCGTATTGGGCAGTGGGAGTTCCGGTCCCGCCTCATGGTGGGCACCGGCAAGTACCGCAACAACCAGGAGATGCTGGCTGCCCTGGAGTCCTCGGGCGCCGAAATTGTGACCGTGGCTATCCGGCGCCTGGACCTGGACGATCCCAACAAGAAGACCATCCTGGACTTCATAGACACCACCCGGTATACCATCCTCCCCAACACGGCCGGGTGCCGCACACCCGGGGAGGCACTGACGGTGGCCAGGCTGGCACGGGCCCTGGGGCTGCCCAACTGGGTGAAGCTGGAGGTCATCCCTGACCCTCGTTACCTGCTGCCGGACCCGGTGGGCACCCTGGAGGCGGCCCGACAGCTTATCGCTGATGGATTCACGGTGCTCCCCTACATCCACGCTGACCCGGTGCTGGCCCGCTACCTCCAGGAGATAGGGTGTGCCACGGTCATGCCCCTTGGGTCGGCCATTGGCTCCGGCCAGGGGATTCACACCGCCGAGGAGATACAGATCATCGTGGAACAGGCCACCGTGCCCGTGGTGGTGGACGCGGGCCTGGGGGTGCCATCCGACGCCTCTCAGGCCATGGAGATGGGCGCCGACGCGGTGCTGGTGAACACGGCTATTGCCCAGGCGAAGGACCCTGGCCTCATGGCGGAGGCCTTTCGCCTGGGAGTGGAGGCGGGGCGGAAGGCGTACCTGGCGGGCAGGATTCCCAGGAAGGTCTACGCCACGCCCAGCAGCCCCGTGGAGGGCGTTGTGAGTGCATCCAGGCCGTGTGCCTCTGTGGGGGGATAAGCCAGGGCCGGCATTGGGAGGAGCGTCCTGTGGGTGCAAAGTCGGTCATCTCTCTCCCTTGCCTGGCTCTGGTCACCGACAGGCGCCTGGCCGGGGAGCGCACCCTGGAGGAGGTGGTGGCCAGGGCGGTGGATGGCGGCGTTGACCTGGTGCAGCTAAGGGAGAAGGACCTGCCCGGCGGCCCGCTTCTCGCTCTGGCACAGCGGCTGCGAGAGGTGACCAGGCAGCGGGCACTCCTCTTTGTGAACGAGCGGGTGGACGTGGCCCTGGCCTGCGGCGCCGACGGGGTGCAACTGGGGGAAAAAGCCCTGCCGGTGGCTGTGGCCCGGCAGTTGGCTGGCGGGAGCTTGCTCATAGGCCGGTCGGTGCACACCGTGGAGGGGGCGGTGGAGGCGGAGCGCCAGAGGGCCGACCTGGTCGTAGTGGGGACTGTTTTCCCCTCGCGCTCTCACCCCGGCGGCCCGGTGGGTGGTACGGAGCTGGTGCGCCAGGTCGCGGCTGCCGTGCGGGCGCCCGTGCTGGGCATTGGGGGCATCCTGCTGGGGAACGCCCACCAGGTGATTCACGCGGGAGCCGGTGGTGTGGCTGTGGTCAGCGCCATCATGGCCAGCCGGGACCCGGCCCAGGCGGCCAGAGGGCTGAGGCAGGTGCTCCAGGACTCCTGGCGCCTGCGGGAGGCGGGCCAGGCCACGGCCTGACGCCTGCGGAGCGAGGAGGCTCGTGATCACCATCACCATCAACGGCAAGGAGAGAAAGCTGGACGAACCCATTAGCGTGGCCACCTTTCTCAAGGCCAGCGGGATAGACTCTCAGTTCGTGGCGGTGGCACGCAACGGCGTGGTGCTGGAGCGGCAGGAGTTCCCCAGGGTCGTCCTGCAAGACGGGGACGTGGTGGAGATAGTCCGCCCCGTGGGTGGAGGGTAGAGGAGCGCCGCACGCCCCCCGGCCCGCTCGTCTGCAAACTCTCCCTGCGTTTCCTCAGCAGATGGCTGCCCGCCCTTTGACCCTTCGACCATGCTCAGGACATGCTTGTCAAACCCTCTGGCGCTCGACACCTGCGATATTCTCATGAAGCTATCCCAAAGTTCGTGCATGGGTGAGTGCAGAAGGGGCTTCGCCCCCTCTGCCGGGGGTCTGGGGGTGTCCCCCAGATTGCACTTTTCTCCCCCGCTCCCTTGGTAAGGGAGCGGGGGACACAGGGGGTGAGGGTTTTGGGACAGCTTCATGTAAAAGGAATCGGGTCACCTCAAGAACAGGACGGGAAAGGATGGAGATTGCCATGTTGTGGCTGATCAGAAGACACTCGCCATGGGTTGCGACATTGGTGATTGGCCTGATTCTGGTGGCCGCGGGCCTCTTCTTCCTGGTGAAGGGCCTGGATACCAGAGCGGAGATCAGAGAGGGATTGATTGCCGAGCAGATCATCACCTCCAGAGATGCCAGCATCCCGGGGGTGCTGGTAGAGGACGCTGCCACTGCGAGAGCGCAGTCAGAGGCCATAAAAGGACACACCTACGGACGTTGGGGTCCCTATTCCAAGCTGGACAGGGACGATCCCAACCGTGCTGTTTACCTTGACGGCGTAACCCTGCGCACCGCCCTGAACCTTGCCATCGCCGGGTTTGGCGTCGCCGACATGGCCATTGGTGCAGGAGTGCTCATCTTAATGGCGGGAGTCGCGACACTTCTCCTGGCGGCGCCGGCGCTCTATTTCCTTGCCGGGGCAGTGGTGAGGCGCCCTTGAGCGGCGGGCCAGCCTTATGACACGTCGCGTCTGTGACGCGCGCCACAAAGTTGACACGGCCATTTGTTCTGGAATATACTAATTGCTAAGCCGGCATTAACAAGACCCCGCGGTGGCCGGCTGGAACATGAGGTAAGGCCCGTACAGGGCAAGCGGGGTGAGAATGCAAGAGGAGCGCCGGCAACGACTCGCGAGCAAGCGAGAGGGCCGGCGCGTTATGTTTAGCCGCAGGGGGTGATTGATGGTTGTGGGCGAGCGGGAGGCGCGGCATGTTCTGGGCCTGGGGGCTGCGGACTTGCGCCGGATGTACTATCTGATGCTCCTCACCCGGGCCATCTACCAGCGGGTGGACCTGCTGACGCGGCAGGGCAAGGTCCTGTTCAGCCTCTCTTCCGATGGCCATGAGGCGGCCCAGGTGGGAAGCGCCACGGCCCTTCGCCCCGGCAAGGACTTCTGTCTTCCGTACTACCGGGACTTGGGTGTGGTGCTTACCCTGGGGATGACCCCCCGGGAGGTTATGCTGAACATGTTCTCTCGGGAGGGCGACCCCAACAGCGGCGGGCGCCAGATGCCCTTTCACTGGGGGTGCAGCCGCCTGCGCATCATCACCCACTCCAGCCCCGTGGCCACTCAGATACCCCATGCCGTAGGCATCGCCCTGGCTTCGCGCATTCGCGATGAGGACGATGTGACGGTGTGCTATTTCGGAGAGGGGACCACCAGCAAGGGCGATTTCCATGAGGGGCTCAACTTCGCCGCCGTCCTCAAGACCCCCACTGTGTTCATCTGCGAGAACAACGGCTACGCCATATCGGTGCCACAGCACAAGCAGATGGTCGTGGCCGACGTGGCGCAGCGGGCCCAGGCCTACGGCATCCCCGGCGTTACCGTAGACGGTCTGGACGTGTTGGAGGTGTACCGCGCCACCCTGGATGCTGTCCAACGCGCTCGCCGAGGGGAGGGTCCCACCCTAATCGAGGCAAGGGTCTACCGCTACGGGGCACACACCAGCAACGACGATGACCGTCGCTACCGCGCCCGGGAGGAGGTGGAGGAGGCACGCAAGGGGGACCCGGTCCCTCGCTTCCGACAGTACCTGCTGGAGGGAGGCGCGCTGGACGAGGCCACTGACCAGGAGGTGAAGCGCCGGGTGGAGGCGGAGGTGGACGACGCCACGGAGTACGCCGAGGCGCAGCCTCACCCGGACCCGAAGGACGTGCGCCTCCACGTGCTGGCACCGTGAGGTGAGTCATGGCCGTGCGTAACCTGGTGGACACCATCCGCGACACGTTGCACCAGGAGATGGCCCGGGACCCGCGGATCGTCGTTTTGGGGGAGGATGTGGGGGTAGCCGGCGGGGTGTTCCGGGCCACCGCCGGGTTGCTCTCTGCTTTCGGAGAGCATAGGGTCATTGACACCCCCCTGGCGGAGTCGGGCATCGTGGGGGTGGCCATAGGCCTCTCTCTGAATGGCATGGTGCCCGTGGCGGAGATCCAGTTTGCCGATTTCATCCATTCCGCCCTGGACCAGCTTATCAGCGAGGCAGCCCGCATCCGCTACCGCTCCAACGGCGACTTCTACTGTCCTTTGGTAGTCCGCGTGCCCTATGGCGGTGCCATTCACGGCGGGCTGTACCACTCCCAAAGCGTGGAGGCACTCTTTGCCCACGTCCCTGGCCTGCGGGTGGTGGCACCATCCACCCCCTACGACGCTGCGGGCATGTTGCGCGCCGCCATCCGTTGCCAGGACCCCGTCATCTTCCTGGAGCACAAGGCCGTTTACCGGCTGGTCAAGGAGGAGGTCCCCGACGAGGAGTACACCGTGCCCCTGGACCGGGCCGCGGTCCGCAAGGAGGGCTCAAGGTTGACCCTGCTCACCTACGGCCTGATGCTCCACCACAGTCTGGCCGTGGCCCAGGAGCTTGAGAGGGAGGGCGTGAGTGTGGAGGTCATTGACCTGCGCTCCCTGGCGCCTCTGGACAAGGAGACCATCCTTGGCTCGGTCAGAAAGACGGGCAGGGCACTGATTGTCCACGAGGACAACCTCACTGGCGGGCTGGGGGGCGAGGTGGCTGCTATCATTGTCCAGGAGGCCTTCGACTCCCTGGACGCCCCGGTCACCCGGCTGGCGGGGGAGGATGTCCCTGCCTTTCCCTTCGCACCTCCCCTGGAGGAGGCCGCCATCCCCAACCGCGAGAAGATACTCGCGGCCATCCAGGAGTTGGCGGCGTACTGAGCCGGAGCAGAGGCGCCGCGTCCCCGGTCGCACTCCGTAGTCCAGGTGCCTCATTGTCCCTGCCCCCGGGGTCTGCGGGCGGCGGTGGACTCGAGCCAGGGGCATGGGTACACTGGTAGATAGCTGGTGGTCGCAGGGAGAGACATGCCATCGGACCTTCTGGAGCGGAGCCGCCTCTTCCTGGAGTACCTGGAGGAGTGGCGCCGGGGCCTCAAGCCCTTCTCACTGTCGCGGGAGCTGGGGGAGCCGGGCGCCGCCGCCGTCTTCTCGGCGGACATGGTGGTGGGCTTTTGCCATAGCGGCAGCCTGGCCAGCCCTCGGGTGGGCAGCCTGGTGCAGCCCGTGGTTGACCTCTTCCAGAGGGCGTGGCGGGCCGGAATGCGTCACTTCGTCCTGGCGCAGGACACCCATCACCAGGCAGCCCAGGAGTTCGGGGCCTTCCCGCCCCACTGCGTCCGGGGCACTGAGGAGTCCCAGACCATCCCCGAGCTGCGGGGCCTACCCTTCGCCGACAGGTTCACCATAGTCGAGAAAAACTCCCTCAGCCCCGCCGTTGGCACCGGGCTGGACGGCTGGCTGGACAGCCACCCGGAACTTCGCACCTGCATAGTGGTGGGCGACTGCACCGACCTGTGTACCTACTCGCTGGCGATGCACCTGCGGCTGCGGGCCAACGCCCTCAACGTTGCGGGCGTGCGGGTAATTGTGCCGGCGAACGCTGTGGAGACCTACGACCTCCCCGTGGAGATGGCCCGCAAGATTGGGGCGCCAGCCCACCCGGGCGATCTCTTTCACCTTGTGTTCCTGTACCACATGCACCTGAACGGCTGCCAGGTGGCGAGAGAGTTGGTAGACTAGTAGACAGGGGAGCGCCAATTTTTTTACGGGGGGTGCCACATGCAAGCGCAACAGGGTGACGCAGGACAGTTCGATGCTCTACTGGCCAATGTGGAGAAGAGCGTGCAAGATGCTCTGGCCTACTTTGAGGGGCCAGGGGCCACGTCCCAGGTAAAGGTGGACCAGTGGGGCCCCAGGGATGTCCTCTGCCATTTTCTGTTCTGGCACCAGGCGACCGCCGAGGGCATGGAGTCGGTAGCCCGGGGCGGCCAGCCCACGCGCCTGGAGGCCTCCACCGATGACATGAATGCCAGGGCCATCGCTCAGCACGCAAGGGAGAGCATTCCGCAGTTGGTCAGCCAGGCCCGCCAGTTGCAGGGGCGGCTGGTCCGGGCCGCCCGGTCCATCCGTGACCTGGAGAAGCCCGTGTTGGTGCGGTTCGACGGCACCCCCGCCAACCTTCGCCAGCGCCTGGAGATCATAGCCAGGCACTGGACCAACCATGTCCGCGATCTTCGGATGGGCTAGAAGCTATCCCGAAAATGCTTCTGGGTATCCCCGCCTGAAGGCGGGGGCATGATGCCGCACCCTTCAGGGTGCGGTGGCTGGGGAATTCCGGGACGAGATGAGACTGAGCAGATGCCCTCGGACAAGGGAGAGATTAGCCCAGCGGCGGCTCTAGGTGGGTGTGGGTTTAGGAGGAGGAATGGGGTGGGCCCAAGAGCGCGAAAATTTGCGAGAGCAGGGCTCTGGGCCGGGCTCATTGCCGGTGCAGCCCTGGCCCTGGCCACGGTAGTCCTGCGCCTGGCCATAGGGGCCCCGTCCCTTCAGGAGGTGCTCTCGGACAGGCTGCTGAGCATAACCCCGGGCCAGCTCTTCGATTTCCTGCTAGAGCGGCTCCGACAGTTCGGCAAGCCGCTGATGTTCGCCTCCCTCACCGTGGGCCTGGTGCCCGTGGGTGGTGCTATCGGCATTGCTTATGGCTGGACGGCGGCGCGCTTGAGGCTTCGCCATGCACCGCTGCGGCAGGGCATGGTGCTGTCCGTGGCCGTGTGGCTTATTGCCAGCCTGGCGGTGGTGCCGCTGGCAGGGGGTGGGCCCTTCGGGGTCTCTGTGCCAGGGGGCGCCCTGGGCTTCTCCGCGGCTACCTTCATCGCCTCCACAGTGTACGGGCTGGTCCTGGCCACCCTCCATGCTCAACTGGCGCCCCGGCCACAGGGCGAAGAGCTGGCGTCCACACCGGGCAGCGTCGCAGCCGTGGCAAGTAGCCGGCGCATCTTTTTGAAAAGGGCGGCCCTCTGGGGCCTTGGCCTGGGAGCCCTGGGCTCCGGCGTTTGGGCCATCGTCACCCGTGGCTCTCGTATTCAGCCCTCCCACGTGGACACCCGTGACGAAGGAGTCATGCCTCCGGAGGTGACCCCCAACGACCGCTTCTATGTCATATCCAAGAACATCGTGGACCCGGAGGTGGACGCTAGTCGCTGGAGCCTGAAGGTGGAGGGGCTGGTGGAGCGTCCCTTTACCCTCGCCTATGAGGAGCTAAAGGCGCTGCCTTCAGTGGAACAGTACGTCACCCTGGAGTGCATCAGCAACCCCGTGGGTGGGGAGCTGATCAGCAATGCACTCTGGAAAGGGGTCCCGCTGGGCCGACTGATGGAGCGGTCAGGCCTCAAGCCCGGCGTCAAGAAGCTGGTCTTCCACGCCTGGGACAGCTACTCGGACAGCATACCAGTGGAGCGGGCCCTGCGCCCCGAGGTGATTGTGACCTACCAGATGAACGGCGAGCCGCTGCCCCACAAGCACGGCTTCCCGGCCCGGCTCATTGCCCCCGGGCTCTACGGCGTCAAGAACGTGAAATGGCTGACGCGCATCGAGGCGGTGGACCACGACTACCGTGGCTTCTGGCAGGAGCAGGGCTGGAGCGATACCGCGGAGATCAAGACGACCTCTCAGCTCATTGTGACGCCTGAATGGGGCAAGGTGTACACCTCTCCCGCTCTGCTGGGGGGCGTGGCCTTCGCGGGGGACAGGGGTGTCTCGAGAGTGGAGGTGAGCACCGATGGGGGCAATACCTGGCATGAGGCCCGGCTAAAGCCGGCGCTCTCGCCTTTCACCTGGGTTCTGTGGACCAAGGAGTGGCTGCCGCCGCCGGGGGAGCACCTGGTGGTAGTCCGGGCCGCCGATGGACAGGGGCACTTCCAGTCCGAAGCGTGGAGGCCCACCTTCCCCGATGGGGCCGAAGGCTATCAAAAACGGCTCGTCATCATCCAGGAGAGGCCTGAGCAGGCGGGCTAGCGCAAAAGGCCTGTCTGGAACTCCAGCACCAGAATCCCGATAGAGGCCGCCAGCGTTAGCCCCGTCACCACCAGGCCCACCTTGAGGAACTCCCCGAACCGCACCAGTACCCCCTCGCGGTAGGCCTGCTCCGCCACAATGATGTTGCTCACCGCGCCTATGATGGTGGCGTTGCCCCCCAGGGTCGCCCCCGCCGCCAGGCTCACCCATAAAGTATGCCCCGGTATGCCTTGTAGCAGCGGCAGCATCAGCAGCGTGAGAGGCACGTTGCTCACGATCTGGGACACCACGGTGCTGAAGAGGTGGATGGAGAGGATGCCCCCCACGCTGGCGCCCATGTCAACCCGCTGCAACAGGGCGTCCAGCACGCCGGCCTGCCGCGCTCCGCCGATAACCACAAAGAGCCCTCCAAAGAACAGCAGCAGCACCCAGTCCACGTTCCGGATGACCTCGGAGGGCCGGATGCCGCTCACCAGCATGGCGACCACCCCCGCGGCAAGGGAAACGAGGGGAATGCCAAGTCCAAGAGTGGGGCTGAGAAAGAAGCCGATGACAGCCAGCACGAGTACGGGTACGGAGCGCCGCAGTACGCTATAATCCACCTCCACGAGCGGCCGCGCCACGGCCACCGCCGTTGCACCACCTCCGCCCGGTGGGTCCTGGGGGTCTGTTACGCGTCGCGCCATCTCCTTTCGATAGAATGCCCACAACACCGCCAGGAGAAGCAGTGTGGAGACGGCGGCCACGGGGGCAAGGTAGGCAAAGAAGCGGGGGAAAGAGATGCCCGAGGCCACCCCAATGAGCATATTTTGCGGATTGCCCACGATGGTCGCAGTGGAGCCGATATTCGAAGCCATCGCTTCGCCGATGAGGTAGGGGATGGGATTGACGCGCGCTAACCGGCAGGCCTGTATCACCACAGGGGTGAAGAGCAGCACCACCACGTCGTTCACCAGGAAGGCGCTGAGCGCTGCGGTGACCACCACCACGCTCACCATCAGCTTGCCAGGGCTGTCGGCCACTGCTATCGCTCTTGTCGCCAGCAGTGTGAAGAAACCGCCTCTCTGGAGCACCACCACCAGCAGCATCATCCCCAGCAGCAGGGCCAGGGTGTTGAAGTCAATGGCCGCAACAGCCTGGGGGAAGGTCAGGACGCCGGCCAGCAGCATGACCACAGCCCCGGCAAGGGCCGCCGCCGGGCGGTCTATGTTGACGCGGGGCAAACGGGTAAAGGCGATACCCACATAGGTGGTCGCCAGGACTATGGTAGCGACAAGCATAGGAGCGTCTTGGGTTCTCCAGCCACTAAGCAAAAATTGTACCACAGCCCCGGTGGACATGGTGAAGGAGTGGCGGAAATGCGCGATATAGCGCCCCGAGTGTGGCGAATAGGCTAGGAGACTGACCATGCACGCCCTGTACGTCTTGTCCGTATGGCTGCATATCCTTGCCGTGGTGGTGTGGGTGGGTGGCATGATGTTCTTGGGGGTGGTCCTTGTCCCTGCCCTCCGGCGGCCTGAGCACAGGTCCCTCTACCCTTCAGTGATACAGGTGGTGGGGACCCGTTTCCGCTGGGTGGGCTGGGTGGCCCTGGGCCTGCTGGTGGCGAGCGGGCTCCTGAACCTGAGCTACAGAGTTGGATGGTCGGGGATTGTGAGCGCCCAGCTATGGCGCGGCGACTTCGGCCTGGCGCTGGCCATCAAACTGGGGCTGGTGGCCGTCATATTGCTCCTCAGCGCTGCCCATGACTTTGCCATCGGCCCCAGGGCTGGTGCTCTCATGAGGGCAGACCCTGCATCCCGCCGTGCCATGAGGATGAGGCGTCTGGCGTCATGGATGGGGCGTGGCAACCTGCTCCTGGCGCTGGCGGTGGTGGCCCTGGGGGTGATCATGGTGCGCGGCTGGCCGTAGCAGGTCGCTGAAAAGCGCCGTTTTTCAGCGACCTGGTAGTCGGCGGCACGTGACGGGGTGCCCGCATTAGGCGGGCACCCCGTCACACAGCAAGACCCGTTGAAGATTGTCGCTAGTAAGAGTAGCCGTCATCTCCGGTGGCGGGCGGGGGCATAGGCGTCGGGGTAGGTTCAGCCTTGGCCGCTGGCACCGCCTCCCCGGTCGCCGACACCACAAACCAAACGGTGCCAACGTTCTGCCCAGTGGTGTCCCCTGGTCTTGCGTCTGGAGCGTAGTAGTAGAGAGGCCAGCCGTTGTAGGTCACCTGAGTAGACCCGTCGGCCCTGGTGATGGTACCCAGAAAGGTAGCCGAGGCGGTCCCCCCGACGGTCGGGTCCCCGACGGTGAGCAGCGGTGGCCAGTCCAGGGCGCAGTTACCGGAGCAGTTGGACTTGTTGGGCTCGTCCCTGGTGAACAGGTACAGGGTGCGGCGACTGGCGTCCGTGAGGATAGTGCCCAGCTCAGGGTGCTGTGCTGTGTTCACTGCCGCGCCGGTCTGGACAGGCCCGCCGTAGGTGGACACTACAAACCATGCTTTGCCCACGTCCTGCCCCGTAACGTCCCCGGGCTTCCCATCGGCGGCGTAGTAGTAAAGGGGCCAGCCGTTGTAGGTTGCCTGCATAGAGCCGTCTCCCCGGGCTGCGGTCCCCAGCCGGCCTCCCTCCAGGCCCTCTCCAATCGCGGGGGTGCCGGTGCTGAGTAGCGGCGGCCAGGTTACTGCGCAGTTGCCGGAGCAGTTCGACTTGTTTCTCTCGTCCCTGGTGAACAGGTACAGGGTGCGCCCGCTGAAGTCGGTCAGGATGCTGCCCAACTCGGGGTGCTCGGAGAGCTTGACCTCTGCCTTGGGGGGCGTGGGAGTGGGAGGGGGAGAGGTCGGGGTTGGGGTAGGTGTGGCGGTGGGCATGGGTTGCTCCACGGTGGGAGAGGGGGAAGGCGTAGGGGTGAGGGTAGAGGTTGGCAGCGCCGTGGTAGGAGTGGGGGACGGCGTGGGCGTCGCCGTGGGTGTAGAAGTGGGTGCAGCCTGGGTACAGGCAACCGCCAGAGTAGCCAGGATGGCGGCCAGGAGCCCAGACACCACCCAGCGCCCAACCAGCGACAGGTAGACCCTTGGCCTCATGCGGAGCCTCCAGAAGGGAACATGGCCGTTCCGGGGAGCCAGGCGCCTCCCGGGACCGACACTCAACTACAATTTACGCAGCACGAGGCGGGGTTGGATCACAGGGGGCAACAAGGATAGCGTGCGGACCGGCTAGCTGCTTCTCAGCGAGACGCTCATCAACACGGGGCCCTGAGGCTGGGCAAGCCCCCGTTCCCGTTCGCGGGTGACCTGGACAGCGTCCACGCCTTCCATTTCGCCAGGTATGATGGCCCACAGTCCGGAAACTGTAGGTCGCAACGCGCCAGCCCGTGTGGTCACACCATCCTTGATGGTCCATGCCTGATAGCTCTGCCCATTGGCGGGAGGCATATCCCACACTAGCAGGCAGAATGCGCTGTCCAAGGTGGAGTGTGTGAGTGCGCCGCTGGCGTTGGGGGCGGCCTCGGTGCCCTTGAAGGCCCACCGGTGCTCGGCCCGGCCCATGATGTCTATGGCGCGGTAGGTCGTGTCCAGACGCGACTGGCCGATGGCTACCCTGTCCTGAAGACGATTGGTCCACAAGGCCAAACTGGCCACGGCCACCGCCAGCACCACCACAGCAGCCATAGTCGTCGCTGCCACAGCCGGATATGCAAACCACCGCCCGCGGGGGCGCAGGACCGGCTGGGGACGTACTGGCGGCACAACCTGAGGGACGGCCACAGGCAATCTCTCAGCTCTGACCGCAGCCAGAAGCCGCTCCTTCAGTTCCAGCGGCGGCTCTATCTCTTCCGCGGTAAGAGGCAAGGCATGGGCCAGTGCCTGGAACTCTGCCACACGCCGACCACAGCGAGAGCAGGTGGCCAGGTGCGCTTCGAAGCGCCTCTGCTCCTCCCTGTCCAGCGCGCTAAGAACATACCCCGCTACGAGATCTTCCAGACCCTTGTGTCGCAACACTTCAAACACCTACTTCAGATACCTACCTGTGATGTTCCAGCAGCCTCTTGAGCTTCTCGATGCCCACTCTAATACGTCCCTTTACCGTGCCAAGAGGGACCCGCGTCAACTCCGCTATCTCGCTATGGGTATAGCCCCCGAAATAGGCCATGTCAATAACCTGTCGCTGCTCCTGTGGGAGCTGGGCCAGGGCCTTCTCAATGGCCTCTCTGTCAATGATCGTGGCTACCTTGTTCCACACATCCTCCGGTTCGCCTGGAGCCAGAACGGCGTCCAGCGAGTGGTCCGTAAAAGGCTGCCCACGCTGGCGGCGCACCTTATCAATGGCACGGTGATGCACCAGTGCCAAGAGCCATGTGCGAGCGTTTCCCCGGCGGGCGTCGAACGACCTGGCCATGCGCCAGAGATTCAGGAAGGCTTCCTGAACCACGTCCTCGGCGCCCGCTCTGTCACCCAGAATACGGTAAGCCAGGGAAAAGGCCAGCCTCCCGTAACGGTCGTACAAGGAAGCGAAAGCCTGCTCGTCCTGCATGGCAACACACTGGAGCAGGACCTCATCCGTTGGCGTTTCCATATAGTCCTACGTTGTGATGCCGCTAACGGATCACCGGCCGCTGGACTACTCCAGCTTGAAGAGCGTGGCGGCGGTCTTCCCGAAAATGGCCTCTTGCTCCGCCGTGGTGCGGCGCGAGAGGTGCTCCCGCAGGTAGCGCACCACGTTCCCATACCCCTCTCGGTTGGCGGAGGGAGGATAGTCCGTGCCTATCATCAGACGGTTGGCGCCGAAGGCCTCGATGGCCATGTCAATGAAGGGCGGCGCCTTGCTGAGATCAAAGGTGGGATCGCGAGCAGGAATAGGCCTGGCCATGATCTCGCCCAGCCCGGGCACCTTCATGTAGACGTTGGGGTACTTGGAGAGGGCCAATATCTTCCGGTATGTGGTAAAGGGTGGCTTGCCACCCCTGCCCACAAACCCCAGGTGCTCGACGATGATGGGAAGGTTAGAGAGTTCCTCCACTACCTTGCGGAACTCGTCGGAGGCGTACTGCTCATGCTCGCCCAGCGAACTCACCACCATCCCCAGCTCCGACGCCTTGCGCCAGATGGCCAGGGGGTCCCTCCCGGGCGAGCGCTCCAGGGGGTTCAGCCGTAGTCCCACCACGCCCTCTGCGTGCCACCGCGCCAGCGTATCAGGAGCATCGGGCTGGCTGGTGTCCACTATGCCCACCACAGCGAAGCGACCCGGGAACCGACGGGCACACTCGATGAGGTAACGGTTGTCGTGCTGGCCCCGGTGCTGGATCAGCGCCGCCTTGTCCACAGCGTTGCGGTTCATCTGGAAGAGCAGGACCTCGATGGGCTCGAACCACTGTGGCGACGCGTGACAATGGGTGTCTATGGTGAGCATTGTGGCATCCTCCTTTCCCACTGTTTGAGTCATCGCCTCCCAGGCGAGGGCGCGCGTGTGGGCGACCGCGCTACCGTCCTCACTATGCACCGGCGCGCTGAAAATGGCAAGGCCCGCCCTGCTGGTGCGCCCAAGGGATGTGAGGTATGCTTGGGGGCACCCGCAGACCCTACGCAGGGAGGCGCTCTATGGAGATGCAGGAGATGGTAGCCATAGTCACAGGTAGCAGCCGCGGAATAGGGAAGGGCATCGCCAGGGCCTTTGGCCACGCAGGTGCCAGGGTTGTGGTGGTAGCCAGGACCGAGACGGAGGGCAGGCTGCCGGGGACCATATACCAGACGGCGGAGGAGATCAAGGCAGCAGGAGGCGAGGCCCTCCCCGTGAAGTGCGATGTCACCGAGGAGGAGCAGGTCCAGGCCATGGTGCAGAAGGTCAAGGATGCCTATGGACGCATAGATGTGCTGGTGAACAACGCAGGAGTCCAGGTGAACGTTCCTATTGTGGAGCTTCCCACCCGCCACTGGGACCTGACCATGCGGGTGAACCTGCGAGGCCCTTTCCTCACCTGCAAGTCCGTGCTGCCGGTCATGCTGGAGCAGCGGCGGGGGAACATCATCAACATCACCTCTGGTGGCGGGGAAACGCCCCGACCCAGGGGCGTAAGCTACGGTGTCACCAAGGCAGGGCTCAACCTCTTCACCAGGGGCCTGGCCCTGGAGGTGCAGGACTACGGCATCGCGGTGAACGCTCTGAATCCCGGCCCCGTCAAGACTGAGGGGGCCGTCTTCGTTCGTCCCAAGGACTTCGACTGGAGCGCCTGGGACGAGCCGGATGCGGTGGGGCCAGCGACGGTATGGCTGGCCCGCCAGACCGACGCTACCTTCACAGGCAGGGTGGTGAACCGCACCGAGTTCGGCGTCACCTGGCCCTGAGAACGCGGTCCCTCCCTCACCGGGAGGGCGCGGAGGCGTTCAGGGAGCGCACCGTCTCCACCAGGGGGCGAAGGGCGCTCATCACCAGCTCAGTGGCGCCGATGGTCAGGTACCGACCGCCCTTGGAGGCCAGCGTTCGAAGGCTTTCCGGGTCCAGAGTGACGCCTGCCCTGCCCCAGGGTACGCCGGCCTGGCGCAGCTTCTGATAGACCTCGTCGCACACCCGGTCCACCTCTGCCCGGGGGGGATACCCCATGGAGGCGCCCAGGTCCCCAGGGCCGATCTCGATGACATCCACCCCCGGCACGGCGATGATGGAGTCCAGGTTCTTGACCGCGGTCATCTCCTCGCACATGCAGATGACCAGGGTCTCCTCGTTGGCCGCCCGCACGTATTCTGCGGTGGCCATGCTGGTCCCCATGCGGGTGGGCCGCCCCCGGGCGTGGATGCCCCGGTGGCCCATGGGAGGGAACTTCACGATATTCACAACAGCCCTGGCGTCCTCTGCCGTGTTGCAGTGAGGGACCATGACCCCCTGAAGACCGGCGTCCAGCGCCTGGCTGATCAGGTGCCTATCGTGCAGCGGTATGCGGGCAGTGCAGGTGATGTCGTACAGCTCCGCAGCGCGGACCATCTGCACCATGCCGTCCAGGGTGATGTCCCAGTGCTCGCAGTCGAACATCACGTAGTCCACGCCGGCGGCGGCGCACGCCTCCACGAAATTTGGGGCAGTGAAGTGGACAAAGCACCCCAGGGCCACCTGCCCTGCTTTTATCTTGCGCTTGGCCCGGTTCGGTCGCATGGCCTCATTCACCTCCTGCACACGATTATGACGGTTCCCGGGCTCTAATCTACCAGAAACTAGGAGCGCCGTCCTTCCCCTGAAGGACGGCGCTCTTTGTCGCCCTGTTCTGTTAGGCGGTCCTTACTTCTTCAGCCACAGGTTCTTGAGCCGCCACTGGCCGTCGCCACCCCAGAAGTTCTCTGTGCCCCCCACGTTCTTATTGAAGCCCGCCCTGACCACCGAGTAGTGGTGGGGGTATTGCCACCACACCTGCTCCATCAGAATGCGCTGGGCCTCCTTATAGGCCTTGGCCCGCTCCGCCACGTCGAAGGAGGATGCCCCTTTTTGGAAGAGCTCCAGCACCCCCGGGGGCAAGCACTTGCACCCGTTGTAGAAGGCGTCCGGGTACATGGCCACCCGCAGCCACGCCTCCGGGTCAACCCGCAGCACGATGCCGGTCTGCCTCCAGGTCCCGTTGTAGTGAAACTCACTGGGGTTGGGGGCGAAGCCGTACTGTCTGGGGTTCATGTCTGCCGTCTTACCGGTGACAAAGCTCCACTCGATGCCCACCTTCTTGAGCATCCCCTGGATCAGCTCGGCTTCCTGTATGGTGTCTGTCTCGCTGGTGACGCCGCCGGTGAGCTTCACGGGGAGGCTGAGGCCCGACTTGGCCAGGTACTCCTTGGCCTTGTCCAAGTCGTAGGGGATCACCAGGTCCGGGTACTGGAAGTGGGCCCACGGGATGGATGGGCCAATGGTGCCCGCGTTGCCTGCCGAGACTATCTCGCCCTGCCAGAAGTTCACCTGGGCGTCGCGGTCAATGGCCGCCACTATCGCCTTGCGGAGCCAGATGTTGTCCATGGGAGGCTTGGCGACATTGAGCATCTGGCCCCCGAAGGCACCCCCTACGAAATCAACCGTTACGAACCGGGGGTCCTTGGGCACTGAGCCTACCATCGTCCCTTCTAGCCAGGCGCCGTCCAGTTCCCCGGTCTCCAGGGCTGCCTGCCGCACCCTGGGCTCCTTGACGACGATCATCTTTATCTCATCCACGTACTGCCTGTTTGGGGCCCAGTAGTTGGGGGACTTGGCCATCGCCCAGCCCGCCTCGGGCACCCAGTCGTGGGCCTGGTAGGCCCCTATCATGACGGGCTCGCCGATGTACTTGTCCCCCTTCCCCGCCCACTTCTCCGGCTGGTGGACACAGGCACCACGGTCCCCGAGGTTGGTGATGAAGGAGACCTCGGGCTGCTTGGTGACTACCTTCAGGGTGCGGGCGTCCACGGCTGTGTAGGACTCGATGGCCCCCAGGGTGTCTGCGTACCGGAACTTGGTGGCCGGGTCCTTGTACCGCGCTATGGTCTTCACCACGTCTTCGGCAGTCATGAGGCGGCCATCAGGGAACTTGGCCTCCCGCAGGTGGAAGGTGTAGGTCCTGTTGTCGGGGCCGATATCGAAGGACTCCGCCAGGGAGTTGGTAGGATCGAACTTCAACTGCTTGTCGAAGGCGTAGATGGTGTCGCAGATGGCGAACAGCCAGCTCCGGTCGAAGCCGCCGGAGGTCTTGGTCGGGTCAATGGCCGTGATGTCCTGGGTGCGCCATCCCATTTTCAGGGTGCCACCAAACTGGGGCCCGGGCGTGGCCGTCGGCTTGGGCGTGGCCGTGGGGGTAGGCGTGGCCACCACCGCTTTGACCGTAGGCGTGGGTGTGGCCGTGGGCTCGGCGCCGGCGCAGGCCGCCATCAGCGCAAGGCCCACCACCGCCGCGATGGACAAGAGCCATCTCCATCCTTTTGTCATGCTCCACCTCCCCAGCGAAGAAGTATGGCGGGTATGTAGCACCATGCCCCGCCTGCTGTCAAGTCTTTTCAACGAAAACTGCATATTGTGATGTCATGCACAATACTACGGCGCGGCGGCGACGTATCTCGTCAGAGGCCGGGTATCTCTGCATACCCCGGGAGGAGGGCGCTTCCCTAATGGGCGGTTGTGGCCCGTTGGCCCGACGTCCACCAGAAACTAGGAGCGCCGTCCTTCAGGGGAAGGACGGCGCTCTTTGTCGCCCTGTTCTGTTAGGCGGTCCTTACTTCTTCAGCCACAGGTTCTTGAGCCGCCACTGGCCGTCGCCGCCGTAGAAGTTCTCCGAGCCCCCGACCTCCGGCCGGAGGGTGGAGATGTCGTTCCGGTAGCCGTAGGGGAACCGCGCCCAGGCCTGCTCCATCAGGGTGCGCTGGGCCTCCTTGTAGATCCTGGCCCGCTCGTTCACGTCGAAGGTGGTGGCACCCTTCTGGAACAGTGCCTCCACCCCCTCGGGGAGCTTCTTGGAGGGGTTGTAAAAGGCGTTGGGGTACAGGGCCACCCGCAGCCATGCCTCCGGATCAATGCGGAGCACGATGCAGGCCATGCCGGCGAAGTGGAACTCGCTGGGGTTCGGCGCGAAGCCGTACTGTCTGGGGTTCATGTCCGCCGTCTTGCCTGTGACGAAGCTCCACTCGATGCCCACCTTCTTCAAGTACCCCTGGATCAGCTCGTTGTGCTGCACCTCCAGGGTGGTGGAGGGGGAGCCTCCGTCCAGCTTGACGGGCAGGGCCAACCCCGACTTCTGGAGGTACTCCTTTGCCTTGGCCTCGCTATAGGGGATGTCCACGTCAGACATGTCGAAGTAGGCCCAGGGGATGGATGGGCCGATGGGGCCGTGGCCCTTGGGCGGGTCATATCTTCCCTCCCAGAAGGAGGTGAGGGCATCCCGGTCCAGGGCCGCCACTATCGCCTTGCGGAGCCAGATATTGTCCATGGGGGCCTTGTTCACGTTGAACAGGTAGCCGCCAAAGCAGTCCCCCACGAACTTCACCGTGTTGAGGTTCGTGTCCTTCAGTGACATGGGGATCATCTCGCCTTCGGCGTAGGCGCCGTGCAGCTCCCCAGACTGCACAGCCGCCAGGCGCACCCTGGTCTCCTGCACTATTCGCATGTCTATGGCATCCAGGTAGGGCATGTCCGTGCGGAAGTAGTTGGGGGACTTGGCCATCTTCCAGCCCACGTCTGGTACCCAGCCACTACCCTGAAAGGCGCCTATCATCGTGGGCTCGCCGATGTACTTGTCCCCCTTCTCCGCCCACTTTTCCGGCTGATGGACGCAGGCGCCCCGCTCGGCCAGGTTGGTGATGAATGCCGGCTCGGGCTGCTTGGTGACTATCTTCAGGGTGCGGGCGTCTACCGCCGCATAGGTGTCAATAGCCGCCAGCGTATCCGCGTACCGGAACTTGTTGGCCGGGTCCTTGTACCGCTGGAAGTTCTTGACCACGTCATCGGCGGTCATCACGCGGCCATCGGGGAACTTGGCCTCACGCAAGTGGAAGGTGTATGTTTTGAGGTCAGCGCCTATATCAAAGGACTCGGCCAGGGAGTTCTTCGGGTCGTACTTCAACTGCTTGTCGAAGGCGTAGATAGTGTCGCACATAGCGAAGAGCCAGCCCCGGTCGGTGCCGCCTGAGGTCTTCAGCGGGTCCAGACCTATGACTTCGGTGCCGCTCCGCCAGCTCATCTTGAGCACACCGCCGGTCTTGGGCCCGACGGGGGTGGGCGTGGCCGTGGGGGTAGGTGTGGCCACCACCGCTGGAGCCTTGGTTGGCGTCGGCGTGGGAGTGGCCGTGGGCTCGGCGCCAGCGCAGGCCTGGGCTGCCAGCAGCAGAAGCGCCGCTGCGCCTAGGGCAAGTGTGACCATCCTGCCTCTTATCTGTTTCATGGCTATCCCTCCTTGGCTCTCTGCCGCACCTTGTTGTTCCCAAGAATAGCTTTGCCCCTAGCGCACCGCCCGGGGCGGAGGTTGTTTGCTGCGCTGGGTTACCTGTTGGGCTCCACAAGCTCTATGTAGTCGGCGTATGGGAATCCAGGATGCACGTGGTACATCTTCACCTTGGGCCCCATGGCGA
Source organism: Chloroflexota bacterium (assembly GCA_016190445.1). Taxonomy (GTDB): domain Bacteria; phylum Chloroflexota; class Dehalococcoidia; order Lucifugimonadales; family JACPQL01; genus JACPQL01. Next base: position 41,395 of record JACPQL010000026.1, read on the forward strand.
AGATCTGGTTGGCCGCTCCCAGAGGCACAGGGATGTAGTTCTCGTAGTGCCACTTCTGGATCTTGCTGGAGAAATCGTCCCTGGCCTTGGGATCTGGCGACTGGAAGTACTGGAGCATCCACTGATCTACCTCGGAGCAGGTGGCGCGGGAGGAGTGGCCAGCGTTGAAGATCTGCTTGCACCCCATGGTGGCGATATAGGCCTGGCCGGGGTCCGCCACCACGCTGGAGCGCGGCGTCCACGTGTTGTTCCACAGACCTTCGACTGTCATCTTGTCAGGAGGGGTCTGTAGCTCCGTCAGCCGGTCCAGGCGAACCTGCTCGATGAGCTGGAAGCTCACGTCCACTCCCAGGTTCCGTTTCCAGTAGGTGCCCACGGCCTCACCCGCCGCCACGATGTCCGGGATGCCGATGGCGTCGGTCCGCAGGTACATGGTCATCTTGTAGCCTGGGGGTGGGAAGCCCGCCTCCTTGGCGAGACGCTGGGCCTCAGTCGGGTCGTAGGTGTAAGGTTTCAGGGTGGGGTCGAACCCCCACACCTCCTTGGTGAAGTTGAAGACGGCCTGGCGGGCGATCTCGCCCTTGAAGATGGTCTTGGCGATGGTATCCATGTCGGCGGCCAGGTTGAGGGCCTTGCGCACCTTGATGTCGTTGAAAATAGAGGGCGCCTCGCCGATGCAGCACATACCGATGGCCCCGCCGGTGACGCCCTCGTTGCGCGCCAGAGGGAGGCCCGCTACCTGGTCCTTGAGGGCAAGGGCGATGTCAATGAGGTCCAATCGGCCTGTCTTGAGCATGGCGATGCGGGTTGACTCCTCCTGGACCTTGTATGCCTGGATCTGCTCCCAGTAGACGGGCTTGACTCTCCAGTGGCCGCTCTTGACCACGTCGTCGCGGACTCGGAATGTGACGTGGTCGCCCGAGACCTTCTCCGTCAGCACGTAGGGGCCGGTGCCCATGGGCTCTGCCCGGAGCTTGTCGGCCCCCACCTGGTTGAAGTAGTCAGCGGAGGTGGTCCAGTAGTTCCTGTAGGAGGCCTTAGACATATCGAAGTAGAAGAGGTAGTTGGGGTCCTTGGTCACGATCCGCACTGTGTCCGGGTTCGGCACCTCCACCCGGTCAACCTGGCGCACCAGGTTCTTCGGCGCGCTGGTCTTGCCGTTCTTAATTATGATTTCCATGCTGGCCTTGACGTCGTTTGCGGTCATCTCCTTGCCGTTGGAGAAGGTGACCCCTTTGCGGACGGTGAAGTCCCAGGTCTTGCCGTCCTTGGTCTCCCACTTGGTGGCCAGCTCTGGGACCATCTGCCCCTGGAGGTCGGTGCCGATGAGCCACTCGTACACCAGGCCGCCCATGTATATGCGGGAGGAGGCGGTGCCCTCAATCTGGTCCACGGGGAAGGCGCTGGAGATGGCGTCCATGGCGTACTTCAGCGTCCCGCTGGGCTTGACGGCCACCGGCGGGGCTGTAGGTGTCGGCGTTGGCGTGGCCACCAGCACCACCCTGATGGTGGGTGTGGGCGTCGCCGCGCCCGGCACCGGGGTGGGCGTTGGGGTGGCCGTGGCCGCTGGCCGTGGCGTTGGTGTGGCCGTGGGTGTGGCCGTGGGCTCGGCGCCGGCGCAGGCAGCCATGAGCAGAAGGCCCGTCACCGCCGCAGTTGGCAAGAGCCATCTCCATCCTTTTACCATGCTCCACCTCCGCAGCGAAGAAACATGGCGGATATTTAGCACCATGCCCCTCCTTCTGTCAAGTCTTTTCAACGAAAACCGCATATTGTGATTCTATACACAATAATACCGCGCTAGAGCGGCGTATCTCGTCAACCCATCCGCATCTGCAACCTACTGCCGTGCCGGTGGCCAGACGCCACTCCCCACCTGGCCGACAGCGGCCCATCACCCATCAGCGAACAGAAAAAAGGAGCGCCGTCCCCCAGCCGAAGGACGGCGCTCCTGCGGGCCCACTTGGTATGGTGGTCTCTTACTTGTCCAGCCAGAGATCCTTGAGCCGCAGCATTCCGTCGGCCCCTACCATGGTCTCGCTGTTCTTCACCACGGCCCGGTAGCCGTAGAGCCGGGCCCGGTAGAACTGAGGGTAGGTGTGCACCAGGTTCTCTAGCTGGATGCGCTGGGCCTCGGCGTAGAGCCGTTTCCGCTCCGCCTGGTCCAGGGTCCGTGCTGCCTGGGAGGTCAGGTCGTCCAGTCGTTTCTGGAAGTCGTCCACCACGTCCCTGCTGAGGTTATAGAACGACTTGCTGGTCATGGTGATGCTCATCATGCCGTCGGGGTCCACCCGAAGACCAATGCCGGTGATGGTGAGGGGGTACGAGTGCTCCTCAAAGGCCAGGCGGTTGTTCTCAGCGCTGGTATACCTGTCCACGGTGACAGCGAACAGCCCGGAGTTGTTGAGCATACCCTGGAGGAACTCCGCCTCCAGGGATGACTCCGTTGCCTGAGCAGAGACCATCTTTACCTTGATGGGTGTGGACAGCCCTGTCTGCTTTATCAGCTCGGCCGCCGCCTTGGGGTCGTACTTGTACCTCTCGCGGACGTCCGAGAGGTCGGTCCAGGCCCACAACACATCGGGGATCTCGCCGCCCGTGGCTATTTTCCAGTGGCCGCCGTAGATGGCCCGGTTCATGGCCTCAGTGTCCACCAGCTTTACAATGGCCTGGCGCACCCGGATATCGTCCATGGGAGGAATGGCCCGGTTCCACTTTATGCCCCGGAAGCCGTAGCCGAGGAACCGGTACAGGTTAAGCCCGGGCCTGCCCGCCATCAAGTTGGCGTCTTCAGCCTCCAGCTCGGCCAGGTCGGCGCCTCCCGACTCCAGGGCCGCCACTCGTACCCGGCCGTCGGCGATGACGTTGTACTTGATGCCATCCAGGTAGGGGAGGGGCTTGCCCCAGTAGTCCTGGAACTTCTTGGTCTCCCAGAAGGTGCCGGGCTGCCAGTCTTTGACCTGGAAGGCGCCGGCGCACACGGGCTCGGCCTGGAACTTCTCCCCCTTCTCCTTGAGGGCCTTGGGCGACAGCGCCGTCCCGCCCCGCTCTGCCAGGTTCAGCAGAAAGGGAGCAGACACCGCGTTCACAGTGATCTTCACCGTGCTGGGGTCCACCACATCCACAGCCTTGATGGCGGACAGTTGGGCGGCGTAGCCGAAGCCGGTGGTCTTGTCCCTGGCGCGGTCCAGGCTTATCTTCACCGCCTCGGCGTCCACGTCGGTGCCATCCTGGAACTTGGCCTTGCGGAGCTTGAAGGTGTACGTGAGGCCGTCCTGGCTGATCTGCCACGACTCTGCCAGGGAGATTTTGGGGTCGGCCACTCCCTTCAGGTCAAAGTTCACCAAAGTGTCGCAGATGTCGTAGGTGAAGCTCCGGTCGGTGCTGCCTGTAGTGGCCATAGGGTCCATGCCCCGGGGGTCAATGACCATTGCCGCCCGGAGTATGCCGCCTGTCTTGGGCCCCGTGGGCGTGGCGGTGGCTGTGGGGGTAGGCGTGGCCACCACCGCAGGAGGCTTGGTCGGCGTCGGCGTGGGAGTCGCCGTGGGCTCAGCGCCAGCGCAGGCCGCCATGAGCAGAAGGCCTGTCACCGCCGCAGTTGGCAAGAGCCATCTCCATCCTTTTGCCATGGTCCACCTCCCCAGCAGAGAAGTATGGCGGATGTGTAGCATCATGCCCTGCTGTCTGTCAAGTCTTTTCAACGAAAACTGCATATTGTGATGCAATACACAATGGTGTCACCGAGTAGCGACGTATCTCGTCAACTCATCCGCGTCCGCAACCCACTCTCGTGCCGGTGCCAGACGCTCTGACCCAACAGGCCGGCAGCGGCCCATCGCCCATCAGCGACCAGAAAAGAGGAGCGCCGTCCTTCACCCGAAGGACGGCGCTCCTGCCGCCGCACGTGGTGCGACTGTCTCTTACTTGTCCAGCCACAGCTCCTTGGAACGCCACAGGCCATCGGCGCCCACCAGTGTGTCTATGTTCTTTACCCACGTCCTGTAGCCGGTGAACCGGCCGCGGTAGAGGAAGGGAATGCCCGAGACCAGCTTCTCTACGGACAGGCGCTGGGCCTGGGCGTACAACTGTTTGCGCTGCTGGATGTCAAAGACCTTGGCCGCCTGGGCCACCAGCCGGTCCACCTCCATTTGGTCAGCGTCCTTCATGGCCCGGCTGGGGTTGTAGAAGCTTTCACTGGTCAGGGAGATGGAGAGCATCCCGTCCGGGTCCACCCGCAGGCCGATGCCGGTGACTGTGAGCGGGTAGGAGCGCTCATCAAAGGCCAGACGAGTGGACTCGGCCTGGGTGGCCACGTCCATCTTCACGGCAAAGAGTCCCGAGCCGTTGAGCATGCCCTGGACCAGCTCCCCCGCGGTGCGGCGCGGCTCGCTCGAGGTAATCACCATCTTTATAGGGATGGGTGTGGAAAGCCCCGTTTGCTTTATCAGATCAGCGGCGCCCTTGGGGTCGTACTTGGGGCGCACGTCCGTGAGGTCCGCATAGGCCCACAGGGTGTCCGGGATCTCTCCGCCCTTGGCCACCTTCCACAGGTTCTGGTAGACGGACTTGTTTATGGCCTCTGCATCTACCAGCATACTCACCGCTTTGCGCACCTGGAAGTTGTCCATGGGCGGCAGCGTCCGGTTCCACTTCAACCCCTCAAACCCGTAGCCCAGGAACCGGCTCACCCCCAACTGAGGGTTCTTCTCCACCAGGGCCACGTGCGACTCCTCCAGCCAGGCTATGTCGGCGTCCCCCGCCTCCATGGCAGCCACTCGCACGCGGCCGTCAGGGATCACGCTATACCTGATGCCATCCAGGTAGGGCAAGGGCTTGTTCCAGTAGTCCTGGTGCTTGCGGACCTCCCAGAAGCTACCGGGCTGCCACTCCCTCAACTGGAAGGCGCCGGCGCACACCGGCTCGGTGGTGAACTTCTCCTGGCCCTTCGCCTTGAGCGCCGTGGGCGATATGGGCATCCCTCCGCGCTCCCCCAGGTTCAGGATGAACGGCGCCGAGGGTGCGCCCACAGTCAGCCTAACGGTCTTGGGGTCCACCACCTGTACTTCCTTTATGTCCTTGATCTGTGCCCTGTAGGAGAAGTTCAGCTTTGGGTCCAGCACCCGCTCCAGGCTGAACTTCACAGCGTCAGCGTCTACAGGGGTCCCGTCCTGGAACTTGGCGTCTCGCAGCTTGAAGGTGTAGGTGAGCCCATCGGCGCTTATCTCCCAGGACTGAGCGAGGGAGATCTTCGGGTCGGGCACGCCATCTTGAGTGAAGTTCACCAGCGGGTCGCAGACGTCATAGACCCATGAGCGATCGAAGCTGCTCACAGTCTGGTGGGGGTCCATGGCCTTCGGGTCCTCAAGGTAGGCCGCCCGGAGTATGCCGCCTGTCTTGGGCCCCGTGGGCGTGGCGGTGGCCGTGGGGGTTGGCGTGGACACCACGGCGGGAGCCTTGGTTGGCGTAGGCGTGGGTGTGGCCGTGGGCTCGGCGCCGGCGCAGGCCGCCATCAGCACAAGGCCCGCCACCGCCGCGATGGGCAGGAGCCATCTCCATCCCTTTTCCATGCTCCACCTCCTGGAAAAATTGGTGTGTCTGTTTCTGTAGCACGGCGGCCTGCTTGCTGTCAAGGTTTTTCGACGAAAACACTCTATAGTGATATTGTTCACACTTCGCCTTACATCAACTACGTCTGACGCAGAAAAAACGAGCGCCGTCCTTCCCCCGAAGGACGGCGCTCCTCTGTCGCCGTCGTCTATGTAGTGACGGTCTCTTACTTGTCCAGCCAGAGTTCTTTGGCCCGCCAGAGGCCGTCGGCGCCCCAAACGGTCTCGATGCCCTTCACAGAGGGCTGGTAACCGGTGTAGGTGCCTCTGTACCAGAAGGGATAGCTGCCTATGAGCTTGGAGACCCAGAGCCGCTGGAGCTCGGCGTAGAGCTGCTTGCGCTTGGCAAGGTCGAACACCTGGGCCGCCTGCGCTACCAGCTCGTCCACCCGCTTCTGGTCGTCGTCCAGCACCGCACGGCTGGGGTTGTAGAAGCCCTTGCTGGTGACGGAGATGGAGAGCATGCCATCGGGGTCCACCCGCAGCCCAATGGCGGTGGTACCAATCGGGAACTTGCGCTCGTCGAAGAAGAGGCGATTGTTCTCGGCGCCGGTGGCGCACTGGAGCTTGACGTCAAATAGCCCTGAGCCATTGAGCATGCCCTGCATCATCTCCGCCTGAACGGGCCAGTCCCCGTCGGTCTGGCAGGACATGGTCAGCTTCAGGGGCGTGGACAGGCCCGTCTGCTTGATGAGGTCTGCCGCGCCCTTCGGGTCGTACTTGGGCCGGATGTCCGAAAGGTCTGTGTACGCCCACAGGGTGTCGGGAATGGGGCCTCCCTGGGCGTTCTTGAAGGTGCCGAAGAAGACGGACTGGTTGATGGCCTCGCCGTCTATCAGCTTGACGATGGCCTGGCGCACCCGGATGTCGTCCATGGGCGGCATCGTCCGGTTCCAGGCGATGCCTCGCCAGCCGTACCCCATGAACTTGGATACACGGAGTTTGCTGCTCTTCTCCACCTGGGGCACGTTCTCCGACTGGAGCCAGGCGATGTCTGCGGTGCCTGCCTCCAGGGCTGCCACCCGCACTCCCAGGTCTTTGATGACGCTGTACTTGACGCCGTCCAGGTAGGGCAGCGGCTTGTTCCAGTAGTCCTGGTGCTTGCGGGTCTCGAAGAAGCTCCCCGGCTGCCAGTTCACCACCTGGAAGGCGCCAGCGCACACGGGCTCGGACGCGAACTTCTCCCCTTTCTCCTTGAGGGCCTTGGGGGACATGATCATGCCACCCCGCTCTCCCAAGTTCAGGATGAAGGGCGCCTGGGGGGCACTCACCGTCAGCTTGATGGTCCTGGGGTCCAACACATCTATGGTCTTGATGGAGCTGATCTGGGCCCGGTAGGCGAAGTTCTGCTTGGGGTCCAGGACCCGCTCCAGGGTGGTCTTGACGGCCTCGGCGTCCAGGGCGGTGCCGTCCTGGAACTTGGCATCCCTGAGGTGGAAGGTGTAGGTGAGCCCGTCCTGGCTTATCTGCCAGGAGTCTGCCAGGGAGATCTTCGGCTCTGGCATACCGTCGGATGTGAAGTTCACTAGCGGGTCACAGAAGTCGTACACGAAGTTGCGGTCCAGGCTGGAGGTGGTCACATGGGGGTCCATCCCCTTAGGGTCCTCCCAGTAGCCGGCCTGGAGCACTCCTCCGGTCTTGGGCCCCGTGGGTGTGGGTGTGGCAGTCGGCTGGGGGGTGGCCGTGGGCGTGGTCACGGCACCCGTGGTGGGCGTTGGCGTGGCGGTGGGTTCAGCGCCGGCGCAGGCGGCCATCAGCACAAGGCCCACCACCGCTGCAACTGGCAGGAGCCATCTCCATCCTCTCCTCATACATACCTCCCTTATTTGGTGCCCAGCGATCAGGGCATCCACCCAATACTGCGGCGTACGGTAGCATTGCCATGGCATCCCGTCAAGCACAGTGGGGAAAACGATAATAAGATATCGTTTCACTGAGGAGATGCGTTTTCTGGGGTACGAATGCCACCGTGACCAGGCTTTCCTCTACATCAACGCACCACAGAAACGGAGAGCGCCGGCTGCCCAGCCGGCGCTCTCGCTGCCATTTTCCTCGAAAGGACCCCGCTTACTTGTCCAGCCAGAGCTCCTTGGCCCGCCAGAGGGCATCGGCGCCCCAGATGGTCTCGATGCCTTTCACATAGGGCCGGTAGCCGGTGTAGGTGCCCCGGTACCAGTAGGCGTAGCTGCCCAGGAGCTTGGACACCCACAGTCTCTGGACCTCGGCGTAGAGCTCCTTGCGCTTGGCGAGGTCAAACACCTGGGCCGCCTGGGTCACCAGTTCGTCCACCCGCTTCTGGTCCGCGTCCACCACGTCTCGGCTCTGGTTGTAGAAGCCCTGGCTGGTGATGGAGATGGTGAGCATGCCGTCCGGGTCCACCCGCAGCCCGATGGCGCCCGGGGAAAGCGGGATCTTGCGTTCCTCCAGGCTCACCCGCTGGTTCTCCCCCGACGACATGACGTCAATGGTGACATCAAACAGCCCGGAGGCGTTGAGCATGCCCTGCATCATCTCCGCCTGGATGGGCCAGTCCCCTTCCGCTTGGGTACTCATCTTCAGCTTGATAGGGGTGGGCAGCCCCGTCTGCTTTATGAGGTCTGCGGCGCCCTTCGGGTCGTACTTGGTCTGGACGTCGCTCAGGTCCGCGTACGCCCAGAGAGTATCGGGGATGGGGCCGCCCTGGGCGTTCTTGAAGGTGTTGAAGAAGACGGACTGGTTGATGGCCTCGCCGTCTATCAGCGCCACGATGGCCTTCCGCACCCGGATGTCGTCCAGGGGCGGGAGGTTCCGGTTCCATCTGAGGCCCCGCCAGCCGTACCCCATGAACTTGGAGATGCCCAGGTTTTTGTTCTTCTCCACCTGGGGGATGTTCTCCGACTGAAGCCAGGCGATGTCCGCCGTCCCTGCCTCCAGGGCCGCCACGCGGACCCCCGCATCCTTGATGACACTGTACCTGATGCCGTCCAGGTAGGGCAGCGGCTTCCGCCAGTAGTCCTGGTGCTTGCGGGTCTCGAAGAAGCTGCCCGGCTGCCAGTTCACCACCTGGAAGGCCCCGGCGCACACAGGTTCGGTGCGGAACTTGTCCCCCTTCTCCTGAAGCGCTTTGGGGGACATGATCATGCCGCCCCGCTCGGCCAGGTTCAAGATGAAGGGGGCGCTGGGGGCCTTCACTGTCAGTTTGATGGTCCTGGGGTCCAACACCTCCATCTTCTGGATGGAACTGATCTGGGCCCTGTAGGCGAAGGCGAGTTTCGGGTCAAGGACTCGCTCCAGGGAGGTCTTGACGGCCTCGGCGTCCAGGTTGGTGCCATCCTGGAACTTGACATCTCTCAGGTGGAAGGTGTAGGTGAGCCCGTCCTGGCTTATCTGCCAGGAGTCTGCCAGCGATATCTTCGGTTCGGGCATGCCATCCGGAGTGAAGTTCACCAGAGGGTCACAGAAGTCGTACACGAAGTTGCGGTCCAGGCTCGAGGTCGTGGCGTGGGGGTCCATCCCCTTGGGGTCCTCCCAGTAGGCGGCCTGGAGCACTCCTCCGGTCTTGGGCCCCTTGGGCGTGGGAGTGGCCGTCGGCCTGGGGGTGGCCGTGGGTGTCGGCGTGGCCACTACTGCGGCCTTGGTGGGCGTGGGCGTTGGCGTGGCGGTGGGCTCGGCGCCGGCGCAGGCGGCCATCAGCACAAGGCCTACCACCGCCGCAACTGGTAGGAGCCACTTGAATCTCTTCCCCATTTCATACCTCCGGCGGGACGACTCTTGAAGTGTGTAGGACAATAGCACCGACATAAACGGTTGTCAATCATTGTGACGTTCGTCACGAATGTGCGGGCATGTGGGACTCGAAACGGCGACGGGTAGTGGCGTGAAGGTGGCCACAATGCGACTGATTACGTCACAGGCTCCCGCATTGCCTGCCCCGGGCCGGCCCCGCCGGTTCCCTCCAGTCGCCCTGTGAGCTAAAATGATTGTTTAGAGTCCTAGCAAAGACCGACCGCGGGAAAGCAGGGTCAGATGAGCAAGCTGGGAGAACGTCTGGAGAGGATCGGCAGAGGGAGCAGCGCACCCCTTGGGTTTGGGGCAGCGGTCAAAAGGGAGCGTCTGCCAGGGATTCTGTTCATAGGCACGGTGTCCAGTGACCACTCGGATGGAGCCCGGGCCCTGGCGGAGGGGAAGGCGGATGCCGCCCTGCTGCGCGCATCGGGTGAAAAAGGGGATGAGGTGCAGAGTGCGCGCCAGGCCCTGGGGGACACGCCGTGGGGTCTGTGGGTTGCCAGCCCCACTGAGGAGCGGATGGCCAGCCTCAAGGAAGAGGGCTGTGACTTCGTCGTCTTCGAGTCGGACCAGGTGACGGCCTCGGCGCTGGCCGACGACGCCATGGCCAGGGTGATGGCCATCAGCCCGGGGCTGGACGACCGCACCCTGCGCGCCCTGGAAGGCCTGCCCGTGGACGCGCTTCTGGTGCGACTCCCGGAGAAGGCCTCTCCCATGAACCTCAGGCACCTGCTGGACATCGGCGTGGTCAGGAGCATGACGTCCAAGTACCTGCTGCTGGAGCACCCCTGTCTTCCCAACTCCAAAGAGGTCGAGTTGCTCCGCGACGCCGGCGTGGATGGGGTGGTGGTGGACGTCTCCTCCGCTACGGCGGAGGAGCTGGACCAGTTCCGCCGCAGGCTCATGGACCTGCCCCAGAAGAAACAGAAGGCCGAGCGCTCTGTTGCTACCCTGCCCGCCACCTACTCCCGCATGGGCACGCCCCGCCGCGAGGATGAGGAGGAGGAAGAGGAGGAAGACGTCTAGCCCCGACGACGGGCAACAACAGGCCCATGCTCTTACGCGGAATAGACCAGCTAATTTCGGACCCCGTGGCCTTCCTTATCCAACTCCTGGCGCTGTTGGCGGCGTTGCTGGTGGGCATTACGGTGCACGAGTTCAGCCATGCCCTGGCCGCACGCAGCCTGGGGGACAGCACGGCAGAGCGCCTGGGACGGCTCTCCCTGAACCCGAAGGCCCACCTGGACCCCCTGGGGTCCATCATGCTCCTGGTGGCGGGCTTTGGCTGGGGCAAGCCTGTGCCCGTGGACCCCAGCCGCCTGCGCGGCGGGCGCCAGGGCATGGCTATTGTGTCGCTAGCGGGCCCTGTCTCGAACGTCGTCACGGCAGCCCTCCTTGCCATCCCGTTCAAGGCGGGCCTCCTGGCGCAGAGCACCGGAGGCCCTGGTGGGGAGCTGGCGGCCTTCCTCCTCCTCGTAGTCGTCATCAACCTTGTCCTGGCGGCGTTCAACCTGATCCCGCTGTCGCCCCTGGATGGCTTCAAGGTGGCGGTGGGCCTCCTCCCCCGGGACATGGCCCGCGCCCTGGCCCGTATAGAGCCGTACGGTCCCATTGTTCTGCTTCTGGTCATCATGGTGGACATCCTGGCTGGGTATGGCATACTTTGGCGAATCATCGGCCCGGTGGTAAACTCTCTTGCAAGAGTCCTGTTGGGACAGGGAGTCTTGTGAGAGAAGAAGGACTGGGCGGACCGGAAGAGTGCGGGAGGGGTAAGGATGCAGCGAATAACGATCATCGGTCTGGGACTCATCGGCAGTTCCATTGGTCTGGCGCTGAAGAGGGCCGAACTGAGGGACACCCAGGTGGTGGGCCACGACACCTCGTCGGAGGTAGCCCGGCAGGCTGTGAAGCTGGGTGCCGTGGACAAGACGGAGTGGAACCTCCATAGTGCTGTCGAGGGGGCCAGCTTGCTGGTGCTGTCCATCCCCGTGCTGTCCATCCCCGACACACTGGAGGCAGTGGCTGGCTCCCTGGTGCGTGGGTGTGTCGTCACCGATACGGGCAGTGCCAAGCAGGCGGTGCTGGCATGGGCCGACAAGTACCTGCCGCCCAGCGTTGACTTCGTGGGAGGCCACCCCCTGGTAGGTGCGGACACGGAGGGGGTGCAGGGCGCTAATGCGGACCTGTTCCGCAATGGCTTCTACTGCATATTCCCCTCACCGCGGGCCAGTCGGGAGGGAGTGAAGGCGGTGGTGGACATGGTGACCGCCCTGGGCTCTCGGCCCTACTTCATGGACCCCCAGGAGCACGACAGCTACACGGCTGCCGTGGAGCACCTACCCATCGTGATGTCGGCGGCCATGGTGTCCGCCGTGGCCAAGAGCCCATCGTGGGGGGACATGTCCAGGCTGGCATCCAGTGCCTATCATACGGCCTCCAGCCTGGCAGGGGAGGACCCCACGGGCAACCTGGATGCGTGCGTCGCCAACAGGCAGGACCTGTTGCACTGGGTTGATCAGGTGGTCCTTCAGCTCCGGGAGTACAGGCGCATGATTGAAGACGACACGGAAGCCCTGAGCAAAGCACTGGCCGAGGCATACACGGCCCGTGCCCTCTGGCTAGCTCGCAAGGCATCGGGCTTCGTGGAGAGGTCGGGCCCGAGCCCGGAGATCCCGGGCTTTAGCGAGGGCATGATGCAGATGATGATGGGGGAGGCCCTGGCGCGGCGGTACCGTAAGCTAGACGAGCTGTTTGTCCGCCGGGATGAGAAGGACCGGAAGAAGCCCACATAGATGGACCGCACTGTCGCTTCGCCGCGCCGTTTGCAGGGGTCTCTTGTTCTCCCGGGGGACAAGTCCATATCCCACCGGGCGGCACTGTTCAACGCCATCGCCCACGGCACGGCGACGGTCCGCAATTACGCCACCGGCGCTGACTGTGCCGCCACTCTCTCCTGCCTCCGTGCCCTGGGCGTGGCTGTCCGCAGGATCGAAGCTGGCGATGGTGAAGGCCCCGGCTACGCCATCGCTGGGGGCGAGCTGCACGAGCCCCTGGACATACTGAGCGCAGCCAACAGCGGCACCACCATGCGGCTGCTGGCTGGGACACTGGCAGGACACCCTTTCCTCTCCATCCTCACAGGTGACCGCTCCCTCCGGTCGCGTCCCATGGGCCGGGTGGTGGCGCCCCTTCGCCTCATGGGGGCACAGGTCCAGGGCCGCCAGGGCAACACCCTGGCGCCTCTGGCAATACGGGGTGGGGGGCTGAAGGGGATCGAATACACCATGCCCGTGGCCAGCGCCCAGTTGAAGTCGGCGCTTCTGCTAGCGGGCCTCTTCGCCGAGGGGGAGACCGTGCTGCACCAGCCCGCGGCCTCCCGTGACCACACCGAGCGTATGCTGGAGGCCATGGGCGCTTCTGTCCGGTGTGACGGCCTGACAGTGGCCGTCCGGGCGGGACAGCTTCGCCCCGTGGATGTCACCGTCCCCGCAGACATAAGCTCGGCGGCTTTCTGGCTGGTGGCGGCGGTGTGCCATCCTCAGGCGCGCATCCGCGTGCTGGGCGTGGGCGTCAACCCCACCCGTGCTGGAATACTGACCGCCCTGCGGGCCATGGGGGCGCGCATCACCCTGGAGAACCAGCGAGTCCAGGGAGGGGAGCCGGTGGCGGACCTGGTGGCGGAGTCCAGCGACCTGGTGGCCACGGAGGTGGACGGAGACCTGATACCGCTGCTCATTGACGAGGTGCCGGTGCTGGCCCTGGCCGCCTGCTTCGCTAGGGGCACCACCACGGTCCGCGACGCCTCGGAGCTTAGGGTCAAAGAGTCCGACCGGCTTGCCACCATCACCAGGGAGCTGGCCCGGCTTGGCGCTGATGTCACCGAGCTACCGGATGGGCTGGTGGTCCGCGGCACCGGGAGGCTGGCGGGAGCGACGTGTCGCAGCCACGGGGACCACCGGCTGGCGATGATGCTGGGAGTGGCCGGTCTGCTGGCCAGTGGCCAGACCACCGTGCAGGGAGCCCAGGTGGCCTCTGTCTCATATCCCGCATTCTGGGAGCATCTGGCCTCCGTGGCACAAGGCTCCGCCGGGGCGCCATGATGGACCCTGCAAAGGACCAGCAGTGCATACCGGAGGATGGTCCTCTTCTTGTGGTGATCTCCGGCCCCTCAGGAGTGGGCAAGGACGCCGTTATCTCCCACCTGCGGAGGACAGGCCGCCCTATTCACGTGGTGGTCACAGCCACCACTCGTCCCAGGCGCCCGGTGGAGCGGGACGGTGTGGACTACCTGTTCATATCAGAGGAGCGGTTCCAGGAGATGGTGCGACGGGGCGAGTTCCTGGAGTACGCCCAGGTCTACGGGCGGTGGTACGGCGTACCCCGGTCTCAGGTGAGGGAGGCGCTGAGCAAAGGAGTGGACGCCATCGTGAAGACGGACGTCCAGGGCGCGGCCACCATCAAGAAAGGGGTGCCCGAGGCCGTATTCGTCTTCCTGGCGCCCCCGTCCATGGAGGAGTTGGAGCGCCGTCTCCGGCAGCGCAAGACCGAGTCCCCGGAGCAGCTCGCCCTGCGGGTCCGCACGGCCCAGGAGGAGATGTGCTGTCTACCCACCTTCGACTACGTGGTGGTGAACCACAACGACCGGCTGGAGGAGACAGCCTCCCGGCTGGACGCCATCATCGCCGCAGAGAAGTGCCGCATACCGCCGCGCCGGGTGCAGGTATAGACTGACCGGAGGCGCTCAAGACCCGGTAAGAGGCGAAACGAGTTGACGATGAATCCCTTGAGCATTGTGCCAAAGGTCCACGATGATTACGCGCAAGACGCATCCATAGTCGTGCATCTTGGCAGTGCGCTGCCTTTGCTTAAGACGCTCCCCACGAGACTGTTCCGGCTGATAATAACGTCGCCTCCATATAACTTAGGGAAACAGTACGAAGAACCGAAGGCCCTCAATCAGTATCTCAATGAGCAGGAGCAAGTCATTGAAGAACTCATTCGGTGCCTTGCGGACGATGGCAGTCTCTGTTGGCAAGTCGGGAATTTCGTCGACAACGGTGAAGTGTACCCCCTCGACACGCTGTTCTATCCCATCTTCAAGAAACACGGATTGAAACTGCGAAATCGAATTATCTGGCATTTCGGCCATGGCCTCCACGCGTCGCGTCGGTTCTCAGGTCGTTATGAGACTTTGTTGTGGTTTACGAGATCGGACCGTTATGTGTTCAACTTGGACAAGGTTCGCGTTCCGGCCCAGTATCCGGGGAAGACTTTCTATAAAGGCCCCAACAGAGGAAAGCCATCAGGCAATCCTTTAGGCAAGAATCCATCCGATGTGTGGACATTCCTCGCGCAGGAATGGGAGAACGAGCTCTGGGAGATTCCGAATGTCAAGGCAAATCACCCCGAAAAGACAGAGCATCCCTGCCAGTTTCCTGTGGAGCTGGTTGAACGCTGCGTCCTTGCGTTCACCCGGGAGAGAGATTGGGTGTTCGACCCCTATATGGGAGTTGGTTCCACCCTGATTGCCGGACTCATGCACGATCGGAGAGTGATTGGCTGCGACAAGGAAGCCGACTATGTAGAGATTGCGAAGCAGCGAATCCGTGACCTGTTCCTCGGCAGGTTAAAGGTCCGAAAGATGGGAACTCCTGTGTATGCACCTACCGGACGTGAGAAGGTCTCACAGATCCCAATTGAGTGGAAAACTGGAGATACGGATCAATGAGGATTGCTGCCCAGTACTCTTTCAACGGTGGGCAGGCCGCAGTCGAGAAGAAGTATGCTCACCTTTTTGAAGACGTCGCTGACGCCGTCGAGACCGTGAATGCGGACGATCACAGAACCAAGTCGAGCAAAGAGAAGACAATGCCCGGTCGGATGCTATTTAGCCCGAAGTCGCTGAATCGGGCGTTCGATGCCTTCTTTCTTCCGAGGGGTTGGGAAAAGAAGAAGGTCCCATCGGTGTACTCAACTCAGTACTATGTCACAGGATACAAACCCTCAGCGTCCGCCCGTGGCGCATTCCGCGAGATGGACTTCGTCAAGGAAAAGCTGGGGGTGGAAGTTCAGTTCGGTAAGTATGCGTTCATGGTCTACAACGTCTGCGCCAAGATGACTATATTCCACAACCTGGGGTTCATTGACACCGGCATTGAGATTGTCCCAGTTAAGGGGTTTGCAGACCACATGTCCACAGGCGTGTCCTATTTTGAACAGTTCGTTTGGGATTTGGAAAAACGTGGCATTGCGGATATAGACATCCCCGTCTTAATCCTCGGTATCGACCGCTGAAGTCGCCCCCCGCGACCTGACGGTTAACAGCAGCCCACTTCCATGGCCGCTGAGCTACCTTGGAGAGACGTCCCGCAGCCCCCGTCCACGGGTAATATCGCTCCGCTGGTCCTGAAGGAGCGGGCACCTGCGAAAGAAGAGGGTCGTCTTCACAACGCCCTGGGGGGCAGCCTCTACCAGGAGGGCTCGCTGCGGCGGAAGGAGAGTTCCACCACACGGCGAGTGTCCGGGGTGACGCGGGCCCAGTGGGCTATGCGATAGCCCACCACCCAGGCGATGCCCTGCGGTGATACCACCAGCGGGACCCGGTCGCGCCAGGCGCGGGGCACCTTGGCATCCACAAAAAAGTCCTGGAGGCGCTTGGGCAGCGACAGGCCCAGCGGGTGGAAGCGGTCACCCCTGCGCCGAGGACGTGCCAGAAGCTCCAGACCCACCGCATCGGCGTCCAGGGTGGCCCGGGCCAGCTCCTCAGAGCCTTGCTGGGCCTCATCCTGGGGAAGCACCCGCACCAGTACGCGCCATCCGTTCACCTCCGTCATGCCTGGTGAGACCAGGACTGTCTCGGCAGGCAGTGGAGGCAAGGGACAGACCTCCTCCGGGTCCGGGCCAAGAATGCACTCAGTGTAGCTGGTGGAGAACACCACCCCTCCCGGCAGGGTGAGCTTCCTGCCTGGGGAGCCGTCCAGGAGCGCAGCCATGGCGTCCACATGCACCTGCTCCAGCGTATCCTCCTGTCCGTGCAGCTCTTCGTAGGCCATCTGGAGAAGGCGATGCCTTACGGAGGGATGAAGCCGGAGCAGCACGTCCCGGTCCAGGTGCATGGCGCCGGGGCTGCGCTGCACCATGGCCTCTGGGTGCTGGGCGGCTGCCTGCTCCAGGTAGTCCTCGTCCTGGGCGACGGAGCGGGCCAGCCGCGCCATGGCCTGGAGCACCGCGGGGTTCAGCTCCCGCAGCTTCGGCACGATCTCGTGGCGGATGCGGTTGCGCGAGAAGCGCAGCGATAGGTTGGAGGGGTCTTCCCTGGGGGCGACGCCGGCCTCGCGGCAGGCAGCTCTGGTGCGGTCCCGGCTCACCTCCAGGAGAGGCCGGAACAGCCGGACCTCCAGGCCATGCTGGGGATCCCGCCAGGGGGCCATGGGCTGCATTGCACGCAGCCCCCGCATACCCGCTCCACGTACCAGGTGGAGGAGCACCGTCTCCACCTGGTCGTCCAGGGTGTGTCCCAGGGCCACCGTGTCCCCGCCCAGATCGTGGGCCGTGCGAGTCAAGAAGGCGTAGCGCAGGCGACGTCCCGCGTCCTCCAGGGAGAGGCGCCGGGACCCGGCCAGGGCGGGCACATCCTCGTGGCCCACGGTGAAGGGCATCCCCAGTGACGAGGCCAGCTCGCCCACGAACTGGGCCTCCTTCTCCGCTTCCCGGGGGCGAAGGCCGTGGTCCAGGTGGGCCACGTGGACGGCTATCCCCAGGGGCTGGCGCAGTTCCGCCAGGGCCAGGAGAAGTGCCACCGAGTCCTGGCCCCCTGAGACCGCCGCCACCAATGGCTGAGGCCGGTGGCACAGGCCATGGGCCTCCAGGGCCTTGCGCACGGCATCCCGGATGAGAGGCAGAGCATGGGTGGCTGTGGTCACAGCACTACCTGCCGGGGATGTGGGTGGGCTGAGTGGTAGATGGTTCCTCCACCTCCAGGGCCAGCTTGTCCAACTCCAGTTGCACTGGAATGGGGTAGTTGCCGGTGAAGCAGGCGTTGCAGAACCCTTGTGATGAACCACCCACAGCCCGGTGCAGTCCCTTCACGCTCAGGTAGCCCAGGGAGTCGGCGCCGATGAACTGACGCACCTCCTCAACGGTGCGCCCCGCGGCGATGAGCTCCCTCATGGTGGCCATGTCCACTCCCAGGGGGCAGGGATGTCGGATGGGCGGTGCGCAAACCCGCAGGTGCACCTCCAGGGCGCCAGCGCGCCGGAGCAGGTTCACGACATGGGGTGTGGTGGTGCCTCGGACTATGCTGTCGTCCACCACCACCACTCGCTTTCCCCAAAGCACCTCTGGCAGGGGGTTGAACTTCATCTGTACACCCAGGTCCCTGAGCCGCTGGTCAGGCTGGATGAAGGTCCTGCCTACATACCTGTTCTTTATCAGGCCCTCGGCGTAGGGTATGCTGGATGCCCGGGCGTACCCCACGGCGGCTGCGGTGGCCGAGTCCGGCACGCCTATGACAATGTCCGCCTCCACAGGGTGCTCGCGGGCGAGCTGGGCACCCATGGCCTGTCGCGCCTGGTGAACCAGCTTGCCGTCCAGGACGCTATCAGGCCGGGCGAAGTAGATGTGTTCGAAGACGCACAGGGCGCGGCGGCTGGTGTCAACGGCCGGTGGTATGCTGGTGAGCCCGCTCTGGTCTATGAGCACCGTCTCCCCGGGCTCCACCTCCCGCAGGTACTGCGCCCCCACGTGGTCCAGGGCACAACTCTCCGAGGCCATAACCCACCCGCCCTCGCCCAGTCGCCCCAGGCACAGGGGCCGCACCCCCAGTGGGTCCCGGCATCCCAGGAGGGTGTCCTTGGTGAGAATCACCAGGGAGTAGGCCCCCTGGAGCTGGCGCATGGCGTAGGCAAGCCGCTCCTGCCAGCCCCTCCCAGGCGCCCACGCCAGCATTTGGGCGATGACCTCTGAATCGGTGCTGGCGCTGAACCCCGCTCCCCACTCCTCCAGGGTCTTGCGGAGTGGCGCTGCGTTTACCACGTTGCCGTTGTGCCCCAGGGCAAGCTCTATCTCGGGTCCTTTGACAAGTACAGGCTGGGCGTTCTGGGGCCTGTTGGAGCCGGTGGTAGAGTAGCGGGTGTGACCGATGGCGATGTGGCCGGTCAGGTGCTCCAGGTCTCTCTCATGGAAGGCCTGGCCCACCAGCCCCATGGCGGTGTGAATTCGGATGCCGGTCCCGTCGGCGGTAGCGATGCCGGCGGACTCCTGCCCTCGGTGCTGGAGGGCGTACAGACCGAAAAAAGCCACCCGGGCCACGTCACTGCCGGGTGCATACACTCCTACGACGCCACATGCCTCCTGCGGATGCTCACACCCCCGAGTATATTCCAAAAGGGGCACCTTCTTTCTGGAGAGTAGGCACCTAGATTATATCGGCGTCGCCGCGTTGGGGTCAACGAAACGCACGGTCCGGGACACAGGAAGCTAGCCTGAACAAGCCAATAGGCGCGGGCGCTTGACACCAGCTTTGGGAGTATCTCTTCGGGGGAGCCTTCCAGGCTAGCGGAAGGAAATTGCGAAACAGTACCACGCAGTATTGGTAAGAATGTACCTATTGCATCCCCCGTACAATCCTCTAGACTACTGCATCAGCGAAAAGAGAACACAGCGCCTTCCTCGCTGGCGCTATGCGTTGCGGGTCTCTGCTGGCTTGCAACGCAAGACCGCAGGGAGCGCAGGCGCCCGCCTGAAATATCGGCGCCCGACATAAGAAGCGCCGGCGACGATTGGTTGCAAGAAGATATCCCAAAATCCGTGCATGGGGGAGTGCATCAGAGGGGGCTTCGCCCCGGAGCTTGCCCTGAGCGCAGCCGAAGGGCCGGGGGTCTGGGGGGTGTCCCCCAGATTGCACTTTTCTCCCCCGCTCCCTTGGTAAGGGAGCGGGGGACACAGGGGGTGAGGGTTTTGGGACGGCTTCAAGTACAAGGAGGTCTCGTATGGCAAATGCCCGGGTGCGTGTAGGCGTCCCCCACATGGGGCCCTATTCATACCTGGCCAAGAAAGTCGTTGGTGAATTGCTCCGGGAGGTCGGCTGCGGACACATCAGTGTTGAGCCTGCCCCGCTGACTACCAGGAAAACGGTGTTGCGGGGCTGGCAGCTAATGGATGAGAACATGTGTCTCCCGGCCAAGATTACCCTGGGCAACATCCTGGAACTGGCCGACGCCAACGTGGATGCCGTCCTGGAGTGGGACGCTTGTGGGGACTGCCGTCAGAAGGTGTACCACATACTGCATCGCCGAGTAGTGGACCGCCTGGGGTTGTCTCTCAAGATCATCCCCCTGCGGGCCGATGGTTTGAAAAAGGGGCTTCAAGACCTCTCTCTGGACAAGAAACAGATCAAGGCGGTGGTCCGCGGTACACTTCGAAAGCTATGGGAGTATGACCACCGTCTGATGCTGCGGCAGGCCAAACCCAAGCCCGGCGCTCCCAGGGTGGGCATCTGTGGCGAGATCTATACGGTGCTGGAACCCGCCGCCAACCTGGACATTGTCAGGCGGCTGGAGGAGCAGGGCGCCCACGTCCACAACGCTCTGCCTCTGTCCCAATTCGTGCTCAAAGGCCTTCTTTCGGGCAGCCAGCGCAGGAAGTGGGCAATCATGCTTATCTACCTGGGCATGTGGCCAGAGGTCTGGAGATGGGCCATCAAAGGCCTCCGCCGTCCGGACGTGGACTACAGGCTGTGGAAGCAGGCCGAGGAAGAGACCGAGAAATACCTCCCCGAGTACACCATTGGCGGCCACGGCAAAGAGAGCATCACCTGGACAATCTACTATGCTCTCAGTGGCTACGATGGCGTCATCCACATTCTGCCTTTCCCCTGCATGCCAGAGGCCGCTGTATCTGCTCTGCTGGACGACGTCTCCCGCGACTACGGCATTCCCGTCAACCATCTGGTCTTTGACCAGCAGTTCGGCGAGCAGAACCTGATAACCCGCGCCGAGGCCATGGTGAACATGCTGCGCTTCCGCAAGGAGGGCATGGACTCCATCCTCAAGGCGCGCGCCCCAGGCATGTGGCTGGGCGTGGATGTGGGCAGCAGCTCTACCAAGGCGGCCTTGCTGGACGGCAATACCCTTCAGGTGGTGGACTCTGAGTACCAGCCCACCTCGCGCGCTCCCATGGAGGCCCTGAAACGGGTGATGGCAGCGCTGCGTGCCCGCCACCCTGACCTGAAGATTGAGGGCATGGCCACCACAGGCTCGGGACGCCGCCTGGCCCGGGCGCTGCTGAGCGCTCCCCTGGCGGTGGACGAGATCACCTGCCAGACTGTTGCTTCCCTGCTCACGGCCTCTGGCGCCCGCTCCATCGTGGAGATCGGAGGTCAGGACAGCAAGTTCATCAGCTTGGACGAGTCGGGCATCCCCACATGGTTCAACATGAACTCCATCTGCTCCGCCGGCACGGGGGCCTTCCTCTCCTCCGCAGCGAGGGAGTTCAAAGTGCCTGTGGAGGAGTTCGGCAGCCGGTGCCGCTCCTGCTCCAGCCACGTCGCCGTCACAGGCCGTTGCGGCGTCTTCGCCGAGTCGGACATCGTCTCCAAGCAGCAGCTTGGCTACCCGGTGGACGCCATTATCAAGGGCATGTGCCACGCCCTGGCCCAGAACTTCGTCAACAACGTCTGCCGCGCCCGGGAGCCCCAGGCGCCCGTGCTCTTCACCGGCGGTGTGGCGCTCAATGGCGGCGTGGCTGATGCCTTCTCCGACATTCTGAAAACGGAGGTCATCGTCCACCCCCACGCCAAGGTCTCCGGCGCTATTGGCGCGGCCCTGGTAGCCATGGCCCGCCGTGCCACCGGCGGCACCGGCCTGGACCTGGCGGACATGGACATGGCCACCAGCACGCTGTCCTGCAAGGACTGCGCCAACGAGTGCGAGGTCTCCCTTATCCACCGCAAAGGCAGCATTGTGGCCGCTATGGGCACCAAGTGCGGCAAGTGGGAGGTGCTCATTGGCCGCCCCAGCGCCGACGCGCCCAAGACCTCGGAGGATGCTCACGCCCACCTGGGCGTGCCCAAGGAGAGCCTGCTAGTCCAGGAGGTGTAGGTCCTCTAGCAGGGTCTGATGGCAACCGCTGTAGCCACCAAACCATCCATACGTGGCGCCCTTGGCTGGGCGATGTACGACTTCGCCAACAGCATCTGGCCCATGAACGTCACCACCCTCTACTTCGCCCTGTGGGTGACGGATGACCATGGGGCAAAGGACATCGTGTACAGCTTTGCCCTTTCCGGCTCCATGCTAGGCGTGGCCCTCCTCTCCCCGATGCTGGGAGCAGGCGTTCCTTCCCACGGCGGTCCTCTTCCTGCTGTTCTCCCTACCGTGCTTCGTGCTGGTGAAGGACTGGCCCCGCGTGTGCCGTGGCGGTAGGCCTATATTCGGGAGGGCTACAAGCAGGTGGAGGCGACGCTGCGCCGTGTGCAACAGTATAGGAACCTGTTCCGGTTTATCATCGCCCGTTTCCTGTACGTGGACGCCATCAGCACAGTGACGTCCTTCATGGCAGTGTACACGGTGAAGGTCCTGGGGTTTACCGACAACATGAACCAGGCGCTTTTCGTGGTCGGCGCCGCCTTTGCCGTACTGGGTGGGGCAGTGGCAGGACGGGTCGTCGACCGGATCGGTCCCAAGAGGACGTTGACAGCCGTCCTTTTGCTGTGGGCGGTGGTGCTCCTCGGCGCGGCCAGCACCTTCTATCGGCCAGCCTTCTGGGGCATTGGCGCCCTGGTTGGCTTCAGCCTGGCCTCCCTATGGACTTCTGACCGGGTCTTCCTCTTGCGGCTTGCCCCACCCGAGAGGCTTGGGGAGTTCTTCGGCCTGTTCGGCGTCATTGGAAAGCTGAGCGCGGTGCTGGGGCCGCTGCTGTGGGGTGGGACGCTACTGGCGCTGGAGGGCCTGGGCCAGGCGTCTTTCCGGGTGGCGATCCTTGTCCTGCTTTTGCTCCTCTTTGCCGGGATACTCGTGTTGCGCGGTGTGCGGGAGCCGAAGCCTTCCACAGAGGCGGGAGGTTAGCGCACATATAGACCGGCCTCTTCCGCGTAACCCCCACCCATCTGACGGTGGTACTCGCGCCCAATTCGCCAATTGGGCTCATCTGTTTGCCCTGGCCGTCGAAGTCCAGGGCGTGTCCGCCACTGGTATAATGGGGCACCATCAGTACCGGCGGAGGGTGCGAGATGGCGCTTCCACTGGAGGGTATACGGGTGCTGGACTTTGCCCAGGTGTATGCCGGGCCCGCCGCCGCCATGTACCTGGCTGACCAGGGGGCCGATGTGGTGAAGGTGGAGCCTCCTGGGGGCGAGGCCTGCCGCCACATATACACTGTCCCAGGCAAAAGCCCGTTCAGTTTCCCCTTTGTAGCGCTCAACCGCAACAAGCGGTCCATGGTGGTGGACCTGGACCGGAGAGATGGCCAGGAGGTGGCCCATCGCCTGGCCCGGGAGGCGGACGTCATTATCCTCAGCCTCAGGCCCCACCAGGCGGCCCGCATGCGCATGGACCACCCCACCCTGCGGCGCCTCAACCCACGGTTGATATACGTCTCTATCAGCGGCTTTGGGGAAGAGGGCCCCGATGCCGGCAAGCCCGCCTATGACTTGGCCCTCCAGGCCCGCGCCGGTATCCTGGCCGCCCATAGGCTGCCCGATGGAACGCCCATGCCGTTGACCGTGATGGTCAACGACATGTCCTGTGCCATGATGACCGCCTTCGCCATCATGGTGGCGCTGTGGCAGAGGCAGGCCACCGGTGAAGGCCAGCAGTTGAATCTGGCCCTTCTGGACATGAGCATTGCCATGCAGGCCCAGCAACTGGTGCGGGTGGAGGGGGATGGGTCCCGCCTCCCGGGCTCCCGCTTCGCCGCCACCGTGGGGGCTTTTCGCTGCGCCGACGGCGAATACTTGATGGTCATCGCCATGACGGAGCGGCAATGGCTCAACCTGTGCCAGGTACTGGACCTGCCCCACCTTGCCCAGGACCCGGACCTGCGCAGCTACGATGCTCGCCAGGAGCGTGCCGAGGAGCTTTACCCGGTGCTGGAAGCCCTCCTTGCTACTCGCCCCAGGGCAGAGTGGCAGGCCCTGCTGGAGAAGGCGGAGATTCCGTGCGGTCCCGTGGTGGACCGGCGGGCTGTCTTCGCAGACCCACAGCTAGCAGCCAACGGCACGCTAGTGGACACCGTTCACCCCACGCTGGGCAAGATGCGTATGATGGGGGTGCCTTTCCGTGGGTCCTGGCAGACTGTGGAAAGGGCAAACCCCATCCGCAGGCCTGCCCCCGGGTTGGGGGAGCACACGGAAGAGGTCATGAGAGAAATAGGTTACACGCCCTCTCAGATAGAGAGGCTACGCACGGCCGGAGCCGTTGGCTAGAGGCTGTTTCGAAAACGCCCGCTCACCCTGAACTCCGACTTCATCGGAGTCGCGACAAAGTCGAACCTGTCGAAGGGCGAGCGGGCACCTCTACCGCTCACGGCGAGCCTGTCGAACCATGAGCACTCTTTTCGAGATAGCTTCTGGCAGCCAGGCGCGACGAGGCTGCCTTGCTACCGCCGATCCCGTCCGCCTTGCTGACTGAAGCAGTCGCTACAGTACACGGGGCGGTCGCCGCGGGGTCGGAAAGGCACCTGGGTCTCCTTGCCGCACTGGGCGCAGGTAACGGGGTACATCTCCCGCTGGGGCCGGTCGTAGCCACCACCACCACCACCGCCACCCCCGAAGCTACTTCCCCCCCCATACCGCTGGCTCCGACGCGACGCGCGGCAGTCTGGGCAGCGCTTCGGCTCGTTGGTGTACCCCTTGGTGGCGTGGTACGCCTGGTCGTCGGCGGTGAACGTGAAGGGGCGTCCGCACTCCACGCACGTCAGGACTCTGTCCGCGTAGGTCATCCGTACCTCCTTAAGATTCCAACAGGCACTGGTTTGGGCACCGAGGACGGATCGCTACGAGGGCGGGTCCTGGTGGCAAACTATGCAGTGGCCATCGGCACATTACCACATATCGGGGCCAGTTTCAAGCTCTTTATGGAGCAAAGTGTCACCACCTCTGCACGAAAGCGGTGGCCCATGCCCTCATGCAAGCTCACAGGGAGCGGCACTTTTCGAACCAGCTTCGCCCATCATGGCGGGCCAGAGCGGGCACTGGAGAGGGTGACCTGACGTAGCTGGTCGTATACCGCCCCCGAGGGGAGGAGTGTGCTGCGCATCAGGCTTACGGCCCTGGCGGGGATGGCGAGGCTGACTTCGGGCGTCAGGCCCTCCAGCGTCACAGCCAAGCGCTGGCGCTGAGCGGGTGGAAGGGGCGCCTGCACCCGCCCCAGGGTCAGATGGGGGCTGAAAGGCCGCTCCTCCGGAGGCAGGCCCAGAGCCACCAGGCCCTCCTCCACGCGCCTCTGGATGCGGCCCAACGCCTCCAGGTCACCAGCAAGGCCTACCCATAGCACCC
Organism: Chloroflexota bacterium; assembly: GCA_016190445.1. Lineage (GTDB taxonomy): Bacteria > Chloroflexota > Dehalococcoidia > Lucifugimonadales > JACPQL01 > JACPQL01. The sequence continues at coordinate 66,259 of JACPQL010000026.1, forward strand.
GAGGGTTGGCGGGCCTGGGGAAGGCGCCTGTGCCCTCCAAGTGCAGAGCGAAGGGCTCCTGGCCACCCGCTGCCCGCTCCAGGGCTTTGTGGATGGCGTCCAGCATGGTCACCTCCACATTGCCCAGGAACTTGAGGGTGAGGTGAATGCCCTCGGGCCGGACCCAGCGGACGCCAGAGAGCCCCTGCCAGCGCAGCCTGCTCATCAGCTCCACCAGGTGCGCCTTCACGGGCTCCGGCAGCTCTATGGCCACGAAGGCGCGGATAACTTCAGACATGACGGCGCGCTACCTCCTCAGCCTTAGCAGGGCGGCGGCGTTGTCGTGGAGGATGCGCTGGCGCTCCCCGGCGTCGGGCAGCGTCTCCTCCACCTGTCTCAGCATCCGTCCAGGGGTTGCCAGCGGGTAGTCGGAGCCGAAGAGTATCTTGTCCGGGCCCAGCATCCGGGCCACCGCGGGCCACACCTGGGACTGGTACAACAGGAGCGAGGAGGCCGTGTCCACGTATACGTTGGTCATGGCCCGGCGCACCTCCGGCATCAGGGCATAGAAGGGCAGGCCGCCACCCCAGTGGGCGCACACGATAGTCGCCTGAGGGAAGTTGATGATAAACCTGAGCAGTACCTCCGGTGTGGTGCGGCCCTTGCCAGGGTAGTCGTGCCCCACAGGCTCCGAGGAGTGCACCAGCACCATCAGTCCGTGGGCTTGGGCCGCCTCCATCATGGGGCCCATGGTCGCCGCGTTGCCCGGATCAAATCCCTGGGTGTCCGGGTGCAACTCGCCCACGCCCCTGGCCCCCAGGGCGGCGCACCGCTCCATCTCAGCCGCCGCCTGCCGTCCCCAGCACGGGTTGACGCTACAAAAGGGGATGACCCGTCCCGGAAAGCGCCGGGCTGCATCAAGCAGGTAGTCATTGGTTTCCCGCGCCAGGCCGGGGTCGCACCAGCCGTAGCCCAGGGCCACGGAGACTTCGATGCCCTGGGCGTCCATGTCACGCACCAGCTCCTCTGCTGAGGCCATGCCCTTCCTGGGGTGCGTCCGAGAGTCTGACGCACCCGGTGGGAAGAGCGTGGCCAGGGTCCGGTCGCGCTCAACGGAGGGGTGGCCCCGGTGGAGGTGCGGTGGGAGGAGGTGGGTGTGGAAGTCTATGGTCACTTCAGGAGACTCGTGTCCTCGGGCTCAGCGGGAGGCTGCCCGCTCCCTCCGGATGCGGGCGTAGTCCTCTCTCCGCCAGCGGTAGGGGAGGCTCAGGACAGTGCCGGGCCCGGTGGCCGTCTCCAGCAGGTGCAGGGCATCCTCCGCAATGACCCGCTGCTGGTCGGCGTTGCCGGGCTCGCCCAGGGGGCGGCCAAAGGGGAAACGCACGTGGCAGACCCGCGGTGGCCGCACCTTCTCCGCCATCTCCTTGTACATCATCACGATTACAGTGGGGATGCCCTGCTCCTCGATGGCCCTGGCGATCAGTCCTCCGGACCGGTTGCAGACCGGTCAGGTCGAGGAGAGGAGGACCGCCTCGACGCCATCGGCCTTGAGCAGGCGTGCCACCTCCGGCGCCGTCTCGCTCATAAGCAGGTCTGGCCGCTGGATGTAGCCCATGAACGAGTAGCTGGTGTCGGCCAGCCTACCGATGACGCCCTCCCGCTCCAGCTCCACGAAACGGTCTATGGGGAAGACGCAGTTGATGTCCTGCCGTGGCCCGGAGAGGTCGTAGTGCGCGTGGGCGATTTTGATGCGCTCGCGGGGCGTGTCCCTGGGGATGGCCCGGAAGGACCAGTCGCCGAGCCCCTGGGGGCCGTCGGTCTCGTAGGGCGGCTGCCCCTCCACGTACAGCCCGCCGGTGGTGACCAGGGCGAACTTGGCCTTCTCTATCGGTACGCGCAGTGGCGCCCAGGGCGTGGCGCCCACCTCCGGGGCACGGGCCCGAGCCCCCGCCAGGGCGACGCCATTCTCCTCCCACTCCTCCAGCAGGCTGGCGAGGCCGTCCAGGGAGCCGTTCTCCCTGGCCTCCACCGCCGCCTGGAACAGCGCCTTCAGGAACCTGGCCTGCTCTTCCTCCGACATCAGGGTGCCCACGTACCGTATGCGGGAGAAGGCGGCTGTGCCAGGGCTTTTGAGGATATTCCCAAGAATCTCCTTGGTTTCCATAGGACCGCCTTTCAGTTAGTTCAGGCGCTCAGTCTATAGCCCCCGCGTACTTGCTGCAATCCCGCCAAAGCCGCTCACGTTGACTGGCCTACCACCTGCCCGTAGAATGAGGCCTCAGCTATCTGCTGGAGCGGTTTCACCCATGTCTACCAGGCCCCGCAACACTGAGATCCCCAAGGCCTACGACCCCAGCCAGGTGGAGGAGCGCCTCTACCGGTTTTGGGAGGAGGGTGGCTACTTCACCCCTCGCATAGACCTGAAGAGGCAGCCCTTCACCATCATCATGCCGCCGCCCAACGTCACAGGCGAGCTGCACCTGGGCCACGCCCTCACCGCAGCCATCGAGGACGCCCTGGCCCGTTATCACCGGATGCTGGGCGACCCGACCCTGTGGTTGCCCGGCGCCGACCACGCGGGCATCGCCACTCAGATGGTGGTGGAGCGGGCCCTGGCCAGAGAGGGGCTTACCCGCCACGCCCTGGGCCGCGAGGCCTTCGTGGAGCGGGTGTGGGAGTGGGTGCACAAGTACGGTGACATCATTGACAACCAGCACCGGCGCCTGGGGACCTCCTGCGATTGGACCCGCAAGCGGTTCACCCTGGACCCGGGGCCCAGTCGGTCAGTGCGCACCACCTTCGTCAACCTCTACCGCAAGGGTCTCATCTACCAGGGGGAGCGCATCATCAACTGGTGCCCTCGCTGCTCCACCGCCCTCTCTGACCTGGAGGTGGAGCACAAGACCGAAGGTGGAAAGCTCTACTATATCCACTACGGCTACGAGGATGGCGGCGGCTACATCACCGTGGCCACCACCCGGCCCGAGACCCTGCTGGGCGACACGGCGGTGGCGGTGAACCCCAAGGACGCCCGATACCGGGGCGTGGTGGGCAGGCGGGTGCTGCTGCCGGTGCTGGGGCGCCCCATACCTGTCATCGCCGACGACTCGGTGACTACCGAGTTTGGCACCGGGGCGCTGAAGGTGACCCCCGCCCACGATCCCACCGACTTCGACATAGGCCAGCGCCACGGCCTGTCCCTGATCAACGTCATGAACCCCGACGGCACCATGAACCAGGAGGCCGGCCCCTATGCCGGGTATGAGCGCTACGCCTGCCGCGACGCCATCCTGGAGCAACTGGAGCGGGAAGGCCTTCTGGAGAAGGTGGAGCCCTGGGAGCATGCCGTGGGCCACTGCCAGCGGTGCGACACCGTGGTGGAGCCCATGGTGAGCAAACAGTGGTTCGTCAAGGCGGGGCCCCTGGCAGAGCGCGCCATCCAGGCGGTGGTGGACGGTCGCATCCGCATCATCCCAGAGAGGTTCGTCCGCGTCTACCTGAACTGGATGGAGAGCATCCGCGACTGGTGCATCAGCCGCCAGCTCTGGTGGGGACACCGCATCCCGGTCTGGTACTGCGATGCCTGCGCAGAGGTAACGGTGGCGGTGGATGACCCCTCCGCCTGCTCCCGCTGCGGCTCAAGCAGGCTCCGCCAGGACCCTGACGTGCTGGACACATGGTTCAGCTCGGCCCTGTGGACCCACTCCACCCTGGGGTGGCCAGAGGACGCCGAGGACCTGCGCTACTTCTATCCCACCACGGTCATGGAGACGGGATACGACATCCTCTTCTTCTGGGTGGCCCGGATGATCATGATGGGCCTGGAGAATATGGGCCAGGTCCCCTTCAGGGTGGTGTACCTCCACGGCCTTATCCGCGACGAGAAGGGCCAGAAGATGAGCAAGACCCGGGGCAACGTGCTGGACCCCCTCAACGCCATCCAGGAGTACGGCACCGACGCCCTCCGCTTTGCCCTGAGCACCGGCACCGCCCCCGGCAACGACATCCGCCTGGGGGCTGGCCGCCTGGAGGCGGGCCGCAACTTCGCCAACAAGCTGTGGAACGCGGCCCGGTTCGTGCTCACCTCTCTGGAGGGGGCCAGTGGCCTGGATGGGTGGTACCACCGGCCTCCCCGTGAGCACCGCCATGATCGCTGGATACTCAGCCGGCTCAACCGCCTCGTCGCCCTGGTGCGCAGCCAGTGGAACGCCTACCAGCTTGGCGAGGCGCAGCAGGCCATCCACGACTTCCTCTGGGGTGAGTTCTGTGACTGGTATCTGGAGCTGGCCAAGGTACGGCTCCGCGCGGGCGATACCGACCCGCTCCCCGTCCTGGCCCATGTCCTGGAGCGCACCCTGCGCCTGCTCCACCCCTTCATGCCCTTCATCACCGAGGAGGTGTGGCAGAGCCTGGTGGCCACTTTGCCCCGGGAAGGCGACCTACCCGACTCCATCATGGTGGCTCCCTATCCTGAGGCCGACTCGTCGGCCCTGGACGACGGCGCCGAGGCTGAGATGGAGCTGGTGACGGGCATCATCCGGGCCATCCGCAACACCCGTGCCGAGTTCCGGGTGGAGACTGGACGCACTGTGGACGCCTTGGTGGACGCCGCCGACTTCCGGCTCGTGTTGGGGGAGGAGGCGGCTGCCATCCAGCACCTGGCCCGCGTGGGCGCCCTGAGCCTTGTGGACAGAGCGGGAGAGCGGCCCGCCGACGCCGTGACCGTGGTGGTGGGCAAGGTGGCGGTCACCGTGCCCCTGGGCGGCGTGGTGGACATGGCCGCCGAGCGGAGGCGGCTGGAGGCGGAGCTTTCCGACTGCCAGCGCAACATCCAGCGCCTTGAGGCACGTCTCCGCGATGGGCAGTTCCTGGAGAAGGCGCCCGCCGACGTGGTGGACCGAGAGCGCCAGCGCCACGCCTCCCTGGCCGAGCGACGGGGACGGATAGAGGAGCTGCTGAGGCAGATGGAGGGGTAGAGACGAGTGTTCTCCAGCGCCTGCAGTTCTACTCATGCCCGGGGAGCCATGGGAATACAAGGTCACAATTTGCTCGCATGTAAGGGAGTGAAGGTGTGACCCTTGACCTGCTCATATTTCGCGTCCATGCTATTCAGCGCATGTTCCAGCGCCGAATCAGTTTGGATGATGTACGTCATGTGCTGGCGACGGGAAAGGTGGTCGAGGGCTATCCCGACGACATACCCTATCCCAGTCGCTTGGTGCTGGGATGGTGTGGACCAAGGCCTATCCATGTGGTGGCTGCGGAGAATACGGAGAGCCAGGAAACTATCGTCATCACAGTATATGAACCTGACCCGAGCCAATGGGAGCCCGGATTCATGCGGAGGAGACAATGAAGTGCGTCGTTTGCAAGCAAGCGGTAACCCGTCCCGGTAAGGCGACGGTGACCCTGGAGCGAGACGGCATCACGCTGGTGACTAGGGGCGTACCTGCCAGGGTCTGCCCGAACTGTGGCGAGGAATACATGGATGAAGGTATCACTGGGAGGCTTCTTCAAGCAGCAGAAGAGGCTGCCCGGGCTGGCGTCCAGGTGGCTATCCGTGAGTATGTGGCGGTCTAGCTAAGGTGGAGGGAGCATGATTGCGGCTGGAGGCCCGCCTGAAGGACGGATAGTTCCTTCACAAGCCCCCGCCGAGGTGGTGGACCGCGAGCGAGCGCGCCACGCCTCCCTCACCCAGCGCCAGGGCCGGATGCAGGACCTCCTGCGGCAGTTGGCAAGGATACAGGAGCTGCTAAGGCAGCTAGGGGGGTAGGCACGGGATGGGGCACCTCGCCCGTGCCGCCAGCGGGGGTTCGGACCCAGTTCGGGGAATATATCGTAGCCACCATTGGCTAGGGGGGGCTGGCGGAACTCGCCCATGCCATGTGCGGGGGGGTATGATGCGAACAAGGCCACATACCGGGTCACTGCAACACCTCCACCACGAGTTGCGGCGGTGATGAAGTGAAGCGGTACCGTCTATTGTCCAATCTGTGGTTAGACATGCGTAGGAATGCCTTTAGGAATCAGCCTGAGGCGGTTTGGCGGCGCTTAGCTGAGGAGCAAGGGTTTGCCGAGGAGTACGGGCCCAGAGATCTCGATGCTAAGCTTGCCAGATTCGTCGGGATTTCACCTCCTTGGGCGAGATTGCTGTGGCCAAATCAGAAGTCAGAGGGCGAAGTCTACGATGCCTATACCTTTGGGACGTTCTATCCAGCCCTGACTGGAGCTTGCTGTCTTGCTGAGGCGCTCCTCAACGCCTTGGTAGTCAGACTTCGGGCCCATTTCAGGCACACGCTCGAGTACAAGAAAGTCTACAACAAGGATTCCTTTCAGAATTGGGTCCCGGTGATCAATATCCTCGCGAAATGGGGAATCCTTGACGAAAAGGCGGCTGAACGGCTCAAGAGGCTCTATTCCATCCGGCTTGAAGCCATCCATATCACGACTCTAAAAAATGTATCCGGCAAGGCCCGCGAGGCACTGGAGATTTATTCCGAAACAGTTTCCCATCTATTCGGTCCAAGTGGTGACCTAGCAGGGTGATGAAAAACTCCTTCGACCATCCCCCCGGCCCCCTTCCTGGCCAGGAAGGGGGTGACAATTGTATCTGGGGGACACCCCCAGACCCCCGCCAAAGGGGCTTTGCCCCTCTGGACATCCCTTTTTCAGCAA
>JACPQL010000025.1 GCA_016190445.1 Chloroflexota bacterium
GAAGAAGTGAGTTTCTGGGGACACCCCAGACCCCGGCAGGGGGCGGTGCCCCCTGCACCACCCAGGATGTAAACAGAGCCGAATGGCTTTTGGAGGGAGAAGAGAGCAAGCCTCAGGCGCTGGCTTGGGCCTCGTACTTGGAGGGGCACTTTACCAGGACCTGCTGCGCCTGGAAAACACCCCCAGAAGCGAAGTTGCCTTCCAGCACCACCTGCGATTGCTCATTGAAGAAGAGGTCCGGCACCACACCCGTGTACACGGCAGGTAGCTCGCTGGTGCCGTCGGTGATCCTGAAACGGACCGTGGCCGTGCCCGCTTCCTGCTGGAAAGTGCCGGGCACCAGCGCCCCGCTCACCCTGACACTCTTCGGCAGACCCGCAGAGTCGCGGTCCAGCAGTTCGCCCACAGTCAGATAGTAAACAGCCGCGCCTTGAAAGGCATTGAAGGCGAGGAAGCCCAGAGCGATGGCCACCACGACACCACCGATGAGGAGCTTCCTCCATCCACCCAAAAGGGAAGGCGCCGGGCTGCCGGCGCCCTCGTCGTTCTCGGTATACGTCTCTGTGCTCTGCATTGGCCCTTTCTGGAACCTGCCACCGACAATTTACCAACAACTAATGATAGCCGGGAGATGTCGTTCCTGTCTACGCCCCCAGGAATAGCGATTGCTCACCGTAGGGCGGGTTTCCCAACCTGCCCGCCCCCGACGGTCGGGTTATCCCGACAGGTCGGGACGACCTACAGATTCAATCGCTGTTTTGGGGACGCCCTTCCCACCCAGCAGGCCGCTGAAAGGGGGTCCATCGAGGCCCCGAGTGGGTCGGGTCGGAGCCCACCATGAGAGGTCATTCTCGGAGGAGGCGCGCAGCTACCTCGAAGCGGCGGGGGGCACCAGGCTGGAGGGACAGATGTCCGCCAGGACGCACGCCTCACAGCGGGGACGGGGTGCCTTGCACACGCGCCTCCCGTGGGTGATCAGGTACACGTGCAGCGGGAACCTCCGCTCCGGCGGCACCGCCTCCTCCAGAACGCGGTGGGCTCGGTCCGCGTTCACCCCGGGCGCCACCAGCCCCAGGCGACGACTCACCCGGTGGACGTGGGTGTCCACGGGGAAGGCGGGCATCCCCAGGGAGAAGCACAGCACCACCGCCGCCGTCTTGGGGCCAACGCCTGGTAGCTGGCACAGCCACTCTTTGGCCTCCTCCAGCGGGAGTTCCTTCAGGAAAGAGAGGTCAAGAGAGCCTCGCATCTCCTGGATGCGCCGGAGAACCTCCCGGATGCGCGGCGCCTTGACGCGAGAAAGCCCCCCGACATAAATGAGCCGCCCGATCTCCTCTGGGCTGGCCTGTGCTACGCGCTCCCAGGAGCCGAAGGCATCCAGCAGGTTGCAGAAAGCCCTCTTAGCGTTCACGTCAGAGGTGTGCTGGGAGAGCACGGTCAACACCAACTCTGAGATGGGGTCGTAGCGGGGAACCCACCGGATGGCGCCGTACTCGCGCTCCAGCCGCTCGTACACCTGGCCCACACTGGCAGCAGGGCGGCCCTGGGTGAGGGGCAGTCGAAGCGCGGCGGACCGCCGGGGGCGCTTACCGGCCTGAGGCATCGGCCACTTCCAGGTGGCAGCCGTCGTTCAAGGCGACGAGGACCTGGTTGCCCTGGCCCACCTGCGCCACGGTGAGAGAGCCGGGCTCCGTCTCCACCTGCTGGTGATGGGAGTCGTCCAGGCCCAGCACGGAGCACACCACCGTCCTGATGGGCGAGTCGTGGGTGACGATGGCCACCGTCTCCTCGGGGTGCCGCTCCAGAACCTCCTGTATCACAGCCATCACTCGCTGGCGCAGGTCAGAGAGGCTCTCACCTCCCGGGAACCGCACCGTGTGGGGCGCCTCCTCCCACTGACGGAACAGGTCAGGGGCTGACTCCCGCGCCGCCTCAAAGGTGCTGCCGCTCCACTGCCCGTAGTCCAGGTCCAACAGCCCTTCCCGGATGTTCACCTCCACGTTCAGGGCTTGCGCCAGTACCTCGGCGGTCTTGCGGGTTCGCGCCGACGGGCTGGCGTAGATTGCAGCCACCCTCTCCCTCTGAAGGCGCAGCGCCAGCGCCTCCACGTCCCGCCGTCCCTTGGGCGTGAGCTGGCCCCCGCCCTGGGTGCGTCCCTGGACGTTCCATTCGGTCTGGCCGTGGCGGACAAGCAGAAGACGAACCATAGCAAGGCGCCATTCTAGCAGCGGGGCAGGGGCCTCACAAGCACGGCGCGAGGGGGCTTTCCCTGCTGCTCCTCACGGGTGGCGCGACGTGCTATCATGGGGCGGCGCGGGCACAGGTGGGCCCGCCTTTGGTCCATCATGGCAACCCAGTAAGGAGGAGAGATGAAAGCGTGGCAGTTCCACACCCTGGAGGACTGGCGTCTTGAGGATGTACCGGACCCCAAACCTGGCCCGGGCGAGGTGGTGGTACGGGTCCGGGTGGTGCAGCCCAGTGTCACCGAGGTGGTCCGCCGCGCACTGGGGCCAACTCCGGGTGTGGACAAGATACCGCAGTTGCTGAAGGAGAGAGCGCCGAGGCGCTTCTTTGGCCACGAGTGGTCCGGGGACGTGGTGGCCGTGGGGCAAGGCGTTACCGCCTTCAAGCCGGGAGAGCGGGTGGCCGCTATCACCTCCCGGCCGCCCTGCCGCAAGTGCTACTTCTGCCGCGAGGGCAAGGAGGAGCTTTGTCACACTGGCGGCCAGGTGGGGATAGACATCCCGGGCTGCTTTGCCCAGTACGCCGCCCTGCCGCAGGACTGCATCATACACATCCCTGACAGCCTGGACTACAACGAAGGGGCCACCATCCAGCCCCTCCACACCTGCATGACCTCCGTGTCGGTGGCCAACATCGAGCTGGGGGACACCATCGCTATCCTGGGGCAGGGGGTCATGGGCCTGGGGACCTTGCAGATAGCGCGGGCCAGCGGGGCCGGCACCATCATCACCACCGACATCCGGGACGCCAACATCAAGCTCTCCAGGCAACTGGGTGCGGACCACGTGATTAACGCCGCCAAGGATGACCCTGTGGCCGCGATACGCGAGCTTACTGGGGGCGTTGGGCCGGACATAGTCTACGACGCCGCCTCTGGTAGCCCGGAGCAGGGCCTCTCCGGCTTCGAGACCTTCAAGCAGGCGGTCCAGGTGGTGCGGGACGCGGGCAAAGTGGTCCAGATCGCCCTGGTGACGGGCCCCCTCCCGGTGGAGACAGGCTTTGTCCGCAGGAAGAACATCCAGCTCATGTGGCCGGGCAGCATACCCCACAAGCAGGAGCGCCACATCGTCTATTTGGTCTCCACCGGCAGGGTAACCCCCAAGCTCCTCATCAACAAGACGTTGAAGGGGCTGGAGAACGCGCCGGAGGCGTTCACTATTACCGGCAACAAGGCGGCCTACGGCGCCATCAACCCGTGCCAGGTCGTCGTCGCGTAGCCCTGCCTGAGAACGCCCGCTCGCCCTTCGACAGGTCCGACTTTGTCGCGACTCTCGACGGAGTCGGAGCTCATGGTGAGCGGGGGGAATTCGCTCATGATGAGCTTGCCTGCCCTGAGCGAAGTCGAAGGGTCGAACCATGAGCCATTCTCATGGACGATGGCGGACCTGAATGGTTCGTGAGCAACTACTAGGGTAGACGAAGGGCGACGCAGACGCGCGCGTGTCCGCCATGGCAATGCTGAAGGAGGAAGGATGAAAGCGTGGCAGTTCTACACCCTGGAGGACTGGCGGCTCGAGGAGGTCCCTGACCCCAAGCCCGGCCCCGGCGAGGTGGTGCTGCGCATCCGCGTGGTGCAGCCCAGCGTCACCGAGGTGATTCGCCGCAACCTGGGCCCCACCACGGGCGTGGACAAGCTGGCGGCCCTCATCCGGGACAAGGCGCCAGTGCGGCTCTTCGGCCACGAATACGCGGGGGAGGTGGTAGCCGTGGGGAAGGGCGTCACCACCTTCAAGCAGGGGGACCGGGTGGCTGCCATCCGCTCCAGGCCGCCCTGCCGCCAGTGTGGCTTCTGCCTCTCCGGCCAGGAGGAGATGTGCCACAAGGGCCCTCTGGTGGGCCAGGAGATTCCGGGCTGCTTCGCCCAGTACGCCGCCCTGCCCGTGGAGTGCCTCATGAAGATACCGGACAGCGTCTCCTTCCAGGAGGGGGCCACTGTCCAGCCGCTCCACACCTGCATGGCCTCCGTAATCTGTGCCAACATCCCCATTGGGGAGACCATAGCTATCCTGGGGCAGGGGATCATCGGCACGGGCATCATGCAAATAGCGCGGGCCAGCGGGGCCGGCACTATCATCACCTCCGATATCCGGGACACCAATATCAAGCTCTCCAAGCAACTGGGGGCTGACCACGTGATCAACGCCTCCAAGGACGACCCGGTGGCGGCCATAAGGAAGCTGACCGGTGGCACGGGCCCCACCATCGTCTTCGACGCCGCATCGGGGAGCCCGGAGCAGGGCCTCTCCGGATTCGAGACCTTCAAGCAGGCGGTGGACCTGGTCCGGGATGGTGGAAGGGTGGTCCAGCCCGCCCTGGTGAGCGGCCCCCTTCCTGTGGAAACGACCCAGGTGCGCATGAAGAGCATCCAGCTCATATGGCCCGGCGGCATACCCCGCCACTACGAGGAGCACATCGTTCACCTGCTGGCCACAGGGAGACTGAACCCCAAACTCGCCATCAACAAGACGGTACAGGGCATAGACAAGGTGCCGGAGGCCTTCACCATCACTGGCAACAAGGCCGCCTATGGCGCCATCAACCCCTGCCAGATCATCATGAGCTAGTGGGCCATCGGCCAGCCCCTGTGCGGGGCAAGGAGAGAGACAATGCTCAGACCCAATCAGGTCAAGGCCAGCATCCACGCAGGCAAGAAGGTCTACGGCTTCACGCTTCCATTTTCCTGCGCGCCCATCGTCGAGATGATGGGTCATCTGGGCTTTGACTTCGTGATGGTGGATGCGGAGCACGGCCCCTTCACGCCGGAGTCCGCTGAGGACATGTTCCGCGCCGCCGATGCATCGGGGCTGACACCCCTGGTGCGGGTGCCCAACAAGGAGGAGTCCACCATACTCAGGTTCCTTGACCGCGGCGCGGCTGGCATCCAGGCCCCCCACGTCAACACCCGCGCCGAGGCGGAGCAGGTGGTGCAGGCGGTGAAATACTTCCCGCTGGGTAAGCGGGGCTTGGGATCGCACCGCGCCGGCACCTTCGACACCGCGCTCTCCCGCGCCCAGTACGTGGAACGGGCCAATAGTGAGACCATGATCATCGTGCAACTGGAGGAGGTGGAGGCACTGAACAACCTGGACAGCATCCTGAAGGTGGACCAGATTGACGCCTTCGCCTTCGGGGCCAACGACCTCTCCCAGTCCATGGGGTTTCCCGGCGACGCCAGCAACCCAAAGGTGGTGGAGGCCATTCGGAAGGCTTCGGACAAGATCCGGGCGGCTGGCAGGCTAGTGTCGCCGGAGATGCTGGTCCACGTAGGGGTCCCCAACCTGCTGGCAGGCGCGGCCAGGGAGTTCCTGGCCAAGGCCAAGGGGAAATAGACAGGCGGCACCCACTAACAGGCTGCTGGAAAAGGCACAAGGCCTTTTCCAGCAGCTTCACCCCGCCCCCGATGGGGAAGGGGGCCATCGCTGAAAAACTCCGTTTTCAGCGACCTGCTAATCGAGGGTCGCACCATGGTGGCGACTGTAAATGTAAAGAGGGGGAACCACGGCAACCTGTTCCTGGTGACCAGTGACCGCGCCCTGCGACGCCGAATACTGGCCGCCTGCGCCGAAGTGGACGACCTGGTGCCCATTGGGGCCAGCACCAGCGTGGAGCGGGCCCTCCCTGCGCCCCCACTGGAGCCAGTGGACGTGGTCCTGGTGAAGCTGGCCCTTCCCATGAGCCGCCAGGCCTACGCCGCCCGCGCCTTCCGGGATGCACCGTGGAGCGCCTCCGTTGTGGCCATCTCCGACCGCGGAGAGGACGACGCGGCGCTCTTCACGGCCATTCGGATTGGCGCTGCCGCCTTCGTGGCGGCGGACTCGCCGCCGGAATACCTGGTTAGCATGGTGCGACGAGTGCTGGCTGGCGAGTTCCCCATCCAGTACAGCCTCCTCAACAGCCCCACCGTGGCAGGCCAGCTCCTGCGCTACTTCCGAGAGGCCTACCTCTCCTTCGTCCCCGCCGCCCCTGGCCCCCTCTCCCAGCGGGACCTGGAAATCCTGGGCCTTGTGGCCGCCGGGTGCAGCAACAAGGAGATCGCCGGCCAGCTCTCTCTCGGCGTTCAGACGGTGAAGAACCGCATAACGGGCATCCTCCACAGCATCCAGGCCCAGGACCGGGCTCACGCCGCCGTTCTGGCGCTGCGCCACGGGTGGCTCATGATGCGGTAGCTATCCTCGTTGTCAGGAGCGAGGAGGGACCCAAGAACCGAGGGCTTAGCAAGGTGATGAAAAAGGGAGTGCAGCCCCGACAAGTCGGGATTGCCGGGGGTCTCTACCGAGGGGGTTTCTTGAACCCCCTCGGAACTCCCCCAGGGGGAAGCCCTGAAGGGGGACAGAGTCCCCCTTCAGGAACTCTTGGGGTGTCCCCAAGGTATAATCTCTACCCCTGGCCACAGCCCATCCCGAGAGCTCGGCGAAGGAAAAGGGGACGGGGGCATGACCGAAAAGGCCTTTTCATCACCAAGTACTAAGTTGCATAATTTAGCGTAATAAGGCTCGCCCTAACGCCGCTCACCCTGAGCTTGTCGAAGGGCGAGCGGCTCATGGTTCGACAGGCTCACCATGAGCGGAGTCATGTAACGGTCTTTTTCGCAACCTAGTACTAGCTGAGCAGAAAGGCTTGAGCATGTCAGAAAGTTTGGCGAGCACTAGCGGCAAATACAGACTCATACGGACCATTCGAGTGAGGAACGACAATGTCCCTGGAGTGCTTGGGGCACTCGCGTCAGCGATTGGCAGGGTGGACGCCAGTATCGGAAACATCCAGATGGTGCACCTGGGCCAACACCATGTTGTGCGTGATATCGAGATCATGGTGTTTGACGACGAGCATTTGAAGAAGGTGCTCCAGGAAATCTCGGATACTAGGGGTGTCTCGGTATTGGAGGTACGCGACGAAGTTCTAGATTTGCACAGAGGCGGCAAAATAAAGGTGGTCAGCGCACAGCCTATCAACTCTATCGACCGACTGAGAAAAGTCTACACCCCCGGCGTTGCAGATGTCTGCCGAACGATCCGCGAAGACCTGGAGCAGCGTAACCTCTACACTTGCATACCAAACCTAATTGCCATCGTTACTGACGGAACGCGCGTCCTCGGGCTTGGCAACATGGGGCCATGGCCTGCTATGCCGGTAATGGAAGGAAAGGCTGCACTCCTCTCCGAAATGGTGGGAGTGAGCGGGATTCCGATTCTCCTCGACACGACTGACCCCGACGAGACGGTCCGCACCGTCAAACACATCTCGCTGACGTTTGGTGGCATCCATCTGGAGGACATAGCTTCCCCCCGCTGCTTTGAGGTCAGCGAGAAATTGTCCCGCGAACTTGACATACCGGTGATGCACGATGACCAGGATGGGACCGCTGCCGTCGTTCTGGCTGCCGTCTTCAAGGCCTGCCGGATTGTCGGGGTAGAGTTGAAGAACATGAGCATTGGACAGGTCGGCCTGGGAGCCTCTGGTATGGGAATCGCACAGCTTGTCCAGCACTACACAGGGAATCCTGTTCTGGGTACAGACCTTGCCGAAGAGAGGATGCGCCATCTTGAATCACGAGGTGGTAGAAGGTCTACCCTTGCAGAGATCATGGCAAAAGCAGACATCGTGATAGCGACAACAGGGGTCAGGGGCCTGATTCCGCCGCAGATGGTCCGCAAAGGCCAGGTAATCCTGGCGCTCTCGAATCCCGAGCCAGAGATCGAGCCTGCTGTGGCGCTGGAGCATGGGGCGGCCCTGGCAGCGGATGGCCGGTCAGTGAACAACTTGCTGGGGTATCCAGGCATCTGGAGGGGTGCCTTGGACTCCAGAGCTGCCAGAATCACCCGGGAGATGCTGCTGGCTGCGTCGCGGGCTCTTGTCGAAATAGGAAAGCCCGATGAGATCCTACCTTTCGCCCTCGACAGGGAGGTGCATAGGGCAGTCGCACAGGCAGTGGCCAGGGCTGCCATTGACGGAGGCGTGGCGCGCAGGGCACTGGATGAAGACTACTTCGAAACCGGAGTCACCAGAACAAGCTCACTGCCCAGCTAACAGGTGCTCGGCATTCTCCGGACGGGGTGGGAGGGCCTACACCACGCCCTCGGCGCTGAGGGCCTCCATGTCTTTCTCACTGTAGCCCAGCAGGCCGCACAGCACCTCGCGGGTGTGCTGGCCGGGGGCCGGCACTGGGCCTACCACCACCTGGCTGCGACTGAAGTGGAAGTAGTCGCCCGCCACGTGGATGGTGCCGGACACGGGGTCCGTCACCTCCACCAGCAGGTCCCTGGCCCAGGGGTGGGGGTCGCGGGCTGCGGCGGGAACGTCGTTCACCGGCGCCGCAGGCACACTGGCCTTGCTGAAGGCCTCCACTGCCTCAGCCACGTTCTTCTCAGCCAGCCACTCCCCAATTCCGGCCTCGATCTCGTCCGCGTTCTCGATGCGCCCGTCCCTGGTGAGGAAGCGCGGGTCCTCCAGCCACTGGGGCCTCCCGATGAGGCGGGCCACACGGGTGAATATATCCCTGTTCCCGCCGGTCACATACACCCAGCCGTCCTTGCACCTGAAGGTGTTGTTGGGTGGCGTGGCGATGCGATTGCCGCTGCGCTCGGCCACTGCGCCGCTACCCATGAACCTGGCTATGTCTATCTCCATCATGCTGTAACCGGAGTCGGCCAGGGCGGCGTCCACGTACTGGCCCTCCCCTGAGCGCTGCCTCTCCCACAGGGCCGCCATGCCCGCTATGGTGGCGTGGAGGGCGGTTATGCGGTCTATCACAGGGAAGTAGGTCTTGATAGGCCCCATGCCCTCGGAGCCGGTCATCATCATGTGCCCGCTGAGGGCCTGGCCTATGGGGTCGAAGCCGAGGCGGTCCCGGTAGGGGCCGTACTGGCCGTAAGCGGAGACGTTGATCATTACAATCCCGGGGTTCAAGGACTTGAGCGTCTCGTACCCGAACCCCATGGTGTCCATGGTCCCGGGCCGGAAGTTCTGGAGCAGGACATCGGAGACCTTCACCAGCTCCCGCAGGATGTGCTTGCCCTTCTCGTGGCGCAAGTTCAGGGTGAGGCTCTTCTTGCCGCTGTTGTACTGGACCCAGTAGGCGCTCTGCCCCCGCACCCAGGGCCCGTTCTCCCGGCTCTCATCGCCGCCGGGCGCCTCAATCTTGATCACCTCGGCGCCCAGGCGGGCAAAGTGAAGGGCGCACCGGGGCCCCGCCTGGTAGCGGCCCAGGTCCACAACGCGAATGCCGGTCAGAGGCCCACTGCCATCGGTTACTACCATACGTCTCTCCCTGGGGTGAAAAGTCGCCAGGCCCGAGGGATCACGCCCCCGATGGTCGCCCCTTGCGGGCCAGGAAGTCCCGGAACCCCTCCCGCAGCGGCGTCGCCTGGAGGGGGCCCTGCCGCGCCGTGCGCTCCGCCTCAAGCCGCTCCCGAAGAGGCAGTCCGAAGCCCTGGTGGAGAAGCCGCTTTATCCCCTGCACCATTCGAGGGGTGTTGGCGGCGATGGCCCTGCCCATCTCCAGTGCCTCCTCCATGAGGCGCTCCGAGGGCACCAGCCGGTTGAGCAGGCCCAGGCGCAGCGCCTCCTCCGCCTCCACCGCCCGGGCGGTGTACAGTAGCTCCTTGGCCACCGGCATGCCCACCACCATGGGGAGGCTCCAGGTGGAGTTGACCCGCCCGGCGGCGGCAGCCAGAAAGCGGAATCGGGTCCGCTCGCACCCCACCCGCAGGTCGAAGCTGGAGGCCATGAGGGCGCCCCCGCCGTAGGCCAGGCCGTTGATGGCGCCTATGGTGGGCTTGAGGCAGCCGGCCACGTGCCACTGGAACTCCGCCTGGACCTCCTGGCGGCGCTCCACCTCCTCGGGAGGCAGGGAGGCCATCTCGTGGATGTCGGCGCCTGCGGAGAAGGCGCGCTCGCCGGAGCCCGTCACCACAATCGCCCTCACCTCATCGTCCTGCTCCAGCCCGGTCAGGGCGCTGTCCAGCTCCGATGTGAGGTCGAAGCTAAGAGCGTTGAGCTTGGCAGGCCGGTTGAGGGTGACGATGGCCACCCCCTCCCCGACCCGCTCCACAGTGATGTTCTGGTACCCCTCTGCCACCATGGTGCCCCCATTGGCCAAAGTGGTGGCAATTATAGGGGGGAAGGTATGGAGGGTCAAGGAAGGCCCTGAAAGACCACCGCCGTTGACACCCCTCAGAGGGGCCCGTACACTGCACCTTGCTCCGCCCCACCAGCCCGCAGGAGGTGCGCCACTATGAGACCGAGCGGACTTTCCCGTAGCACTGTACTTACCCGTGGGGGGATCGTGTGCTCCGCCTCGCCGATGGCGGCATCGGCGGGCCTGCATGTGCTTCAGGGCGGTGGCAACGCCTTCGACGCCGCCATCGCCACGGCGGCCGTTGAGGGGGTGTGCATCCCACCCATGTGTGGGCTTGGCGGGGAGCTGTTCGCCATCCTGTATGAGGCCAAAACGGGCAAGGTATATGGGCTCAACTCCAGCGGCGCGGCCCCCCAGGCGGCCACGCCCGAGTTCTTCTGGCGCCAGGGCCTCAAGGTCATGCCGGAGCGGGGCCCCCTGGCGGTGGCCATACCCGGAGAGGTGGCTGCCTGGGAGGTGGTGGCAAAACGCTTCTGCACCCGTACCCTGGCAGAGCTACTGGAGCCCGCCATCCACTACGCGGAGGACGGTTTCCCCCTTCCGCCACACGTGGCCCAGGCGTTCCAGAAGAGCGCCGAGGTGCTGGGCCGCTATCCCTCCACGGCGCGGGCGATGCTGAAGGACGGGCGCCCGTACAGTGAGGGCGAGGTGCTTGCCCAGGCCGACCTGGCGCGGAGCCTGCGGCGCGTGGCCCAGGGCGGCGCCGACGAGTTCTATCGAGGCGGTCTGGCCAGGGAGATAGTCCAGAGCCTTCGCCAGGCAGGTGGGCTGTACACGGAGGAGGAGTTTGCCAGGCACCAGGCTGAGCTGTACGAGCCGCCTCTGTCCACCAGCTACCGTGGATACACGGTGTACCAGACGCGGCCACCCTCCCAGGGGCTCATCATGCTGGAGATGCTGAACATTCTGGAGGGGTTCGACCTGGCCGCCCTGGGCCACCTGAGCCCTGAGTCCGTCCACCTGATGGTGGAGGCCAAGAAGCTGGCCTTTGCGGACCGCAACGCTTTTGTGGGAGACCCCGCCTTCGTGGACTCGCCGGTGGAGCGGCTCATCTCCAAGGAGCACGCTGCCTCCCGCCGCAAGGCCATAGACCCCAGGCGCGCCTCCGCGGTGTTGCCTGCGCCGACCCCTGCGGCCAGCGGCGACACCAGCTACTTCTGCGTGGTGGACGCCCAGGGCAACGCCGTATCCTTGATCCACAGCCTGAGCCACGGCTTCGGCGCGGCCTTTGTGGCAGGGGAGACCGGCATCTTGCTGAACAACCGGGCAGGCCGCGGCTTCTCCCTGGTGGCCGGGCACCCCAACATCATAGCCCCAGGCAAGCGCTCCATGCACACGCTGAACTGCTACATGGTGTTCCACGACCGCAAGCCATACCTGGTGGGCGGGACCCCCGGCGGCGACTTCCAGCCCCAGGGCAACACCCAGGTGATTGCCAGTATCCTGGACTACGGGCTGGAGGTCCAGGATGCGGTGGAGGCACCCCGCTGGTCCAGCGTTCCCGGCTCCGACCCGGCCACCATTGGCCAGGAGGTGCGGCTCCTGGTGGAGCCGGAGATGCCGGAGGCGACGGTGCGGGGCCTGGAGGCCAGGGGACACCAGGTGGTGGCCTTCCGGGAAGACATCAGCCACGGGCGGGTGCAGCTCATCAGGATAGACCCGGACACGGGGGTGCGGGCCGGCGCCTCGGACCCGCGTGGCGACGGCCACGCCCTGGCCCACTAGCCGGGCGGCATGGCATACCTCGACCGCCTGAGAGGAGGGGACCGTGGCCACCGCTCGCAAAGGCATCAGGCTTACCCATGTGAACCACGTGGTCTACCTGGTACATGACAGGGAGCGAAGCCTGCGGTTCTACCGCGACCTGCTGGGCCTGCGGGAGATCCCCAGCATGACGCCCAACCCCGACGTCACCTGGCTCCAGCTACCCAGCGGCGTCATGGTGCATCTGGTGGAGGACAAAGGGGCTCCCATCCCAGAAAGACTGCACTCTGCCTTTGAGGTAGAGGACTACGACGCGGTCGTGGCCGCGCTTCAGGCACTCGGAGTCCGCATCGAGCGCTCCGGGGAGCGCAAGGATGGCCAGCGCTTCCTCTTCATCCGCGACCCGGACGGAAACCTAGTGGAACTGTGCACACCCTCCAGGTTCTAGCCCCTGCTTGCGGAAAACGGCGTCATAACCAGCCGCTCGTGGTGAGCGGGACCGTGCGGCGGTGGCCGGGGGTACCAAAGTACCCCCCTCAAGGACGGCAGAGGGTGGACGACGCCCCGTTCCGTCACTAGCATCGGCTCATGCAGGCGCCTTCCACTGCTGCATACGGAGGAGGAGTGCCGTGCCTGATACCATCAGCTTCTTCCTCATTGAGCCTGAGGCCCCCCGCCGTCGGGACCTGAGGTGCGCCCTGGAGCGGGCGCCCTGGCTTGTGTCCGCGGGAGAGGCCAGCGGCTTGGACGAGGCGCTGCCACAAGTCCAGAAGCGGCAGCCCAGGGTCGTCCTGATAGCTGTGGCCGCGCCTCCCGACGTGGAGATGGAGAAGGCTGTCCAGCTTCGCCGGTGCGCTCCCGGGAGCGGCGTGGTGGCCATGGTGGAGAGGCAAGACGAGGCGAGCGCCCTTCTGGCCCTTAGCATAGGAGCGGCTGCCTGCTGCGCCCGTGACCTGAGCCCCCAATGGCTCACCACGGTGGTGCGACGGGTCGGTGAAGGGGAGAGGCCGATCTACCAGACGGTGCTCCAGCACCCCCGGCTGGCCCTGCATCTTCTGCGGAGGTTCCAGGAGCTTCTGGCTCAGGGGCCCGGACCAGCAGTATTGGTCCCCAGCCCCCTGTCTCCCCGTCAGGCAGAGGTCCTGTGCCTTATGGCAGCGGGAGGGGGTAGCAAGCAGGTATCTGGGGAGCTGATGATCACGGAGCAGACGGTGAAGAACCACGTGGCTGCCATCCTCCAGAAGCTGAGCGCAAGCAACCGTACCCAGGCGGTGGCCATAGCTCTCCAGAACCGGTGGATATCTCTTCCTGCGCAGCGGGAGCAGCCCTGGACAGGTATTGCGCATCTTGAGAACTCCGGCCTCTTTCGCTCTGTCATCTGATGGGGCGCGAAAGTCGCGTCGCGCATCCACAGCGCCCGCGTCGTGGTGCGTTTCACGAATGGGAAGGTCTTGACAAGCGCGGCCCTTGCCTTTAACGTGGAGGTGGCGCGGTAAAAGCACCACGGAGGTGAGGGACATGGGAGTACTTCGGAAGAGCGATCTGGCAGCACGTGTGGCCTCCAGGTTGGGCACCCGGGCGCAGGGCGAGGCTGCCCTCAACGCTGTTATCGAAGCGATCACGATGGCCCTCAAGGCCGGTGACAAGGTGGTGGTTACCGGGTTCGGCTCCTTTGAGGTGCGTCAGGTAAAGGAGCGCCAGGTCCGGGCCATCCGGGGCTTCCAGCAGGGCCGGCTGATAAGAGTGCCCTCCCACCGGCGCGTTGGCTTCACTCCCGGCTCCGAGCTGGGCGCCGCCGTGCGCGGAAGGTAGCCGCATCCGCCGCAGTCGCGCAGGTGCCCCGGCGGCGGGATGGAGCGATGGGCGGCAACCTCAACGCGGAGGCCAGGGTTTTCTGGCGTGCCACGCGCAGCCAGCGCGCGGAGGATGTACTGCGCGGCCTCCGTGAACTGAGGGAGATGTACCGCGCCGAACCCAACCGCGAGCGCCGCGAGTCAATCCTTCGCTACATTGACGCCCTGCTGGGGGAGCTGATTGACCTGGGCGGCTGGGATGGGGTGTCTCCTCTTGACTACTGAGCAACGCGCGGACCAATCCGGGGAACCCTCCCGCGTTTTCTGACGGCGCTTAGCGCCACCAGCATTTCGCCTCGACTGTCAGCGGAGCGGAGGAGGAGATGTCATGACCACCACAGCAGTCAACGTGAGCCATCGCCTGGCCGAATACGCCCTCAGCCTGAAGTACGAAGGGGTCCCGGAGCCGGTGCGCCGCCGGACGCGGGAGCTGTTCCTGGACTTCCTGGGGGTGGCCCTGGGCGGGCGACAGGTGGAGTCCACCCCGCCCATCCTGGCGGCTACCAGGGCACTGCTGAGCGGTGGCTCCGGCCCGTGCACCGTGGTGGGAGAGGCCCAGACGTTCCCCGCTCACCTGGCCGCCATGCTCAACGCCACCCTGGCCCACAGCATGGACTTCGACGACACCCACGCCGGCGCGGTCATGCACATAGGGACCCCCGTTTTCGCCACCCTGCTGGCGCTGGCAGAGGAGAAGGGAAGCAGCGGGCGCGACTTCCTGACCGCGGCGGTGGCCGGGTATGACGTCGGTTGCAAGATAGGCAAGGGCCATGGGGAGTCGGTGCACCACCGTGGCTTTCACCCCAGCGCCACCACAGGCGTCTTCGCCGCCACCGCCGCCGGCGGGCGGCTCCTGGGGATGGCCCAGCCGCAGGTGCTGAACGCCCTGGGGCTGAACGTCAGCCAGGCGGCAGGCTCCCAGCAGTTCCTGGAGAACGGTGCCTGGAACAAGCGGCTCCATGTGGGGCTGGCCTGTCACAACGCTATCTACAGCCTGGCCTTCGCCCGGGAGGGGTTCAAGGGCGCGGTGAGCCCCATCGAGGGGAGGTTTGGCTACTACCGCCTGTACTGCCAGGACGGCTACGACCTGGAGAGGGCGGTCTCCGGCCTGGGCACGGAGTTCGAAGTGATGGCCACGGCGGTGAAGCCCTACCCCTGCTGCCGGTACAACCATGGGCCCATTGATGCCGTGGTGGACCTGGTGCGCCAGCACGACCTGCGCCCCACGGACATAGCCGCCATAGATGTATACATGCCACCCACGGGGCATGCCCTGGTAGGCGAGCCTGCGGACTTCAAACGCCGCCCCTCGGATGTGGTGGAGGGGCAGTTCAGCGTCTTCTTCGCAGCGGCGGTGGCCGCTCTATGGCGCCGCTACGGCTGGGACGCCTACGGCGCTCTCTCCGACCCCCAGGTGCAGGGGCTGATGCAGAAGGTGCACGCTCACGCCGACCCGGGGGTCCGTGGCCTCGGCGCGCGGACTGTCATCACCACGACGCGCGGGCAGCGCCTCACCATGGATGTGCCGGCCCCGAAGGGCGAGCCCGAGAACCCATTGGCGTGGGAGGAGATGGCGGAGAAGTTCCGCAGCCTGGCCACTGGCGTCCTTGGCGCCGAGCGGACCAGGCAGGTCATCGCCACCGTGGGCCGGCTGGACAGCCTGGCCGACGTCCGGGAGCTCACCCGCCTCCTGCGGGGGTAGGGGGTTTGTGAGCGGATCCTGTATGTTGGCAGAGCAAACAACGGGTGCGAATCCCGTTTGGCCCGGCAGAAGTGTATCATGGTGGTAACGGACCGATGAGGCGACACCGTGCAGGACTGGAAAGCTCGCATCTCGATTGACCCAAAGGTGTGCCACGGTAGACCATGTATCAAGGGCACGCGCGTGTGGGTATCGCTCATCGTAGACAACCTTGCCGAGGGGTCCACGGAAGAGGAGATCATCCAGGCGTACCCGGCCCTCACGAAGAACGATATCAGGGCTGCTCTGGCGTTCGCCGCTGAGATGGCACGGGAACGGTTCGTAGACCTCCCTCTCAAGGCCTGATGAAGGTCAAGCTTGACGAAAACCTCGACGCTCGGCTGGCGGGGCAATTGCGCCAGGCCGGTCACGATGCAGCAACAGTTGTGTCACAAGGCGCTAGCGGACTCGATGACGAGGCGCTCCTAAAGCTCTGTAAGGATGAAGAGCGCCTCCTCGTCACCCTCGACGTGGGCTTTGCCAACGTTCTTCGTTACCTGCCTTCGGAGTCACCAGGCTTGGTAGTGCTTCGGGGGCCAAACCAGCATTTCGCGACGATGCGGCTGCTGGTTGAGACGCTTGTCAGCGCACTGCGCACGGAGACACCCAGGGGACGATTGTGGATCGTGGAGCCTGGACGCCTACGGGTGCACGAGGAGAGCGAGGCGACGTGAGCATGGCATTATGACCAGGGGTCCGACATCCGGGATCTCATCCGCCTGCTGCGGGGGTAGGCGGGCCTGCCGGGCGCCTGGCAACCGCGTTGCGGGTTCGAATCCTGCTCGGGGAGCTTTATTTTTGCCGGGCTAACGGCGGAGAGAACGGAGGCATTTGAAAATGAGCTCGTGGCAGCCTAAAATGGAAAGCCAGGGGAGGCCTTTGCACCAGAGTTTTTACCGGAGGTAAGGACGTTACCTGAGGATGAGTTGAAGGTCAGGGGGGTATAGAATGGGCCGTGCCAAGATTATCTCTTTTATCAACTACAAAGGTGGTGTTGGCAAAACAACCACTACCTACCATGTCGGGTGCAGCCTGGCTTTCCACCACGACAAGAAGATTCTCCTTGTGGATATTGACCCTCAAACAAATCTCACTTTTCTGTGTGTGGATTACCCATCTTGGCAAAGATTCAAAAACAGTAATGGCACTATTGCAACTCTTTATGACAGATTTCGGAGAAGATTACAGCTCCAGACAAAGAGATATATCTGGCAATCTGCCATGGGTCACGGCCGATCTCAAAAAATACCCAACACCAACCTCCTTCCCTGCGATTTAGAATTGCTTGGTGAGGATTTGGGCGGGGGTTTCACCAATACTCCCTGTCCCATCCCCAGCGAACCCCTTTCAAGCCCTTCAAAAGCAGGCAAAGCAGACCCTGCGTGAGTGGCTGTTCCTCAAAGAGGCTCTCTCTGAGGTGCAGGACGACTATGACTACATATTGATTGACTGTCCGCCCAACATCTACATGATGACCCAGAACGCTCTTGTGGCTTCTGACTGGTATGTCGTGACTACCATCCCTGAATATCTTTCCACAATCGGTTTACAAATCTTAGTGCGAAAGGTGGGTGAAATCCGTCAGAAAGTCGTCAATGTTGCTAATCTGGCGGGCATCAATGGTGTAAAAGTGGCGGACCTCGGTGGCGTCGTTTTTGTCAAACTTCGCATCGGCGGCACCATAATAACGCAGCAACACTATGGTCAAATGGCCCAAATACAACGGGACTTCCCACGGCATTGCTTTGAATCCTATACCACTGAATTGATTGGCTATAGTGAGGCAGCAGAGCGCAGACTACCCGTTTGGTTAACTGGCACCCCCAACGCACGTAAGGCTGCTGCGAAAATGCAGTATGAGAACATTACGGTGGAATTCCTGGGGAGGTTTTGATGACTAACGTGAGGAAGTGGCAGGGTGTTATACGCCAGTTGAAAGTGCTCCTTGAGACGCTTCCATCTCCTGAGGAAAGAGATGACACTGTGAGGGGGATTAGGGGACTCGTAGATGTGTTGGACGAACTTGGCAGGTCTCTTGGAAATTTACCGTCCTCAACCGAGGCTGCTAAGGCAAAAGACGCTCTAGAAAGTCTTGAGAACATCCTTGGGCGCAATCCATTGCTGAGGGTCGGTCCAGCGAAAACGAAGGAGACAAGCGCTCTGAAAACACCTAGACGCCGCATAAAACCTTCGGAGGTGTCTATACCGAAAGACAACATCCTGAGGGAAATTGATACCTTAAGCCAACTGACCGAAGACACTCTAAGAACCCGATTACAGCAGCAGAACCACTATTCCAGAGACTTGCTACGGTCGATTCTCGGCGAGCTAGGCAGAAGGACACCCAGCAAGCTTACGAGAAACGAGTTGGTGGAACAAATCGTGGTAACGATAATCAATCGGCAGACCTATGCGGGGCTCAGAGGCAGTCAGAGCGGTCACCTTTAGATATGCGTGGTAGCTGGAGCTTGAGCCTATCCCAGAGCAGGGTTCGCTGCGCCGTTAGCTCGGGGAGCCAGGAGCGCCAACAGGGCGTCAGGCAGCTTCTTTCGCATCTGCGGGCCCGGCCCAACCGCCTTGCCAGGCGAACCCTTATCCTATCTGCAACCAGCGCTCTGCGCCGTAGGCCCGGATGGTGCTTGGCTCACAGTCCCTTATAGGTATCCTCTTTGCGCCGCGCTACCCTTACTATGGTGACCAGTTGAGCTTTGTCATCTATAGCATATACTGCCCTATATTGACCTACCCGAATACGCCACAGACCGCTGTCAGCCAGCTTCTTGACTCGTGGCGGTCTGGGGGTGTCCTTCAGGGTATTGATAGCTTCGACGAGCTTTTCGTAGTCTTGTTCCGGGAGGGCATCCAGCTCTTTCTGGGCGGCTCGCCTCAGCTTGACTTCATAGTGCACCCCGGCGCTCCTGCCGAGTTTCCTGGTACTGCTCCCAGGTCACGGTGCCTTCTTCATCGGATAGTGCTTTCAGTCCCTCCCGAATATCCTCTTCATCCTCCAACACTTCAAGGGCAGCATCCCGGAGAAGCTTGGCCATAGAAGTCCGCTGCTCAAAGGCAAGGCGGCGAAGCCTCTCATGCTGCTCTTGAGTCAGGAAAATCGTGGTCCGCTTTAGCATTGTCCCCATAGATTACCACCTCCACGCCAATGGTAGCATATATATGTCGCTATGTCACTATGTCGCAAAGTGAATCTTCTGAATTGTCCCCCAGAGTGCGGGCTGCGCTCTTGGCCCGGGCCCAGCGGGTCCTAGCCGCTGGCCCGCAGCGCCCTGGCATCCTCGGCGGCGCTGGCCCCGGCGATGCGTCCGAAGACGGCGCCTGCCGTGAGGCCGCTCCCGCCAGGGTAGTTGTGGAAGAAGAGGCCACCCACCATCTCCCCTGCGGCGTAGAGCCCTGGAATGGGCCTGTCCTCGGTGTCCAGCACCTGGGCGCGGGTGTTGATGGCCACGCCGCCGAAGGTGAAGGTGATGCCGCACACCACGGAGTAGCCGTAGTAGGGCGGAGTGTCCAGGGACAGGGCCCAGTTGGACTTGGGCGGCGTCAGGCCGCGTGTCCCCACGCCGTCGAGGGCCGCCGGGTTGAAGTTGCCCTCCTGCACGGCGGCGTTGTACTCCTGCACGGTGCGGGCCAGCCCCTCCCGGTCAACTCCCAGCGCGTCAGCCAGCCCCTCCACCGAGTCGGCCGTCGCCGAGGAGCCGAAGCTGTACTCCTGGGGAAGCCGCTGCCGCACCCTGGAGTCGAATATCTGGAAGGCGACCCTCTGGGGCTGGCCCAGGATGAGGCGCCCGTAGCGGGCATAGGTGAAGGGAACGAAGTCCTCCCCCTCGTCCAGGAAGCGCTGTCCCGCGATGTTGACCACTATGCCCAGGTGGTAGGCGCGGCGGCTGAGGAGGATGGTCAGTCGGCGATCCCCGTAGGGAGGCGCGGCGAGGTCCCAGTGGATGGCGTGACAGCCGCTCCAGTGGCCCGCAGGCTGGGCGCCGACCTCCAGGGCGGCCCGCAGCCCCTCGCCGGTGTTGTACCGTGTGCCGCGCACCTTCACCAGGTCCCAGTCGGGGCCAAGGTAGCGGGCCCGCATCTCCCGGTTGGCCTCGAAGCCGCCGCAGGCCAGGACCACCGTGGCCCCCTCCACCTCCTGGGCCACGCCGGGGGCCATCACCCGGACTCCCCGCACCCGGCCCTGGCCGTTGGTGAGCAGGCCCACCACCTTGGACTCGTAGCGGACCTCCACTCCCTGGCGCTCAGCGGCGGAAAAGAGGGCGTCGGAGAGGCCCTTGCCCCCGCCGCTGGCCTCCAGGGGAATGGCATGCAGCCGTGAGCGCCCGCTTTTGGTCCGTGGGGCGAAGCTGAAGGCGGGCAGCCAGCGCACCCCCTGGCGAGTCATCCAGTGGAAGGTGGAGTTGGCCTGGGTGACCAGCACCTGGGCCAACTCCGGGTCCGACAGACCCTCGGTGATGCGCATGATGTCGGCGTAGAACTGGTCCGGCGAGTAGGGGACCACCTCAATGGACTCAGTGCTCAGGTCGGGGACCAGCTCACTGAGTTCCGCCACATCGCCGTGGGGGAAGCGGAGGACGGCGTCGGTGAAGAAGGTGTTGCCGCCCCTTGCCTCCTGGGGCGCCTTCTCCAGCACCAGCACCCTGGCGCCAGCCTCGCGGGCAGAGAGGGCAGCGGTGAGCGCCGCGTTCCCGGCTCCCGCCACGATGACGTCGTAGTCCATGGCGCTCCTCTTAGGACCTATCCAGTAACCCTCACCCCCTGTATCCCCCGCTCCCTTGGCAAGGGAGCGGGGGAAGGGAAAATGTATCTGGGGGACACCCCCAGACCCCCTGCATCCTTCCGCAGACGGACACATTCCCAGCACCCACAAGGAGGGGACGGTCACTCTATCTTGTTAATACCATGAGGCGGGTCGAAAGGGCAGTTTTGCAATCAGCTTTATGCTCGAACGACGGCGACCTTTTTTTCGTTCTCGAACAGCTCCTGCGCCTCCCTGGGCGAAGCGTTCCCGTGCACAATGGCCCGCATGGCCTTGATCATGGCCACGGGAAAGTCGTTCTGCCATATGTTCCTGCCCAGGTTCACGCCTATGGCACCCCTCTGGATGCCGTCGTGGACGAACTCGAACACCTCGCGCTCAGTGTCCACCTGGGGGCCGCCCGCCATGACCACAGGAACGGGACACCCCCTTACCACAGTCTCGAAGCCGCTCTCACACCAGTACGTCTTCACCAGGGATGCGCCCAGCTCGGCGGCGATGCGACAGGCCAAAGCCAGGTAGCGGGCCTCCCGCTTGTCAAGCTCTCTGCCCACGGCGGTAACAGCCATTACAGGGATGCCGTACCTTGTCCCTTCATCCACCAGCCTTGACAGGTTCAGCAGGGACTCCTTTTCGTAGTCGCTGCCCACAAAGAGGGAGAGGCCCACGGCGGCGGCGTTGAGCCGGATGGCCTCCTCCATGCAGGTGGTGATCCCTTCGTTGGACAGGTCTTTCCCGACCATGCTGGTGCCGCCGGACACCCTGAGGATGATGGGCTTGGCCCTCCCGGGGTCCACCGACGCGCGCAGCACACCCCTTGTAATGAAGATTGCATCTGTGTAGGGCATGAGCGGCTCCAGTGTCTTGCCAGGCTCTTCCAGCTTTCTGGTGGGCCCCTGAAAGTACCCGTGATCCACCGGCAAGAAGAGGCACCGGCCATCCGGCTGTACCAGTTGCGCCATGCGGTTTGCCATGCCCCAGTCCATGGACGTGCTCCTCCCATCTCGTGCTGGGGGCAGTTTATCACATGAGGCCGTGCCTGGCGGTGGGGCCGTCCCTCCACCTCACCTGACGGCGCGCACCATCTCCGCGATGACGGGCAGGTCCTCGGGGCGGCGGTAGGCGACCATAAGCTCGTCCACGCCCGCCTCCTCCAGCCTCTTCACCTGTGCAGCCAGGCCTTCGACGTCGGTGAAGACCAGGTCCTGGGCCAGCTCCTCGTAGGAGGCGGCGCCCGGCTCCCGACCGCACAGGCGCTGGAGGTTGGCGTTGTTGTTGAAGTTGCCCACCCACCACTTGCGCACCTCCTCAGGCTCCACGTACCCCAGGGTGGTGATGATCTGGAAGCCATCCCTGCCCGAGCGCCTGGCCCACTCCCTGGCGATGCCCAGGAGGCGCGGGTTGCTGGTGTAGGTATGGACACCGTCGGCAACGCGGGATGCCACCTCCATCCAGTGCTCGCTGGTGGCCGGGACGTATACGGCCACTCGCTCCTGAAGAGCGCAGAGCCGCAGGGAGACCTCCTGAAAGTGGAACACCTCGCCCTGGTGGGAGACCGTCTCCCCGGCCATCAGGCGGCGGATGATGGCGATACCCTCCTCCACGGCGGCGTCGCTGGCGTTGGCCCCGATTCTCTCCAGGAATGGCCTGATCCCCCTGCCGATGGAGAGATCTACCCGCCCCCCGGAGAGGTGGTCCAGGGTGGCGGCGGCGTGGGCCATGACGGCAGGGCTGCGGTGGTAGGGAGAGGTGACCCCGACGCCGATGCGTGCCTTTCGGGTGTACGTGGCAGCCAGGGTGGCGGCGGACCACACCTCCCACTGGGAGATGGGGGAGTCGGGGACCCACACCCGGTCGAAGCCGTAGTCGTCGTAGGCCTTGAGGTAGTCCACCAGCTCAGTGACCGGGCACTTCACGGCCAGCTCTACGCTGAAGCGCATACCTCACCTCCCACAGAACGCCTCCAGCACCTTCCGGGCCGCACCGTAGTCGCGCCGTCCTCCCCGCAGGATGGGCGGCACCAGGTAGATGCCAGTAAGCCCGCTCTCCACGAAGGAGCGCAGCAACTCCAGGGCGATCTCCGTCCCGGAGCGCCCCCGCTCCAGGTCTTGCCGGATGCCCTGGGGCACGTCACCCAGCACCAGCCCCTCGGGATGCAGAATGTGGAGGCCGTAGAACACGGGGCATGGGAAAGACACACCCGCCATCCGCCGGTAGGTGTCCATGAGCCGGTGTGCCAGGCCCGGCTCGAATATGGGCTGAGTGAGGAAAAAGTCGGCCCCCGCCTCCACCTTGCGCCGGGCCAGCTCCGCCTCTCGCTCCAGATCGCGGCCCAGGTCCAGGGTGGCGCCCACGCAGAAGTCCGTGGGCACGCGGAGCTTCAGTCCCCGGAAGTCCACGCCTTTGTTGAGTTCCTTGATGGCCTTGATGAGCCCGGTGGTCTGGTAGTCGCCAACGTAGCGGGTGGAGGCCAGGTCGCGCTGGTCGAAGGGGTCTCCCCGGAGCACCACCACGTTCTCCAGCCTCAGCAGGTGGGCCCCCAGCAGGTGGCCCTGGATCGCCACCTTGTTCATGTCCCGGCAGGCCAGGTTGAACGCCACGTCCTTCCCTGTGCGACGCCTCAGCTCATAGGCCATGATAGCGGAGTCCACCCGCACCGATTTGCCCGGCGCGTAGGCCACGCAGAGGAAGTCAGCGCCCACTAGGCCGGCCTCCTCTACGGACGAAAGGTCCGCACCCCGGGGCGGCGAGAAGTCGCACAGGAAGACAGGGCGCCCCTGGGCCCCGGCATACTGTTCTATGACCTTTGCCATTGGACCCCCTCCCGAAAGCGCCACATCTCACGCTCCAGTCTGGAGGGCGGGACAGCGGGATTGTATCACCCCAGCGCCATGCCTGAAACCGCGGGTGCTCGTCCAGTTGGTTGGTGACACTTTGCTTCCTTTCGGCCAGGATTGTCCGCACCATCATGGATTGGTATGCTAGGCAGGCATGGAGAGGGCACCGGAGAGCCATCAGGAGGCGCTTTCGTGGAACAGCAACAGAGGGAGGCCTTGCGGGTACTGGAGTCGGGCCTGCATAACATACGCTTCCTAGAGCAGAGCGTGGTGGATATGCAGACGCTGGAGAAAGAGTTGGACCCCATGTGGGAGAGGGTGCGGGTCATAGAGAAAGGCTTGGAGCCCTTTCGGGACCTCCAGCGCCAGTTGGAGAGCCTGTGGGCTACCATCCAGGAGCTGGAAAAACGGCTAGAGCCCATGCAGCGTTTACAGCAAGAGCTTACGGCCATACGCGAGGAGATAAGAAAGTCCATGCGAAAGGCCCTACCCTAACAGGGTGATGGGCTTGCTCTACGCCCTTACACGGTACCGGCAGGCGAAAAAGGCAAGGGGCATCCCTCCCGACGACATGGCACGGGCCTAACCCGCGACACGTGGCATACTCCCCTCGTTTCACCGGGGTTTTCGCCACTATCAGGCGGGGAAGGGACACACCGCCGGACCGGATAGGCTGGTGACTTCACTCTGAGCCCGGCCTGGCCATGGCAACGCCTGCGCGAACAGCCTGGATCACCGCCGCGGGGGCGGTGAAAATCGCCATCATCCCCACAACGTCGTTCACCCTGTCGCCCAGGCCGCCTACCACCGAATTCAGGGGTGTGAAGGCATGGAGGTTCCCCACCAGCACCAGGGCGATAGCAGCTATGAGATAGGTGACGACCTCGCGGGCGGTAACGTTAAAAACCCCCACTATGAGGCCCATTATGACAAGAGTCGCGATCAGCCCAGAGCTGTCAGGCCACCAGATGCCACCTATTACGGCTATGCCGTAGCCTGCGATGAAAGAGACCGCTCCAGCTATCGTGAATATCCACCGGACCGTGGCTAGGCCTCCCCCCACTGGCCCTTGAGACACAGACCACCTCCCTCCATGACAATGAACTGCTCGCCTCGCAAGGGCTCCACCACGGGGGATTATAGCATCGCCCGCCAGCGAGGCTATCCTCTACGGTCAAACACCGCCAGGGGGTTCAACGAAATGCCTCGGTCGAAGGTGTCCACGCCCTCACGGCGCTTCAGCCAGGTCACCACCGCATAGGTGAGAGGCGTCGCCAGCACCTCATAAGCCACCTTGGCGAGCCACTGCACCCATACCAGGTGCCAGAGATCGGGCACCTGCCCGGCGACGGCGATGGTGGTGAACACCGCCGAGTCCAGCCCCTGGCCGATGATGGTGGAGCCGATTGTACGCGTCCACAGCCACTGGCCCTTGGTGGCCAGCTTCATCCTCGACAGCACGATGGAGTTGGCGAACTCACCCACCAGGTAGGCCGCAAAGGAGGCCACCAGCAGGCGAGGCGTATACCCCAGTATGGTCTGGTAGGCGGCCTGCTTCTCCTGCCAGAATGGAGCGGGAGGCAGCAGCCCGCCCAGCCAGATGGCCACCACCATCAGCAGATTGCACAGGAAGCCCAGCCAGATGACGGCGCGGGCGCGCCGGTACCCGTACACCTCGGTGAGAACGTCGCCGATGATGTAGCTGATAGGGAAGATGATGATGGCGGCGAACAGCACTTGGCCCGCGATGAGCGCCAGCTTCACTGCGATGATGTTGGAGGTGAGCAGGAAGGTGATGAACAGCGCCGTCACCAGCACAAACAACGGGCTGGTCCTGCGTTCCTGGAATAGGGTGTCCATCAGCACCACCCACCTAGAGGAAGTGAGTCTGTAGAAGGCTGCGGAAAAAGGAGAGTCCAGAGGGGCGAAGCCCCGGAGCTTGCCCTGAGCGCAGCCGAAGGGGCGGGGGAACTGGGGTCCGATGAGCTTTGCTCATCGAGACTCGCGACGAAGTCGGAGGTGTCCCCCAGCCGGGCAGTGCCCGGAG
The DNA here is from genome assembly GCA_016190445.1 of Chloroflexota bacterium. GTDB lineage: Bacteria > Chloroflexota > Dehalococcoidia > Lucifugimonadales > JACPQL01 > JACPQL01. Next base: position 25,335 of record JACPQL010000025.1, read on the forward strand.
CCGCGCTCCACGGAACGGCTACTGGTTTGTGCCGATACTTGCGCTGGGAGAGCGCGGGTGTAGGGCGTGCCCTGCCCCCTTCCTGGCCAGAGCCTGTCCTGAGCTTGGCGAAGGAAAGGGGGTCAGGGGGATGGTGGAAGGAGTTTTTCAGCACCCTGCTAGACCCCCGTGGCGGGGCAGTCCGCCTACGCCTCTTTGGCCCTGCGGCCCATGAAGAGCACCTGGTATGCTATGGCCGCCAGACCCCCGCCAATGGCCGGGCCCACCCAGAATAGCCAGTGAGTGTCCCACGTCCCACTGACGAGGGCCGGCCCGAAGGAGCGGGCTGGGTTCATGGAGGCACCAGTCAGTGGTACCCCCACCAGATGGTCCACCAGGACCGCCAGGCCTATGGCCACCGGGGCCAGCCCTGCCAGGCCCTTGGGGTCCATGGCTGTGGCAAAAACGGTGAACACCAGGACAAAGGTCAGCACAACCTCCGCCAGAAGCCCCGCGCCCGGGCTGACACCGGCCTCCAGCCTATGGGAACCCAGCACACCCCGGTCTGCGGAGGGGATGACCGCAGCCAGGAGCGCGGCGCCAATGACCGCCCCCACAAGCTGCGCCACTATGTAGACAGCCCCTTTGGGAATGCTGATCTTCTTGGTCAACATGGCGCCGAAGGTGACGGCTGGGTTGATGTGGCCTCCCGAGATGTTGGCCGTGGCCGCCACCAGAAGCGCAATGGCCAGGCCGTGAGCGAGGGCGATGGCAACCAGCCGCTCAGTGTCCATGGTGGGCGACCCTTGGACCTTCTGCGTCACCACCACACTCCCGGCGCCGATGAACACAAACAGAAGGGTCGCTATCAACTCCGAGGCTCCCGCCCGCCACGTGTTGGGGTCCCGCAGCTCACCAGTGCCAGTGCTGGACATGAACACCCCTCCTTCTCCGCAAGTACAAGTAGAAGAGGCGGCAACGGCGAGACTTGAGCCGTGTCACGCGGGCGGCATTATACAGGTGAGGGCGGCCACACTCAAGCCGGCCTTGAGGGTGCCAGAGCCCCTACCTGAAGGGCGCGCCGCTTCTCATCCAGCGACGCCAGCAACTGGTCGAAGGAGGAAGCGAAGGCGGCCACGCCATCCCTCTGCAACTGCTCGGTGACAGCGTCCAGGTCCACGCCCAGGGCTGCCAGGCGGGCCAGGGTCTCCTTGGCCTCGTCCAGCCCCGTGGAGAGGGTGGGCCATACCCTGCCATGGTCCCTGAAGGCGTTCAGGGTGGCAGGAGGCACGGTGTTGACCGTGTCCTGGCCAATGAGCTCCTCCACATACAGGACATCGGAGTAGGCCGGGTCCTTGGTGCCGGTGCTCCCCCAGAGAACGCGCTGCACTCGGCCGCCACGCTTGCGCTGCGCCTCAAAAGGCTTCCCGTAGAAGATTTCGCGGAAACGGTGGTACCCCATCTTGGCATTGGCCACGGCAACCTTGCCCCGAAGGGCAAGGGCCTCCGGGATGTCTATTGCTCCTAGGGCCTTGTCCACCGCGGTGTCCACCCGGCTCACGAAGAAGGAGGCCACCGAGGCCACCCGGCGGGGGTCAGGATGGCGCGCCACTCCACGGATGTAGGCATGGGCTATGGCCTCGTAGTGGGCCAGGGAGAAGACCAGGGTCACATTGACGTTGACCCCCTCAGCGATGAGCGTCTCGATGGCGGGGGCACCCTCCGACGTGGCGGGGACCTTGAGCATCAGGTTGGGGCGGCCCACTGTCTGCCACAGGCGACGCGCCTCGGCAACCGTCCCCTGGGTGTTATGGGCCAGATGCGGTGAGACCTCCAGGCTTACAAGACCGTCGGCGCCATCGGAGGCATCGTAAACGGGGCGCAGAATGTCCGCCGCCGCCTGGATATCCTCGATGGCCAACAGTTCGTAGAGAGCCTGGGTAGTGATGCCTGGGGCAGTCTCCAGAGCATGTCGCACCGCACCATCGTAGTCTGCGCTCCCCGAGATGCTCTGGTGAAAAATGGTGGGGTTGCTGGTCACACCACGGAGCCCGTCCTCCTCTACCAGGCGCTTCAGCCCACCAGTGGTGATGAGGCCGCGGCTGATATAATCCAGCCAGATGGACTGGCCATGGCCGTGCAAGGCTTTGAGCGGGTTCACAACGCCTCCTTCACCTTTCACACGCTTGGCCAACTACCCCTTGGCAGGTCGCTGAGAAACTCCGTTTTTCAGCGATGGCCCCCTTCCCCACCAGGGGGGCGGGGTGAACCTGCTGAAAAGGCCCGAGGCCTTTTTCAGCAGCCTGTTAGGACTATTATATGGGCCAGGAGAGCTGAAGTTCAAACAGCGCAGGTGAGAAGTAACGGCCTTCTTGCGGCAACGCCGCCACCTGTGGCGCGGGTATAGCCATCCCATGCATGCGTTTTGGCAATCTCTACGAGATTTCCCCCTGGTGTTCGTGCCCCTTTTCGTGACCATGGACCCCCTGGGGATATTGCCCTTCTGGGTGCCATTCGTTGGCGCCATCCAGCCACGGCGCCGCCGGCGTGTGGTGTATACAGCCCTGGCCACCGGCCTGGTGCTCGGCCTCGCCTTCCTCGGGCTGGGGAGGGGCATATTCCTCCTGCTGGGCATAACGGTGTCCGACTTTCTGGTGGCTGGCGGCGTCGTGTTGCTGGCAATATCATTGCGAGACCTCCTCTCCTCGGGGTCCGAGGCCCCCCCGGCCCCCACCGAGCTGATGGCCGTGGTGCCCATTGGCACCCCTCTGCTAGTGGGCCCTGCCGCCATCTCCATGCTCATCCTGCTGACCGGCCTCTTCAGCCTGTGGCTGGTTGTTCTGGCCTTCCTTGCAAACCTGCTGCTGGCATGGCTCGTGTTTGCCAACTCGGAGCGGATCATCGGCCTCTTTGGCAAAGGCGGCTTGCAGGCTGTGTCCAAGGTGTCCTACCTGCTGCTGGCCGCCATAGCCATTCAACTGATACGTAGAGGCCTGGCAGACTTCTTTCCCAGCTAGCCAGGCCAACCCATGGTCTCAGAGGACCCACGGCAAGACCGGAGCAAGGTCTTTTCATTTCCTGGGGGCGCCAGTCCCTTCCCCCGTCTTTGGGGAGGGGGCTTGCATCAAGAGTCGCTTTCCACATGTCACCCTTCGTCCCGATGACATCGGGACTCGTCAGAATGACAGTTTTGGGGCAAAGCCCCGGGGAAGGGACTCACTCTCACCTTTCAGATTTCACCTGTTCCGCATCCAAAGACAATGAAAAGGCCGCAAGACCGTAGAGGCCCAATATTGTAGACATGGGGATATGTGGTATAATTTCAGTTTGTGAATTTTAGGCAGGAGGGCGGGTGATTGAATGCGGTCGGAACGCACGTGCTACTGGACCTGAAGAAGTGCAACCGGGCGAGCCTGAACGATCTTCCGTTCCTCAGAGAGGCGCTACTAGAGGCGGCTGAGAAGGTGGGAGCAACCATCATAGACCACACGTTCCACCAGTTCAGTCCGCAGGGCGTCACCGGGGTGGTGGCCATCGCCGAGTCCCACCTCTGCATCCACACCTGGCCGGAGTTGGGGTACGCGGCGGTGGACATTTTTACGTGTGGCGAGTCTTTTGACCCCATGAAGGCGGCTCGCCTCATCATCGAGCGGCTGGAGTCCAAGGAGCCCTCGGCCATCCAGTTGAAGCGGGGCCTCATGGCCCAGCCGGCCATTGGCGCGCACCATGGATAGCGATCCGGCAAGAACACAGGCTCAAAGCGACAGGGCTGTCCCATTAGACAGCTCCTTGGCTGGGAAGTGGTACTTCGAGTACCTGGCTCCCCAGTTGGTCCAGGCAGCCAGACTACGTCAAGTGCTGTATAGCGGCCACACCGCCTACCAACAGGTGGAGGTGTTGGATACGGTGCCTTTCGGCCGGCTCCTGGTGCTGGATGGCAAGACCCAGTCGGCCGAGGCGGACGAGTTCGTCTACCACGAGTCGCTGGTACACCCGGCCATGGTGACCCACCCTGGCCCCCAGCGGGTGCTCATCGCTGGAGGAGGGGAGGGGGCCACGCTGCGGGAGGTGTTGGCCCACCGGACCGTGCGCCAGGCGGTCATGGTGGACCTGGACCGAGAGGTGGTGGACATCTGCCAGCGCTACCTGCCCAACCATCACCAGGGCGCCTTCGAGGACCCTCGAGTCCAGCTACACTACCAGGACGCTTCCGCCTTCGTTGCCGAGCACTCCGGCGCCTTCGACGTGGTGGTGCTGGACCTTTCGGACCCAACGGAGGGCGGCCCGGCCTACCTTCTGTACACGCAGGAGTTCTACTCCCTGGTCCAGGCCCACACCGCTCCCGGCGGCCTAGTGGTGACCCAGGCAGGCCCCTGTGGCCCCATCAACTATGAGGACGTGTTCACCACCATCCACAGGACCATGTCCGCCGTCTTTCCCAGTGTTTTCCCTTACCGGGTGTACATGCCCTCCTTCGGCACCTCCTGGGGCTTCGTCATCGGCTCCTTGGACCACAACCCCCTGGGCCTCACCGCCCCCGAGATTGACCAGCGATTGGAAAAGCGGGGAGTTCGCACCCTACGACACTACGACGGCCTCACACACCACGGCCTGTTTGCCCTCCCCAAGTACATCCGCCAGGGAATTGCCAGGGAGGAGCGGCTTATCACCCGGGACCACCCCGTCTTCGCCTTCTAGATGCTGTTTGGCTCTGTTGACTTCCTCAAAGACACGCCTCTTTTTCCCACCCGCCCAAGCTCCTCTGTCTTCCTCACGCTGTTATGGGCCGACGAAACAGGAGGAGGAGGACTGAAATCAGTCCTCCTCCTCCTGTTTGCCGTTCAGATGCCTGCCAACTACTTCTTGGGAGCAGGCTTGCCCGGCGCTGGCTTGGCCCCCGGCTTCTGGGGCTGTCCCGGTCGCTGTGCCATCTGGAACCTCCTTTATCCCTGGACTACCACTTTCCTTGGCTTCCTAGCATCCGCCTTACTTGGACGGCTTGCCAGGCTTGCCAGGCTTACCAGGCTTGCTCTTGAGAGCCATGTAGGCGTTCCCCCTTTCGTTTAGGATTGATAGTGGGCTGTCATGCCCGGTGGGAGAACGTGACGGTAGACTGGACTTGCTCTGAGAGGTCGCCGGTCTACAAGAACAACAGAGCCGTCCTTCTCGATGTGCCCCTCGAAAAGAACGGCCTTTCTCTGCCGGGCCAGGCCTTCGTAACTCCGACTGGCCCTCCCCCCATTGGGAATAAGTGCAAGGTCGTAAAGGCGTATCGCGCGTACTGGCCTGCCGCCAAACCGGGTGTTTTTCCCCAGGCAAAGCATCCTGCCAATGTCCTGGGGACCTAAGTGAAAACGGGACACCAGAACCTCGCCTACCTCTACCGGGACCAACCGGCGGCTCGATCTCCGCCAGAACAACTTTCAGCGCCTCCTTGCGCCAGTAAACACAAGGCAATGCCTTGGTCCCTCTCCTCCCCCAAATTGGACTCGACCTTCCCCCTGGTGCATGCTATACTTGACACGTGCCTTTCGTGTCCCGAAAAACTTAGCACATGTCGGCGGCATTGTCAATAGGCGCAAGGAGACCATTATGGCAAACTGGGGCTTCGTTACCAACCACGGGGCTGTCCTCGCGCTCATCTCAGAGCACCGGCAGATCACCGCACGGGAGATCGCTCTCCGCCTCGGCATCACAGAGCGATCGGTGCACCGCATCATCGCCGACCTGGAGCGTGAGGGGTATATCCAAAGGGAAAGGGTCGGCAGGTTCAACTGGTACGAGGTGAACTCTGACCTGCCCCTGCGCCATCCGGAGATGAGAGATATAGCGGTAGGCAAGCTGTTGGACGCGCTTCTGCCTGGCGGCGTCGGGGACGAACTGCTCGCTGCTGAAGAGAGCAGCGCCTAGCAGCCACCTGGAATAGCTTGTAGCCAGAGAATGGTTTCCTCTGTGTTCTGTCGGGTTGCCCGCTGGTGGGTGGCGAGCGGGTGAGTTTCTCTAGCATCTCTGGACCCCCTGCTCGTAAGCCGCCGACACTCCCATGCTATAATCCCGGAGGAATGCTTCATGCCCCGATGGCATCGGGGCATCAGGAAGGATGAAGACGGGCCTTTCCTGCCCCTTCCCCCGCAAGCGGGGGAAGGCGGGGATGGGGGTGAGAACCCGCCTTGGTCCTCCCCCGCAGACTGGGGAGGAAGGGGCATGCCCGGCATTCTCAGGGTAATGACCGTCTCTTCAGATGTCCTCCAGGGCCTAAACCCCGCCCAGCGGCAGGCGGTGGAACACATCCAGGGCCCGCTGCTCATCGTGGCAGGCCCCGGTAGCGGCAAGACCAGGGTCATCGCCCACCGCATCGCCTACCTGGTGCGGGTGTGCGGCGTAAGCCCCCACCACGTGTGCGCCGTCACCTTCACCAATCGGGCAGCGCGGGAGCTGCGCGAGCGCCTGGACCGTCTGCTGGGCACCAGGGCCCAGGCCCTCACCGCCGGCACGTTCCACGCCTTCTGCGCTCGCGTCCTCCGGCGGGACGGGGTGCACATCGGCCTGGAAAGCGACTTCAACATCTACGACGACGAGGACCAGCGCGAGCTTCTGAAGAGGGCCATGGAGGAGCTGGAGTTGGACCCGCGCCGGTTCCCTCCGACAGCTATCCTCTCCTCTATCTCCAATGCCAAGAGCCAGCTCATTGACCCCGAAGGCTACCTGGCCAGAGGCCGCAGCTATTTCGACGAGATCGTCCAGCGCGTCTACCAACGGTACCAGGAGCTTCTGGCCCGCCACAAGGCCGTGGACTTCGATGACCTGCTGATGCGGGTTGTGGAGCTCTTCCGGCGCGCGCCCCCTGTGCTCCACCGCTACCAGGAGCGGTACGTTCACCTGCTGATTGACGAGTTCCAGGACACCAACGTGGCCCAGTACCACCTGGCCCGGCTGCTGGCGGGCAAGTACAAGAACATCTGCGTGGTGGGAGACCCGGACCAGTCCATCTACTCCTGGCGCAACGCCGACCTGCGCAACATCCTCAGCTTCCAGAAGGACTACCCCGACGCGAGGATGGTGAACCTGGACCAGAACTACCGGTCCACCAAGACCATCCTGGATGCGGCCCGGCACCTCATATCGGTGAACAAGCAGCGGCTGGACAACAACCTGTGGACGCAGAATACCCAGGGAGTGCCCATTGTGGTGGCAGAGGCCTACACCCCGGAGGAGGAGGCCCAGCTTGTGCTCCAAGAGGTGCAGGAGCTACGCCAGAAGGGGCGCCGCCTGCGGGACTGCGCCGTAATGTACCGGGTCAACGCCCAGTCGCGCGCCTTTGAGGAGGCGTGCCTCCGCTACGGCATAGCATACAAGCTGGTGGGCGGGGTCCGCTTCTACCAGCGCCGCGAGGTCAAGGACATCCTGGCCTACCTGCGGGTCATCCTGAACCCCTACGACGAGGTGAGCCTGCTTCGCATCATCAACACCCCAACCCGCGGCATCGGCCAGCGCACCGTGGACGACCTGGCCCGATGGGCCCGCGGCCTGGCCATACCGCTCTATGCCGCCATCCAGGCCATGGCCGACGAGCGGGAAAGGGGCACACCCCCCACCCACCCGCTGGGGAGCAGGCAGGCCCAGGCCCTGCTCACCTTCCTCCATCTGCTGAACGGCCTCATGGAGGCCAGCCAATCCCTGACCCCGGTGGAGTTGCTGGACCTGGTGGTGGAGCGCACCGGCTACCAGAAGCACCTCCGGGAGTCGAGCGACCCGCAGACGGAGGAGCGGTTGGAGAACGTGCGCGAGCTGCGGGCCGTGGCCCAGGAGTACCCGGGCTCAGGCGCCGACGCCCTGCGCGACCTCCTTGAGAACAGCGCGCTCATGACGGACCAGGACACCCTGGACACCGATCAGGAGCAGGACTACCTGACGCTGATCACATTGCACCAGGCCAAGGGGCTGGAGTTCCCCGTGGTGTTCATGGCGGGCATGGAGGACGGCCTTCTCCCCCACATCCGCTCCTTCGACGACCCGGGCCAGATGGAGGAGGAGAGGCGCCTCTGCTACGTGGGTATGACCCGGGCCAAGGAGCGCCTGTACCTGACGCGGGCCTTTCGGCGCAACCTGATGGGCGCCACCCAGGCAGGCCTCCCCTCTCGCTTCCTCCAGGACATCCCCTCCCACCTGGTGGCCGGGCTCACCCGCGCCGCCGAACGAGCCGCCCCTGACCGCTGGGACACCCCCTCGTCCACAACGGCCACGGCGCCTTCGCCTCCACCCTTCAAGGCAGGGGAGAAGGTGCGCCACGGCGCCTTTGGCGAGGGGATTGTGGTGAGCTGCGCCCCGTCTCGGGGCGACTTCGAGGTGACAGTGGCCTTCAAGGGACAGGCCGGAGTCAAGCGCCTGCTCCACAGCCTGGCAAAGCTGGAGAGGACGTAGAGGCCATTCGGCTTAGCCGACATCATCGGGGTACAGGGGGCAAAGCCCTGGAGCTTGCCCTGAGCGCAGCCGAAGGGCCGGGGGAACTGGGGGTGTCCCCCAGGCGGGCAATGCCCGCTGCCGCGCTCCACGGAACGGCTACACGTTTGTGCCGATACTTGCGCTGGAGAGCGTGGGTGCAGGGGGCAAAGCCCCGCCGGGGGTTCGGGGGTGTCCCCCGAACTTTTTCCCTTCCCCCTTCTCCCTTGGCAAGGGAGAAGGGGATCAAGGGGATGAGGGTTGCCTGCCCCTAGCTCTTGACCTCCACGGCGCCAAAGAGGGCCAGGCCGCGCACCACCAGATGGGGCTGGTCCTGATTGGGCGGCGACTCCTTCCGCTTGTCGCTGGTGCCACCGAACAGCGGAAACACGTCCAGGCGCACCCCCCACTCCTGAGGCACCCGTAGCTCCACGCCCCCAAACACGCAGGTCACGTCCATCACCGCGGGAGGCTCCTTCACCTGCGCCTCCCTGAGGTCCAGGTCCACCCCGCCAAAGGCAGCCGTGATCTGGCACCCCTTGAAGTCGCCCGATGTGACCTTGCGTTCGGCCCCGCCGAAGGCGACCAGTATGTTGAGGATGCCGCCAGCCTCGCCAGCGCGTCCGGCACGCCGGCCCAGGGGGCCTTGAAGCAGAACGAACAGCCCCACCAGGATGATGGCCAGGGGCCACCAGGTGCCCAGTATGCCCAGCACGGCCAGTTGCACCAGGGCCGCCACGCCTATTATTACCAGCGGGCCGCCCACCTGCCGGAAGCCGGCGCTCACCAGTGCCCACAGCCCGAAGAGGATGAAAACAGAAGGTATCCACCGCGCCATGGTGCCGATGCCCAGGCCACCCAGGCTGCCCACCAGGAGCAGAATGCCGACCACGATGACAATCAGGCCAAGAAACACCCTGCCCCCAATGCCTCTTGTGTCCATCTGGCACCTCCCCAGCGACGGCTGTCCTCGCGCCCGCCTACCAGGCCTGCCGAAGCACCTCCACCAGCTCGCCCGCGTGGCGCACCTTACGGGCGTTGGTGCGAAGGAAGAAGTCCTCCATGGCGTCCTGGGCTATGGCCTCCAGGTCGGCCTCCGGCACCCCGAGGTCCCTCAGCCGCGTCGGCGCGCCTGTTCGCCGGAGGAAGTCGGTGACGGCCTGGGCCGAGGCATCCGCAGCATCCAGGTCGCTCATCCCGTCCCTTCTGGCCCCCAGGGCTGCCGCCAGCCGCGACTGCCCGGCAGTCAGGGCCTCCCGGTTGAAACGCATCCCCGGCGCCAGCAAGACGGACGTGGCGGAGCCCTGGTCAATGTGCTCGTAGCGCGTCTGGAGCTGGTGGGCGAGGCCCGTCGTGACGCCCCCTCCGGCACCTGCTGCGGCATCGGCGGCCCGATTGCTCAGCACCGCCGCCGTCGCCAACTGGAGTCGCACCTCCGGGTCCTGGGGCCGCTCCGATAGCTGGGGCATGTAGGCGAGCAACAGCTCCAGCGCCTCCCGCAGGTCACCGTGGCCCAGGGCGTTCAGATTGGGCTGCTGGAACGCACTGACTACCCCACAGAATGTGGTGGAAGACGTGCTGCGGCACAGCAACGTTGGGGCGGTCAGCAGCGCTTCGGAATCCAGGAACACGGCTATGGGGCGGGCCTTGGGGTCGAATAGCTCCAGCCGGTGTCGGCGCACCGGGTCCATGACCGCAGCGCCCGCCCTGTTGGCCGCGGTGGTAGGTGTGGTCAACACAGCAACGTTGGGAAGCTTGGGCTTGTCCAGCCGGGGGCTCACCGGCGGCTTTCCCGGCGGGTACTTGGTGCACAGCTCGTGGGCGGAGCCCCCCTCAGCCAGCAGGATGGTGATGGCCCGGGCCGTGACCACCGCGCTCCCTCCCCCGACGGCAACAATCAGGTCAGCCTGAGCGGCCCTGGCCGCCTCGACGCCACTATCCACCTCGGGCAGCGGCGACTCCTTCTTGACGCCGTCGAAGGCCCCAGCATACAGGTCCCCGAGGACCGTACGCACCCGCTCCAGCAGGTTGGTGCGGTGGGCAACGCTCTGGCCGCAGACCACGAAGGCCCGCCGGGCCCTCGCCCGCTGCACCTCCCTGGGGAGTTGGGATAGGACGTCTGCCCCGGCGTAAACGCGGGCCGGGGAACCTGCATACCGGAAGGACGTGGCCAGCTCCATGACAGACCTCCTAGCAGGGTGATGAAAAACTCCTTCGACAATCCCCCTGTCCCCCTTCCTGGCCAGGAAGGGGGTGAAAATTGTATCTGGGGGACACCCCCAGACCCCCGCCAAAGGGGCTTCGCCCCTCTGGACACCC
>JACPQL010000028.1 GCA_016190445.1 Chloroflexota bacterium
CACTGCCCAATGGGAGAGGCTCGAGTCCTCACTGGACCTGGGCCGCAAGGTGGTACAGGGTAAAGTAACTCACATGTCCCTCTTTGCAGTGGTCATCTCAGAGCCGGCTACCTCAGGTGACATGTGGTGGCTGTTCGCAATGCTCGCTGGAATAGCAGTGGTGCTGGCCACCGCCGGGTCGCTGCTCTACCTCAGAAAGCAGAGGACCGGGGCAATATAAGAGCCACAACACACGAGGGGCCAGGGTCTTGGGGACCCTGACCCCTCGTGGCAATAAGCTGGCCTTACTGCAAGAAAGAAGGCATACCAGAATCCGGGGCCCATGGTTCGACAGGGCCTGTCCTGAGCCCGCCGAAGGAGGGTGAGGGTTGTTGGATAGGCTCCTAGGCAATCGGCCAGCGCCAGACAGTGGCGGTGTCACGGCCAGAACGATAGGGAGCACCGGCGCGCCTACATGATGCCGAAGCAGCCGGTTACGCGAGAGCAGAAAGGCGGGCACGATGAGGAAAAGACTGATCGCCCCGGGGCTGGCGCTGGCGCTCAGTGTAGGTGGTTGGTCCGCCGGGAGTGCACACGCGCATGAACGGTGGTTTGTAGAAAAGGGGACACATCCGGGCGAGGGGCTACCTTTCGACCTGACCAGCCTGTCGGTGCTGCTGGGAGCCCTGGTATTCCTTGGGTTGGCGGTGGCAGCGGCCCGTGGCAACTGGTCCCGCCGGGTCAATATCCTGGTTGAGAGAGCACAACGTTTCCTTCCAAAGGGAATGGAGTGGCGAATAGTGGCCGGGTTGACCGGCATCATGCTTATCGCAAATTCTGTCACAGGAGCGTTCCTCGCTCCCGACCTTGTTCTGGATGGCGGAGGGTTGGCGACTTTCGCAAGGTTCGGCCAGATGCTCATAGGTCTCATATTGCTGAGCCAGGTTGCGTTTGCGCTTGCTGGCCTGCTGGTGCTGGTAGTGGTTTTCCCACTGGCCCTCCTCCTTGTCCCAGTGAGTTCGTTCGCCGACTACGTCTTCGAATACGCCTCGCTTGGGCTCGCGTTTGTATTCGTTGGACTGAGTTCGTGTCCCGACCAATTTGCCAGAAGGTGGATCAAATTTGACCCAGGGCGCTTTTCACACCTGCCTCTGCCGATTGTCCGCGCCGGGCTCGGCTTGAGCCTGATAGTGTTGGCAGTCCACAACAAGCTGGCCAGTCCTGACATGGCATTGACCTTCCTGGACACGCACGACCTGAACTTCATGGCCGCTTTGGGGTTCGCCAGTTTCACAAACCCGCATTTTGTATTCGCTGCTGGAGTGGCTGAGCTCGTTCTGGGCGTCTTGCTTCTCTCTGGTCTTGCCACCAGGCTTGCCGCAGCAATGCTGGCCGGCTTCTTTCTTACTACGTTGATTGTTCTGGGACTCCCTGAGTTGATCGGCCATCTACCGTTGCTTGGAATCGTCATGGTGCTTGCCTATCGAGGGTCTGGGAGCCCTAGCCTCGATTCCATGGGGGGACGCAAGACCGCGGGATGGCTACGCCAACCCGACGCGGGCATGGCGCCGAGCCAGGCGGTCTAGCAGGCTGCGGAAAAACTCCTCCGACCATCCCCCTGGCCCCCTTCCTGGCCGGAAAGGGGGTAGGAATTGTATCTGGGGGACACCCCCAGACCCCCGCCAGAGGGACTCTGCCCCTCAGGACTCCCTTTTTTCAGCACCCTGCTAGACGACAATTTGGACGAAGAAACAGATGAGGGCTTACCGGTCTAGTCGTGGAAAACGGTGGGGTCTTGCCGTTCTGGTCCTGGCGCTGGTCTTGGTGTCCAGTGTCGCCTGTCAGCAGCGGACGGCTGCGCCTGGGCGCGTACCGGCTCCAGTGCCGGTGTCCGAAGACCTCCATTTCACTGGAGTCATCGAGTCCATCGGCGCTGATACATGGGCAATCGGCGGCCAGACTTTCAAAGTAGACCAGAACACGGTGCTTGACTCAGGACTGGCCGTGGGAGTGACGGCGAGGGTCGAGTACATCATCCTTGCTGGTGGTGCCAGGTGGGCCCGTGAGATAGAGACGAATAATTCCAACTCGTCGGCGATGCCGGACTCTATCAACCTGAAGCTTGTAGCCGAAGGCCTTGTCTCTCCAGTGGGGCTGGTCCCTTCGCCCGATAGTACCGGACGCCTGTTCGTCCTGGACCAGTCTGGTACCCTCTGGATTCTGACACCGGAGGGGAATCGCCTGCCTGAACCTTTCCTGGACCTTCGTTCCAAAATGGTAGGTCTGAACCCTTCTTTCGATGAACGCGGACTCCTGGGCCTGGCGTTCCATCCTTCCTTCAGCACCAACGGCCGGTTCTTTGTCTACTATAGCGCCCCCCTGCGGATTGGAGGACCGCAAGGTTGGAACCACACCAGCCGCATATCCGAGTTCAAGATAATGCCCGACAATCCCAACAAAGCCGACCTCGCCTCAGAGAGGATAGTCCTCCAGGTGGACGAGCCGCAGTCCAACCACAACGGAGGCCAGATTACCTTCGGCCCAGACGGTTTTCTATACATCCCGCTGGGAGACGGTGGCGCAGGCAATGATGTGGGTCTCGGCCATCCACCCGGCGGCAATGGGCAGGATATCACTACCCTTCTGGGCAGTATTCTCCGTATAGACGTGGATGGAGGGGACCCGTACGGCATACCACCCGACAACCCCTTCGTGGGGAAAGAGGGGAGGCCCGAGATATTTGCCGTCGGGCTGCGCAATCCCTTCCGTATCGCCTTTGATATTGGAGGTGAGCACGAGCTATTCGCCGGTGATGTTGGCCAACAGTTGAGGGAAGAGGTGGACATAGTCACCAGGGGTGGTAACTACGGCTGGAACACAAGAGAGGGCACCCTCTGCTTTGACCCAGCAAACCCAGGACAGCCCCGCGCAAGCTGTGCCAGCACCGACGCCAGGGGCCAGCCCCTCATTGGCCCCATCATCGAGTACGCCAATACCCGCGCTGGCGGCCAGGGCACTGCGGTTATCGGTGGCTTCGTATACCGGGGCCCGGCCTTGCCCGCGTTCAACGGGGCCTACATCTTCGGCGACTTCAGTGCCGGCGCGACGCCCGACGGCAGGCTCTTCATCGCCACACGGCCTGCCGCACCAGGAATGTGGACGGTGAATGAACTGAAAGTTGCCTCCACCGCGAACGGCCAGCTCAATGCCTATCTCCGCTCCTTCGGGCAGGATGCCAGCGGCGAGCTATATATCCTGGTCGCCAGTTCGCCGGGCCCGCAGGGCGCCACTGGAAAAATTTTCAAGGTTGTGCCGTAGGTAACCAGTCCCAGAGGAATGTTTTCCTTCTGTCATTCAGAGGAGTCCCGATGTTATCGGGACGACGAAGAAGCTAAAGCGTATGACGACCTGCCGCGCCTACTTCCCGACGAATGCGACGCACATGCTATACGTAGGGGGGTAACAAGTGGTCTCAAACGCTCTAATGACAATTGTGGATGTGTCCTCCTCCGCCCCCTTTACCAAGCCCCCGGAACTATGCAGTGATACTCTGATTCACCACCATTACCAGGAGGCAGAGGTTGAGCGGTCCCCTGGATCACCCGTCAAGTGCCTCCCGCACCTTCCGGCCAAGGCTGCTCCAGGTGAAGGGCTTCTGAAGGAAGCGCGTGCCCGGCTCCAGCACTCCGCTGTGAGTGAGAGCGCCGTCGGAATGGCCTGACATGTAGAGCACCTTCATCGCAAGGCCCTCAGCCTTGAGCCGCTCGGCCAACTCTTTGCCATCCATCCCGGGCATAACCAAATCGGTGAGAAGAAGGTGGACCGGCGACGCACGTTCTTTAGCTAGACGCAACGCTTCGTCGCCGTTCGCAGCTTGCAAGACGGCATACCCAAGCTGTTCCAGTATCATGACCAGCAGCTTCCTCAACCCAGGCTCATCTTCCACCGCAAGGACAGTCTCTCCACCACGGGCCCTGGGCACAGGACCCTGGGGCTTGGTCGCCTCCTCCACGACTCCCTCCACCCGCGGTAGATAGACCCTCATGGTTGTCCCCCTGTTGGGCTCACTGTATACGCCGATGTGCCCCCCACTCTGCTTCACAATACCGTAGCAACTGGACAGCCCCAGACCAGTGCCCTGGGGCTTGGTGGTAAAAAAGGGCTCGAACAGGTGCGTCTTCACCTCGTCGCTCATGCCCACACCTGTGTCGCTCACTGCCACCATCACGTAGTCGCCGGGAGCCACGCCGGAGTGTTGACTGGCGTAGCTGTCGTCCAGGCCAATGTTAGCCACTTCGATGGTAAGCTTGCCCCCTTCGGGCATTGCATCCCGGGCGTTGACTGCCAGGTTCAACAACACCTGCTCCATCTGCCCCGGGTCCACTCTCACACGCCACAGACCTGGGGCAACAGCCGTGGATAGCTGGATGTCTTCCCCGATTACACGGCGCAGCAACTTCCCCAGGTTAGATACCAGGTCCCCCAGGTCTACAACCTTGGCCTCCAAAGGTTGGCGGCGGGACAACGTCAGGAGCTGTCGGACCAGGGTGGCCGCGCGCTCCACCGCCGTCCTCGCCTCTTCCAGGCCACCGCGCTCAGGGCTGTCCGGAGGCAGCGACCTCAGCGCCATTTCAGTGTAGCCGTCAATCACAGTGAGCAGGTTGTTGAAATCGTGGGCCACACCCCCCGCCAGGCGCCCCACGCTCTCCATCTTCTGGGCCTGGTGGTACTGTTCCTCCAATCGCCTCTGGTTGGTAACGTCGAAGGCGGTGAACTGGACCTCGCTCACGTTCCCCCGGACGTCTTTCACCGGCTCCCAGCTCGTGGACACGTACCGCAAGCTGCCGCCTAGCCTCGCCCGCAGGACCACTCCCTGGACAGGTTTTCCGGTCGCAAAGACGCTTTCGAAGCAACCCTTGAACTTCTCCCTGTCTTCTGGGACTATAACGCCCCCTGCATCCGTGGCCAGGACCTCCTGGCTGACATGACCAAAAGCAGGTGAGTCAGCACCTATCACCAGGGTGCGCTGGCCTGCCCGGTCAAATCGCGTAATCCAGGCACCGGTAGTGTTCACGAGGCTCCGGTACAGTTGCTCCGACTGACGCAGGGCCTCCACCCGCCTGCGCTCCGCGCTTTCAATACGCTCCCACCTCTCTCCGCGCTTGATAAGAGCAAACCGATGGTTGCGCACCACATCCACAATCTCATTGGCGCCGCAGCGGTCGAGAGCGTAGGTACAAAGGGCAATGATGGGGTACTCACCCAGGACACGATCAACTTCTGCTTCGTACTCTACGAAGTCCTCCCACTGCCTCTGTTCAAGCCAGCAGGTGTCGCCGGTCAGCCTCAGCCCGTCGAAACCCCTGGAGACTGCCCGGTCCTTTCTCTCTATCCAGCCGGCAAGGACCCTTCCCATCTCGAAGGTGCCGCCCTTCATGTACCATTCCGTATGTGGCAGCACCTCCAGTTGCCCTCTCCGTATGTACTCATCTAAGTCAGGCAGCCTTGCTCGCAGCGCCTGCTGGGCAGCGTCCACCGTTAGGACTGGCGAGGTCACCCACATGCAGGACTCGTTGTTCCGTAGCCCTTCCTGGAAATAGGGCACGAGGATATCCAGCAGGTCTAGCTTGGTCTGGTAGAACTGGCAGACATGGGTACCCCAGGAGACATTCCCGAGAACATCAATACCTGTGCTGCGTGCTTTCTCTTGGAGCATGGTCGCTTTCCTTTGGCCCACCAGGTCTCACCTCACGAGACCATACCGGACCTTCCCCCTCCTCCCTACCACATCGCGTTCCCCGAGGCAGCTCAGACGACTCAAGGACTGTCCAGAACCCGCCGGAGAGGGGAGTCTGGGATGACCCCCACCTGTTCGAGCGTCTCCCATCCGTGAAGAAGTTTACTGCCCGTGGGCTGGCATAACAAGCGACCATCTGTTACGGATCTGTAACGGTAAGGTCTTTTAGCTGTCCGTGAGAGAGTCATTCCGGTGCGGCACGGGATGGCCCCCAACATATTTGGAGGTCTCCCGATACTGGATTCTACCCCTTGTGAAATTCTTCCACAAGGAGCCACTCCGAAAGGCTCTGGGGCAACGCGCGCTGATAGGGTGGGGTCCCAACAGATTCTTGGAACAGCCTCCAGGCCACCGCTTCACGAACATGGGTACATGAAGCTGTCCCGAAATTCCTCCGCGACCGCAGCCTGAAGGCTGCGGCATGATGCCCCCGCCTTCAGGCGGGGGTGGAGAATAGCACTTCGGGATGAATTCATATGTTCAGGCCGCGCGTTCTGTCCGATGAATGTGCGCTGGGTTTCCACGAGACAGTATGCCCGACCTTGGCGACGCTGCGCAAGCAGCGGCCTCAGAACAAATCCGGCGGCTAGAGCTATGCTTGGTCTTTTCCCAGCACCCAAAACACCAGGCTCAAACTCAGAGTCCAGCCCAGGGCGGCTCGCCATCTCATGCCTGAGCCGCGGAGGGCCAGCACCGATGAGAGAAAGGCTGCATGTGCCATGTCCGATGCCGCACTTGGCTCCAACCGGATCCCCAATACCCGGCCGAGGCCCGTTCCAAACTGCCGGGAATACGACCAACCCGGATTCCCGCCGATGGCAGCGTTAATAGTGCGAGAAAGAGAGCCGGAGAACAACTCCTCCTACCGTTTACGCGTCAACACTACAGTTGCCATGTGCAACTCACCCCCTTCCTACGTCTGTGCCTCCACGATGTCTCTCACTTCTTTATACCCTTTGTCTTCAGGAGCGATCACTGAAACACCAACTGCTGAGAGCAATGCTATGAAAATCTCTGCCGCTTGCTTCGTTTGACTAACATCCATAAGCATGAAAAAGGGATCACTGGGGTCACCTATGGCGGCGGACTTGACAAGAGCTTCGAGTTTGTCTTTTGCCGGCTGGGACAGTCTACTTTCTATGAGGCGTCCAAGCTCATCCAAAGTTACGGCTTTGGTCAATTTGCCTTGATGCTCAATTGCTGCGGTCAAAACAAGTCGAGCAAAGGTAGAAGGTCCAACCCCCTGCCGAGCAGCAATATCTCGCAGTCTAGTCAATTCCTCACCAGTTAGGCGGACAGCCAAGAATGACGAACGCCTCTGGCCTGGCTTGGGCTTGTTTACCCGGCCCTTGTGTCCCTCGGCCAGTGGCCCGCGTGCCTCCCAGTACTCCTTTTCTTCATCAAGTGATTGAACCTCTGGAGGCTTGGTGTCCTCTCTCTTTTTCATGGCTTTCTCCGACTTCTCAATCTTGCCCTGTACCTTCGCTTGTAGCCCTCGCTCATTTCAAAGGCTGTGATCGGCCTGAATACTCCCTTGCCCACACGCTCGACCACCACGTTGAGGTATCTGCCGCCGGTAGACTGCCCGCTCAGAACGTATCTGCCCCCTTCTTCCTTGGCAGCGATGTGAACACCAAAGCAAACCTCTTCCACTTCCGCGGGGGTTACGTTGTGGCGGGCGATGTGCTCGACGTTGTCGTCATCCCATTGAAGTTCGCCGATCCTCACCCGGTTCTCCTGGAGGAGACGATATCACAATGTATCACACCCGTCAAGGCTGCCGACTGTACCAGCGAGGAAGGTCTAGAGGATCGATGCGACGCCAAAGCCGAAATAGCAGCTCGGGCGAGCAGGAGCACGCCCCTTCGCTCCGGTTATTGTCCAGCTAGCAGGTGACCCCTACCACTGCACGAACATGGGCATGACCACGTGGACGTAGCTTTCGGAGCCCACTGGGCGCACCACGCCCGGGCTGGAGGGACTGCTTGCCTCCAGCGCCACCTGCTGCGTGTCAATGGCCGCCAGCAGATCGGAGAGGTAGCGGTAGTTGAAAGCGATCTTGGCCTCCTCCCCCTCCACGCTCGCCTCCAGCTCACCCTGGTCATCGCCAATCTCCTCGGCCCTGGCCGAGACCACCAGCTTGCCACCCATGCCATCCTTCCCCGGCACAACCTGGAGCCGGACGATGCCGCTGCCGTCCCGGGCGAATATGGAGGCTGCCCTGGTGGCCTGCTGAAAGTCCGCTCTGCTCACCACAGCGCGAGTGCTGTAGCTGGATGGGATGAGCTGCGCGTAGCTGGGAAAAGTCCCCTGGACGAGCTGAGAGACCACCTCGATGTTCTTGAGGCGGAAGAGCACCTGGCTCTTCTGGGGCGTGAGCACCATCTCCACCGGCTCCTCCTGGTCGCCCAGGAGTCGGCTCAGCTCGGTGAGCGTCCTGGCAGGGACAATCATGCCCGAGGGCTCGGCTATGGGCTCCAGGAGCCGCCCGTAGTGGACCGCCAGCCGGAAGCCATCGGCAGCGGCCAGAGTAACGAGGTCCCTCCCCAGTTCCACCTTGACGCCAGTGAGCACGGGCCGCGAGTCCTCGGTGGCCGCGGCGAATGCCACCTGCCCAATGGCGGTGCGCAACGCCTGGGGCTCCATTCGCGCCAGCACCCCATCCTCCACCCTGGGAATTGGGGGAAACTCCTCAGCGTCGGTGCCGTTGAAGCGGGCCTGGAACCGCCCGCACCTCAACTGTATGCTGCGCCCTCCGCCCGCGACCTCCATGTCCACGCGCTCCGCAGGGAGCGAGCCGACGAACTCCGAGAGGAGGCGGGCGGGCACCGTAATGGCACCCTCGGTCTCCACCTTGGCCCCGATCCAGGTGCTGATGGCTATCTCCAGATTAGTAGCTGAGAGCTTCAGCAACGACTGGTCAGTGGCCAGAAGAACGTTTTGCGTGATGGGGAGAGTGGTCCTGGTGGCCACAGCCCTGCCAACTATTCCCAGGCCCCGGTTGAGGTTCTCCTGAAGGCATGATAGAAGCATGGCTCGCTCCAAAACGGCGAAAATGCGAACCTCAGTATAGGAGCACCCTTCCGGTGGGTCAACGGCCCCAGGCGCTCAAGCAGGGCCTTTTTATTGTCATTGGATGCGGAACAGGTGAACTCTGAAAGGTGAGAGTGAGTCCCTGCCCCCGCCTGCGGGGGAAGGTCAGGATGTGGGCCCTTCCTCCACTGGACTCAGCATGTAGCCCCGGCCTCGCACAGTGACGATGCAGTTGGCCAGGCCGTGACGCTCCAGCTTGCGACGAAGGCGGTGCACCGTAACGTCCACCACGTTGCCTCGCGCTGTGTAGCCAGGCCCCCACACCTGCTGGCGCAGGTCGTCATGGCCGACGGCCGTCCCCACGTGGGCCACGAGGACTCGCAGCAGCCCCACCTCCGTAGGCGAGAGAGAGACAGGCTCGTCAGCGATGAACACCTGGCCCCGCGCCGCATCAATGCGCAGGCCAGCCACCACCCCCCGCACACCAGCGGCTGGCACCTTCGGCCCCACCCGTCCGGCCTCCGCCGCCTCCGGCTCCGGCAGCGGCTGCAACGCAGCACCAGGCGCCGGCGCCCCTACCCTACCCACCCCCAGCCTGGCCACGGCTCCCGCCACCGCCACCAGAAGGCCCAGTGGCACCCAGGTGACCACCGTGGGCCAGAACTCCACCCCCGCCACCGGAGCCCGCAGCAGCGCCAGCGGCAGGCCCACACCCACCACCGCTGCCGCCGCCACGCCGGGGCCGTAGCCGTAAAAGGCCCCGTGGTAGGCAGCAACCGCCGGACCCAGGGCCACGAACGGGGTCTGCACCCCTCGGGTGAGAGACAGGACCACAGCCACCGCTGCCGCGTCCACCAGTGAAGAGATGTATGCGAAAGAGGTCCGAGGCAGAACAGCCCTGACCACCAGCGCCATCAGCACGCTATAGGCCACGTAGCCCACGGCGCCAATGGCCAGGGCCATGGTGGGGCCCATCCCACGGAGGGAGCGATCATAGTAGTACAGCGCGAGAAGAGCGGCCAGAGCCACCACCACTTTGGCCACTAAGGCGCTGCGCTCCAGGTAGGGGCGCTGGGCCATGGACTCCCCCCCGCTCGGCATGAGACCCGCCTCCGGCGGGCCCGATTCTACCACATTGGCCCTTGGGCAGTCCGGCACCCGCCCCTTCATACAATGCCGACCAGGCCCTGGTACCACTCCAGGATGGGCCCACCCCAGAAGATGGCCACCACCGTGGCGCCGCTAAGAAAAGGACCGAATGGGACAGGGTCGCGCCGGCCCTTAAGGCGCAGGGCCAGCATTAGGACACCTGCCAGCCCACCCACCATAAAGGAGATGGGCAGGGCCACCAGAGTCAGCCTTAGCCCCAGCATGAGTCCCACCAAGGCCGCCAACTTCACGTCCCCCGCCCCCATGCCGCCCCGAGACGCCAGGTACACCACCAGGAAGACCCCCAGCGCCACCCCCCCACCCTCCAGGGAAGCCAGGTATCCTGCCAGGACGCCGGCCTCAGCCCCGGGAGGGGCCCAGGGAGCCAGGATCAGGGCAACCGCTGCTCCTGGATATACCAGCCGGTCCAGTACGAGGCGGTGCTCCAGGTCTATAAAGAAGACGGCCACCAGCAGGCTTGCATAGGCCAGCAGGACCAGCCCCTTCGGGCCCACGCCGTACCTCACACCGATGAAAGCAAAGAGAGCCCCCGTGACAGCCTCCACCACGGGGAGGCGCCACGATATGCGGACGCGGCAGTAGCGACAGCGGCCCCTGAGCCATAGATAGCTGAAGATGGGCACCAGGTCTAGGGGCGCCAGGGGATGCAGACAAGAGCTACAGTGAGAGCCTGGTCGGAGCAGGGACAGCTTCAGGGGCAGGCGGTCTATGCAAACATTCAGGAAGCTGCCCACCACCGCGCCCAACACGGCCAGAAGAACAACAGCGGCCACCCCCACGAAGATGGGCAGCCTCCTTTCGCTGTAGCGACGCCTGAGCTAGCTGAGAGCGGGCCAGCTTACTTCTGGGCCAGGAGGAAGGCCACCAGGGCCTCGTACTGCTCGTCGGTCATGGCGGAGCGAAGGGCAGGCATTACACCCGCCGCGAAGCCCGATACTACGAAAGCGTTCGGGTTCTCGATGGACTCCCGTATATACGCCTCGGCGGACACTCCAGGCTTGCGAGTGGCGGCCCCAGTGCCGATGTGAGTCAGATCGGGCCCCACTACACCTGCTGTGGAAACGCCTGAGATGGTGTGGCAGGCGGCGCACCCCTTTTCCACAAACAACTGCTTCCCATCGGCCTTGGGCGTGCCCGGAGCCCCGGAAGTAGGCGTCGCGGTGGGAGCTGCCCCACCACCCCCACACGCCACCACGACCGCAGTGACCAATCCCAGGCCTGCAACGAATACGGCTTTGCGCACGGGTCCTATCCCTCCCCAAAACACCAAAACTCCCGGGTTCCACCCCAAGTCTGGTGGTCACCGGGGCGCCTAGCTAGTCTTCTATCACAGGCGCAGCCTCTTGGTCAAGGACTATGCCCCGCCCGCTCGCCTACCTCGCTTGCTTCACCTCCAGGGTCTCCCCTGGAGCCAGCGCCACCCGCTTGACGTTGATCCCTAGCTTGAGCAGCCAGTAGCCAAGAGTGGCCTTGCTCACGCCCAAGGCGTGAGCAGTGGCAGTGAGGCCCTGCTCGTTGATCATCTCCGGCAGGAGCCGCTCCAAGGTCCTGTGGTGGTGGTCCTCCACCTGCTGCATGAGCCTGGTCTTACGCGCCATAGACTCCTCCCCCAAGACAACTGGAGAAAATATAACAAGACGATAACTGTTTGTCAATACAAGGCATAGCCCTGTACCGATGTAACTATATAGACCTTATCTGGGACAAGTCTCAGCTTTGTTCAGAACACCTCTTTCCCCACAAACACGCCACAAACCCTCGGGGAAACTGCTGGAGAAGACCCCTGCGCCACTAGCAGGCTGCTGAAATAGGGGTGTCCAGAGGGGCAAAGCCCGTTTGGCGGGGGTCTGGGGGTGTCCCCCAGATACAATTTTCACCCCCTTCCTGGCCAGGAAGGGGGCCGGGGGGATGGTCGAAGGAGTTTTTCATCACCCTGCTAGAGACCGGGGTAGAAGGTGCATATCCTCCGCCCGGCTTGACCCTCGGCGCTACGCCCTGCTATAGTCGAGTCGCATCGCCCCCAGTCCCAGTAGCTCAGCGGAAAGAGCGGCTGCCTTCTAAGCAGCGGGTCGCGGGTTCAAATCCCGCCTGGGACCCCAGCCCTTCCAAGGAAGGACGAGCCCAGCCTCCAGGCCTCATCGCCCGCGCAGCAGGGTGCATGTGCCCTCCCAGAGATGCCCCTCTCAAGGATGCCCGTAGAGGGCCCCGTACCGCGCCGACCAGTGGAACTGGGCAGCCACGGAGAGAACAGCCCCCTGTTTTCGAGTCCTGGTGCGTCAGCCCTTCCTCGACTCCCTATCGTCGCTCCCCTGCGGCCCACATTGACGCCCCCCGCCACAGGGCATACACTTCCAGCGGGCTGCGGTAGAGCCAACTCGAAGAGGGAGGGCAAACCCATGACTGGCAAGAAGATGGCGGTCCTCGGCGTCGGTGCTATCGGAAGCGTGGTGGGGGGATTCCTCACCAAGGCCGGCAACGACGTGACCCTCATTGACCAGTGGCCCGAACACGTCGAGACCATGAAGCGCAACGGTCTTCGCATCGGCGGCACAGCGGGCGACCACCTGGTCAAGGTGCGAGCGGTACACCTGTGCGATGTGAGCACCCTCAACGAGCAGTTCGACATCGTTTTCCTGGCGGTGAAGTCCTACGACACCCGCTGGGCAGTGAGCTTCATCCTCCCATATCTGAAGCCCGACGGGTTCATCGTCTCCACACAGAACAGCATTAACGACGAGTGGATTGCCCCCATAGTAGGCTACACTCGGGACATAGCCTGCATCGTGACCCTCGGGGCAGGCCTGTACGAGCCAGGCCACGTCACCCGCACCGGCGACCCCGAGCGGATTGCCCTTACCCTGGGCGAGCTCCACTGCCGCGTCACCCCCCGTCTCCAGGAGCTGGCAAACATAATGAGCGCCGTCGGCAAGACCAGGACCACCACCAACACCTGGGGCGAGCGATGGGCCAAGCTGGGCACCAACTCCATGGGCAACGCCATGGGAGGCCTGACCGGCCTGGGCTCGGCGGCCGTCCGCTCCACCCCAGAGACCCGGCGCATAATCATCAAGATCGGCGCTGAGGTGGTCCGGGTGGGCCACGCCCTCGGCGTGAACATCGAGCCCATCAGCGGCGTACCAGCGCAGGACTACGTGGATGCCGCCGAGGGCCGGGGCCTGGAGGAGCTGGAGATGCGGCTCATGGAGCACACCCGCGACCGTGGGGAGGGGCGCGCCTCCCTGCTTCAGGACGTGATGAAGGGCCGCAAGACAGAGGCGGACTATCTCAACGGCTATGTGGCGGCGCGGGGCAAGGAGGTGGGCGTACCCACCCCCGTATGCGTGGCCATCACCGAGTTGGTCCACGAGGTGGAGAGGGGCCAGCGCCGCAGCCACGTCTCCAACGTGAAGGACCTGGAGCGCTTTCTCTAGTACTTAGCTGCACAGCTTCTTGTACATCCCACCCTCCCACCCTCAGGGGCTTCGCCCCTCACATTCCCCTGGGGTTCCAAGGGGCGAAGCCCCTTGGCTGGGTCTGGGGGCGTTCACCAGATACAATTTTCACCCCCTTCCTGGCCAGAGCCAGAGTCCTGAGCCTGCCGAAGGAGGGTGAGGGTTTTCAGATGAGTTCAATCAATGATGCCCCGATGGTATCGGGGCACCGATACGGCTGAGAATAGGCTTCCCCCACCTGTGGACGAACGGAGAAGGATTGCCCCCCCACCCCGCCAGATTGGCGTGAAAATAGGTCTTGGGGGAGGGGCTGTCATGCTGAGGAGTCGGTTGAACTCATCTGCCTTCAACATTCTTCCGCCGACGAAGTCCCGACTCCGTCCAGGACTCGCGACAGAGTCGGAGCATCAAGGGGGTTCCCCATCCCCCGGTGGTGCCCCGATTGTAACGGGGCATGACCCAGTGCATCGCTCGAAGACTCGCTCCTATGAAAAACACGTTTTTCATTCGCTCCGGGTGCCCTGAAGGGGCATGTGAGCCTCGCAACGACGAAATGCGCGTACTCGTCTTTGCGAGGCCCCCGATCAAATCGGGGGCTGTGGCAATCTGGTGGGGCGCGGTCCCCACCCCACCGAATCGCCTATTCTCATAGCAATGCCATTTGCGGGATAGGTTCACTAAACACCCGCGGGACCTAGCTCACCCCGGCCTCTTCCCTGCTTGCTATCCGGCATCAAACATAGAGACTAGCGGCCTGAATCATACTTTTTGGCAGCGCGATTAGTCCTTTTGCGTCTTGTTTTTTCCCGGCCGTGGTGACAACCTACTTGACCAGCACAGCAGGAGCGCCAGGTCCTGACCTGCTTGTGCCATGACAGGAAGGATCGCCGCCACAGGTAGCCTGAAAACGGCTCCCATGCCTCGTGGTGATGCGCCACAACTAGTGGATTATCGGGGGTGGTGGAACATGACGGTGGCCTATGCTGACGCCGTAGATACCGGGTATTTGCACCTCAAAGAGATAGAGGAGACCCTCTCCTGCGCCCATTGTGCAGAGGGCATCGCCCACCCCTCGGTGGAGCGAGAGCAACGAGTCCGATGCTGGAGCTGCCGCCGGTGGAACCGGTATCACCCAGGCAACGTTCACCTGGAGGCTATTATGTGCCCTGAAAATGGTGCGACCTCGTTCGCCGAACAGCCCCGCTTCCAGAACCATGCCCAGTTGCTAGAGGCCCACAAAAAGGAAGTGGTGGAGGACTATCACCTGATCGGGTTCACGGCCACGTGCCGGAAGTGGACGGTGAACAAGAACACCTTCAACCGGAAGCTGGGCGAATGGGGCGTGGCCAAGCGCAGCCACCAGGACCGGCTTCCCCAGCTGCGGGTGGCCCCATCGCCCCAGGCAACCGCCGTAGACGTCGCCCGCTCGGCGGACTACTGGCGCGGCAAGTGCGAGGCATACGAGCGCACCCTGGGCCTGATCGAGGCGCTGGTGCGCCGCAGCCTGGAAGTAGAGGCCGTCGGAGAGCGGAACTCCTGAGGCTCGTGCCCTCGCACTGAAGCTGTTCCAAAGCTCTTTGGGCCCCCCGCCTGATGGCCATTGACTAAATGGGTTGACACGGTTTCCAGTGGCTGCCACCGCTCGTCCTGAGCTTGTCGAAGGATACGAGCGGTGGCAGTTCTTGCACGCCCATATGGTTCGACAAGCCTGGCCTGAGCCCGCCGAAGGGCTCACCATGAGCGAGCAAGAACCATCAGATACCATAGAATTGTCAGTTTATTTAGTTGATTACCACCAGGGGTGCCTCAGAGTGCTTCGAAATAGCTTCTAGCAACTACTTGAGAACCCTCACTCCTCCCCGCGTCCCGCTCTGCCCGCTGCTTTACACTGCGCCCCACACCATATATATTGAGCGCGACCTCGGTCACCCAGGAGCTATCCATGAGCTGGGCGCAGCGGATTGTAGACCTCCTCAAAGCCCAAGACATACGCTTCATCGTATATGTGCCGGATATGGTCGTCTGGCAGGTGCTCCAGCTTATGGAGGAGGACCCCTTCTTCCACCTGGTGGCCGCCACCCGAGAGGAGGAGGCGCTGGGCATAGCCTCCGGGGCATACGCGGCCCGAAAGCGTAGTGCTGTGTTTATGCAGAGCAGCGGCTTCGGCAACTGCCTCAACGCCCTGGGATCCCTGTGCATCCCCTATCGCATACCCTTTCCCATGTTCATCAGCCTGCGGGGTGAGTTGGGCGAGTTCAACATCGCCCAGGTGGCACTGGGCAGGGCCGTGGTGCCCATCCTCGACTCCCTGGCCCTCCAGCACTTCGCCCCGCGCACCGAGGCGGAGTTGGAGCCCATGGTGGACGGGGCCATCCGCCTCTGCTACAGCAGCCGGACGCCCGTGGCGGTGCTCCTGGCGCCCATGCTCACGGGAGGGAAACGTGGATAGGCTGGAGGCCACCCGTCTTCTGGTCGGCAAGCTCTCCAACGAGCCGGTCGTGGCCAACCTGGGCATGGCCACGCGTGACCTTTGCGCCGCCCAAGACCGGGACGCCAACTTCTACATGTGGGGCGCCATGGGACTCGCCTCCTCCGTGGGCCTGGGAGTGGCCCTGGCCACCCCTGACCGCAAGGTGGTCGTGCTGGACGGTGACGGCTCCATTCTCATGAACCTCGGCTCCCTGGCCACCATCGCCCGGGAGCGGCCCAGGAACCTGGTGCACGTGGTGTGCGACAACCAGCAGTGGGGAGAGACCGGCGGCCAGCCGACCCACACCGCCACTGGCACCGACCTGGCGTCCGTAGCCAGGGGCGCAGGCATCTCCAAGGTGGCGTCAGCGAGCACCCTGGAGGAGTTGGGCAAGGTGATGGACCGGGCGCTTAAGGAGGATGGCCCCTGGTGCGTCGTGGCCCGCATCGAGCCAGACACAGAACGCCCCACCATCAACCGCATCGAGCCCGAAGTGAACCTCTGGCGGTTCCGGCGCACCTTCGAGTAGCACCTGCCCGTGCTGAGCTACCAGCAGATCAAGCACGCTCTGGCCTGGGAGCCACCCCTGCTCCAGGGCTACGTGGACCTGGAGACCCAGCTACAACCCAACGGCTTCGATCTCTCCCTCGCCCAGATAGCCCGTTTCCTCTCGCCGGGCCGTATCGGCCCCACCAACCAGGAGCGTGTGCTATCCCGCACCGGGCCCCTCCCCTTCGACTCCGCCGGCTGGCTGCGGCTGTCCCTCGGCGCCTACCTGGTGACCTTCAACGAGGCGGTCCACCTCCCCCGCCATCTGATGGCCCTGGGCCGCCCCAGGTCCAGCCTGCTGCGCTGCGGCGTGACGGTGCACAACGCCGTGTGGGACGCCGGCTACAGCGGGCGCTCCCAGGCGCTGCTGGTGGTGTACAACCCGGATGGGGTGGAGCTGGCCCGCAACGCCCGCGTCATCCAGCTTGTCTTCCTGACCCTGGGCGAGGCAACGGAGGTCGGGTACGGTGGACGGTTCCAGGGCGAGAACTTGCGGTAAAGCCCTGCTCCTTGCGCTGTCCCCTGCCCTGCCGGTACAGTAAAGCAAGACTCGCCGCATAGCCTGATGTTCAGACATCGCCGCCCAGCGGAGGAGGAGCAACCCAGCCCCATGTCCAAGGCGCCAGACGTCATCATCGTTGGAGGCGGCATCATCGGATGCCTCTCCGCCTACTTCCTCGGTAAACACGGCCTCACCTCCCTGGTCATCGAGAGGGACGCCATCGCCAGCCAGGCCTCGGGCGCCGCGGCGGGCCTGCTCACCCCGCTGGCCGAGTCCTCGGCACCGGGGGCGCTGACCGACCTGTGTATGGAGAGCCTCCGGCTGCACCGGGAGCTGGTGGGCCCCCTCACCGAGGAGTCAGGGGTGGACTACCTCTTTGCCGACACCCCCATCCTCCGGCCCGCCTTCACTGAGGACGAGGAGAATGACCTTCGCCGCCAGTACCGCTGGCAGCAGAAGAGCGGCATGTCGGTGAGCTGGCTGGATGGCGATACCCTGCGGCGCATGAACACCTGGCTCCCGCCGGACATCCGTGGCGCCCTCTACTCCGACGTGGAGGCGCAGGTGGAGGCATACCGGCTGGTCATAGCCGCAGCCCAGGCGGCGGAGAAGCGGGGAGCCACCATACGCCAGGGGGAGGCGTCGGGGCTGGTGCGCCTGCCCCTGGCGGGCTCCCGGGCAACCGGCGTGCGCCTGGCCGACGGCTCCCAGGTGGAGGGCGGCGCGGTGCTCCTGGCCATGGGGCCATGGTCCTGCTTCGCCGGAGAGTGGCTGGGGTTCCCCATCCCGGTGGAGCCCCTGCGCGGCCAGACCATAAAGCTGGCGCCTCCGCGCCCCATGCCGGAGTACGCCATCTACCACGGCAGCTCCTACGTGCTCCCCAAGAAGGCCGGCTACCTGCTGGTCGGGACCACCGAGGAGCGGGCGGGCTTTGTGCGGCAGGTGACCCCTGAGGGCCAGGCCCAGATCATGAGGACCGTCCTCAGGGTGGCGCCCGTGCTCCAGGAGGCGCGGGTGATCGAGTCCTCCGCCTGCCTGCGTCCCCTCTCCCTGGACGAACTCCCCATCCTGGGCGCCGTGCCGGGGTGGGATGAGCTGTACATGGCCACGGGCCACGGCCGCAAGGGCATTCTGCTGAGCGTGGCCACTGCCCGCTACATGGCCCAACTTATCGCCACCGGCCACTCCGACTACGACCTCTCCCCCTTCAGTGTCGAGCGGCTGGTGGAGCCCCGCCGCCGTTCCTGAGCTGAACAGCCGCCTTGACGCCGGCGCGGTCGGACCCCATCAGGCCCCACGAAACACTGGTCAGCCTTGGTGCCACCCAACACGCCATTCTTACTCCATTATGGTAGAATGGCCTAGAGGTGCCACATGCTCGAAGTCAAGGCAAAGCTCGGCGAAGGTGGCAGGCTGGTCATCCCTGCCGAGTACCGCAAGAGCCTGGGCCTGAAGCCGGGCGACGAGGTGATCCTGGTCCTGGAGGAGGGAGAGGTCCGCCTCCTGACGCCACACCGGGCGGTCCGGCGCGCCCAGGCCCTGGTGCGTCGCTACGTTCCAGAGGGGCGGCGCCTGGCCGACGAACTGCTCCGAGAGCGGCGCGAAGAGGCGGCCCGTGCCTGAGGCAGTGCTGGACGCCTCGGCGCTGCTCGCCCTCCTGAACGCCGAGCCTGGCGCAGAGGTGGTGGCGGCGGCGCTCCCCCAGGCGGCCATCAGCGCCGTCAACCTCTCCGAGGTCGTTGCCAAGCTGGCCGATGCAGGAATGCCGGAAGCGGCTGTCCGGGAGGCCCTCCAGGGGCTGGCGCTGGACGTGGTGCCCTTCGATACCGACCAGGCCTACGAGGCGGGCCTGCTGCGCTCCTCCACCAGGGGTGTAGGGCTATCCCTGGGCGACCGGGCGTGCCTGGGCCTGGCCCGCAGGCTCAACGTCCCTGCGCTCACCGCCGACCGGACGTGAGAGCAGCTCTCCCTGGGCGCCCAGGTGCGCGCAATCCGTTGACCCGGCCCCTGCCCCGGCAAAGAGCAACGCCGCCACTCGGACTACGACCTCTCCCCCTTCGGCGTGCAGCGCCTGGTGTCACCCAGGGCACGGCACAGAACTGCGTAGCAGCCCCATGCCAGAGGGACTTGCAGAGAGCCAGCCCGTGCTGTATGCTTCATGCGTATTCTAGATGCGTACAGATGAGGTGTATTCGTGAGGCGCACGGTAGTGCTGGATGACAGGCTCCTGGAGGAGGCGCGCCAGGTCCTGGGCACCACGGGCATCCGCGAGACCATCGAGGCCGGGCTCAGAGAAGCGGTCCGGCGGCGTCGCCTGGAGGAGTTGCGCCGCTCCCTGGGAAAGGTAGACCTGGACCTGACCCCAGAGGAACTGGCGAGGCTGCGGGATGAAGGCTGACCGCTTCCTGGTGGACACCTCCGCCTGGCTGGAGGTGCTCCCTCCCGGAAGAGGCGGCCACGCCCTCCGCCAGCGGGTAGACGATCTCCTGGCAGCGGACCTGGTGGCAACCACGGGCATGGTCCGGCTGGAGTTGCTGGGAGGCGCCCGCTCCGAGGAGGACTGGCGCCGCCTGGGCCAGCTCCTCTCCGCCCTTCACCCCCTGCCAGTGACCGAGGAGCACTGGAACGATGCCGCCAGGCTGGGCTTCCAGCTCCGCCGGCAGGGCATCGCCGTCCCCTTCACAGACCTGCTCATCGCGGCTGTTGCCATGGGGGCCGGGGCTGTGGTGCTACACCGCGACCGCCACTTCGACCTGGTGGCAGCCCACCTTCCTCTCCAGGTCGAAAGCCACGTCGGGGCATGACGTGCGGCCTGAGCGGCGACCCTCCTGAGCACGGCCACGACGCGCCACACGGCCCAGCTCATCGCCACCGGCCACTCCGACTACGACCTGGCGCCATTCGGAGTGCAGCGGCTGGTAGAGAAGGACGGCAGGAGTGGCAGAAGCAGCTTGGCCTCTCCAGGCTCACCTCCTACCAATTGAAGTGTAGCTCGATGAGACCACCGTCTTGCTCGTTGGGGCCGTCCACCCACGGGTCGTGGTCATCGTCTTGGGCGGCGGAGATGTCCAAGTCGTCGCGCCAGCCTTCCCACGGGAGCGACCGCACCCAAGCGAGGACTTCGGCCTTGGCCGTGGCGTCCAACCCCTTGTCCCCCGCAAACTCGTCCAGCATTTGGAGAACGTGGCGCTGGGTGAAGGGGCCCCAGTTGTTGCCGTCGCCGTGCATATAGCCGCTGCCGCTGGCCTCTATAGCCAGCTCCCAGACGAACTTGTATGCCCACCCGTGCGGCCTCGCCAGGTATTGAATGTGGATGATGCCGATGTCCAGGCCCATCGTTGCTCCCCAGCCAGCGGTGGACCGGGACCTTACCGGACCACACACGGACTTGTCAAGCACTCTCCAGCAGAGTTCGGCTCGCGCCGAAGTGATATACTCCAGGCAAATCCTCTGAAGGAGTACACATTGCCTCGTTGGTGGCTAGCCGTAGGGCGGCAGGATCAATGGCGCGTAGCCTTTCAGGAAGGCAATATATGGGGCCTCAAAGCTTCAGGCAGGCCAGCCATTATGTGGGACGTGCTCTCCGACGACGACAGGGTTCTTTTCTATGCCACCGTGCCCATAGCAAGTGTAATTGGTTACGGGACTATCCGCAGGAAGTTTAAGCAAGACAAGCCACTATGGCCACAGGAGGTCAGCGAAAAGAAGGTCTTGTGGCCACTGCGGTTCGAGTTTGACATCGATCGGCTCCTCCCATTTGAACAGTGGCGCGAGAGCAAGGTTGACAGCCAAGCCTTGAGGACGCTTGCTCGCGGCGGCTTTCAGTCCGTCGAGGAGAATGTGGCGCTAGAGGCTATCCAGGCGCTTAGCCCTGTAGGAGCCACGGCTCAGCCGACCGCCTCTCAGCGGTCGCTCCACAACCAGCTTGTGGATCAATTGGTCGAGGCAGGGCAGTTGCAGCACTTCATCGCCGAGAAGGAATACCCTATCGACAATGAGCGGCTTGACGTTGTCTGGCGGCGGGTGGAACGCTCGGTACCCACCTTTGTCTTTGAAGTGCAAATCAGCGGTGACCTGTACCATGCGCTAGGCAAGCTCAAACACGCCTACGACCTGTGGAACAGCCGCATATTCTTGGTGGCCCAAGAATCCGACCGCAAGGCCGCCGTATCACTGCTCTCTGGCACGTTCCACGAGATCCAGCCCGCGTTGCGTTTTGTAGAAGTCGAAAAGTTTACTAAGATATACGAACTGAAGCGAAGCCTTAGGGATCTGGAGAAGGAACTGGGGTTACTTTAGCAGGGTTCAGCACCCTGCTGCCCCGTCCCCCCATCCCTTCTCGCCCCAAAATACTCCCGCAGGCTCTCCAGGATGACGGGGCTGGGATTGGCCCGGGGGTAGGCGGCCCGCAGCCGCAAAGACCTGTCCCACAGGATACTCCGGCTGCTATAATAGCGTGCGAGGATGGCAAAGGAAAGCTTCATGACACTACAGCGCACCATAAAAGCCTTTGTTCGCAAGGGGGAAAAGCGTTACGTCGCCGAGTGCGTTGAACTGGCTGTGGTAACCCAGGGCGAGACTGTGGACGAGACCCTGGCCAACCTTCAGGAAGCGGTGGCCCTCCATCTGAAGGGAGAGGACCCCGCCAACTTCGGCCTGGCACCCAACCCCACTATCCTGGTGACTATGGAGTTGGAGCCTGTCGGTGCCCAGGCCTAGACGCCTCTCCGGCGACGACGTCCTGGCCATTCTTGTCCAGCATGGGTTCAACGTCCACTCCCAACGGGGCAGTCACGTGAAACTGCGGCGCGTAACCTCGGCCGGAAGCATACAGACTCTCACCATCCCAAGGCACAGGGAACTAGACCCGGGGACGCTTCACGCCATATTCCGCCAGGCTTCGCGCTTTGTTCCCGAGGACGAGTTGCACAGAGACTTCTTCACCGAGTAACGGTTAGGGGAAGACACCCACGGACAAGCCCCCTCCATCAAGATGGAACTGGCCGGCGGGCCTCTGTGGACTCCGACCCCCCTACGGCGCGATGTTCGGCCCCCCATCCCTTCTCGCCTGGAAATACTCCCGCAGGCTCTCCAGGATGACCGGGCTGAGGTTGGCGCGTGGGTACGCCTGCCGTCTCACCTTGCCCTGTACACACTGCCCCTGCCCATAACCCGCCACACCAGCACCCTCTGTTCATTGTCGTCTACCGTGTACAGTATCCTGTAATCCCCCACTCGGAGCCGGTAGCCATCCATCCCTCGCAGCTTTCTTACGCCGGATGGCCGCGGATTGTCGGCCAGACGTGCCATTGCCTCGTCAACTCGTGCTTTCACGCTGGACGGCAACCGGCGGCCTTCTCTGATCGCCGCAGGGCTAAGCTCCAGCCTGTACACCAGAGGCCCTGGCTTCGGACTCTTTCACGTACTCCTCGAAAGGGACATGCGTCCCGCCTTCCAGCTTGGCCTCCATGATAGCCAGGGAATCGCTCATATCCTCTAGCTGCTCCACCATATCGTTGTACTGGTCAACACCCACCAGCACCGCCTTCACCCGGCTGTTAGCCACTATGAAGTAAGGGTCTCCTCCCTGGCTCACGTCGTTGACAAGCTGGGTGAGCCTTGGCCTGGCCTCCGCCATCCCGACGGTCCGTATCTTGCCCATGCCACACCCCTTAACGCCTACTTTAATGCTTGCTGTAACACCTGACAAGCCCTGCTATCAACTGATTCACGCCCGTGCCGGGCCCTAGCAGACTACGGAAAGGGGGTGTGCTGAGCGGAGAAGCCCCGAAGCTTGTCGTGAACGCCGCCGAGGGGCCTGCCAACTTCACCCGATGTTGCGACGGCTGGAGCGCTTCAGCAGGCCAGGGACGGGCACGAGACGGCGGCGCACGGGGTCCACGGCCATGTTGAAAAGCTCTAGCGTAGTCGCCCCTAGCAGAGCCGTGGCACCCTCTGGCCCAAAGACCACAACGGTTGTCCGCTCCCGCCCGTCCAGACGAATGCGGGCCTCACCCACCTCGTACTCGACCACCCGCTCATCGGCCAGTTGAAAGGCGACCTTCTCTATCGGCTCCACGCCCAGGGCCAGAAGCATACCTCGGGGCAGTGCTGTGTGAGTAGCCCCGGTGTCCACCAGGGCCTCCACCTCGACGAACCGCCTTGCTGCCGGGTCCCCAACCTCGATGCGGACTGTGAATGTTCCCATGCGCCCCTACGTTATTCTACCACGCGGACGATCGCACCCTGGAATGTGGCAGGCCTCCGTAGATTGGAGCCTGCCTGCGCCTACGCCGCCGTGCCCTATCAGGCTGCTGAAAAAGGCCGGGAAGCCTTTTTCAGCAGGTTCACCCCACCCCGATGGGGAAGGGGGCCGTCGCTGAAAAACTCCGTTTTTCAGCGACCTGCTATGCGCCATCCCTTCGTGCTGCGAAGTACTCCCGCAGGCTGTCCAGGATGACGGGGCTGGGATTGGCCCGGGGGTACGCCTCCCGCAGCCTCTCCAGCCCCTCCTCCACCGATAGCCCGTACTCGTCCACCATGTAGGCCAGCGCCGCTGAGGGGCTACGGCTCACCCCTGCGACGCACCCCACCACGACCGGCTGCCCCCGCCGCAGCCGCGAGCGGATGAACTCCACCACCTGCTCGATGTACCCGTCGCTCCAGATGGCGTCGTCGGGGACCGGCAGGTGCAGCGTGTCGGGCGGGCCGTCCGGGATAGGGCCATCGCGGACCTCAAGGCGGGCCCAGTTGGACGGGACCGCCGTGCCATCCGGGTGGCCCATCCGTATATACAGCCCTGGAAGCACCTCAGCCAGATGGGGGAACACCTAGCGCACCTCCGGCCTACCGGGGGGAACCCTGGCCCGCACCAGGTCCATCAGCCCACGAACGTCCGGCAGCCGCTCCAGCCCTTCCAGGAGCTTGGCGCACCGGTCCACCTCCGGCCTGAAGAGCACCCTGCCCGCGCAGTTGCGGAACTTGGCCAGAAGCTCATCGTGGCTCAGCGGGCTGCCCCAGATGCCCCGGGGCCGGTCGCACCGCTCCGCCAGCTCCCGGCCACCACTGGTGCGCACCGTCACCTCCGTCCACATCCCTTCGAAGTTGGCGGGTATGGCCGGGTCCTGGACCACACGGATGCGGGGCAGCAGCTCCTCCATGTCCGGAGCGAAACGCCGCCCGTCTGTGAAGCTCTCGATGACCACCTGGCCGTCCAGGAGGGCGGCGGCCACAGTGTACTGGAAGCTGAACTTCCCCTCCAGCCCCGTGGCCGGAAAGGGGCGCACCACGTAGTCCATGGGTGGCACGCGAATCTGGACATCCTCGATCTCCTGGGGTCGCAGGTGATGCTTGCGACGCAGCTCCAGGGCGGCGTCCACACCCCGGTGGGTGCCGTACTGGCAGGGGTACTTCTTGAAGGCCAGCCCAGGCTCCACCATGCGGTACGGGTCGCCGAAGCCTCTGACCACTGCCTCCAGGTCGCGGTCCGGGGCCATGAAGCACTCGGCAAACCCCTGGTACGCCTCGATGACGTCCTCGTTGGCCGTAAACCCCTTCTCCGCCAGCAGCGCCGCCTCCAGCCCCATGCGAGCGGCGTTCCCGCAGTGGGTGGACTTGGTCATGGAGCCAATGTTGGCGGCCAAAGAGCCCGCCCGGGAGGCCGCCATGCCCAGGGCCATGCGGGTGCGCTCCACGTCCAGCCCCAGCAGCCTGGCGCAGGCGGCAGCCGACCCCAGGGGCCCCACCACCCCCGGCGGGTGAAAGAGGACAGGCACACTCCCCGAGGCCAGCCGCAGGCGCGCCTGGACCTCGAACCCCGCCACCAGCGCCTCGATCACCTCGCGGCCCGAGGAGCCCCTCACCTCGGCCATGGCCAGCAGCGCGGGTAGCGTGGGGGAGGTGGGATGGGTGGCGGGGTGCCACATCACCTCGAAGTCCAGGGCGTGGCAGAAGACGCCATTGGCGAAGGCGGCCATCAGTGGGGACGACTTGGACCCCCAGCCAGCGACGCTGCACTGGGGAGTCCCGCCCATCTCCTGGATGTACTCGATGATGGGGCTCGCCAGCGGCTCCCGCGAGCCCGCCAGTGTGACGCCCACGCCATCCAGGATGACGTCCTTGGCCACGCCGACGACCTTCGGCGGTATGGCCTCGTAGCTGGTGCCCACGATCAGGCTGGCAAGAGTTCCAGTGACTCCCACGCTCATGCCCCCCGGTAGGGCAACACGCGGATCCCATCGGTATCCACCAGCAGGAGCACCTGTGGTGAGCCCGCCTCAAGGATGCGCCGCTCCGTCTCCGCCAGGTAGTCGTCGGAGAGAGGCGGCGCCAGGCCCTGAGAGTCGAAGCGCTGCCAGACCCGGAAGGTGTAGCCCAGGCGGGTCTCCAGCCGCCGCAGCAAAGGCAGGTCGCCCTCGGCGGCCACCGCCGTCACCAGCTTGAGCGCACGGGCCTCCGGCGTCCGCGCCGCCGCTGGCTCCGGGGCCCGCTCCGCGGCGGCCTCCTCCAGGACGGCCATCGCCTTCCTGTCCTCCTGGAGCACCAGCCAGTAGTAAACGCTCACCGCCCCCGCGGTCAGCAGGATGGCAACGCTCCACCGCACCTGCCACAGCAGGTCCGAGGGGACCGCCCCTCCAAGGACTGCGTCAAACAGCCTGAACAGCACAATGCTCAGGTTTACCAGCGTCAGCAGCACGCTGATGCCGAATATCAAAAAGATAAACACCCGGCGCGAGAGGGCGGCCCGCTCCTCACGGCCCCCCTGGGCGGCCAGGCGCTGCACCTCCCGCCAGTAGAGGCCCCAGACAGGCACGCCCACCACCAGCAACGTTATCGCCAGGACCAGGGGGTTGCGCCACCAATCGGGGCCTACGATCTGGGGGGGGTGGGCCGGAGAGAGAAGGCCCAGGGCCACGGCGAAGGCCGTCACCAGCCCCACCCCCAGAGTGACCAGCCCCACCGCCGACACCAGATAGCTGTACACCCTCCGCGCCGCCGCAAGCCCGCGCTGGGCAACCCTGGTCTCCTGACGCACCACAGCCCAGTGGTACCCCCACAACCCCGCTCCCACGGCCACAGCGGCCACCACACCGGGAACGCCATCAAAGTGGGCCAGGGCACTGGTGGACTGGGGGCTGCCAAGGGACCACTGCAAAACATCGAAGAGGAGAACGCTCAGTGAAACGACCACCATGGCTGCACCACCCAGGATGGCGAAGAGGTAGAGGTACACGTGCCTCAGGCCCGACTCCACATCCCCGGCTGCCACCCGGTGCCATTGCCACCACCACGAGGCCCCACCAACCAGGCCCATGGCCAGAGCGCCCTGGGTCGCCTCGTTCCACAGGCGTGAACCGCCAGCCACCAGCTCCTGGGCTCGAAAGATGGCCCAGTAGGCCGCCCCCAGCATGCTCCCCAGGAGCGCTCCGACGCCCATCGCCAGCAGTATCAGGCCGAGCAGCGCCAGCACGTACACATACACGCGCCGGACGGTCGCCTCTAGCTCCGCCGGGTGCCTCTCCCTCTCCTCCACCATCCAATGGAAGGCCCACACCCCACCCCAGACCACCACCAGGGCCACCGGCGTGCCACTGAAGCTTTCCGCGCCGAACACCCACCTCAGGAGCGTGATTGCGCCTATGGCGGCAGTGATCCCGGATACAGCCAGCACCAGGTACAGATAGACCTGACGGGAGGTGGCCCTGACCTCGGCAGCGAACTGGCGAACGGCGCGCTGCGCCATGCTCCAGAAGAGGAGCCAGATGGGCGTCCCCACAATGGTAAGGGCCAGGCCAAGGGCCAGGGCCGTATCCCCGCCAGAGATGGCACGGGGGCCAAAGAGCCTGTCCAGAATGACCTTTACCAGAAGCACGAGCCCTATGGCCGCGGCCACCAGGCCCGCGAAGGAGAGGCCGTAGGTGTAGAGTCGCCTGACAGTGCCTATGCCCGGCTCCTCGGCGCCTTCACCCCGGCGGCGCACCAGCGCCACGATGACTACGATCACCCCAGCAATTACAGCTAGCGGTGCCAGAGAAGCGATGGCGCGGAGAAAGACCTCAGGCAACTGCTGACCTCCGCTTACCCTGGTGGGGCGATGATGCCCGGCTTTGCTGGCACCCTCTCCAGGTCGGGGCAGTAGCTCACGGGCCAGGGCGGCTGATCAAAGCGCCAAGCATCACCCTCCCTGACCAGCACATACCTCTCCTCGTGGCTGTACTCGTTCACACCGAAGGGTGGCGAGACGTTCACATCTGTCACCCGTACCCGCACCTCGGCCCTCCCGTCGCTCAGCGTCTGCGTACCGAGAAGGACGAGTTGCTGGTTGCGGCCCTCGCGGTCCCTGAGCCAGCGGGTGGTGTCCCGAATATGCTGGGCCGTGCAAGACTTCTTGAGATTTTCGCTCAGATAGCCATGCGCCAGGTTTTCGTCGCCGTCCCTGATGGCAACTATGAACCGCTGGACCACGCCCTCCGCCGTGTCCTCGGGGAACGTGACGGCCTTACCCCTGGGGCTGACCAGGGTCACCACCACGCTGACCACGACCAGTACAGCCACCACTGCGGCGATAGCCACCAGCCATCGGCCAGATGCACTCATGGTAGCCCCTGCCCTACCGGGATTCCCTGGAAGGCAGAATGACCACCGCCTTGCCAGTCACCATGGCTTCACCATCTTCGCGCTGGAGGGATACATCGCACTCCACCCGGTTCTCGCCATCCACCACGTTCTTGTCGGTGACGATGCCCACCAGACGCACAGATTTGTTGTGGGGCACCGGCTGGCGGAACACCGTGTCCAGCTTTCTCACCTGCCCTGCTGGCGCCCACGTAGTGAGGAGGGTAATGAGGTAAGACATGTTCATTATACCAGGCAGGAGGGCGTGAGGAAGTCCCTCCTTCCTGGCGGTCGCCTCGTCAGTGAAGCGGCTGGCCCCGACCTCAGGGTCCCACACGCTACAGAACTGACGCACCGCCTCAGTGGTGGGTACCTTCACCAGAGGGCCCAGCTCCTCGCCCAGCTCCACGTCCTCAAAGTAACGCACGTTCTCCTTCGCCACGGCTCAGCTCCTTCGTCTAGGTGCCTGGGTGACGGGGCCGGTGCACGAAGGAGGACGACACCGCCGCCACGGTCTTTCCCTCCTGGTTGGTGAAGAGGGTCTCCCAGACAATGAAGACCATGGTGCCCGTACGGCCGGTCTTGGCATACACGTCCTTCAGCCGCGTCCTGGCCTCCAGAGTATCGCTAGCTTGAATGGGGAGAAAAGACTCCACTGCCTGCGAGGCATGCATGGTGGTGGCAGAGAACTTGAGCCCGATGTTGGGGCGTCCGGTAGCGCGTACCAGAAGGTTGGAAAAGCCCGGTGGCGCCACCAGCGAGCGGTAGCCGGCGCGCCTAGCCGCCTCGTCGTCGGTGTAGATGGGGCTGGTCTCACCCACAGCCTGGCAGTAGGCCAGGATCTGCTCCTTCTCCACATGGAACGTCCCCGACGGGAACTCCTTGCCCAACAGCTCCCGGTTGAACTCCAGTTGCGGGCTCGTCATCAGCGTGACTCCTTGGCCTCAACGGGCTGTTGTGCCGTCTGCTCCAGCCGCACCGGCTGAAACCCACCGCGATAGAGCGCCTGCACCAGCTCCGCCTCGGTGCGAATATGGTCCGGGAACCGGGTGAGGCACCTGCCTACGGCGCTCACAAAGTGGGCGTCGCTGCCGCCCGTTCCCCAGTACCCTCGCGCCTGGACCAGCTCGGCGGCGCGCTCGTTCTCACCCGCGCGGCTCCCCCCGTTGAGCAGCTCCACCGTCTTGACCTCTGGGAACTCCACCCCCTGGGCAATGTACTCGCACAGCCCGATCCCGGAGCGGCCAGGATGGGCTGGGATGGCGATGG
This sequence comes from Chloroflexota bacterium, assembly GCA_016190445.1. GTDB lineage: Bacteria > Chloroflexota > Dehalococcoidia > Lucifugimonadales > JACPQL01 > JACPQL01. Next base: position 28,836 of record JACPQL010000028.1, read on the forward strand.
CACCAGAAGCCCTCGCCTCGCGCATCAGCTCGAAGGGGTCAGTCCTCACGTCGCTAAAGTCGAAACGACGCGTCAGGTGGTCGTTGACGCCATACACCAGGAAGTGACCGTGGCGGGTGTCCAGCTCCGCACCGCGGAGCACCACCACTCCGGACTCGGCCGATATCTCGGAGTAGTCCGCCTCGCGATTGAACTGGCGGTGCTCGGTGAGGACAATGCCGTCAACTCTGTAGCCTTTGCTGCGGAGAACAGTGACCCACTTCAGGTACTGGTCCACCGTGGCCCGGGCGTCGTCCGAGGCCACGGAATGGCAGTGCATGTCTATGAACATCAGCCTCCGTAACTCCCCCCTTCAGTCCTGGCGGTATACTACCGCGACCACATCAGGGGAGCAACCCCTTTCCACAGGACTACTTCTCCCCTCTGACCGCCTTCAGGTACTCCTGCACTCCCCGCTGGACAAACAGGAGAGCGCCAACGGTGTAGAGCTGCACACCCACCTGGCGGAAGTGCCGTATGCGCTCCACGTTCCACGGCGGGACAGCACCCAGTCCCACACTCTTGCCCGCCGCACGGCTCTCACGGACCACCTTCTCAATGGTGGCATCCACCTTCTCCTGCGGAGGGAAACCCATGGTCTGGGCCAAATCGTTGGGGCCGATCATTATGGTGTCCAGCCCCTTCACCGATAGGATTTGCGGCAGGTTCTCCACGGCGCGGATGTCCTCCACCATGCCCATCACCAGGACATTAGCGTTGGCATGGGCCACCCATCGCTCCCTGGTGACCCCCACGCCATAGTCAGCGGCGCGGCTTCCGCCGGTATAGCCGCGCTCCCCATCAGGGTAGTAGCGGGCAGCCTGCACAATCGCCTCGGCCTCCTCCTTGGTGCTGACATGGGGCGCCATGAACCCCTGGACACCCCTGTCCAGGAAGCGGAGGATAGTGTCTGACTCGCCGTTGGGCACCCGGGCCATGGGCGTGATATCGAACGCCTCGGCGGCCCGCACCATCTGCTCCACGGTCTCCTCACCCATGGGACCGTGCTCGCAGTCTATCATCACAAAGTTCATTCCCAGCACGCCCAGCAGCTCCACCAGGGCCGGGGCCTCGAAATTGATGCCGGCCCCGTAGACGGGCTCCCCCGCCAGTAGCTTGGCCTTGGTCTTATTGGTGCGCAGCATAACGCCTCCTTGTCCTGCCAGCAGCCAGACTGCCTCCGCCGGGCTACTACCATCAGACGGCATTATAGCAGCCAAAGCACCGGTCGGCCACGGCATGCCTTGACAGCCGCCACCTTCCCATACGACCATCTCTCCAGCCCGAAGGCCAAGGAGGAGACGTGCGACCACAGACCGAGCGTTACGTGCGTGACCACCTAGCGGATGCTCTGGCCCTGGTGAAGCGCCTGTGCGCCCAGCCCAGCGTCAGCGCCCAGAACTACGGCGTCCAGGAGTGCGCCTCCCTGGTAGGGGAGGTGCTCACGGAGGCGGGCTTCCAGGCGCGCCTTCTCCCCACAGCGGACCCCCGCTACCCCGTGGTGTACGCCGAGCTGTCGGGCGAGTCCCCCCACACCCTCCTCCTCTACAACCACTACGATGTCCAGCCCCCGGACCCATTGGAGCTGTGGGAGTCGCCACCATTCCAGCCTGTGGAGCGTGAAGGCCGCCTGTACGGGCGAGGCGTATACGACGACAAGGGGGAGATCGGCGCCAGGCTGGCGGCGGTGCGGGCCCTCCTGGAGACCCGGGGCAGGCTGCCCTGCACGGTCAAGTTCCTCATCGAGGGAGCGGAGGAGATAGGCAGCCCCGGGCTGGAGGCGTTCGTCAAGGAGCACAGGGAACTGCTCCGGGCCGATGCCTGTATCTGGGAAGGCGGCGGAGTGAACTGGGAGGGGCAGCCCCAGATTACCCTGGGGGTCAAAGGGATGGCCTACGTGGAGCTGGAGTGCCGGGCCGCCGCCACCGATAGCCACTCCTCCTACGCCCCGGTGGTGCCCAACGCAGCCTGGCGCCTGGCCTGGGCACTCTCCACCCTGAAGGGGCCTGACGAGCGCGTCCGCATCCGCGGCTTCTACGACGACGTGGTCCCGCCCACGGAGGCAGAGCTGGAGGCCATCCGGGCCATGCCCGCCGAGGAGGCCCTCTACAAGGAAAGCCTGGGCGTGCGCCGGTTCTTGCTGGACGCCCAGGGGTTTGAGTTCCGACGGCGCGTTCTCCTCGAGCCCACCTGCAACATCTGCGGCATCCAGTCGGGCTACACGGGCGAAGGCACCAAGACAGTGCTCCCAGCGGTGGCCCGCGCCAAGCTGGACTTCCGCCTGGTGCCCGAGCAGCGACCCGAGGACATAGTTGCCAAGCTGAGAGTCCACCTGGAGGAGCACGGCTTCCAGGACGTGGAGGTCATGGCCCTGGAGGGCGAGGCGCCGGCCCGCACCCCCATGGACTCGCCGTGGGTGGCCCTGGTGACCAATGCGGCACGGACAGTTTATGGAAAGGAGCCTGTCATCATCCCCACCATGCCAGGCACCGGCCCCATGCACCCCTTCGTCAAGGTGCTGGGGCTGCCTGTAGCCTCCAGCGGCATAGGCTACCCGGACAACCGCATCCACGCCCCCAACGAGAACATACGCCACGACTATTTCCTGCTGGGGGTGCTCCACGCCGTGGAGATCATGGAGCGGCTGGGGCAAGGTTGAGTTCCCATGAAGCTGCGCTGAGGACTCGAAGTCGTGCCCACGGAAAAGCTTAACAGGCTGCTGAAAAAGGGGTGCCCAGAAGGGCGAAGCCCCGGAGCTTGTCCTGAGCAACGCCGAAGGAGCGGGGCTCTGGGGGTGTCCCCCAGCCGGGCGGTGCCCGGAGCCGCGCTTCACAGTCGGGATATTAGGTCATGCCTGTGCTTGCGCTGGAGAGCGTGGGTGCAGGGCTCGCCCTGCCCCCGCTCCCTTTGGTAAGGGGCTTGCCTCAAAACCCAAGGAAAGTGCAGAGAACCAAGGTTCTCTGCCGGGGTCTGGGGTGTCCCCAGATACAAAAACCCCTGGGGTGGGTTGGGTGGGAAAGAAGTTGCTAGCCTTTTTCATGACTTTTTGGGGCAAGTCCCTTTGGTAAGGGAGCGGGGGACACAGGCCTGTCCTGAGCTCCGATGTATCGAGAGTCTCGACGGAGTCGGACCTGCCGAAGGAGGGTGAGGGTTGTTGGATAGGCTCTTATGCAGCAGGCCGCGAAGACGGGCCTCTAGACCGGCACGTCCTTCAATGACACGATCCGGGCATGCGGCCTGCCGTGGTCGGTGTCCAGCAGGGCCACGTGGCCCAGGCGATGGAACTGGTGCGGCAGAGTGGGGCTACCCGCATTCACCATCAGGATGCCGTCCCACTCCATCACTCTCTCAATGTGGGTGTCCCCACAGACAATCACGTCCACCGGCCCGCCGAACTTGAGGTCCATCAGCGGGCCCAGCCTGCCCTCGTCCATCTCATCCAGCTCCGGAAAACCGTGGGTTAGGCCGATGGTCAGGCCGTCCACTCTCAGGACGTGCGACTCCCGCACCCTGGGGTCATCGGGCACCCCTGGACGAGAGGGGCTGGCGCTGTAGCCAAGCTTTGGAGGATAGTCGCCGTTGCCCCGCGCCGCCATCACCGGCGCAACCTCCTCCAGCCAGTCCAGCACATCAATGATGTGCATGTCCCCTGCGTGCAGTATCAGGTCCACACCCTGCAACGCCCGGTACACTTGAGGTGGCAGTTGGGGGCCCGCCTCCGGGATGTGGGTATCAGATATGAGTCCAATCCTCAAACAATGACCTCTTTTGCGCCTAAGATGCGCTCCATTGTAGCGAGCAGGGGGGCCGTGGGCAACCTCCTGGCGTGCAGCAGAAGCGTAGGCGAGCCTTCAGACGCTTTTCACCTTCCTTAGCCGAGAGGGAGACACGATGCCTCCGGAGAGCACAAGGCGCGTCGCCTCCGGTACCGTGAGATCGGTATCGTAGACGTCCTCCAGAGGCAAAATGGCCACCCACCCCGAGTTAGGCGTCGGAGCAGTGGGAATGTATACCAGGGCCAGGGTCGCCCCCGTCTCGTCCTGGGTGGTGCCGGTAAGAAAGCCTATAGTCCAGGCCCCAACGCGGGGGTACTCTACCATCACCACACGCTTGAACCCCGTACTACCCGTCCCTGAGAACGACTCTATGAGCTGCTTGGCTGGCGAGTACACTGTCTTTATCACCGGTATCCGGAGAAGGGCCTGCTGGCCACCCCGTACTATCTGGCGCCCCAGGAAGTTCCGCCCCACCAGGCCGGCAATGTATATCAGCAGCACCATGGCCACCAGGCCCAGGCCCTGAATGTATGGTATCGGGGTGCGCCCCAACACCTGCGCCACCCAGGGTGCCAGCACGCCATCAATGCTAGTGAAGACCAGGCGTAAGACCAAATAGGTGATGACCACGGGCACCAGCAGGAGTATGCCCGTGCCGATGGTCTGGCTCAGGTGCTTTCGTACTCCTCGAAGGATAAGCATAGGGATGGCGGCCATTGTCAAGCTCCTTCCGACCAGTCTAAAGAGCAGCGCCAAAACACTGGAAACCCCTGCTACAGCATACGCCAGAGCACCGTCACCTGGAACAACCCTACCCTGCCCCCACTATTGATGTGGCCATCTCAGCGTCCAGGCCCAACACCTCCCCCAAGGCCTGTCCATAGGATACACTGAGAGGCTGTGAGGCTTTTAGTTGTCTGATTGGGATGGGATGGTTCCAGATGCTTGACCGTCGCTTTCACCGGAGGTCGCCCTCCTGGGGAACTGGCCAGGTGGTCCCGTGGGGCTTGGTTGTCAGCAACGCTCCACAG
>JACPQL010000027.1 GCA_016190445.1 Chloroflexota bacterium
AAAAACCTTCTTCCCCCTTCCTCGAAGAAGGAAGGGGGACCGAGGGGGATAGTTGGTTGGCCGGACGACCCAGGCCAGGCAAATCCTCCCCCGCCGCTTTGGGTTCCGGAGGTAACGAAATATCGAAGGCACTACACTAGCATATCACACATCATTCTGGCAACATATCTAGCGACCATTCATGGAAGGCATGTCCGATGCACGAGCAGGGCCAGAATTGACGCCGCCATCGTCTGGTTGCTATAGTCGGCTTGTGGTCGCAGGCACCGTGACACAGCACAAGCTGGTGCTCCTCCTCTCCCGACAGGAGATCGGGGAGGTGGTGCGACGCCTTGCGGCAGAGATAGACCGGGACTATGCCGGGAGGGAGCTGCTGCTGGTGGTAATTTTGCGGGGGGCCTTTGTCTTCGCCGCCGACCTGGTGAGGGAGATGCGCACCCCCGTCCGGGTTGACTTCGTCCGCATCTCCAGCTACCCGACAGGCACCGTGACCACAGGCGGGCCCCGGGTAGTGACAGGTGTGCGCCGGGAGGAGGTGCGTGGACGGGATGTGCTGCTGGTGGAGGACATCCTGGACACGGGCCTCTCCGTGGACAGGCTCTTAAAGTACTTGCGTCGCATGGGGCCTGCCTCGCTCAGGGTGTGTGCCTTGCTGGACAAGCCGTCGCGTCGCCGGGTGGATGTGCCGCTGCACTATCGGGGGACCACGGTGCCCGACCGGTTCCTGGTGGGGTACGGCCTGGACATGGACCAGCGGTGCCGCAACCTCTCTGACATCTACTGGGTCCAGGAGAGCTAGCATGGACATGAAGCGCCTTATCGCCGTGGCGCGAGGCGATGCCATCGCGGACACGGTGTTCCTGAACGCCCGCATCGTCAACACCTTCACCGGTGAGATAGAGGAGGGCAACGTGGCGGTGGCGGAGGGTCGCGTGGCTGGCGTGGGCGACTACTCCGAGGGGGCCCAGGTGGTGGACCTGAGAGGTAAGTACCTGGTCCCCGGCCTGGTGGACGGGCATGTGCACATCGAAAGCTCCATGCTCCACGTGGGCCAGTACGCCAGGGCGGTGGTGCCCCACGGGACGCTGGCGGTGGTGACTGACCTGCACGAGGTGACCAACGTCTGTGGCCTGCGAGGTATGCGGTACATCATGCGGTGCGGCAGACAGGTGCCTCTGGACCTCTTTTTCATGGCCCCTTCCTGTGTGCCCGCCACCGACCTGGAGACGTCGGGCGCCCGCCTGGAGGCGGCGGACATACGCCGCGCCCTGCGGCTGCCTGGCGTTATAGGCCTGGGGGAGGTAATGAACTTCCCCGCCGTCATCGGTGCCCAGGATGGTGTGCTGGACAAGCTGGATGCCGCTGCATCCAGGGTGCGGGACGGCCACGCGCCCCTGGTGCGGGGGCGCGCCCTGAACGCCTACCTCTGTCCCATCATCGGCTCCGACCACGAGACAACGGAGTACGAGGAGGGCCTGGAGAAGCTGCGCCGTGGTATGCACCTGATGGTCCGCGAGGGCAGCACGGAGAAGAACCTGGAGGCCCTGCTCCCCATTGTGACCGACGGCAACTACCACCGGTGCATGCTGGTGGTGGACGACCGCAACGCCCGGGACATCCTCCACGACGGCGACGTGGACGCGGTGGTGCGCAAGGCCATCCGGCTGGGGCTGGACCCGGTGCGGGCGGTGCAGATGGCCTCCCTGAACCCGGCGCGCTACTTCGGGCTGGAGGGATATGGGGCCATCGGCCCTGGCTATCACGCCAACCTGCTGGTGGTGGGTGACCTTCGTGACTTCCGCGTCGAGGCCGTGTACTACCGGGGGAGGAAGGTGGCAGAGGAAGGTCACGCGCTCTTTACGCCACCCCTGCGGGCGCCCCGATGGACCACTACCACCATGCGCGTGGCCCCCCTTTCAGTGGAGCGGCTGGCACTGAAGGCGGGGGACTCCAGCTTTCCAGCTATCGAGATAGTCCCCGGCCAGATCGTGACCCGACGGGTCCAGGTCACTCCGCTCCGCAAGGGCGGCCTGGTGATGGCGGACCCGGAGCGTGACCTCCTGAAGCTGGCTGTCATCGAGAGGCATCAGGCCACGGGCAACGTGGGGCTGGGGCTGGTGAAGGGGCTGGGCCTCAAGCGCGGCGCCATAGGCACCTCCGTGGCCCACGACTCCCACAACATAGTGGTGGCAGGCGCCAGTGACGAGGACATGCTGGCCGTGGCGCAGGAGATCAGGGCCAACCAGGGTGGGCTGGCCTGCGCCGTGGGTGGGCGAGTGGTGGCCTCCCTGGCGCTGCCGGTGGCCGGGCTCCTATCCCTGGAGCCTCTGGAGACGGTGGCGACGAAGCTGGAGGAGCTAGGCCGCGCCGCCGCGGACCTCGGATGCACCCATCCGTCACCCTTCTCCATCCTCTCCTTCCTGGCGCTGCCAGTCATCCCGGAGCTGAAGCTGACGGACATGGGCCTGGTGGACGTGGTGGCGGGGAAGCTCCTGACGATCACCTAGATGGCAACTGCATCCATCCAGCGGCGGTTTTCCGCCGTCACCCTGGACCTGTGGCAGACCCTCATCTTCGATCGGCCCGAGTGGGGCCGAGCCCGCTCCCAGGCCAGGGTCCAGGGCGCCATGGAAGCCCTGGCCCAAGCGGGTGAGTCTTTCTCTACCGAGCAGGTGGAGGCCGCCTACCGGGCGTGCCAGCGTGCCCACCAGGAGATGCAGGCCGGGGGTGACGACCTGGCGTTCGATGCCCAGGTCAGGATGTTCCTCAAGCACCTGGACCCCTCGCTGGTGTCGCGCCTGGACGGCCGGGTGGAGGCAGACGTGGCCCGCCGCTACGGCCACGCCATCTTCGTGCGGCCACCGGAGCTGGTGCCAGAGGCGCGGGAGGTGCTGTCGGCCCTGCGCGGTCGCGGCTACCGCCTGGCCCTGGTCTCCAACACAGGCGCCACCCCCGGCGTTCTCTTCCGACAGATCCTTACGGAGAACCGGGCCCTTGGCTACTTTGATGTGCTGACCTTCTCCGACGAGGTGGGCCGCTGCAAGCCGCACCCGGAGATGTTCCAGCGCACCCTGGCGGCCCTCCAGGTGGAGCCTCAGGAGGCCGTCCACGTGGGGGACAGCCTGCGGGCCGATGTGACGGGGGCCAAGGGGGTGGGCATGGGCGCCATCTGGCTGCGTGGCCCCGATGCCTCGGAGCCGGATGTCCAGCCAGACGTCACCATCAGCCGCCTGGCAGACCTGCTGGCGGTGCTGTGAATGTGTGGGATAGAAGCGCAGCCCAATCAAGCCGGAGCGAGTCGCGCACTTGACTGACAGTTGGCGGACGGCATCAGATGAGCCCAGGGTTCTTGCGATGCTCTCCCTCTTCTGCCCAGGCTGTGGTAAACTTAGTCTTGAGTTGGCTAGAGGTGGAGTATGGCTGTGAAGAGCGTGCGCAATACCAAGGTCGTGGGGAGCCGGAGGGAAAAGGTGTTGGCGGAGAACAAAAAAACAGAACGTCGCACATCGGGCACTGATGTGAAAGTGCTTGACCGTGCCATAAAGTTAGTCATTGACATGCACAGGGAAACTATCAAGGAGCTGGAGCGTTACTAGGAGACGCTATCGGTTTCTTGACCGCTTTGCTGTAGAGCGACTTGTATACTGGCTGGCATCGGAGTTCTACCCGGATTATCCGGACCCGATGCCAGCTTTTAGGTATTTAGGCGGAGACCATGGTCGTGGGCTTCTCGAATCCGCCTTAGCGCAACCTCAGCAGACATTCGAAGGGCGCTTTCTGTACAGAACCATCTTTGATAAAGCCGCTGTCCTCTTCCAGTCCTTGATCAAAGACCACCCCCTCTTGGATGGCAACAAACGTCTGGCACACACCTCCGTGGCGCTGTTTCTCACTATGAATGGTTACTTGTTCTATGTTTCGCGATGTGAGGCCATTAAGTTCACACTAAGCATAGCTTCGGCTTATGGGAGCCCTGGCTTGAAGGAAATCTCCAGATGGCTACGCCGGAACTCAATTAGTCGACAGGCATTGTTGGCGAAACCACCAGCCGAGCGAAACAGGTGGGCGAGGGTTGTACTAGGTGCTAGTGGATACGTCAGAAGGTTCGCCAGCATCGCCGAGGCAATCGTGAGTTTACGCAGCAGAACATGAGCTGGGGTTACAGCGATCGCTACTCCAATCCTTTCCACGCTTCTTCTTGACAGTGGCGCGGCCTTTACGTACCATTCTCGGTGACAACTGAATAGGGCAGCACACGCTCTTATCCAGAGGGGCAGAGGGACCGGCCCGACGAAGCCCGGCAACCGGTTCCGGCACGGGCAGACCAGCCCGGCGGAACGTCGGTGCCAATTCCGGCAGGCCGAAATGCAACGGCCTGGGAGATGAGAGTGATCCGCAGGGAAAGCTTCTCTCTCCGGGAGAAGCTTTTTGTTATCCCGGAGAGCAGGCGAAAGAGTTAGCCATGCGCGATATCCAGCCCGTCCGGTGGCAGGACGGCCACCTTTTACTGCTTGACCAGACCCTCCTCCCTCACCGGGAGGTGGTGCTGGAGATCACGGACCATCGGCAGGCGGCGGAGGCCATCAGGCAGATGCGGGTCCGCGGCGCGCCCGCCATCGGCGTGGCGGGCGCCTACGCTGTGGCTCTGGCGGCCCGGGCCCTCCAGTCCAGGCAATGGGACGGCTTCCTCGCTGAGCTGGAGCGGGAGGCCGCTGCCATCGGCTCTACCAGGCCCACCGCGGTCAATCTGAGATGGGCAGTGGACAGGATGCTGCGCCGGGCCCTCCAGTGCGCGTCTTCCGCCGAGGCGTGCCACGCGCTGGAGGAGGAGGCGTGCCGTATCCATCAGGAGGACGTGGAGGCCTGCCGGGCCCTCAGCGCCCACGGTGCCTCCCTTCTACCTTCAGAGGGCGGTGTGCTCACCCATTGCAACGCGGGCGCACTGGCCACGGGCGGCTACTACGGGACTGCTCTGGGGGTGGTGCGCGCCGCCTGGGAGATGGGGAAGCGGTTCCACGCCTTCTGCACCGAGACGCGCCCGTTCCTCCAGGGGGCCAGGCTCACGGCCTGGGAGCTGGTGCAGATGGGGATACCGGCGACCTTGGTGGTGGACTCGGCTGCAGGAAGCCTTATGCGAAAGGGCGAGGTGCAGTGCGTCATCGTGGGGGCGGACCGGATCGCGGCCAACGGGGACGTGGCCAACAAGATAGGGACTTACTCTCTGGCGGTGCTGGCCCGCGAGAACGCCGTTCCCTTCTATGTGGCCGCACCCACCAGCACCGTGGACCTGTCTCTTCCTTCAGGGGAGGAGATTCCAATAGAGGAGCGTCCTGCCGAAGAGGTGACCCGGTGGGCGAGCGTGCCCACAGCCCCAGCGGGGATTGGGGCGCGCAACCCGGCCTTCGACGTGACGCCACACCGGTACGTGACCGCCATCATTACGGAGAGAGGAGTATTGTGCCCTCCCTACGAGGCAGCCCTGCGGGGGGCGCTGGCTGACCATGTCCGAGCCTAGCAGACTGGTGAAAAAGGGGAGTCCAGAGGGGCTTCGCCCCTCTGGCGGGGGTCTGGGGGTGTCCCCCAGATATAATTTTCCCCCCCTTCCTGGCCAGGAAGGGGGATAGGGGGATGGTCGAAAGGGTTTCTAATCACCCTGCTAAGGCCACCGTCGGCATCATAGGTGGAAGCGGCCTGTACGAGATGGAGGGGCTGGAGGCAGTCCATGAGGTGTGGCCGGAGACGCCCTTTGGCAGGCCCAGCGACGCCATTGTCCTTGGCCGCCTTGGGGGCGTTGCCGCCGCCTTCCTTCCCCGCCATGGTCGCGGACACCGCCTCATGCCCACCGAGGTGCCGGCGCGGGCCAATATCTTCGCCCTCAAGTCGCTGGGGGTGGAGCGCATCATATCCATCAGCGCCGTGGGAAGCCTGAAGGAGGAGATCCACCCCCTGGACCTGGTGGTGCCGGACCAGCTTGTTGACCGGACGCGGCTGCGGCAGAACACCTTCTTTGGCGACGGCGTCGTGGCCCACGTGGGCTTCGCCGAGCCCTTCTGCTCGCGGCTCAGCGCACTGCTGGCAGAGGTGGCGGCCTCCACCGGTGCCACGGTACACCGGGGCGGCACCTACGTGGTCATCGAGGGACCCGCATTCTCCACCAGGGCCGAGTCACATCTGTACCGCTCCTGGGGTGCCAGCGTCATTGGCATGACGGCGCTGCCGGAGGCGCGCCTGGCGCGGGAGGCGGAGATGTGCTACGCCACTCTGGCCTGTGCCACCGACTACGACGTCTGGCACGAGACCGAGGCACCAGTGACGGTGGAGATGGTGGTGGCAAACTTGCAGAAGAACGTGGCCACGTCCAAGCGCACCCTCCAGCAGGTCATCCCGCGACTGGAGGGCCATCGTTCTTGTAGCTGCGGCATGGCACTCAAGGACGCCATCATCACTGCGCCCGACCGCGTTCCGGCCAAGGCGAAGGAGCGGCTGGCGGCGATCATCGGCAAGTACGTGAGATAACACACCTGGGAGGTGTAGATACATGGCAGAGCGTGTTCGAAACGCGGCCCAGCGGGGCCGACAGGAGCCTGGCGAGCCATACCGGCGCATCAGCGTGGACGAAGCCAAGGCGATGCTGGACGAGGGTGACTCTCTGGTTGTTGACGTCCGCAACCCCGACGAGTGGGTTTCAGGCCACGTGCAAGGCGCCGTGCACATTCCCGTGGACTCGGTCCTCAGCCGGGCGGACGAGCTACCCAGGGACAAGAACCTTCTCTTCATCTGCGCCGTGGGGGTGAGGAGCGGGCTCGCGTGCGAGATGGCCGCAGCCCTGGGCTTCGACCGGGAGCGGCTATTCAACATCGAGGAGGGGACACCCCGCTGGATAGAGAAGAAACACCCCACCACGTACGGGAACTAGGAGGTGAGGGACGGGCCACGGCGCTTACGTGCCTCGCTGCCTCTTGCTGACGGGCCGGCCCGGGTGTGGCAAGACCACGCTGGTGAGGAAGGTGCTACGCCTCTCTGGGGTACGGGCCGCGGGGTTCTACACGGAGGAGGTCCGGCACGACGGGCGGCGCGTGGGCTTCGACCTGGTGACCCTCAGGGGCACCAGGGTGCCCCTGGCGCGGGAGGGGCTGCCCAGTCCCCACCGGGTGGGCCGCTACGGGGTGGAGGTGCGCTCAGTGGAGGTAGAGGGTGTGTCGGCGCTGGAGGAGGCCCTGGCGGGGGGTTACCTGGCTGTGGTGGACGAGATAGGCAAGATGGAGCTCTTCTCCGGGCGGTTCCGAGATACGGTCCACCGCCTCCTGGATACCGGAGTGCCAGTGCTGGGGACAGTCATGCTGGCTCCCCACCCATGGGCGGACCGGCTGAAGCAGGACGACCGGGTGGATGTGGTGGGACTGACCGCCCAGAACCGTGGGCAGGTCTTGGAGCAGACCTTAGCGTGGCTCAAAGAGGTTGTCGGTTGAGTGACCTGATGGATATGGTGCAGGCGCTACTTCGCCCTGAGGCGTACCCGGAGAGGCCCGCTTCGGTGGAGTTGGTGGAGACCCACATCTCCTTCATCTTTTTGACAGGGCAGTACGTGTACAAGGTGAAGAAGCCCGTCAACTTCGGCTTCCTGGACTTCACCACCCTGGAGAAGCGGAAGCACTTCTGCGATCAAGAGGTGGCGCTTAACCGTCGCCTATCGCCCGATGTGTACCTGGGAGTGGTGGAGGTACGGAAAGACGATGGCCGTTACGCCGTTGATGGCCCAGGCCAGACGGCGGAGTACGCGGTGAAGATGCGCCAGCTCCCCAGGGAGCGCAGCCTTCAGGCGATGCTGGCGCGTGGGGAGGTCGGCTCGGAGCAGGTGCGGCGGGTGGCGGAGAAGATCGCCCGGTTCCATCAGGAGACGGAGAGCGGCCCCGAGATCACTCGGGCCGGCGGCCTGGAGACGGTGCGTACCAACGTGGAGGAGAACTTCCAGCAGACCGAGAAATACGTGGGCGGCGTCCTGGACGCGGACGCCTTCGACGATTTGGTGGCCTACAGCCGGGCTTTCATGGAGGCCCGGCAGGACCTTCTTCGGCGCAGGGAGGAGGATGGCCGCATCCGGGACTGCCACGGCGACCTGCACTCGGCGCAGATATTCCTGGACGACGGCATCCAGGTAATAGACTGTATCGAATTCAACGAGCGGTTCCGCTACTCCGACGTGGCCCTGGACGTGGCCTTCCTGGCCATGGACCTGGACCACCATGGCCGCGGGGACCTCTCCAGGGTGCTCATGGAGGCCTACGTCCAGGCCTCTGGCGACACAGGGGTCTGGCCGCTGCTGGACTTCTACAAGTGCTACCGGGCCTACGTCCGGGCCAAGGTCACAAGCTTCCGGCTGGACGAGCCCCAGCTTCCCGCCGCCGAGCGCCAGGCAACGGAGAAGATGGCCCGCTCCTACTACTCCCTGGCCCACCAGTACGCCCGCCGGGCGGTGCCACGCCCTGCCCTCTTTCTTGTAGCCGGGCTCATGGGCACGGGCAAGTCCCACCTGGCCGCCGAGCTGGGCCGACGCTGGGAGATGGCCGCTCTCTCCTCCGACATTGCGCGCAAGGCCCTGGCGGGTATCGGCGCCACGGAGCACAGGTACGAGCCCTTCGGCCAGGGCATCTACTCCGCCCAGTTCGACCAGAAGACATACCACCAGATGTTCCAGGAGGCGGCGGAGGCACTCCGGCAGGGCCAGTCGGTAGTGCTGGACGCCTCTTTCAGGCAGTCTGCCCTCAGGAGGTCCGCCATTGAGGTCGCCCAGCGGGCCGGGGCCCAGGCGTGGGTCATCGAGTGCACCGCCCCGGACGAGGAGATTCACCGTCGCCTCGCCCGGCGAACATCAGGCCAGGAGGAGACTGTGTCCGACGGCCGCTGGGAGATCTACCATGCCCAGAAGGCTGCCTGGGAGCCCGTGGCGGAGGTGCCCCCCCACAGGCACATCCAGGTTAACACCTCCGGCACGTCTCAGGAGACGGTGCGGCGTGCCCTGGAGTTGCTGTCCATCAGCTTCCTGACACAAGAGGACTGACTGTGACGTCCGCAGGAAGGTCGTCGCAGGGGAAAGGAGATAGTCGGTTGCAGACCCGTGCACAAGGGGACGTAAGAGACATATCGCTGGCTGAGGCGGGAGTCCGCCGAATAGAGTGGGCCGAGCGGGAGATGCCGGTGCTGCGGCTCATCCGGGAGCGGTTCGCCAAAGAGAGGCCCCTCCAGGGCGTGCGTGTATCCGGATGCCTGCACGTCACCACCGAGACGGCCAACCTGGCCATCACCCTGAAGGAGGGCGGAGCCGAGGTGGCGCTGTGCGCCAGCAACCCGCTCAGCACCCAGGACGATGTGGCCGCCGCTCTGGTGGCCACGTACGGTATTCCCACCTTCGCCATAAAGGGCGAGGAGAATGAGACCTACTACCGCCACATCCACGCGGCGCTGGCGCACCAGCCCCAAGCGACCCTGGACGACGGTGCTGACCTGGTGGCCACGGTGCACAAGGACCGTCGTGACCTGATTCCGGGCCTACTGGGGGGCACCGAGGAGACCACCACCGGCGTCATCCGGCTCCGGAGCATGGCCGCCGCCGGTGAGCTGAAGTACCCGATCATAGCCGTCAACGAGGCGGACACCAAGCACCTGTTCGACAACAGGTATGGCACGGGCCAGAGCACCCTGGACGGGATCACCAGGGCCACCAACCTGCTATGGGCAGGGAGGCAGGTGGTGGTGTGCGGCTACGGGTGGTGTGGCCGCGGGGTGGCCAGCCGCGCCCGCGGCATGGGGTCGCATGTGATAGTCACGGAGGTGGACCCCATTCGCGCCCTGGAGGCGGTGATGGACGGCTTCCAGGTCATGCCCGCCGGGGAGGCCGCCCGGGTGGGAGAGGTGTTCATCACTGTGACGGGAGGCATCCACGCCATAGACCGGGACCACATGGAGGCGATGCGCGACGGCGCCATATTGGCCAATAGCGGCCACTTCAACGTGGAGATCAACATCCCTGCCCTGGAGAAGATGGCGGTCTCCCGACGGACCATCCGCCCCTTTGTGGAGGAGTTCCGCCTGCGGGACGGGCGCCGCATCTATCTGCTGGGAGAGGGGCGTCTCATCAACCTGGCGGCCGCCGAAGGGCATCCTTCCAGCGTCATGGACATGAGCTTCGCTGACCAGGCCTTGAGCGTGGAATACCTGGTGCAGGCCCATGAGACTCTCAAGCCGGGGGTGTACCCGGTGCCGCGCCACCTGGACCAGGAGGTGGGCCGCCTCAAGCTGGTGGCTATGGGTGTGGAGATAGACACCTTTACTGAAGAGCAAAAGCGGTACCTGGCGAGCTGGGAAACAGGCACCTAGACCGTCACGCGCCGCGACCTTATGTCACATGTCGAAAGGAGGAACTGATCAATGGGACTAACTTTCACGGACTCGCCCTCGTATCTGTTCACCTCGGAGTCGGTGACGGAGGGCCATCCCGACAAGCTGTGCGACCGGATATCCGACTCCGTCCTGGACGCCATGCTGGCCAAGGACCCGTACGCCCGGGTGGCCTGTGAGACGACGGCCACCACGGGGCTGGTGGTGGTCATGGGAGAGGTCACCACCGAGTGCTATGTTGACATCCCTACCGTCATCCGGCAGGCCATCAAAGAGGTGGGTTACACCGACCCCGCCTATGGATTCCTCCACGAGACCTGCGGCGTACTCGTCTCCATCCACGAACAGTCTCCCGACATCTCCATGGCAGTGGGCCACTCCCTGGAGACCCGGCAGCGGGGGCTCATCAATAACAACAACGAGGTAGATACCCTCGGCGCGGGAGACCAGGGAATGATGGTGGGCTTCGCCTGCAACGAGACGCCTGAGCTGATGCCTCTGCCCATCTCCCTGGCCCACAGGCTCTGTCGGCGCTTGGCGGAGGTGCGCAAGAGCGGCGCCCTTCCTTACCTTCGTCCCGATGGCAAGTCCCAGGTGACGGTGGAGTACCAGTACGGCGTGCCCAAGCGTGTCCACACCGTCATTCTCAGCGCCCAGCACGACCCAGGGGTGAGCCAGGAGACCCTGACCAATGATCTGATGGAGTTCGTGGTGCGCGTGGTCATCCCTCGCAACCTGCGGGACAAGAACACACGCTACCTCATCAATCCCAGTGGCCGGTTCGTAATTGGCGGGCCTGTGGGGGACACGGGGCTCACCGGACGCAAGATACTTGTGGACACCTATGGGGGGATCGCCCGCCACGGCGGCGGCTGCTTCTCCGGCAAGGACCCCACCAAGGTGGACCGCTCCGGTGCCTACGCGGCACGCTACGTAGCCAAGAACATCGTGGCCGCGGGCCTGGCCGACAGGGTGGAGGTGGAGGTCTCCTACGCCATCGGCGTGGCCAGCCCTGTGGCCATCAGTGTGGAGACCTTCGGGACGGGCAAGGTGGAGGACCAGGTGATAGCCGACCTGGTGACCAAGCATTTTGACCTTCGGCCCGGCGCCATCATCCATGACCTGGACCTGCGCCGCCCCATATATACACCCACCTCGTCCTACGGGCACTTCGGGCGAGACGACGTGGCCCTGCCCTGGGAGCGCACCGACAAGGCGGCGGCCCTTCGGGCTGAGGCGCACACCCACGTGGTGCGCAGGGAGGAGAGCGCGTCGGCGGGGTAGGTTGGGGCCAACGCCCCCTGTGCTATACTGGAGCCAGCTTGTAGGTGGGCGAGGTGTGCTGTTGAGCACTAGCCTTAGCAGGCTGTTGAAGAGGGGGTGTCCAGAGGGGCCAAGCCCCGGAGCTTGTCCTGAGCGAGGTCGAAGGAGCGGGGGTCTGGGGGTGTCCCCCAGATATAATCTTGGCCCCCTTCCTGGCCAGGAAGGGGGTTAGGGGGATGGTCGAAGGAGTTTTCCATCACCCCGTCAAGCCCATCAAGTTCGGCACCGACGGGTGGCGGGCCATCATCGCCCGCGATTTCACCTTTGAGAACGTCCGCGCCTGCGCCCTGGGCGTGGCCCGCTACCTGGAGCGCCGGGGAATGGCGTCGCGAGGGCTGGTGGTGGGCTACGACACCCGCTTCGCCTCGGAGGAGTTCGCCGCCGAGGTGGCCAGCGTGGTGGCCGCCAGCGGTACCAGAGTCCTCCTGTGCAGCCGGGCCGCTCCCACGCCTGTGGTCAGCTTCAACGTTGTACACCGCCGCGCCGCGGGAGCCGTGGTCATAACCGCCAGCCACAACCCCTGGGCATGGAACGGCTTCAAGTACAAGTCCCCGGAAGGGGGCAGCGCCGCGCCTGAGGTCGTGGCAGAGCTGGAGGGGGAGATCGCCCGCGTTCTTGCGGGGGCCACTCCTCAGCTAGTCCCGTTGCCAGAGGCCCGGAGCCGTGGCCTGCTGGACGACTTGGACCCAGCGCCACCCTACCTGGCCCACGCAGCCACCCTGGTGGACCTGGGCCAGCTCCGCGCCGCCGGGCTCAAGGTGGGCGTGGACGCCATGCACGGGGCAGGGGCCGGCTACTTCCCTGCGCTGCTGGGTGGAGGGGCTACCACCTTCCAGGAGATCAGGGGAGAGCGGAACCCGCTTTTCCCTGGCATGGCACAGCCGGAGCCCATCGCCGCCAACCTGGGGCCACTGGCCGACGCGGTGAGGCGCGATGGGCTGGACGTGGGCGTGGCCCTGGACGGCGACGCCGACCGCCTGGGGCTGGTGGACGAGCGGGGCCAGTTCATCACCACGCTCCAGACCTTCGCCCTTCTGTGCCTCTACTGGCTGGAGGTGCGTGGGCAGCGGGGGCCGCTGGTGAAGTCCCTGACCCAGACCGGCATGATCGAGCGGTTGGGACAACTCTACGACGTGCCCGTCCACATGACGCCGGTGGGGTTCAAGTACCTGGGGCCGGTGATGGTGCGGGAAAACGCCCTGGCCGCAGGCGAGGAGAGCGGCGGGTACGCCTTCCGGGGCAACATCCCGGAGCGCGACGGCATCTTCGGCGGCCTGCTCTTCCTGGACATGATGGTGCGCACCGGCAAGCGGCCTTCTGAGCTTCTGGAGTGGCTCTACTCCAAGGTGGGGCCGCACCACTTCGACCGGTGGGACCTGGAGTTCCCTCCCCAGCAGCGGGAGGCCATACAGCGCCGGACTTCGAAGGCCCGCCCTGACCGCCTGGCGGGCAAGCGGGTGGAGTCCATAGATACCCAGGACGGCTACCGCTTCAACCTGGAGGGTGGGTACTGGGCGCTGGTGCGCTTCTCCGGCACCGAGCCGCTGCTGCGGCTCTACGCGGAGGCCGAGAGCCCCGAGCAGGTCCGCGAGCTGCTTGGCGCCCTGCGGGAGATGGCGGGGGTGTAGGTAAAGGCACGTGCCTTCGCCGATGTTATGCGAGTTCGTCTTTAGCGGTGTGTGATGACCACTGACCCTGTGCTGGACTCCCCAGACATACGCGCCAGGCTCGACCCCTCTGGCATGCGGGAGCGCATCGCCGGCCTGGCCGACCAGTGCCGTCGCGCCTGGGAGCAGTCCAGGGCCTTCCCCTGGCCCCCGCTGCGCCCCCATGTGGAGCGGGTGGCGGTGCTGGGCATGGGGGGGTCGGCCATCGGCGGCGACCTGCTGGCAGACCTGGCCTCCCACGAGGGGGCCGTGCCAGTGACGGTGGTGCGCGACTACTCCCTGCCGCCGGAGGTGGACAGCCACACCCTGGCCATTGCATCCAGCTACTCCGGGGAGACGGAGGAGACCCTTGCTGCCACTGAGGAGGCCGTGCACCGGGGGGCCCAGGTGGTGGCGGTGACCAGCGGCGGCACGCTGGCAAAACGGTGCCAGGAGATGGGCCTGCCGTGGTTCAGGGTGGACTACTCGGGAGAGCCCCGGTGCGCCCTGGGGTACAGCTTCGTGGTGCCATTGGCCCTCATGTGCCTCCGGAGTATTATGGCAGACAAGGCCAAGGACATGGAGGAGGCGCTATCCCTGCTGGAGCGCCAGTCCGCCCAGTACCGGCACGATGTCCCGATAGGCCAGAACCCCGCCAAGTCCCTGGCACGAGAGCTACACGGCAAGCCTATTGTCATCTACGGTGGCGGGCTGCTCTCGGGCGCGGCCCGGAGGTGGAAGACCCAGTTCAATGAGAACGCCAAGGCGTGGGCCTTTTACGAGCTTCTGCCGGAGGCGCACCACAACAGCGTGGTCGGCTACTCCCACCCCCTCTCTATCGGCCCAGAGGTCATCGCCCTCCTGCTGCGGCCTGCCACGGTGCACCCGCGCCTGGCGCTCCGCTACGAGATCACCGGCGAGCTTCTAGACCGGGCATGTGTAGCCCACCACGTTGTCGAAGCCCAGGGGCGGTCCGCCCTGGCACAGGTGCTGAGCACCGTGTTCCTCGGCGACTACGCCAGCTACTACCTGGCGCTGCTATACGGGGTGGACCCTTCGCCCGTGGCCGCCGTTGACTACCTCAAGGGCAGGCTCTCGAAACGGGAGGGAGCGAGATAACGCGGGTACCCATCGCCATGACCATCGCCGGCTCTGACTCCGGCGCCGGGGCTGGCATCCAGGCCGACCTCAAGACCTTCGCCGCCCTGGGCGTGTACGGGACATCGGTGCTCACCGCCATCACCGCCCAGAACACCCTGGGGGTCACGGGCGTGCAGGAGGTCAGCACCGAGCTGATTGCCGCCCAGATTGACGCCGTTGTCACGGACATCGGTGCCGACGCCGTGAAGACAGGGATGCTCTCCTCTGTTGCTATCATAGAGACGGTGGCGCAGGCGGTGCGCCGCCACCACCTGGATGTGCTGGTGGTGGACCCGGTGATGGTGGCCAAGGGGGGAGACCGGCTGCTGCGCGAGGACGCGGTGGACACCCTTCGCTCCCGGCTGCTGCCACTGGCCACGGTGGTCACGCCCAACAGTCCCGAGGCCGAGGTGCTGGCGGGCAGGAGGGTCGCCTCTCTTGCCGAAGCGCGGGAGGCCGCCCGGGCCATCGCGGCCCTGGGGCCACGATGGGTGGTGGTGAAGGGGGGGCACTTTGGAGAGGAGGCGGTGGACACCCTCTTCGATGGCCGGGATTTCCTGGAGCTGACAGCCAAACGCGTCTCTACCAGGAACACCCACGGCACAGGCTGCACCTTCGCCTCGGCCATCGCTGCGGGGCTGGCGAAGGGACTGCCGGTGCCCGAGGCCGTGCGGCAGGCCAAGGAGTACGTCACTGAGGCCATCCGTCACTCCTTCTCCGTTGGCCACGGCCATGGGCCATTGAACCACTTTTACAGGGTGTGGCCACAGGAGTAGCCCTCCCCACAAGCCAAGAGAGGGGCCCGCGGAGATCGCTATGAGACTTGGCGCCACAAGGAGGTACCTCATGGCACCCCGAAGGTCATCCAAAGAGGAGCCTCAAGTCCTGGAGATGCCCCCGCAAAAGATGGCGGTGGTGCGTGCCAAAGGCGCCCCTGACAAGGTCTTTCCTGAAGTAATGCCGGCACTTTACGGCTCGGTCTACACCCTGAAGTTCGACCGCAAGAAGCAGGGGCTGCCTGACTTCAAGGTCACTGGCCTGCGCGCCCGCTACCCCGATGCCCACCTGGTCCCGAAAGACCAGTGGACCCATATCATGGGTCTACCTGTTCCCCAGGACACCACTTCCCTGCCACAGAAGGTCCCCGCAGTGGAGGTCAAGATTGAGACCTGGGATTACGGCACGGTAGCTCAGATACTTCACCTTGGGCCTTACGACCAGGAGTACCCGACTGTTGAGCGCCTGCGCCAGTTCATTGAAGCAAGTGGCTACGAGATCGGCAGCGTGCACGAAGAGGAGTACCTTAGCCGCCCCGACGTCAAAGTCCCCAAGACCATCATCAGGTATCCAGTGAAGAAGAGGTAGCTTCGGTAAAGAGGCCGGGTCCGTGTTTCAGTCCGGCGCCGCGGAATACCTCATGATCGGTCGGACGGGTGACCTGCGAAGCACCTCCACAAAGCCCGCTTTGCGGAAGGCGGAGGCCAGTCCAGGGTAGGCAAAGGCGTCAGGCATCTTACCCGCCTTCGGTTCCACCGGGTACCCCTCGATGATCCTTGCGCCACGCCTCTTGGCGTACTCTATGGCGGCTTCCAACAGCCTTGTCGTGACCCCTTTGCGCCTGAATGGCCTGGCAACAAAGAAGCAGACCACGGACCAAACGGGCTGATCGTCAACCCTCTTCAGCGTCCGGGAGCGTTCCAGGGCCGAGTAGCCTTCTCTTGGACCTACTGAACACCAGCCGATGGGTTGACCGCTGACATAAGCCAAAAGCCCAGGGACTTCGCCTGCATCAACTATCCTTTTCAGGGCCTCCTTGTTCGGTTGACCCTGTCGCGCTGCGAACTCGGACCGTGTCAACCTCCACCACATACACCAGCAGCCACCGCAAGCGCCGTGTTCTCCGAAAAGCGCTTCCAGGTCCTGCCAGCGGCCGGGCGTCAGCGGATGGAACTCCAAGTCCGGCAATAGGGTCGGCTCGGGAGACACCTTTCCCCCCTTTCTGATCTCACTCTCTAACCGCACACACCGACCAGAAAGCGGAACACTATTGTAAGCAAAACGTGGCAGGGCCGCCTAGACCCTGCCACGCTGGTGCAGTGCCTCTGATATTTCGCCACCTGTGGAACCCAAAGCGGCGGGGCAAGATTTGCCCAGCCCAGGTCGTCCGGCCAACCAACCATCCCCCTCGGTCCCCCTTCCTTCTCTGAGGAAGGGGGAGGAAGGTTTTCTCTGGGGGACACCCCCAGACCCCCGGCCTGCGGCGCTTTCTGCGCCTACAACGTAACGAAGCGTTAGAAGCACCCCGCTGGTGCCGCCAGGAATCAGCCTGGGCCCGCCTTGGACTGCGGCTAGGCTGTCTGCTTCTCCGCCGCCGGTACGGTCGCTTTCTTCACAAGCTCGGCGTCTATCGAAATGTTCACGGTGTCTCCCACCACCCAGCCGCCCGCCTCCAGGGGCATGTTCCAGCGAAGGCCAAAGTCCTTGCGGCTGAGGGAGGCAGTGGCGCTGAAACCGGCACGCGCATTGCCGTATGGGTCGGTGGCGAGGCCAGCAAATTCAACGTCCAGCGGTACCTCCCGGGTGATGTCGCGGATGGTCAGGTCGCCAATCACCCGGTACCTGTCGCCGTGGCGCTCGACGCGGCGGCTCTTGTAGGTCATGACGGGGGACTTCTCCGCATCGAAGAAGTCTGGTGAGCGCAGGTGGGCATCGCGCTGTGGCTCGCTCGTGTTAATGCTGGCTACGTCCACCTCCACCTCAACGGAAGATCGCGTCGGGTCCTTCTCATCGAAGTTGACGGTCCCGCTCCACCTGTCGAAGCGCCCTTTCACCCTGGTCACCATCATGTGGCGGGCAGAGAACTCAATGCTCGTGTGGCTTCGGTCAATATCCCAGCTCATCCTTACCTCCTTATCGTGCTCTTGTGTTCCATGGGTCATGGTACCTTCTCTTGTAACCTGCTATCAAACTGGCTGCGCGCCACCTCCTGCGATTGGTCTCGGACTCGCGATGCCTGATTATTCCATAGATGCAAAATTCCAAAATTATCGAGACAATGGCATAAAAAAGGGGGGCCTGGCCGGCTACGTCTGCACCGTCCCTGCGTGCATGCGCTCAAACTCTGGCAGGAAGCGCCTCAACTGCGCCCGGTTGACCCGAAAGAACATATGGAGCCCCTCTTTGCGGGACTCCATGAGGCCGCAGTGCTCCAGCACGCGGAAGTGGTGCGACAGCGCCGGTGCAGAGAGGGGGAAGCGCTGTGATATCTCCGCACAACTCACCTCATCGGCCCGAAGCAGCATCCGCACAATCTGGTAGCGGGTCCCGTCCGCCAGGGCCTTGAAGATGGCCGTTGCTTCTTTAGGGAATTGGTCGTCAGCCATTGCTCACTACTTCTAAAATCACTTAACAATTTAACTTTAGCACCCCGCCAGTGGGCTGTCAAGGGATTGTGGACAGCACAGAAGACCACGTGAGGGGTCTTGGCCCCACTGGCCCGTTCGGGCATTGGTCCCTGCCCTGCTCTCTCAGCAGAAGGGGGTTGCCTCAAAAGTCGCCTTCCACATGCGACCCTGAGCCCTTCCCTGGAAGCGCGAAGGGTCTGGGGTGGCGAAGGCTATCTAGGAGGCACTAGCCCCACCCCAGATTCTTCGTCGTCCCGATGTCATCGGGACTCCTCAGAATGACAGTCTTGGGGCAAAGCCCAGCGGAAGCCAGGGGGCACCGGGACTCCCCACAGCGCGAGGCCTATCCGCCAGCGTGGAGTGCGGCAACCTCGGCGGCAGAAAGAGCGCGGCTGTAGACGCCTGCCTTGGCTATGAAGCCGTCAAAGGGACGGTGGTCGCCAGTTGCAGCGCCAGCCCAGTTCCCGACGTAGAGGTCGGCTGAAGTGGCGGCGATGTTGCCAGTCTGGGGAGCGGAGTACACTTCCGCGCCGTTGAGATAGATACGTACTGT
This sequence comes from Chloroflexota bacterium, assembly GCA_016190445.1. GTDB lineage: Bacteria > Chloroflexota > Dehalococcoidia > Lucifugimonadales > JACPQL01 > JACPQL01. Next base: position 18,462 of record JACPQL010000027.1, read on the forward strand.
GGTGCCGTCGTATGTGGCTGCTACGTGGGACCAGGCGTTCTCCGGGGGTATCACCTGGGAGAAATGGGTCGCCAGTCCACTGCTGGTGGCAAACCGGAATATGAGCCCTCTGTTGAGGCCTCTGGTGACTGACAAGCTGAACTGGCTATTCTGCCCTTTCTCGACAATCCTGTCCCACAGCCCCACGGTGTCTATGGAAGCCGGGTTGATCCACGCCACAATGGTGATACTGCTGGTAGGATTCAAGCTCGGCGTGTTGGACACGCGGACATAGTCGTTCTGTCCGTCAAACCTGAGAGCGCTCCCTCCCGCCAGGGGCCCGCTAGTCACCGCTACCCATGTGGACCCCACCGATGTGCCACTGTTCCCGAACTGACTCCCGTCGCTAAGAGCCGTACCCGCGCCCTCGTCCATCGGCAGCGAGAGTACACAGGTGGCATCCCCCTGGCAGGAGAGTGATGCAGCGGCCCCTCTCTCCAGGGCGGATACTCTGGTCTCCAGGCTGTCGAGCCTGGAGGTTATCCCTGACAGGTCGGGCGCAGGCCCTTGCGGCCCGATCGTTCCCTGGGGCCCTTGTGGGCCCTGGGGGCCAGGGTCGCCCTGCATTCCTTGAGACCCTTGAGGGCCTGGTCCGCCTTGTGGCCCTTGCGGCCCCACCGGTCCCTGCGGCCCTTCAGGCCCTTGAGGGCCTGGATCACCCATCGGCCCTTGCGGCCCCACAGGACCCTGGACATTCCACTGGACCAGGGTCTCGTTCTGCTTGCACTCAGTACTGTAAGGGCCGCGGACCTCGGGGCTCAGCATGCGAATGTTGCCCTGCTGGTCCACGCACGCACGGAGCACCTGGTCCGGCCCGCCGAGGGCCGCGCTCAGCAGAGCGGCACCGCTGGCAAGACCGATGACCACGCCAAGACCCAGGGCCAGGGGAACGACAAGACTTCTTTTGAAGAAACGGCTCACTGCGGATACTTTCTCTGGCAAACGGTTGCCGAGACAGTTGTGAAATCAGACACAGGCATCACATCAATTGTGGGGCCCACGACGACCGGCAGGCAAGCTGTCTAACCTCACTAAACCTCCCATCTTTTACGTGATTGTTATACAATTCTTATGTCGCCGTGGTCCTCGTCATCGCTTGGGCCCTGGGCTTCGCGCGCCCACGGGTGTCGGGAGAGCTTCACCAGAATGGGTGATTCCTCTCTCACCCCAGTTTCATCCACGGGTCACCCGGTTGCAGGGTAGGAGGTTTGGTGAGGTAGTGGTAGGGTGGTGTTGGGACAGGGAGGTGGTGACTCAGGCTCCCTGGGATTGAATCAAGGGGACGAGCATGATTGTTGTGAGTAAGATGAGACCGGCAACCACACTCCTTACAGTAGCCCAGGTGGCCGCGCTGCTCAACGTGCACCCCAATACCGTGAGGCGCTGGGCCGAACTGGGGGTGTTGCGGGCGCTCAGGATTGGGCCGCGGGGTGACCGAAGGTTCTATCGGTCAGAGGTGGAGCGCCTCCTGGAGGCTGGGCCGAAAGCGGGGCCTCTGGAGGACTAGCTTCCAATGAGTAGCCTGCCGTGGTCCGAAGCGCCTCACGCGCCGGCCAGGTCGGGCTGCTCTCCCTGGTCCTGGGGTGGCATGGTCTCAGCGTCCCCACGTGAGGCTTGCTGTTCCCTGGACTCCTGGGCTCGGGCCGCCTCCGCCCTCCGGTCTCGCAGCCAGCGGTGCACCTCGTCCAGAGCGGGTGGCGCCACGTAGAAGACCTGGATGTCCGAAGGGAACTGCACCCGGTGGTCCTCTCCTATGAGCAATATTCCCAACTCCTGAGACTTGAGGGTCTCGTCTATGCGTCTAGCGATGTGGTCGTAGCGGCGGCGAGAGGCGTCCTCGTAGTTGTCCTGCACTAGCCGGGTGACTTTCTGGCTCATCAGGCCGATGAGCAGGCACCGCTGCCAGTCCATGACCTCCTCCGTCAGGGCCCAGTCATCGGTGGCCTCCATCCGTGCGCCGGCCCCGCACCAGGCGCGTACCAGCGGGACGACCAGAGGGTTGAACTTTTCCAGCACTGCCAGGTCCGGGTCGCCACCCTGGTGCAGCCCCTCGTGGTACACGTGGCCGGGAGAGCCCAGGCGGCGGGTCAGGTTGTCTACCTGCTGGCGCACCTGCTCCCAGTACCTCAGAAGCAGCGGGGCCAGCCCCTCCGGGGGCTGGGGCGGGGCCAAGAGCAGCGGCACCAGGAGCAGCTTGCGGCTGCCCTGGAACTGCTCAGCCGTCGGTCTCTCCAGACGCCCCAGTTCCATTGGCTCGGCCTCCGAGTTCTTGCTACGGGCCGCGGTGTGCAGCGGGCCCGGAGCGGTCGGTGAAAGCGCCCTGCGCGGGGAAGAGCTGGCGGTACACCACCCGGTTGGTCCGGGCGCGAGCAAGGACCCGCCCCGTCCATTCGGTGGGGTTGTCCCGCAGCTTCCGGTAGAACTCGGACCTCAGCACCTCCGGGCTCTCCATCTCGTAGATGGCGATGTACTTGGGCTGGCCCTCCACGGCAACGAACCTCCTGGCACCCAGGAAGCCAGGCACGGTCAGCCGCTCCGGGACATGCTCCTCGTTGTACCAGCGGTTGAACTCCACCTCATTCTCCGGGTCCACATCCGCGGTCACCACCAGCAATCCCCTGCCAATCTCCTGCTGCATGGCATCCCTCCCCTAGTGTTCTTGGCTGCTGGACCTGGGTGCGTACCGCTAGCGCCTTCCGATGGCGCCGGCGTTGACGCAGGCGGGCATGGGCTTCCCCATGACCGCGGCTATGATGTTCTCCGCGGCCATAGTGGCCATCTTCATGCGCGTCTCATAGGTACCGCTACCCACGTGAGGGGTGATGGTGACGTTGGGCAGAGCGAGCAGGGGGTCGTCCGGAGGTATGGGCTCGGGGTCCATCACGTCCAGGGCCGCCCCCGCAATCACCCTGTCGCGCAGCGCATGGTAGAGTGCCCTCTGGTCCACCACAGGACCGCGGGAGGTGTTCACCAGGAAGGCGGCGGGCTTCATCATCGCCAGCTCAGCCGCGCCTATCAAGTGGCGGGTCTGGGGCGTAAGGGGCACGTGCAGGCTCACGAAGTCGGAGCCGCGCAGCAGGGCCGGGAGGTCAGGCGCCTGCTCCAGCCCGTACCGACGCTCTGCGTCTTCCCTCGCCGACGTGTCGGAGTACAGCACACGCATGTCGAACCCGAGGGCCCGTCTAGCCACCTCCATGCCGATCTGGCCCAGGCCCACGACGCCCAGAGTCTTGCCATGAACATCGCTGCCCAGGTAGGCCAGGGGGTGCCAGAGCCTCCACCTCCCGGCGCGCACTTCCCTGTCCAACTCGGCTATCCTGCGGGCCGAGGCCAGGATGAGGGCGAAGGCCAGGTCCGCGGTGGTCCTGGTGAGGATGCCTGGGGTGTTGCCCACGGCTATGCCGCGCTGGGAGGCCGCGGCCACGTCTATGTTGTCGTATCCCACACCGTTGTTGGCTATCACCTTCAGCCCGGGGGTGGCGTCCATCAGCGCGGCGTCTACGCGGTCGGTGACGTTGGTGAGGAGGCCGACGCAGCCGCGGGCACGCTCCACCAGCACGGGGTAAGGCGGGGGACCCTCGTCGGGCCACACATCCACCTCGAACTCCCGGCGCAGCAACTCGATGGCCTCCCGGGCAACCTCCCGCGTGACGAACACCCTGTTGGCAACCACGTCATGGACCTCCCGTGCGGGGTTTGGCCCTAGGGCATTGTAATGCAGTCCCAGGCCCCTCGCCACAGCATGGCACGGGCGCCTTTCCCTGTGGCGATTGCTTGGCTACTATAGCATGAGTATGGGACGTCCTCCGGTGCGCTTCATCGCCCTGGTGGACCTGGACGCCTTCTTCGCCTCGGTAGAGGTGGTGGAGCGCCCTGATCTGCGGGGCAGGCCCCTGGTCATTGGGGGAGACCCCGCGGCGCGGGGCGTGGTGGCGGCTGCCTCCTATGAGGCGAGGCGGTACGGTGTCCACTCCGCCATGCCCATGGCCCGCGCCCTCAGGCTCTGTCCTGAGGCTGTGGTGCTGCCGGTGCGCCACCACCTCTACTCCGACTACTCACGGCGGGTGATGGCCCTTCTGGCAGAGGCCAGCCCGGTGATGGAGCAGGTGTCCATAGACGAGGCGTACCTGGACCTGACCGCCGTGGCCGCAAACCTCGGGGAGGCGGAGGAGCGCCTGCGGCGGGCCCAGGCGGCGGTACGGCAGCGGGTGAGCCTGCCATGCTCCGTCGGACTGGCCTCCACCAAGACCGTGGCCAAGGTCGCCTGCGAGACCGGCAAGCCGAGCGGGTTTGTGGTGGTGCCGCCAGGCCAGGAGGCGGAGTTCCTGGCCCCTCTGGAGGTGGGACGACTGCCCGGCATCGGCCCCAAGACAGAGCAGCGGCTGAAGGCCCTGGGGCTCAACACTCTGGGCGAGCTGGCCCGTGCCCCCATCGGCTCCCTTATGGGAGCCCTGGGCGGGTACGGGGCCATCCTCCAGCGCCGCGCCCAGGGGGAGGACCCCGGCCAGGTACACACGGAACACGAGACCAAGTCCATCAGCGAGGAGGAGACCTTCTCGCGCGACCTTCAGGAGCGGGGCCCGCTGCTCCAGGTGCTGGCCCGCATGTGTGTCTCAGTGGCGCGGGCGCTGGAGGAGCAGAGGGTGGCAGCCAGGACTGTGACACTGAAGCTGCGCTACGCTGACTTCACCACCATCACCCGTTCCATCACTCGCCGCACCGCCACCGCAAGCCCGAAAGTCCTGGAGGAGACGGCGCGCTCCCTCCTGGCCAGGAACTGGGACACGGCGCGGCCGGTACGCCTGATAGGGGTGGGCGTGAGCAACCTGGCGTCGCGGGTCCCGCCGGGGCAGCTCGCCTGGGAGGGGCTGGCCGAGTAGAGGCCACTGTTCAGAACGACGCCGGAGCCCGCCCATGGTGAGCCCTTCGACAGGTCCGACCCGACTCGTCGGGGTTGCGGCTCTGAATGAACTGCTACCCGGCCGCATTGTGTAGCGCCGCCCACTCCTGCGCCAACATGGCGTATATTGCGAGATCGTGGAACTGGCCACCCACATAGGCAGCCTGACGCTGAATCCCTTCGTAGGTGAACCCCAGCCGTTGGGGGATAGCAACGCTACGCCAATTGTCGGGCTGGGCGCGGACGACCACGCGATTGAGGCCCAGACTGCCAATCAGGTGCTCAACTAGAGCACGGCAGGCACGAGTCACTATGCCCCTGCCCTGGTAAGCCTCTGCAACCCAGTAGCCGACCTCGCAGGCCCTGTTGAGAGGGTCAATTCTGCCTTCAGTACCAATGGTGCCAACAACTTGACCACGGTAAATGATAAGCGGAGGCGTGCCGCTCCCTTCCACCTTGTGCATCAGGCAACGTTCAACCCACTGACGCTCGTCCTCTGACCTGCGAATTACATCAACCCACGGGAGCCAGCGACCCAGGTAGTCCCGGTTGGCGTCAATCAGCGCGAACAGGCCCTCAGCATCGTCCATGGCTGGCCAGCACAGCTCTATCTCTTCGTCTACCGGGATGACTTCAACGGGTGTCGGCATCGCAAGCCAGATTATACCTACTTGGCCAAGATAACAGCTATGGCCGGTGGGCCGGGCTGCGTGTGCTATACTCCCAACAATTGGAGCTAACCTGCGAGGAGGGGGTGAAACTTGGCCCTTTGGCTGACCGAAAAGGATGTGAGAGAACTGCTTCCCATGGACCAGTGCGTCCAGCTTGTGGAGAACGTGTTCCAGCAGGCGGGCCAGGGGCAGACGGTAAACCAGAGCCGCAGGCGCATCCGGCTGCCCGCCGGCTATCAGCATGTGATGAACGCGGCCGTGCTGGGCTCAGGGGCCGTCGGTCTCAAGGCGTATGTCAGCGGGGGAGGGCCTTCCAGGTCGGTGGTCGTCCTCTGGGATTCCGAGAGCGGGGCGCTTCTCGCCATAATGCAGGCGCAACGCTTGGGCCAGGTGCGCACCGGCGCCGCCAGCGGGGTGGCCACCAAATATATGGCCCGTCCGGATGCCTCAACTGTGGGCCTTTTCGGTACGGGCAATCAGGCCATCACACAGCTCGAAGCGGTGTGCGCCGTGCGCCCGGTACGACAGGTCAGGTGCTACAGCCGCACCCCGGAGCGGCGCGAGACTTTCGCCCGCCGGATGGCCTCCACACTGAAACTTGATGTCAGGCCGGTGAGCACCGCTGATGAGTGCGTGGCCGGTGCCGACATTGTCATCGCTATCACTAACTCCTCGGAGCCGGTGTTCAACGGGGAGAAGCTGAAGCCAGGCGCCCATGTGAACGCCGCGGGCAGCAACTCCTGGACGCGCCGGGAGGTGGACGAGGCTACCGTTCGTCGCTCCAGCCTGGTGGCGGTGGACGACCTGCCCCAGGCCAAGGTGGAGTGCGGTGAGCTGATCTACGCTGTGGAGCGGGGCATCTTCCGCTGGGAGCAGGCAGTGGAGCTGGGGGAGGTGGTGGCAGGCCGGGTGCCTGGCCGGTCCAGCGACGACGCCATCACCCTATTCGAGTCCCAGGGGATCGCCACTGAGGACGTGGTGGCGGCCCTGCACGTCTACAGCATGGCCAGAGAGCGGGGTCTCGGCACCGAACTTCCGGCGTGATGGAGATAATGCCCATGCCACAGCAGGTGAGCATCAAGGTGATTGACCAGGTAGGGGATTCGGTGCTCAGCACGGCCACCGAATTCGCCCTGCGGCTGCCTGGTGTCCGCTACTGCGACATCCGGGTCGAAGCCAACGAGCGGCGGACCGCCGTGGCGGAGAACGGCCTGGAGAAGGCCAGCACCGAGGACTATGGCCTTGCCTTCGGCGTCCGGGTCCTGGCAGAGTCCGGCGGCGTGGTGGCCCCAGGCTACTTTGGCCAGATGCTGGGCTCGGCGGACGTGGACAGGATAGGGCGTGTGCTTCAGGAGGGGGTAAAGCACGCCCACCAGCGGGCACGGGCCAGCGCGGAGCGGAAGGCATTGGCAAAAGGCCGGTTCGGCCCTCTGGGCCGCGCCCTGTACAGCACCGATCTTGCCCCCATTGAGGTCAAGCAGCAGACCATCCTCGCCACCTACCGGCAGGACCCCCGAGAGGTGCCCCTGGCCCGGGTGGTGGCGGCTGCTGCCGCTGCCTCCCGCGCCGTGGCCGGCCTGGATTCACGGGTGGCCTACAGCGTCGTGAGCGCCGCCACCGCCATCATCAGGGAGCTGTTCTGTAGCTCCCAGGGGTCGTGCATAGACCAGGGCTACGCCCAGACGGAGGGAGCCGTGTTTGTGGTGGCCAGCGGCAAGAAGGCCCCTCTCGAGCTGTATGACTTCACCGGCCATCAGCGCGGGTGGGAGGTCATCGAAGAGGGGTACGCCTCCGGCGCCATCCGTCTTCCCTCTCTGTTGGACTTCGCCACCGGCCTGGCCCGTCTCACCCTGGAGACGGCGGACGCCCCATTCCTGCCGTCCACCGATGGCGAGGCGGTGGTGGTGACAGACCCCCACTACAACGCCCTGGTGGTGCACGAGGTGGTGGGCCACCCATCGGAGCTGGACCGGGCCCTGAAATACGAGACGGGGTACGCCGGCCGGAGCTGGCTCTTCAAGAGCCTGAGGGACAACCAGATTGGGAAGCAGGTGGCGTCCCCCCTGGTGAACGCCGTCTCCGACCCCACGCTGGAGGGGTACGGCCACTTCCTGTACGACCACGAGGGGACCCCCGCCCGGCGGGTACACCACATCCAGGGCGGGGTCTACCGGGAGTTCCTGAACAGCCGCCAGACCGCCGCCATCCTGGGTGTTGCCCCCAACGGCTCCTACCGCGCCGCCGATGCCTCCCTGGTGCCCCTCATTCGCATGACCAACACCTTCTTTCCCGCCGGTAGCTCTGATCCCCAGCGCATCCTGCGGGACGTGGAGCGCGGCTACTATGTCAAAGGGCACCGCATCCCCTCGGTGGCCGAGTCCAGGGAGAACTTCCGCATCTCGGCCATGCAGGTGTACGAGATAAGGAACGGCGAGATGGGGCAGTTGTACCGGGACGGCGCGGTAATGTCCGACAGCCGCGACTACTTCATGCGGGTGGACGCCGTGGGCAACGACCTCCAGTTGTTCCCCATCCCCAACTGCGGGAAGGGCCAGCCCATGCAGTCCAAGCGCATGGGCAACGGCGGCCCCACCATGCGCAGCGTCGCACGGTTGGTGGGGAGGGGTGGGTAGAGTCAGGCTGGTGTCAGGCTCCTTGACGGGGAGCGGGCCATTCTTCATACTATTGTAAGAATCTGGTAGGAGAGTGGTATGACCAAAGCGGCCAAGGTTGCCATTAGCCTCCCTGAGGAGCTTCTCCAGTGCATCGAGATGGAACGTCAGGCCACCGGAGAGACACGCAGCGAGTTCCTTCGCCGCGCCGTGGAGGCCTTCTTGCTTCGAGAGCGCGAGCGTGAGCTGGACGAGCAATACGTCCGAGGTTATCTGGAGACTCCCGAGACTTCTGAAGAGGTAGGGGGAATGTATCGGGCCGGTCTTGCCGCCCTTGCTCAAGAGCCCTGGGAAGACGGAGACGACCAGTGAAGCGAGGCGAAGTGTGGTGGGCAGACCTTCCACCACCCGCCGGGCGCAGGCCTGTAGTCCTCCTCTCCCGTGATTCGGCGTACCCAGTCCGGCGTTTCGTGATTGTCGCGCCCGTCACTACACGTATCCGCCGTATTCCGGCAGAGGTCCCGCTGGGGCCGGAGGACGGCCTTGCCCGTCCCTGCGTCGTAAACCTTGACGTCATAGCCACTATCGCCAAAGACGCTCTTCAAGAGCGGATCACCGCCCTGGGCCTGGCGAAGCTCAAGGCGGTTGACACGGCGCTCCGCTTCGCTCTGGGCCTGGAGCAGTAGCGGCACTTCCCAACACCTCCCTCATGCGCTATCGTTGGGCCAGTTAGCTAAACACAAGGTTGAGCCTTTCCAGGAGGTGTGAACATGGCAACAAACCCAACGGTCCCCGAGGACAAGTGGCTCACCGTCAACGGCCTGCGGGTCCACTACCTGGACTGGGGTGGCGACTGGAGCAAGCGGCCCCTGTACCTCCTGCACGGCCTCGGCGGCCACGCCCACGCCTTCGACAAGTTCGCCCCCCTCTGGGCGGAGACCCACCACGTCATCGCTATAGACGAGCGCGGCTGCGGCGACAGCGACTGGTCGCGGGAGGGCTACTCCGTCCAGGCCTTCGCCGCAGACGTGGGCGAGTTCGCCCTCAAGACGGGTCTCTACCCCTTTGACTACTACGGCCACTCTCAGGGCTCCCGAATAGGCATGGTGGTGGGCGCCTACTACGGCCACCTGGTCAGCCACCTGGTCCTAGGCGACTACGGCCCTGAGCGGGACCCCTCCCCCGCCGGGCGTGCGACGGCACAGCAACGCATGGAGGGCCGCGCCGCTCGCCCCAAAGGGTTCTTCAGCCCGCAGCAGGCCTTCGACTGGCACCGGCAGCAGGATGAAAAGCTCTCTGACGAGGATATCTGGCACACCGTCAAGTACACCTACCGCCGCAACTGGGACGGCATCCTGGTGCCCAAGACCGACCCGGAGATTAACTGGCTCACCGGCAGGACCGCCCTGAAGGAGGGCCCCTTCCTCTGGGAGTGCGTCTCCAGGGTCTCCTGCAAGACCCTGGTGCTGCGCGGCGGGGTGAGCACGGTGCTGGACAAGGCCCAGGCGCAGAAGATGGCCGCCCTCATCCCCAACGGCAAGGGGGCCACGAGGGAGGTGCCTGGCGCTGGCCACGGCCTCCAGAATGAGAACATGGAGGGGGCCTTTCGCATCCTGCGGGAGTTCTTTGAGACGTAGGAGTCGCTGGCCCTACCTGGGGTGAGTCCTTGCCTGCTGGGAGAACTGCCGGTACACGCAGGGTTTCCAGGGCACAGCCTGCCGGTCTGCTCCGTCGCCTGCTCGACCGGGCCGACCGCGTTGACTGGCGCTATAAGCTACAGCTCACCATTGGGGTCTGCCTGGCTATCACCATACCTTTTTATCTTCTACGAGACCACCTGATGGCCCTGGGCAAGTGGGGCTACCTGGGAGCCTTTCTCATCAACGGCCTCAGCAGCGCCACCGTGGTGCTGCCCGCTCCCGGCGGCCTGCTCATCGCCATGATGGGGAGGGACTTCAATCCTCTTCTGGTTGGCGTCGCAGCAGGGCTAGGAGGTACTCTGGGCGGCTCGACGGCCTATTTGGCCGGGGCCGTCAACGGCAGAGCCGCTCGTGAAAGCCGATGGTTCCGCTGGCTGGATGGGCTCATGACAAGGGCTGGCGGTGCAATTATCTTCTTCTCCGGCCTCTTGCCGCTTTTTCCTGGCGACTTCGCCACCGTAATCGCTGGCGCCGTAAGGTATCCCTTCAAAAAGTACCTCTGGTACAACGGCCTTGCCAGCGTCATCAAGATGGGGGCTATCGCCTATGTTGGCGCCGATGTCTTGAGTCGCCTGGAGAGGCTCGCAACCCAATGGGTGACCTCCCTCTTTCAGTAGCTACTTGCGTGGAAGTGGAGAGGTAGGAGGTGGTCCATGACCGTCGCCGTGGTCATTCTGAGCGTGGCGCTGGCGCTGGTGGCGCTCTTGGCCGTTCTGCTGGCCCGCCGAGGCGGCGAGGACTCGGGACTGCGGGAGCGGCTTCAGGCCCTGGAGGCACGCATCCTGGAGAGCGCCGCCGCGGTGAAGGACCCGATCCAGCAGGGCCTCTTCTCCATCGCCAGCGACGTCACTGCGCTCAAGACGAGCCTGGAGGGCCAGCGCCAGCTTCAGGACATGCTGCGGGAGAGCGCCCAGCGGGTGGAGGCGGTGCTCACTGGCACCAGGAAGGGGCCTGCGGGGGAGAAGGTGGTGGGCGACCTGCTGCGCCAGCTTCCTGCCGCCATGGTGGACTGCAACCTGCGGGTGAACGGCCGGCCCGTGGAGTACGCCCTGGTGCTACCCGACAAGAAGCGGTTGCCCATAGACTCCAAGCTGGTGGCCACCGAGGAACTGGAGCGCCTGGCCAAAGAGACAGACGACCGCCAGGCGACTGAGCTGCGGGCCGCAGTGGAAAAGGCAGTCCTGGGCCAGGCCGAGCAGGTGCGCCGCTACATAGACCCCTCGGTGACGCTGGACTTCGCCCTCATGGCCGTGCCTGACTCTGTCTTCGCCGTCCTGAGCACCCAGGTGCACTGGAACGCCTACCAGCGAGGTGTTCTCGTGGTATCCTACAGCGTTGTGGTGCCCTTCGTGCTGGCCCTCTACCATCTGTTCCTTCAGTACGGGACCCGGGTGGACACCGCCAGCCTGGGCGCGGCCCTGGAGCGTATAGACAGGCATTGCCAGGACGTGCGCCGGGAGCTAGAGAACAGGCTGTACAAGGGACATACTATGGTGGGCAACGCCCACGACGAGATAAATCAACTGGTGTCCAAAATACAAGGTGAGGCCCAGCGGCTTCGGGCTTATACCTCTGACGCTGCCGCGGCCTCTGAAGGGCGTGGTGCGCCACCCCGCTAGGAGGAATTGGACCGATGTCTGTTTCAGTCTCTCTGCTCCGTCGCTCCGTCGCCGACGCGGTGGCCTACCTGCGCACCCTGGCCGATGTGCGAGAGGCGGAGGTCTTTGCCGCCAATAACGCCAACCTGACGGCGCGCCTCAACTACTCCTCTCACATCCCCAGCAACGGGCTGGAAGAGCCCAAGTCCATCGAGTCCTACGGCGTAGGCATCCGCTTGGCGCTTCAAACTGACGCCGGAGTGAGGGTGGGGTTCGGCAGCGAGCCCAGCGACCTCTCTCTGGAGGGGGTGCGGCGGGCCGTGGAGAAGGCCCGGCGAGGCGCCGTACTGGACCCGGAGTTCGTTTCGCTGCCGCGGCCCGGCACCGCGCGGCCCCGCCGCGCTCTGGCAGACTACCACGACCCGCGCATCATGCGCATCCACGACGGGCAGCTTGTGGAGGCGGGATGGAGCGTGGTGGAGCGCGCGCTGGAGGCATTTCAGTCGTCGGAGGCGCTGCTGGAGTGGGCCCGCACCCCTGAAGGGATCAACGACCTGGGCCTGCTCCTCACCGGCGACGTGGTGGTGCTCCAGGAGCGTGTTGCCATTGGCTCCACCAGCTTCCAGCCGGTGCTTCACGACGAGTCCACCCTCATCTTCTCGTTCGTCACCAGCATGGTTGAGGCGCAGCACGCCAAGGGCAGCGGGTGGTCTGAGGGAAGCCAACTGGCCGACTTCTCGGGCGAGGCTGGGGCCGAGGCGGTGAGGAACGCCATCCGCGCCGCCGGCGGCCAGCGGGTCCCCGACGGCAAGTACAGGATGGTCCTGGGGCCTCAGCCAGTAACGGACATGCTTAACAACCTGGTGCTTCCAGGGCTCACTGTGGACCTCTTCTATGCCTCGGCGTCGCCCTTCCAGGGCAAGCTGGACCGCCAGGTGGCCTCGGAGATGCTCTCCATCTACGACCACGGCGCCGTGCGCGGCCTGGCGGCCAGCAAGGGCATCACCGACGAGGGCCTGCCCACGGGTCGCACGGACCTGGTGCGCCAGGGCCGGTTGGTGGGGCTGCTGTCCAACTGGTACGAGACGCAGCGCATACTCCGAGACCCCAAAGGCAAGGAGAAGCTGGGAGCGGACCCCAGCCAGCGCCGCCGGGCCATCGAGCCGCGCAACGGCTTCCGCGCGGGCCCTGGCGGAGGGCGCCAGTTCGACCGGCCTCCCGCCACCACCGCCACCAACGTGCTGCTGGAGGGGTCGCGGGAGATGTCGCAGGAGGAGCTGCTCCGCCTGGTGGGCGACGGTCTGTACATCGGGCGCATCTGGTACACCTATCCCATCAACGGCATCGCCGCGGGCGACTTCACCTGCACCGTCGTCGGCGACTCCTACATCATCCGAGATGGGCGCATCGTCGCCCCGCTCAAGCCCAACACCGTCCGCATCAACGACAGCATCCACAACGTGCTCAAAGGGGTGCTGGGCGTAGGCAAGGAGAAGAAGGCCACCACCATCTGGAGTGCAGACCAGGTGGTGCATGCCCCGGAGATCGCGGTGGAAGGGTTGGAGGTGCGGGAGATCGCCGGGTACATGGAGGGCCTGTGACCGAGGTCTGGAGAGGGGTTGGGACGGAGGTGGAGATGTAGGGGAGCAGGGCAAAGCCACCACGGACCGAGGCTTGAACAGGACGGTGGGGCCATGGGAGAGAGAAGAGCTGCAACAGGTCGCCGGAGCCTTGACGACATCCTGAGAACCCTGCGCGACCACATGCCTGACCTGAGAGAAAACCATGGGGTCAGGTCTCTGGCGGTGTTCGGTTCCTACGTTCGGGGCCAGCAGCGAAAGCGGAGTGACCTGGATGTGCTGGTGGAGTTCGAGCAAGCGCCGACCCTGTTCGGGTTCATGGACCTGGAGGAGGAGCTTTCCCGGCTCCTTGGAGTAAAGGTGGACCTGGTCTCCCGGAAGGCCCTCAAGGGGGAGATTGGCAGTCGCATCCTGGAGGAGGCCATCGTTCCGTGAGGTCCCGCAGGGAGGCGCTGGACTATCTCCGCGACATCCTGGAGATGATGGACAAGGTGAAGGAGTTCATCGCCGACATGCCCTTTGACGAGTTCGCCCGGGACGAGAAGACCAACTTTGCGGTCTTCCGCGCCCTGGAGGTCATTGGTGAGGCGGCCAAACAGGTCCCCGCAGCGGTGAGGCGCCGGCACCCTGACGTGCCATGGCGAAGGATGGCGGGGATGCGTGACCGGCTCATCCACGGCTACTTCGGCGTGGACCTGGAGATAGTCTGGGAGACGGCCACCCGGCTGGTCCCGGAGCTAAGACCACGGCTAGCGGAGGTCCTGGGAGAGGAGAGCGAGCGCGCTTGAAGAAGTGCAGGCCCAGGTCGCACCTCGGAGGAGCAGATTGTGCTGTACAAGGCGGTGGGGTTTGGCCCGCTGGACGTGGCCACCGCCAGGCTCGCCTACGACCGCGCCCGGGAGAGAGGAATGGGGGTGGAGGTGGAGTTTTGAGGTACGCCGTACCGACAGTAGCCTCCGGGCCGCAACGCCTGCGGGCTTAGCCTTGCAGGCGACTCAGTTCGAATCCGCAATGGCCCACCACGGAAACTCGAACTTGTGGCGGCTCATCTGTTTTAAGGGTATCATGGCGTGTGGGCAAGTGCGGTCGCTCGTGATGGGCCACCCTAGGAGGCGAGCCATTACCAAGCACATCAGCGCTTTCGATAAAGTCCTAAGCATACCTACTGAGGAACTAGAGTTCGAGCTTCGGGCATTTCAGCATGTCCCTTGGTCAGAATTCGTTCTGAACCCCCGCCGACTTCGCGGCAGTGACTTCCTAATGCGTTGGTCGCAGGGTTACTGGAGCGAAGAGCGGGTTATAGAAGCGGTGAATGCAACTCCCTATTATTGGGCGATTCCCTATCAGGGTGATGAAAAACCCGTTCGACCATCCCCCTGGCCCCCTTCCTGACCAGGAAGGGGGTAGAAATCATATCTGGGGGACACCCCCATCCTTCCGCGGAAGGACCGCCAAAGGGGCTCCGCCCCTCTGGACACCCCTTTTTCAGCAACCTGTTATGGCCCCAGCGGTGTTGCCCCTACAGATGTTAGAGAGTTTGAACTATATTTTGAACGACTAGAAGCAGCAGGTTTGGGTAATATCAAACGCCCGGACATACTGGTCTTCAGAAAAACCGATGCCAATTTCGTGAGCGACATAGTCGAGAAGTTGGGAGGTGATAAAGAACTCCCTTTCATTCCCGAAAACAACAAAGGTATGCGGGCGTTATTGTCACGGACTATTGTTGGTGTTGAGTGCGAAAATAGTCTGTGGGTAGCCAAACAAATGCCCAATTACGGCACTCCTTTGTCCCCCCAGAAGCGCTTGGGAGGTAAACCCGGTCTGAAGAAAACGGCAGTCGTTCCAACGATTATCCTCAAGGACGAGGACTTAGCCTCTCTTCAATCCTGGCAAACGGCCACGGGTGTACCCATACATGTATGGCATGTATTCCATGATATTGCGTATGGAATCTCGCTGGATAACGCTCTGACCTTACTTGACAGCAGCCTCATCAAGGCTACCGAACAGATATTTCAAGCACCAGGTGGTGCTACTACTAGGAAGCAGATCTACAAGATTTACTACCACTACGGCTATAAACTGGCAGAGACTCAAGGAGAGGTAAAGCTCAAAGCTGACTCCATAGTTGATAAAAATGGGCATATCCTCCCCTTCGTAAGGTTCGAAGGGGGTGAGCTGAAGCTTTCCAACGAAGCTCTTCAAGAGTTGCAAGCCTGCACGGAGAGGAGGCGCTAGTGGCTACCTCCCGTGTGTCCCTCCCGCGAAGTGGGCCTGCTAGAGAAGCGCTTAGGGAGAAAGGGCAGTTCTGGACCCCTGGGTGGGTAGCAGAGGCGATGGTCGGCTATGTATTAGCCGATGGTGCCGGAGACATTTTCGACCCGGCTGTAGGGCAAGGCTCGTTCTTCCGTGCAGCGAAGAAACTTAGTAAAGAGCTTGGTCGCCCCATCGCGCTAAGTGGCTCCGAACTAGATGCTAATATCTTAGCTACGGCTCTGCACGACGAGCTAGAGACGGCCGATATCGAAGATGTCAAACTGGCAGATTTCCTACAGGATCCACCTGAAGGGCAGTTCAGGGCTATAGTTGCGAACCCGCCATACATACGCCACCATCGAGTTAGTTCAGACTACAAGGGCTTTCTGAAGCTCTTTGCTGCAATGACGATCGGACGGCCCCTAGATGGCCGCGCTGGACTCCACGTTTATTTCCTTCTCCAAGCGCTGCGCCATTTAAAAGAGGGTGGGAAGCTTGCCTTCATCATGCCAGCAGACACCTGTGAGGGCGTTTTCGCAGACTATTTATGGGGTTGGATCACAATCAATTATCGGCTTGACTGCGTTGTCACTTTTGACCCACACGCGACACCCTTCTCAGCAGTAGACACAAATCCACTCATCTTTTTACTGACCAGGAAAGAACCTCGCGATGAGTTTCTATGGGCGCGAGTTCACAGGGCAGAAACTCCAGCTTTGAAAACATGGCTTTGCTGTAACTTTCAGCACATCTCTAGTGCCGACATTTCAGTGGTAAGGCGCGGGCTGGTGGAGGGACTGACAACTGGACTGAGCCGCTTTCCCGCAGGAGACATGATTGACACGCCTCGGCTGTGTAGCTACGCACAGGTAATGCGCGGAATTGCTCCCGGCGCACAAGACTTCTTCTTTCTCACCTCGCATGAAATAACAGACCTGCAACTCCCCAGAGAATTCTTCTTGCGCGCGATCGGCCGAACCCGTGATGTGGTGGGTGACACCATTACCACCTCCATGCTTGATCAGCTAGATAAGCGAGGAAGACCTACGTGGTTGTTGAGCCTCGATGGCAGAACCGTCAATGAGTTCCCGGAGGCAGTGCAGCGCTATTTAGCAGAGGGCCAACGAAGTGGTTTACCGAAGAGGCCGCTTATAAGCCAGCGACGCCCTTGGTATAAGATGGAGGTGCGTCGAACACCGCATTTTTTGTTCGCATACCTTGGCAGACGAAATGCCCGCTTCATACGAAACCTAGCAGGCGTCGTGCCGCTCACGGGTTTCCTTTGCGTGTACCTTCTCACTGAGGAACCCAGCTTTATTGAGCGGGTAGAGCGGGTGCTCGCACATCCCGACACAATCGCTAACCTGAGCCTAGTTGCCAAGTCATACGGCCAAGGGGCCATCAAAGTGGAGCCTCGTGCATTGGAGCGCTTGCCCATCCCTGTGCATGTGCTTGAGGAGTATGGCGTACCAGCGAGGCCATCAGCGGCTGGCTAAAAGTTGCTTGAGTCTGGGCACCAGGTCCGGCCGCAAAAAGTTCGAGTAGTGTCCGCTGAGCCCCACCATTGGCGGGGGCAAGCACCTTGGCTCTGGGTGGCAGCCCCCATCAGGGAGCAGGAAACAGGCCTCCTACTCTCCCCCATCTCCCCTCAAATAATCGGCGTTGGGCTTGACGTTGTAGTGGGCGCTGCCGCGGAGAAGGGTCTGGATGGCGGCCCGCGCCGTGTCCAGGGAAGTGTAGCAGGGGATGCGCCGCTCCACGGCGGTGCGCCGTATCTCGAAGCCGTCCCGGATGGCAGTGGCTGTGGCCTCGATGGTGTTGACCACGGCGTCCACTGTACCGTCCACTATGACGTCCACGGTGTTGGGGTGGCCCTCGCCCAGCTTCTTGCGCACCATGGCCACCGGGATGCCCAGCCCCTGGACCATGGCGGCGGTGCCCTCGGTGGCGTAGATGTGGTAGCCGGAGGCGGCCAGAGCCTTGACCAGGGGCACCACCTCCGGCTTGTCCTTGTCGGCGATGGTGAGCAGGATGGAGCCCTGCGTGGGAAGCATCAGCCCCGCCGCCATCAGCGCCTTGGCCAGCGCCGCCGCAGGGTCGTGGTCAATGCCCATGACCTCGCCGGTGGACTTCATCTCCGGGCCCAGGTAGGTGTCCACCCCCGTTAGCTTGGACATGGAGAAAACAGGCGCCTTTACCCCCACCAGGTGCTGTCGCTTCCAGAGGCCCGCCGGGTACCCCAACCCTTTCAGCGTCCGGCCCAGCATCACTTTGGTGGCCAGCCTGGCCATGGGGACGCCAGTGACCTTGGAGATGAAGGGCACCGTCCGGCTGGCCCTGGGGTTCACCTCCAGCACGTAGACCGTCGAGTGTAGAGAGGCCTTCCGGTCGAAGGTGGCCGGGTCCCTGTAGAGGCCGTCGCTCATTATGACATACTGGACATTCATGAGCCCTCGCACCCCCAGGGCAAGCCCGATGCGAGTGGTGTAGTCCACCAGGGTCGCCACCTCCCCCTCAGTCAGCGTGAGGCCGGGGTAAACGGCCATGGAGTCGCCGGAGTGGACACCGGCCCGCTCCACGTGCTCCATGATGCCGGGTATGAGCACGCCCTCGCCGTCGCAGACGGCGTCCACCTCCACCTCCCTCCCCTCCATGTACTTGTCAATGAGCACCGGGCGGCCCTGCCCCACCTCCACGGCCATGGTGAGGTAGCGGACCAGCTCGGTGGCGTTCTGGACGATCTCCATGGCCCTGCCCCCCAGCACGTAGCTGGGGCGCACCAGGAGGGGGAAGCCCAGCCGCCCGGCCACGCTCAGGGCCTCCTCCAGGGAGGTGACCGCCGCTCCCGGTGGCTGGGGAATGCCCAGGGTCTCCAGGAAGTCGCCGAACTTGTCCCGGTCCGAGGCGATGTCTATGGCCATGGCGCTGGAGCCCAGGATGGGCATCCCTGCCCTGTCCAGGGACTGGGAGAGGTTGATGGCCGTCTGCCCGCCAAACTGGACCACCGAGGGCGGGTACCGCACCTCTTCACTGCCAGGCAAGGCGACACCCTCGTTCTCCAGGACATCCATTACGCTCTCATGGTCCAGAGGCTCAAAGTACAGCCGGTCGCTGGTGTCGAAATCGGTGGAGACCGTCTCCGGGTTGGAGTTGACCATGATGGACCTGACCCCCTCCTCCTGGAGGGCCCACGCAGCGTGTACCGAGCAGTAGTCGAACTCGATGCCCTGGCCGATGCGGATGGGGCCGCTGCCTATGACCACGGCCTTCGGGCCAGGCAGGGACTCCGCCTCATTCTCCTGCTCGTAAGTGCTGTAAAAGTAGGGGGTCTGGGCCTCGAACTCGGCGGCGCAGGTGTCCACCATCTTGTACACAGGCCTGATGCCCCACTGGCGGCGCAGCTCCCGCACCTGGGCAGGCAGCCGGTCCGCCAGCGTTCCCACCTGCTCGTCGGAAAAGCCCAGGCGCTTGGCCTGTCGCAGCAGGCGCGGCCCCAGGTCCTCCGAGAGAAGGCGGCGCTCCATGTCAACGATGTTCTGGAGGGCGCTGATGAACCACGGGTCAATGCAAGTGCGCCTGGCCAGGTCCTCCACGCCTACGTCGCGGCGCAGGGCGGCAGTGAGTGCCCACAGGCGCAGGTCTGTGGGTTTCAGGGGCAGGCGCTCCAGTATGCCCTCGCCGTCGCGCCGCCACGCCGGGTCCTCCCACATAAGGGAGCGGCCCCCCAGCTCCAGAGAGCGCACCGCCTTCTGAAGCGCGGCCTCAAAGCTGCGACCCACCGCCATCACCTCGCCGGTGGCCTTCATCTGCGTGCCGAGGACCCGGTCGCCGGTGGCGAACTTGTCGAAGGGCCAGCGGGGTATCTTGACCACGCAGTAGTCCAGGGCCGGCTCGAAGGCCGCCAGGGTCTTGCCCGTGACGGCGTTGGGTATCTCGTCCAGCCGCTTCCCCACTGCTATCTTGGCCGCCACCCGGGCAATGGGGTAGCCGGTGGCCTTGGAGGCCAGGGCCGAGGAGCGGCTCACCCTGGGGTTCACCTCGATGACGTGGTACCGTGGCTCCTTGGGCACGTTCCCTGGGAGCGCCTGGGCAACCACAGAGCTTGGGGTGAGGGCGAACTGGATGTTGCACCCGCCCTCGATGCCCAGGGCACGAATGATCCGCAGGCTTGCGGAGCGGAGGAGCTGGTATTCCTTGTCGGAGAGCGTCTGGCTAGGCGCCACCACTATGCTGTCGCCGGTGTGGACCCCCATGGGGTCTATGTTCTCCATATTGCAGACGGTGATGCAGTTGTCGGCGCCATCCCGCATCACCTCGTACTCGATCTCCTTCCACCCCTCCACTGACTGCTCCACAAGCACCTGGTGAATGGGGCTGGCGCTCAGGCCGTCCTGGGCCACTGCCTCCAGCTCCTCCCACGTGTGAACCAGACCACCTCCCGTCCCTCCCAGCGTATAGGACGGGCGCACCACCAAAGGCAGGCCGATGCGGCGGGCCGCCTCCCGGGCCTCGGCCATAGTGGTCACGGTCTCGCTGGTGGGCACCGGCTCCCCGATGTCCAGCAAAAGCTGGCGGAACAGCTTGCGGTCCTCCGCCTTTCGGATAGTGTCCAGGGGTGTCCCCAGAAGACGCACGCCGTACCTGTCCAGGACGCCGACGTTGGCCAGGTCCACCGCCAGGTTTAGCCCCGTCTGGCCTCCCAGGGTGGGGAGCAGACCCTCAGGCCGCTCCCGGGCGATGACGCGCTCCAGCACATCCACCGTCAGGGGCTCAATGTACACGATGTCCGCAATGTCCTGGTCCGTCATGATGGTGGCGGGGTTGGAGTTCACCAGCACCGTGGTGACATCCTCCTCACGGAGCGCCCTGCACGCCTGGGTGCCGGCGTAGTCGAACTCCGCCGCCTGCCCTATGACAATGGGCCCCGAGCCTATGACCAGGACCTTGGATGGCTTAGCTTTCGTGGTCATCCGTGCACTTCAGTCCGGCCGGTCTTCGTGTCACCCTTCGAGAGGCTCCGGGTAAGAGGCGCGCACACATTTCCTGCCACTCATGGTTCGACAAGTCCAAGAAGGACTCGCAACCCCGATATCATCGGGGCTCACCATGAGCGGATTTCATGTGCAGCGGCCCACCCCTTTACCCCTTTACCCCCGCTTCAGCATGTAGAGTGCGACCCAGGCGGCGATGAGGAGCCAGGGCACCAGGCTCCACACCAACCGCTCGCCCATGAGCTGGGGGAACCAGGGCCTGGCCTCGGAGCTGTGCGCCAGCTTGCGCAGGTCATCCGTCAACTCCGCATCACCCTCCGCCATGCGCTCCGCCAGAGTGTCAGCCCGCCGCAGCCCGACGAGCCTCCCCTGGCGCAGGTAGGACAGGTATAGCTCCTGGCGCATCCCCAGCTCTCGCTCAATCTCCCGCTTGCGGTACTCGGACACGTGCTGGAGGGTAAAAGTGCGACGCAGCAGGAGCCACCACCCCAGGGTGAGCAGTACGGCCACGGCCCCCACCAGCCCCACCACTCGAAGTGTGAGTTCGTCGCCCGCCGTCAGGCCCACCGCCATGAAAGTAATGCCCACCATGCTCAGGCCCACCAGCACCAACCCGCTCATCCAGACACGCTGCTGGAGGTAGGTCCAGTAGGAGTCCAGCAGCTCGTACTCCAACAATAAGACCTGCCAGCGGCTCCGCGGCGGCACCCGCATCACCGCCGCCTCCCCCGGCACCTCCGCCACCACGCGCTCCCTGGGCTCAGCCACCTGCTCCCGGGCATCTCTCGCCTCCCTACCCTGTCTCCCCTCTCTGGTCTCTCTCACGTCTCTGCCCTGTCTCGCGTCTCGGGCCTCTCTCATGACCCCTTGACCTCCTTCCTTATCATCCTTACCATTTCCAGAAACCTGTCGAACAGGTACTCGTTGTCCCGTGGGCCCGGCGCGGCCTCCGAGTGGTACTGAATAGAGATAACAGGCACCTCCCGGTGCCGCAGCCCTTCCACCGTGCCGTCATTCAGGTTCACGTGGGTCACCTCCAACTCAGGGGGCAAGCCATCCCCGTCCACCGCGTAGCCGTGGTTCTGAGCAGTGATGTGCACACGACCAGTGGCCAGGTCCCGCACCGGGTGATTGGCGCCCCGGTGCCCGAACTTCAGCTTGAACGTCTGACCTCCGAAGGCCCGCGCCAGCAGTTGGTGGCCCAGACAGATGCCCATCACCGGCACCCGCCCCGCGATGGCCCGCGCCGTCTTTACAGCGTAGTCCAGGAGCGCGGGGTCTCCAGGCCCAGGCGAGAACACGACCCCCACAGGCCTGAGGGCCATGATCTCCTCTGCGCCGGTATGGCCGGGAACGACGATGACCTCGCACCCCTTGTGCTTCAGGATGCGCAGGATGTTGTACTTGAGGCCACAGTCCGTGACGGCGATCCGAAGTGACCTGCCAGCATGGCCCTTCGGGCCTCCGTCCCAGGTGTACTGGCTGTCGGTCGCTACGTTGCGGACGAAGTCGGTGGCGCCGTAGGCAGGCACCACCTTGAGGCGCTCCAGCGCCTGCTGGGGCGACTCCTGGGTGGTGATGATGCCCATCATGACGCCGTGGGAGCGGAGCTTCCGGGTGACGGCGCGGGTATCCAAGCCGCATACCCCAGGCACCCCCTGGCTGGCGAGGAACTGGTGGAGGGTGCCCACGCTATCGTAGTGGCTGGGAGTGAGGGAGTGATGGCACACCACGAAGCCCGACACCTGGAGACGGCGCGACTCCACGTCCTGCGCGTTGACGCCATAGTTGCCCATGAGGGGGTAGGTGCCCACCAGGACCTGGCCTGCGTAGGAGGGGTCGGTGAGCATCTCCTGGTAGCCGGTCATGCTGGTATTGAAGACGACCTCACCATACGCGGTAGCCTCGGCGCCGAAGCTCTCCCCTTCGTACACCGAGCCGTCTTCCAGCACCAGATAGGCTGTTTTCGTCAAATCACTCCTCTACTCACAGCTAGATGGCTCCCCCCATCCCGTCGAACACCACCCGGCCCTGCACCATGGTCAGCTTCACCCTGCCCTTCAAGGTACAGCCGTCCAGGGGCGTGTTCTTCCCCTTGGACGCGAACTGGCCCACGTCCACAGTCCACTCCTCGTCGGGGTCGAAGAGCACCACGTCCGCCGGGGTGCCTGGGCGCAGGGTGGCCAGGTCGTCGAAACGGCCCCCAAGCACCTGGGACGGCCCCACCGTCAGCCGGTGCACCAGGGTGGGCAGGTCAACCAGGCCCCCGTGCACCAGCCCCATGAGGGAACCCAGGGCCGTCTCCAGCACACTTATCCCGAAGGCCGCCTCCTCATAGGTCACCAGCTTGTCCGTTATGGCGTGGGGCGCGTGGTCCGTGGCGATTATGTCAATAGTGCCGTCCACCAGCGCCGCCGCCAGCGCCTCGGCGTCGGCTGGCGAACGAAGAGGCGGGTTCACCTTGGTGCGAGTATCGTAGGCGGAGAGGACGAGAGGCTGCGGCGAAGGGGCGCCCCCGTCCCGCCTTCCCAGGACCCAGGCGTCGTTCATGGTCAGGTGATGGGGCGTCGCCTCCGCCGTCACCGCCAGGCCGCGGGCCTTCGCCTGGCGCACCAGGTCAACGGCCCCCGCCGTGCTGATGTGGGCCAGGTGGAGCCTGCCGCCGGTCATCTCGGCCAGGGCAATATCCCGGGCAATCATGACCTCCTCCGCCGCGGCTGGGTAGCCTCGCAACCCCAGCCTGGTGGCCACCCAGCCCTCGTTCATCACCCCACCAGCGGACAGGGAGTGGTCCTCGCAGTGGTTGATGATGGGCAGCCCCAGGCCAACGGTGTATTGCAAGGCCATGCGCATGATGTGGGGATCGCCCACAGGGTTGCCGTCGTCGCTGAAGGCTATTGCGCCGGCCTCAGCCAGCTCCCTCAGCCCTGCCAGCACCTTGCCCTGGCGTCCCTGGGTGATGCAGCCGATGGGAAAGACGCGGACGCACCCTGTGGCCCTGGCCTGGCGCAGGACGTACTCCACCATGGACTCGCTGTCTATGGCAGGCTCAGTGTTGGGCATGCAGCAGACTGCGGTGAAGCCTCCCCGGGCCGCGGCGAGGGTGCCAGTGGCAATTGTCTCCTTGTGCTCGTGGCCGGGCTCCCGCAGGTGGCAGTGCAGGTCAATGAACCCCGGACAGGCCACCCACCGGCGTCCGGCGCGCACCACGCGGCTACCGCCGGGCAGAGACGCGGGGTCCACCGGCTCGCCGGCGGAGGCGATGAGGCTGTCGCAGACCAGCAGGTCGCCCGGGCGATCCAGGCCCCGGGATGGGTCTATGATGCGGGCGCCCTGGATGAGAATGGCCTCGCCACTCACCGTTGCGCCTCCTCCCGGCCAGGCACCGCCAGCATGTAAAGGAGCGCCATGCGCACAGCTACGCCATTGGTCACCTGCTCCTCAATGAGAGACTGGGACCCATGGGCCACGGCCGGGCTAATCTCTATCCCCTCGTTCATGGGGCCGGGGTGCATCACCAGCGCCCCAGGCTTGGCGCGCTCCAGGCGCTTGGGATTCACCTGCCACAGCCGACAGTACTCCCGAAGGCTGGGAAGAAGACCGGCCTGCTGCCGCTCCTTCTGGAGCCGGAGCACCATCACCACGTCAGCCCCATCCAGGGCTCGGTCCAGGTCTGTCTCCACTGCTACGGTATCGGGTAGGTACGCCCCTCCCTCAGCCCCGGCTCCCCGAAGAAGGTCCAGGGGAAGCAAAGTGGGAGGACCACACAGGGTGATATGAGCCCCCACCCGCGCCAGGCCCCAGAGGTTGGAGCGTGCGACCCGGCTGTGAAGGACATCCCCGACTATGGCCACCTTCACACCGGCCAGGCGCCCCAGGTGTCGCCGGATGGTGTACATGTCCAGCAGGGCCTGGCTGGGGTGGGCGTGCCAGCCATCCCCCGCGTTGATGACCCCGCTGCGCTCCAGGTGAGAGGCCATGAGGTAAGGGGCTCCCGAGTGGGGGTGGCGCACCACCAGAAAGTCGGCCCCGGTTGCCTGGAGGGTGAGGGCGGTGTTCAACAGCGACTCCCCCTTGGATACGCTGGAGGAGTCGGCGCTGACGTTGATGACATCGGCGCTAAGTATCTTGGCGGCCTGCTCGAAGGAGACGCGGGTCCGGGTGCTGGACTCGTAGAACAGCGTCACAATCACCTTGCCCCGCAGGGTGGGCACCTTCTTTATCTCCCTGCCCAGCACCTCCCGCATACCGTCGGCGGTCTCCATCACCGCCTCGATCTCCTGAGGGGAGAAGTCGTCCAGGTCCAGCAGATGACGGCGGCATTGCCCCCCGGTCTGGGTCACCTTCGGCTCGGCCACAGGTTGTAGAGTGCTCACGCCGTCACCGCCGTCGCGCTGGTGAGCAACACCACCTCGTCCACGCCGTCCACCTCTTGGAGTCTCACCTGCACCTCCTCGCTCATAGCGGTGGGGATGTTCTTGCCCACGTAGTCAGCGCGGATGGGCAGCTCCCGGTGTCCACGGTCCACCAGCGCCAGAAGCTGCACCAGCCTGGGCCGGCCCATGTCCATCAAGGCATCCATGGCGGCGCGGATGCTGCGGCCCGTGAACAGCACGTCATCCACCAGCACCACGCACTTGTCGTCTATGTCCACGGGGAACTGGGTGGGGTGGACCACGGGGCTAGCCCTGCGCCCCAGGTCATCGCGGTACAGGCTGATGTCCAGGACGCCCACAGGGACATGGACGCCCTCCAAGCGGGAGACGTTACCAGCCAGGCGATGGGCCAGGGGAACGCCTCGGGTGTGCACACCAACGAAGACCAGGTCTTGCGCCCCCCGGTGGCGCTCCACCACCTCGTGGGAGAGGCGTGCCAGGGCGCGGCGGATGTCGTCCGGGCCCATCAGTCGCTTTTCGTCGGCCACAAAAAACCCCTCGCCCTTGGTGGCTGGCGAGAGGTTACAGGAGTCTGCCTCAAACTGGAGCCAAAGACCATTATAGGACCGGACGTACCGCCCGTTCCGGGCCTCCTGCAACCTTGCCAGCCTCGCCGGGCTGACTTAAAGGTCCACTTTCACAAGAAAAGCGGCCCTGGTTGTCTTTGGCTCTCTATCTATTTGTTGGGCAGGATTATACCACCCGTGGTCGGCGGGAGCAAGGTCGTGCGTCGCCCTCCCAGGGCATTTCAGCCATTCCGGTGCAGTATTGGAGGACCCCCATCCTGACCTTCCCCCGCAGGCGGGGGCAGGGACTCACTCTAACCTTTCAGAGTTCACCTGTTCCGCATCCAACGTCAATGAAAAGCCCTACCCACGCTCCGCCGCCATTCGCCCCCCAGCTCCCTACCTCGCGGCGGGTACCGAGTAGGCCACCAGGCGCCTCCTGGACCTTTGGGCCACACCGGTCTCGTGGGCGGCCTGGCCAACCGCCCTGGCCACGTTCCTCACCACCCGTGTATCGAAGATGCTGGGCATGATGTAGTCCTCGTTCAGGTCGCTGGCAGGGACCCCGGCAGCGATAGCATGGGCAGCAGCCATCTGCATCTCGTCGTTGATGAGGCGGGCCCTGACATCCAGGGCACCACGGAACAGGCCGGGGAAGCACAGGGCGTTGTTGATCTGGTTGGGATAGTCGGAGCGGCCCGTGGCCATGATCCGCACATGCCCTTCCGCCTCCTCTGGCCAGATCTCCGGGTCGGGATTGGCCATGGCAAAGACGATGGGGTCTCTGTTCATAACTTTGAGATGATCTACTTTAATGATGCCAGGCCCCGAGAGGCCCAGGAACAGGTCGGCCCCTCTCATGGCCTCCATCAGGTCGCCTCGCACATCGTCGGGGTTGGTCGCCGAGGCGAACCAGGCCTTCATCGTGTTGTCGCCGTAGTTCCGCCCCCTATGCAGCGACCCCTGTCGGTCGAAGCCGATGATATTGCGCACCCCGGCGCTCATCAGCATCTTGGTGCAGGCCACGCCAGCGGCACCCACGCCGGTCAGCACCACCTTCAGCGCGTCGGGCTTCTTGTTTACGATCTTCAGGGCATTGATGAGAGCCGCCATAGTCACAACGGCGGTGCCGTGCTGGTCATCGTGGAACACTGGTATGTCCATCTCCTGCTTGAGCCGGTCCTCTATGTAGAAGCAGCGTGGCGCCGAGATGTCCTCAAGGTTTATGCCACCGAAGCCCGTGGACATGAGCTTCACCGTCTGGATGATCTCGTCGGGGTCCTTGGTGTCCAGGCAGATGGGCCATGCATCCACGCCCCCCAGCTCCTTGAACAGCAGGGCCTTACCCTCCATGACCGGCATGGCAGCCCTGGGCCCGATGTCCCCCAGGCCCAGCACAGCGGTGCCATCAGACACCACAGCCACGGTGTTCGCCTTGGTAGTGAGAGACCACACCGATGCGGGGTCGTGATAGATGGCCATGCAGACCCGACCCACGCCCGGGGTATACACGATGGACATGTCGTCGCGGGTCCTGACAGGGCTCTTGGAGGATATCTCGATCTTGCCCCCCAGGTGCCTCAAGAAAACACGATCGGAGACGTGCACCACCTTCACCCCAGGCAACTGGCGTAGCCGGTGCACTATCTCGTGCCCGTGCTCCTCATCTCGAGCATTCACCGTGACGTCGCGCACTATGCTGCTGCGGCTGGAGGAGACTATGTCCACGGCGCCGATATCTCCCCCCACCTCGCCGATGGCGGAGCTGATCTGGCCCAGCATGCCTACCTTGTTGGCATACTGCGCCCTGACAGTGAGGCTATAGGCTACACCGGGGTGTCTGGCGACCATGGAAGCACACCTCCTTGAGGAGACTTCCGCCTCACTATACTACAAGTAAATGGGCCTGTCCTATTGAGCCAGGTAGCAGCTTCAGCACCCCACAGGCCATGCGCTCAGCGAAAGCATCCATCACCTCCCCTACCCTTCGGAGCTAGCGCTGGACGCCCTGCCATGGCCACTGCGACTTCCCACACCGGCCCACCATCCCAGGTCTGTGTACCGGGAGCACTCTCTCTTTGACCAGGGCCTTTGACCCACGAAGCTATCCCAAATTTCGTGCATGGGGGAGTGCAGAGGGGGATTCGCCCCGGAGCTTGCCCTGAGCGCAGCCGAAGGGCCGGAGGTCTGGGGTCCGATGAGCTTTGCTCATCGAGACTCGCGACGAAGTCGGAGGTGTCCCCCAGATCGCACTTTTCTCCCCCGCTCCCTTGGTAAGGGAGCGGGGGACACAGGGGGTGAGGGTTTTGGGACAGCTTCACCTATCAGGTCGCTGAAAACCTTCGTTTTTCAGCGATGGCCCCCTTCCCTCCCAGGGGTGAGGTGAACCTGCGGAAAAGGGCCTCGGGCCTTTTTCCGCAGCCTGCTATCGCCCCAACTGACCGGCCCCCGCTGTATAATTGGTGCACTCCAGCCCCAAGGGGTGCAAGGCCATGGCACGACTCACCGGCGGCCAGGCGGTGGTGGAATCCCTGCTGGCTCAGGGGGTAGACACCGTATTCGGCGTCATAAGCATCCACACCCTGCACATCTTCGATGCCCTCTACCACCAGCAGGGCCGCATTCGCGTCATCGGCGGCAGGCACGAGCACGCCGTCGCATCCATGGCCGACGGCTACGCCCGCGTCACAGGACGCCCCGGGGTGCTCCTGACCAGCACCGGGCCGGGCGCCGCCGACTCCGTGGGGGGCATGGGGGAGGCATACCACTCCTCCACGCCGCTGCTCCAGATCACCACCAACGTGGAGAAGGAGTTCGTCAACAGCCGCCGCGGCGTCACCCACGAGCCCAAAGACCAGCTTGAGATGTTCCGCTCGGTCACCGGCTGGTGTGCCCTGGTGGACAGCGTGGAGTCCATCGGCGACCACATCGAGGAGGCGTTCCAGCGGTTCCACACCCGGCACCCCAGGCCCATTGAGCTGGAGGTGCCCACCGACCTGCTGGAGCAGCAGGCGGAGGTGGAGGTGATGCCACCTCGCTCAGCACTATCGCCTTCGGCAGACCCCGCCCAGGTGGAGCGGGCCGTCCAGAAGCTGCGGTCCGCCAAACGCCCCGTCATCTGGGCGGCCAACGGAGTCATGATGTCCGGCGCCACCCCGGAGCTGGTGCGCCTGGCCGAGGCCCTGGACTGCCCTGTGGTCACCGGCGACGGCGGCAAAGGGGCATTCCCCGAGGACCATCCCCTATCCCTGGGGACTGCCCTGGGGCGCCGCATCTGGGGCGACAACCCCGTCCAGGAGTTCGTAGGCACCTGCGACCTGTGCCTGGTGGTGGGAAGCAGCCTCCCCTACCGCACCACCGTCGGCGTGGGCCTGCGCATGCCCCAGGAGCTGGTCCACATAGACATAGACCCGGAGATGTTCGGGCGCAACTACCCCACCAGTGTCGGCCTGGCCGGAGACGCCAAGGCCGTGCTGGGCCAGCTCCTCCAGGCCCTGGGAGGCCAACGGGTGCAGCGCAGCAGCGTCTGGCAGCGGGAGATGGAGGAGCTGAAGAAAAGAACATCGCAGGGATTGAAGGAGCAGTACCCCAACCAGCTTCGGGTATGGGAGGGTATCCGCTCAGTGCTCCCCCGGGACGCGGTCATGGTGGTAGACCCCACGGTGCCCGCCCAGACGCTGGTCCGCTGCTTCCCCATGTACGAGCCCAACTCCTGGGTGACGCCCCACGGCTGGGTGGGGATTGGGTTCGCCTTCCCCGCCAGCCTGGGGGCCAAGGTGGGCAGCCCGCAGCGCACCGTGGTGTGCATCACCGGCGACGGTGGCTTCCAGTACAACATGCAGGAGCTAGGCACCGCAGTCCAGTACGGCATCGCTCCGGTGGTGCTCATCTTCAACGACAACGCCTGGGGAGTGCTGAACAAAAGGCAGCAGGACCTGTTCCAGGGGCGTGTCATGGCAACGGAGCTGACCAACCCCGACTTCGTGCGCCTGGCCGAAGCCTACGGCGTGGAGGCGGTGTCGGTGAGCGACCTGGACGGGCTGCTGCGGGAGCTGGAGCGGGCGGTGAAGTCCGACCGCATCCAGCTCATCGAGGTGCGGACTCCCAAGGGCTTCGCCCACTTCCGGTAGGCCCATGGCACCCGCACCGCGTTCCGAGACCCCTCAGCCCCACATCTACCCCCTGGACCCGCAGAAGATCACGGCGGAGGAGATCGCCGTGATCTTCGCCATGACCTCCCGTCGTCCCGAGCCCTTCGACGAGATCGCGAAGCTGGTCACGGCGGAGAAGGCGGCGGACTTCCACGAGCGGTGGGTGGTGGGCTACGGCCACGCCTCGGTGGCGGAGCACGCCGTCCTCCACCTGGCGGTGGAGAACATCTCCCGCCTGGCCTGCGACGCCCTGGAGGACAACCGCCTGGCCTCCTATACGGAGAAGTCCTCCCGCTATCAGGTGATGCCGCCGGGCAGCTACCATGTTCCCGCTGAGCTAGAGGGCCACCCCCTGCGCCAGGCCTACGTGGAGACCTGCGAGGCCCTCTTCGCCGCCTACCAGGAGCTTGTCCGGGGCACCCAGGCACACCTGGGAACCGTGCGCCCCAGGCAGAATGGAGAGCGGGACGCGGCCTACAGCCTACGCCTACGCCGCGAGGCCACCGATAGCTGCCGCTTCGTGCTGCCCGCCGCCACCCTCACCAACGTGGGCGTCACCATGAACGCCCGCACCCTGGAGCACGCCATCACCAAGCTGCTTTCGTCGGAGATGGCCGAGGAGCACGCACTGGGCAAAGAGCTGAAGCAGCAAGGGCAGGCCATCACCCCCACGCTGGTCAAATACGCTGAAAAGAGCGCCTACCTGGCCGAGACCCGCGCCGCCCAGCGCCGGGAGGGCGAGCGCATGGCCCCTGCCCCGCCCTCCTCCTCTCAGGACGCCACGCTCGTCCACCACGACCCACAGGCCGAAGAAAAGGTGGCTGCCGCCTTTCTCTACCGCTACGCCAGCCGGCCCTACCTGGACGTGTGGGACAAGGTGCTTCGTATGGACGAGGCAGAGCGCCGCCGGCTCATTGGTGAGGCCCTCTCCCGACTTGGCCCCCACGATGCCCCCATCCGGGAGCTGGAGCAGGTGTACTACACCTTCGAGCTGGTGCTGGACTACGGAGCGTACCGGGAGTTCAAGCGCCACCGGATGCAGTCCTACTTCGCCCAGCCCCTCACCGTGGAGCTGGGGTACGTGGTGCCGCCCCTTTTGGAGGAGGCCGGACTGGGAGAGACGTTCCGCCAGGCCATGGCCTCGGCAGAGGCGGGATACCGGCAATTGGCCAGCGGGCTGCCTCTCGCGGCCCAGTACCTCGTCACCCACGCCCACAAGCGCCGGGTGCTGGCCACCATGGACCTCCGCCAGTGCTACCACCTCTTCAAGCTGCGCACCCAGCCCTCGGCCCACTTCTCCCTGGTGGCGGTGATGCAACAGGCCCTGGAGGCCGCCCGAAGAGTGCATCCGGCCCTCTTCCAGCACCTGCGACTACGGGCATAAGGTCCGCTAGGCCAGCCCCCAGCAGGGCCACTGTACCTCCCTCATGGCACCCTGACGCCATGCCTCGTCTTTCGTTATCGGATGCAGACGACGCAGAGGAGGCAAAGGCAATGCTTAGACGCAAATGGGTGCTGGCAGTCCTTGCGGCGGTCATGGTGGCGGCGCTCGGCATAGGCGCGGTGCTGGCGGCCCCGTCGGGCCGCAGCCCCCAGGACTCCGCCAAGTCGAACTCCGGCGACAGCCAGGAACAGCAGGGCCATCCCTTCCTGGGCGTGGTCCTGGTGAAGCTCAACGAGAGAATCGCACAGAGGCTGGCAATCAGCAGCACCGAGGGCGTGGCCATCGCCCAGGTGGTGCCCGAGGGTCCGGCGGACGAAGCTGGGGCCAAGGTGGGCGACGTCATCCTCACCGCAAACGGCACAGAGATGGACGAGCCCGGCGACGTTACGAAGCAACTGCGCGACCTCGCCCCTGGCGACCAGGTAACCCTGACTGTGCTCCGGGCCGGTCAGCAGATCACTCTCACTGTTACGCTGGGGGAGACGCCCAGGCCCAAGGACATGCCCCAGGCGAAACGCCGGGGCCCCAAGGACGGGCTGCAACGGGTCCCCGACATCTTCTCCCGGCTGATCCAGGGCAACCTGGAGCTGATGGGGCCATCCAGCACCAAGGTGGTGCTCACCGTGACGCCTGGCAAGGTCACCGCCGTCACCGGCACCACGCTGACCATCGAGCGGCGAGACGGCCAGAGCGCCCAGTTTACCGTCCCGGAGGGCACGCCCGTGATGGAGCGG
The DNA here is from genome assembly GCA_016190445.1 of Chloroflexota bacterium. Taxonomy (GTDB): domain Bacteria; phylum Chloroflexota; class Dehalococcoidia; order Lucifugimonadales; family JACPQL01; genus JACPQL01. The sequence continues at coordinate 50,083 of JACPQL010000027.1, forward strand.
GGCCGGGAGATAGCCCTGAGCGAGCTGGAGGCCGGCACCCCGGTGGTGGTCTTCCAGAAAGACGGCCAGGTGGCGCGGGTGACCGTGGGTCCGCAGGCGCCCTCCCTGGTATGGCCCCACAGTGGCGGCGGTGTGCGCCCCACCCCACCCGATGCGGACGAGATAGTGGGCCACCTCAGGGAGGCGATGGAGCAGCGGTTCCACCGCATGGACACTCAGCTAGACCGCCTGGAGGAGCGCCTGGACGGGCACCTGCGCCAGCACGGGCAGGCTTCTGCCAAGAATAACCAGGCGCGCAAGAAAGAGATCGGAACAGCCTCCCCAAGCTAGCAGGGGTGCAGGCTGCAGAATTAGGGCCCGGGAGCGTATCCCGGGCCCTCTCGTTTCATATCAGGCGGTACGTTGCCCTGCCGATGCATCCTCGGCAAGAGCCAGCCTGCGGGGAAGCCGCGGACGAGGGAGATACCAGTAGAGCAGCACCCCAGCGGCGTAGGAAATGGCAATGGGCACTAGGGCGCCCATGTAGCTGCCCGACCTGTCGTACACCCACCCGGCAAAGACCGGCGCCCCCATGGCCATGAGGCTCTGCACCAGGGTCACCACACCCCGGAGGGTCGCAAAGCTGCGGCGGCCAAAAAAATCGCCGATCATGGCCCAGGTGATGGAGGCGATGCTTTCAGGAACGGCGAACATCATCACAAACAGCACCAGTTGCCAGAGACGCCCGTCGGTCACCATGAGCAGCACCAGACTCCCTACTCCCACAAGCAGGCCGACTGAGGCCATACGCTGCAATGACCATCTGTCCCCCATCCACCCGACGAACAGGCGGACAGGCAATGTGGTAAAGGCCAGCACGCCCACCAGAAGAGCGGCAGCGGCCTCGGTCTGCCCCTTCCACACCATCAGCGGCACTATGTGCACGGCCACCCCTGTGTGGGCAGCGATGCGTAGGCCTATGGCAAAGGCCAGCAGCCAGTAGGACCTGGTCCCGAACGCCTCTCGGGCGGTGAAGTCCCGAGAAGCTCGCTCCTCCTGGAATGGCGAGGGGTGCGACGCCACATCAGCCTGCGGAGGCGGACCAGATGGCACGGGAGGGTCGCCGTCCGGCCTCAGCCCCATGCTCTCCGGACTGCGACGCACCCAGAACGAGAGAGGCAGGACCACCACCAACACCACCACTCCGGCGATGGCCGCAGTCGGCCGCCACCCGAAGGTCCGTATGGAGAGACCCATCAGAGGAACGATGACGGCACCACCTACCGACATACCCACAGCCACCATAGACATGGCCAGGCCACGGTGCCGACTGAACCAGTTGTTCACCGCCGCCATCACGCCGTGATTAAAGCCGGAGTTGAACCCCAGAGAGAGGACACCTAAGTAAACCAGGAGGAAGGAGGCGAAATTGTGGGTGAAAGCTAACAGGATGAAACCCACGCCTGCCAGGAGTGCGCCAACGAAAATCAGCTTTCCCGGCCCAACCCGGTCCACCAGGTAGCCGGCTGCGGGCCCCTCCAACCCGCCTTCCAGGCGGGCCACTCCGTAAGCAAAAGAGGTAGCGGCACGGGTGAGCCCAAAGTCCCTGGTTATGGGGAGGAAGAATACACTGAAGCCGGTCCAGTAGGTGCCGCCAGCCAGGGCGTTCATCACGACCCCGATGGCTACAATCCACCAGCCGTAGAAGACCTTGGAACCTTTCTTGCTAAGGCGTGCACCGGCACGCGGAATTCCCAAAGTTATCCTCTATCCGTCGCAAAAGGAGCCCACAGTCTGGCGGCATTATATCTCCGCCGTCCAGGGGGCACAAACACGACCCTGCCCACCTAAAGGCTACAGAGTGCGGACCAACTCCGCCACGGCATTGCCCATCTCTTTCGTGGTGACGACGCGCTGGCCTGGGGCAGCAATGTCCGCCGTGCGCAGCCCGCCAGTAAGGGCACGCTCCACCGCCCGCTCCACCAGGGCCGCCTCATGAGGCCTTCCCAGGGAATAGCGCAGCATGAGCGCGGCGCTCAGGATGGCACCCACAGGGTTCGCCTTCCCCTGGCCAGCAATGTCCGGCGCCGAGCCATGCACCGGCTCATACAGGCCGGGCGAGCGGCTCCCACGCCCCCGTCCATCTCCTGCGGGCACCCTCGACAGGCTGGCTGAAGGCAACATGCCCAGGGAGGCAGAGAGCACCGAAGCCTCGTCCGAGAGGATGTCTCCAAAGGTGTTCTCCATCACCAGCACATCAAAGCGCGCGGGGTTGCTCACCAGTTGCATGGCGCAGGAGTCCACCAGGGCGTGCTCCAGGGCCACGTCTGGGTACTCGCAGCCCATCTCCGAGGCCACCTCCCGCCACAGGCGCGACGTCTCCAGCACATTGGCCTTGTCCACCGAGGTGAGGCGTTTGCGGCGGGCGCGGGCCAGCTCGAACCCCACCCTCAGGATGCGCCGGATCTCCGCCTCGGTGTACTTCAGGGTGTCCACCCCTGCCCTGCCCCGGCTTGTCTGCCAGCGTCGCTTGGGGGTCGCGTAGTACAGTCCCCCGGTAAGCTCGCGCACCACCACCAGGTCAACTCCCCGCAGGCGCTCCGGCTTCACCGGGCTGGCCGCCTCCAGACAGGGAAAGACCCGCACGGGCCGCAGGTTGGCGAACACCCCCATCCCCTTGCGCAGTGCCAGAAGGCCCTGTTCGGGCCGCACCGGCGCTTTGGGGTCGTCCCAGCGGGGGCCGCCCACAGCGCCGAACAGGACGGCGTGGCTCCGGCGCGCCAGCTCAAGGGTCTCCTCCCGGATGGGCACACCGTGCCTGTCCATGGCGGCGCCGCCCACCTCGTCTCGGACGTAGTCCACAGCCAACCCCGTGCGAGCAGAGACGGCCTCCATCACCTTCACCGCCTCCCCTGTCACCTCCGGCCCTATGCCATCGCCGGGCAGCACCAAGACCTTGAACCTCATTGGGCCCTCCTGGCGCTACTTGTACTCCACACCGCCCACGCGGTGCTTCATGATAAAGTCCCAGTCGTACTCCACCCCCAGCCCTGGCCCCTCTGGGACATCCACACAGCCGTTGCTGTCCACGGCATCCAGCCCGTCCCGGTAGTTCTTGTACACTGGAGGCCCCTGCCAGGCGCCTGTTGGATGTACCAGCGCCATCTCGTAGTAGTTGGCGTTGCGCATGGCGGCCATGCAGTGGCGCTGGGCTGGCCCGGTGGCGTGAATCTCCACGTCCAGCCCGAACCCCTCGGCGGCGTGGGCTATCTTCATGACGCCGGTGATGCCTCCGTCCTGGATGTCCGCCCGCACAAAGTCCGTCGCCTCAGCCACGATGAAGTCTATCTTCGCCTCAACGCCCCGGACCATCTCCATCTGGAGAATGGGGGTCTTGATGAGCTGCCGGAGCTTCCGATGAGCAAAGGCGGAGACGCCGGCGTCCGACATGGGGTCCTCCAGCCACATGAACGCCTCCTCGTCGCACGCACGCCCCACCTTCAGGGCATCCCAGAAAGTCCTGTAGGCGCAGGAGCCATCCAGCATCAGGTCCATCTTGCCGCCCACCCGCTTGCCCACGGCGTGCACCGCGGCCACGTCCCTATCGAAGGGCGGCTGCCCCCAGACGTGGAGCTTGAAGGCAGGATACCCCATCTCCAGGCACTGCTGAGCGAAGTCGGCATAGGTCTCCGGGCTGTCCAGATAACCACTGTTCTCCTCGCCATGGTACGTGCTGGCATAAGCAGGGAGCTTTCGCCTATACCCGCCCAGCATCTGGTAAATGGGCGCGCCGTAGATTCTTCCGGCGATGTCCCAAAGGGCCACGTCCACCGGGCCCATGCCCACCTTGTCGGAGAACCGGAGGCCCCGCTTCACATCGTTGTAGATAAGCTCCCGCTCCAGGGCGTTCTTCCCAAGGAGATAGCGAGCAAACACCTGGAGCTGGCCGAGGCTGGCCGCAGTGCCGCCCACGAACTCTCCCGTGACCCCTGTGTGGGTGTGGACCTTGATGGCCATGGTTCGGCGGCGGACGGTGCTCCCCTTCTTATAGATGATGGAGAAGCCGTTGTAGTCGTGGCCATGGTCCGGAAGCTCGTACTCGAACAGGTGGGCCTCAATGCCGGTGATCCTCACATCTGCTGCCATAGCTGACGACCTCCTGGCCAAGGATTCGGGAGTCATTCTCGCACAACCGCTTCCGCAGTTCATCCACCGACACCAAGGAAAGGGGCGGGGTTGTGCCCCGCCCCGCCGTCACTCCCACCTGTGTGGTGTCCCTGAAGTTCGCAGCCAATGTCTCTATGTCTTTGCGAGGCCTGATGGTTCGAGGTCCTCACCACAGGCTCCGGAGGGCCGTGGCAATCTGGCGGCGGGGCCCACCCCTCCTCCAGATTGGCGTGAAAATAGGTCTTGGGGGAGGGGCTGTCGTGCTGAGGAGTCGGTTGAACTCATCTGTCCTCAACATTCTTCTGCCGACGAAGTCCCGACTCCGTCGAGGACTCGCGACAGAGTCGGAGCATCTAGGGGGTTTTTCATCCCCCTGTGGCGCCCCGATTGTATCGGGGCATGGCCGATTGCTTCATCCTCCGGCAAGCCGGAGTCTTCGCAACGACTGTTTGTAATCGTATTTCGGAAACAGGACACTAGCCCTCGCCCCTCGTGGTCTGGCAAGTCTCAGCTTCCTTTCATGCTGCTCTAAGGTCTGGGAGATAGGCTGAATTCTTGAGAGAGATGAGAGGCGTGGCCAGGACGAAGGCGTCCCGCAGTCATGCTAGCGTGGGGTGGTTGAATTGGCGCTGCTAGTCGCTGTGGCCGCTGTCGGGGGGGCTGTGGTGGCGGTAATGGTGTGCCTCCTGGCGAGGCGGCTAAGCCACGCACCAGTCCAGGCAGTCCTGGGTCCCACTGGGTACCAGGAGGCCCGCGTTGTCATCAACGGGCGCTACCGCCCGGACACCATCCGGGTGCAGCAGGGCGTGCCGGTGCGGGTCCGCTTCTTGCGGCGGGAGGAAGACCCCTGCTCGGAGCGGGTGGTCTTTGCGGGCTTTGGCATAGACCGGCGCCTGGCCGCTTTCCAGGAGACCACGGTGGAGTTCCTGCCCACGGCGCCTGGGACATTTCTCTTCACCTGCCAGTGGGGCATGTACCGTGGCAGGCTGGTGGTCACAGCCGCCAGGGGCAGGCTGAAGGGCGGCCAGCCGGGTCAGACAGGGGCTGGGCCGCAGGCAGATGGGAAGGCGCCGGGTAGGGATTGACAGGCAGCATCAAATGTAAAGGAGGAGATGTCAATGCCGTTCTGGTCGAAGACGAAGGCCAAGGAGAAGGACCCAGTTTGCGGGATGGAGGTTGACTCCAAGAATGCGGCGGCGACCCAGGAGCACCAGGGCAAGACCTACTACTTCTGCTCCCCTTCCTGCAAGGCCAGCTTTGTCAAGGAGCCGGCGAAGTACGTGAAGGGGCCGCCTGCCGCCGGTGGCGGCATGGGGGGTGGGCACCACTAGCTCTGAAAACCCCAGGGGCGGGGTGGCAATCGCTGTGGAGCGAATGGGGCTGGCCTTGGAAGGTCGGCTTCAAAAAACCGTTGAAAGGAGGAGCTATGAAGCGAATGATGAGAGGTATGCGGGTAGGAGTCTTGGTGGTTGTACTGGGCCTTGCAGCGCTACTCCCGGCGGGTGCCGTCTTTGCGGCGGCACCGGAGGCGGAGTTTGGCCAGTGCGTCGCCATGATGGCGCAGAGCGGCCCTAATGAGCACGCCGCGATGATGGGGCTAGATAACTTCGGTGAGGTGGTCCAGCACTGCCAGGAGATGCACACCCCGCCCAATTCCAGGTAGAACCCCGTAAGGTGGGTCTCAGAGTTACTTGGTCCTCTCTTGGCTGTGCCTAGAAAAGGGGGAAGGCGTGAAAACCCTTGGCGTCATTCTCGGCTTGATAGCGCTCTTGGGCGTGGCTGGCGCATGCAACAGCCCGGGTTCTCCTAGCGCTACGTCTGCCTCCCAGAATCCCCAGGTCCGGCAGTACACCCTGGTGGCGGAAAAGGTCCAGCACGAGCTGGCCCCGGGCGTAGTCGTCACTGCCTGGGGCTATAACGGTCAGGTGCCAGGCCCGGAGGTCCGCGCCAATGAGGGCGACACCGTGCGGGTGACCTTCACCAACAACCTGCCTGTCCCCACCAGCGTCCACTGGCACGGGGTGGACGTGCCCTGGAACATGGATGGCGTCCCAGGGGTGAGCCAGCAGCCGGTGAAGCCTGGGGAGACCTTCAGCTACGAATTCGTGGCCAAGCCCGCGGGTACCCGCTTCTACCACACCCACGGCTCGGGCCAGGAGGACGAGGCCTCCCAGCTCGATATGGGCCTCTATGGGCCACTCATCATCGAGCCCGCCGTCAAGAGCCAGGCCTACGACGTGGAGATGACCATCATGCTGGACGAGTGGAACACCACCATGATGGCGGACCAACAGATGCAAATGGGTGAGACCATGGACTACGACGTCTTCACCATCAATGCCAAGGCTTGGCCTACCACGAAGCCCCTGGTAGTGAAGCCCGACCAGCGAGTCTTGCTGCGCCTCATCAACGCGGGCACCTCCACTTTCCACCCCATGCATCTCCACGGCCACTCCTTCCGGGTGGTAGCGGTAGACGGCGGCCCGGTGCCTCTTGACCAGCAGCAGGTCCGGGACACCCTGCTGGTGGCGCCTGGGGAACGATATGACATAGAGTTCGTGGCCAATAATCCCGGCGTGTGGGTCTTCCATTGCCACGAGCTGCACCACGCTGACGGCGGCATGATCATGCTGGTGCGGTACGAAGGTTATGAGCTACCCGCTGGCCAGGTGGAGCCCATGTCCCCATCTATGCCAGGTATGGGTCACTAACACACGAATGCGAAAGAAGGAAGCAACGATGTTTTCCATAACACTCACAGCCCAGGAAAAGCTCAAAGAGGTGCTGGACTCCCGCGGCTCGCCCGATGCTCCGGTGAGAGTGGTCGCGGTGCACGGACCACACGGGTGCATCCACGGCTGGAAGCTCGCCATTGAGGAGGCGGGGGAGCCGCAGGACACTGTGGTCTGTGCTGGGGATGTGTGCATACTGGTGGAGCCGGAGCTGGTGGACATCCTGGACGGGGCCAGCATTGACTACCGGGAGGACTCCCTGGGCATTGGCTTCGTCATAGAGGTGCCGAACGCCCCGCCACCCATGCACCAGCACGGCGGTGGCTGCCATCACTAGGGAGGGTTTGATGGAGCAGCAGGCGATGTGCCACGTCCCGGCAGCCGAGGGTATGTTCCGGCCACCGACAAAGGTCGGTCCTGTGAGGCGCTTGCTACCCTTTGCCTTTGGCGTGGCTGGAGCGGGCTTGCTGGTGCTGCTTTACCTGGGGCTCGTCACCTGGGCCCAGGGCTGGAGGCACGCCCTGGAGCTTCTCTCCCAGGACAGGGCCTTCGTGGCCGCCATAGCCAGCGGATTTGGCCTCCAGGTCGGCCTGTACAGCCACCTTCGCCTGGTGGTCCACCACGGAGTGCGGCTGGCAGTGCCAACGGCGGCGACAGGAGTGGGCACGGGCACCTCCTCGGTCGCCATGGTGGCATGCTGCCTCCACCACGTGGCCGACGTGCTGCCACTGGTGGGGCTCTCCGGCGCGGCTATCTTCCTCAGCGACTACCGCGTCCCCTTCATGGCGACCGGCCTGGTGGTGAATGGCATAGGGGTGGCAATTATGTTGAGGGTAGTTGTACGGGGCCGGTTGCACATGCGTGCGATGGCGGCGCGGGCGACGACGGAGGCACGGTAGAGCCATGCGCACCGCCCGCTGGATGCCGCGGTACTGGGGTGCTACTGTGGTGCTGTTCCTTCTGGCAGGGATGGCATCGGCAGCGTGTGCCCGGCAGGGGGCCGCTGTGCCCTCGGCGACACAGACGCCAGGTCAAGCGCTAGCACGCTCCTTGACTCTCGTTGACGAAGGCGGTGGCGGAGTTACCGTGGAGGCCACTTGGGTGACGGAGGGCCATCTTCAGGAGATGCCTCAGACAAGGCTAGAGGGCTATCCTTTGGAGCGCTACGCACTGGTCCACGTGAAGCTGGATACTCACTCGGGGGACCTGGCGGGCTACGATATGGCGCGCGTTGCGGCCCTTAGTGTGGGCGGAGGTCCCCCTGTCCAGGCTACTCTTTGGGTGGGTCTCGAGGACTCAGGCCACCATCGCGAGGGCGCCCTTGTCTTCCCAGAGCCAGGGAGTGAAGGGGGGCAGGTCGAGATGGTGCTGCGGGAAATCGCGGGTGTGCCGGAGCGTGCTTTCCGGTGGGAGTTCTGAGTGGAAGCTGAGGGGTGGGTGTGAGGAGATTGTGAAAAAGGTAACGAGCTTGTAGAATAATGCTGAGGTGGGAGGGTTACTATGAAGGTACGAAGGCTCTGGTGGATTGCAGTGGCTGTTTGGGTGGTTGCTCTGGGGGCTCTGCTGGTGGTCCCCGCGCTGGCCGCGCCTTCCAGGCAAGAGGGTACCCCTGGATCCGGCGCCTACGGTGCCATGCACGCGGCGTGTGTGGCCGGGGATGTGGAGGGGATGACCGCGGCCATGGGCTCCCTCACGGAGGAGGACTGGCAGGCGATGCAGGGGCACATGGGCGGAGCAGGCATGGGCGGGATGATGGCGGGGCAGGGCATGATGGGCGGAAGTGGGATGATGGGTGGACAGCCTGGTCAAGGCATGATGGGCGGCGGCGGAATGATGGGAGGCCCCTCAGGACAGGGGATGATGGGAGGCGGGATGATGGGCGGGTGGTCCGGGCGGACCATGATGGCGTGGTGAGTGGGCCATGACTTTCGACGCCAGCTTCTATCGCCAGGTCCTGCCCGAGCGAGTGGCGAGGGAGTGTCAGGGACACCCCGAGTCCGTTCCTGTGGTAAACCTGCACCTGGCAAATGGCAGGACGCTCGACCTTTGTCACATCATCCACCTGGCGGACACATGGTTCGCTGTCCAGTATTTCCGGGACACCGAAACGTGCGACGACATGGACATCGCCTTTCTGCCCTACGAACTCGTGGCCACAGTGACGGTCTCTCTGCATCACGCCGGAAGCCGGCGGATCGGCTTCCGTTTGGGTGAGCGGCCTGTCCCAGCGGATGTGGGAGTGAGCGCGTGACAGATATCATGAAGGCAAGGCCGACACGCGGACAACGGTGTCTGGAGGTTGCTTGGGATAGAAGCACATGAACGGCATAACCATCAACATTGACCCGGTCATCTTTCACCTGGGCGGCTTCGCCCTGCGGTGGTACGGCCTCACCTTTGCCGGAGGCATCGCACTGGCCATTCTCCTGGTCTCCAGGGGTGCCAAGAGAGCGGGGCTGGACACCGGCAAAGTCGGGAACATCGCCTTGTGGGCGGTGGTGGGAGGGGTGGTGGGTGCGCGGCTGTTCCACGTGGTGGACAGGCTCAGCTACTACGTAGCCAACCCGTCCCATATCGTCATGGTGAACCACGGAGGGCTGGCTATCTGGGGAGGGCTGGTCACCGGCGGGCTGGTGGCGCTGTTCATGGCCCGCCGGGAAGGCATCCCCGTTCTAAAGCTGGCTGACGCCACGTCTATTGGCCTGATCGCTGGGCAGATGGTGGGGAGGATCGGGTGCATCATCAACGGCGATGCCTATGGCGGCGCCACGAGTATGCCCTGGGGGTTCATCTACACGAACCCAGGGGCCATGCTGCCGGACTCGCTCCGGGGCATCCCCACGCACCCTTACCCGCTGTACGAAATCCTGTGGGGCATGGCGCTCTTGGGCCTTCTCCTCTACCTGCGGCGGCGGTCTCTCCCCAGCGGGGTGCTGTTCCTGACATACGTGGGGGTATATGCCCTGGGGCGGTTCGGACTGACATTCGTGCGACAGGAGGCGGTTGTCCTGTGGGGGCTCCAGCAGGCGCAGGTGGTGGCGCTGGTGGTTCTGGCGCTGGCGGCAGCGGGGGCCGCGCGTTTGGTTACGGGCTGGCCCTCTGTCACGGTAGGCCGGCGGCGTCCCGTGGCGACGCGAAACTCATGAATAAGAATAGGGCAGGGGTGCTGTTGTCTCTGGCTTTGGTGGTCCTGGCGGCCCTGTCGGCAGGATGCGCCTCCGGTGCCAGGCCCACCCCAACCCCCACGCCCAGGGTGTCCAGTGGAGTCCCGGTCCTGGCCTTTGACAAACGGCAGGTGGACCTGGGCACTGTGACGCGGGACCAGCAGGGAGCGGCGACGTTCCTGGTGATGAACCGGGGCGACAGGCCGCTACAGGTGGGGCCGGTGACGGTCCAGGTAGAGCAGGGGGGCGAGATAGCAGAGAGCGTGAAGGAGAACGTTCATGTGGGGCCAGGCGAGGTGTTTTTGCTCCCCATCAAGCTGGGGGACCATCCACAGCTTGGCCCCTACCACTTGCTGGTGAACGTGGCGTCCAATGACCCAGCGACTCCCACGGCCACGCTCTCCGTGGACTTCAACGTGGTGGAGGCACCTCCACCGCCAGGGACGGGGCCTCGCCTCCGAGTGGACAAAGAGATGATAGACATCGGCCCTGTGCCCTACGACTGGCCGCTCTACGAGGTGTTCACCCTCCGCAACGATGGTGATGCGCCGCTGGTGCTGCAAGGAAAGCCCGTGGTGCGTGTGGAGGAGGGGTGCTGACCGCCCGAGGCGGTGGTCGGTGCGACCACTCTACAGCCGGGGCAGAGCACCACCCTGGAGCTGCCCCTCTTCATGGGAATGCACACGGGAATGGGGTCGCTGCACGTTTTTGCGGTGGACGTCCGCAGCAACGACCCGGTGGAGCCGGTGAAGACCCTGCGCTGGCGCTTCACGGCTGGAGGGAGGTGAGCATGGCCCGAGGGACCCTGCGACCCCGCAGGCGGCGCTACCAGCGACGCGGTGCAGGAGGCGCCCGAAGCTCGCCGGGGCTGAAAGGCCTGGCAGTTTTCGGGGCCGTAGTTGTGGTTGTTCTGGGCGCGGCGGCTTTCTTCCTCTGGCCAGCGGTGAAACCCGCAGGAGGAGGCACCCCCGGTGCGATAACCATCCAGCCCACAATGGCGGGCTTCTTTCCCTCTCAGATTGAAGGACGGGCTGGAGAGCCCCTCACCATTCGCCTGGTGAACAAAGACACCCAGTTCCACACCGACGGTGGCGGCTGGCACCAGTTTGCCATAGACGAGCTACGGGTGGATGAGAAGATACCCCCTGAAACGACACAAGAGGTTACCTTCACCCCCGGCGTGGCTGGGACATACCAGTTCTACTGCGACGTGTGCTGCGGCGGGCGTGAGAGCCCCTCCATGCAGGGCACCCTGGTGGTGAGGGCATGACCGTGGCCAGCCGACGCGTGATAGCTGCTGTTTCGTTGCCCATCATCCTGATACTCTCTGTCGGCCTAGCATCTGGCGTGTGGGGGACCCCCGCCCGTATATTCTCCGGAACCTCTGGCCCTCTGACCTCCACTGCGGTGACCCTGCCAACCGTTGTGGTTGGGGGGCTGGCCGACGGCATTAACCCGTGCGCCTTCACGGTGCTGCTCCTGTTTGTGGCCACCATCGCCTCGCTTTATGCGGGCATGGGGAACACGGGCACAGGGTCGGTGCGGGCCAGGCTTTTCCTGTACGGTGGTGCCTTCGTCTTTGCCATTTTCGTGACCTACCTGACCATGGGGACGGGGCTGCTCAGGGCCTCCTCAGTGGTGGCACAGAACCATCTGGGTGCCAGGTTGGGGGCACTGGCCGCCCTTTTCCTGGGGCTGTGGATGCTGAAGGACTACTTCGCGCCTGGATGGGGGCCCAGGCTGACGGCGCCGGCGGTGGTGGGCAACCTGGTGCGCAGGTGGGGACAGCGGGCAACGCTGACTGGCATGTTTGGCTTGGGCGTCCTGGTGGGCCTGTGCGAGGTGCCGTGCAGCGGCGCTGTATACCTGGTCATAGTGAGTATGTTGGCACTCCAGCAGAGCTTCCTCCGCTCCTACGTGTACCTGGTCCTGTACAACGTCATGTTCGTGGTGCCGCTGGTGGCCATCCTGGCGGTGGCCTCCGCCCGGCCAGCCCTGAATCGCCTGGCACACTGGAACCTCCATCACCGGGAGGGGATGCGGCTGGCGCTGGGCGTGGGAGTGGTGGTTCTGGGGCTGGCCATCCTGGCGACGGTGTGAGGGACTGGACTGCGCAGCGGGCATCCGAGTTACGCCTTCTTCTGAGCAGCTTTGGGCTCGGTCCCACTGATGCTGAACAGTGCTCCGGCCAGCACCAAAATCGCGGCTACGATGCTGAAGGAGACGAGGTAAGCAGAACCTGTCGCGAGGTCCCCGAAGGCGGCGATAAGCACGCCAGCCAGGATGGGCCCTGAGGCCTCGCCAATGTCCCAGATGGTGCCAAAGACACCCATGGCCGCGCCGTAGTTGCCTGCCTTGCACATGTCGGCCACCAGGGCCGTCGTTGATGGCGTTACTATAGCCATCCCCAAGCCAAAGACGGCTCCTTCTAGTAGCAGGCCAAAGAAGTTATCCGTAAGAGGCACCAGCGGGAGCATGGTTGCGCACAGGGCCAGTCCGAGCAGGACCATGGGTTTCCTTCCTATCCGGTCGGAGATGCGGCCCGACAGTGGCTTGCCCACCATAGCCATCACAAGCGGTACCCACATCAGTGTACCCAGATGGGCGTCACCGAGCTTGACGATGTTCCTGGCATAGAGAGGCAGGAAACCCATCAGCGCTCCCACTCCCAGGAACATGGCTGCCTCCACCGCGCTGACGAGCAAAATGGGCCGGTTGCTTACCACCTCCCACATACCTCGGCGCAGGAGCTTCCATCGGCTGCCACGTGGACCTGTTGATACAGGCCCAGCATTGGCAGTTGGGCTGGTGCTCCCGATAGGCAGACTGAGCGCGAGCAGAAACGTAACAACACCCAGGGCCCCCACGACCGCATAGGTGAAGTAGAACTTGGACAGACCAGGTTCGGCCAGTGCCGCTAGGACTGCGCCGCCAAGGAGGGGGCCAAAGGCGCTGCCGACTTCGGTGGCCGATGCAAACCATCCGAGCTTTTCACCCCGCTCTTTCTGAAACAGATCGGCCACAGCCGCGGAGGCGACGGGGCTGAAGATAGCGGTGGCGAAACCGTGGATGAAACGGAGGGCCAGGAGAGTGTACGGCTCCCTGACAAACAGGTACAGGAACGGCGGGAAGGCAAAGAAGACCGTTCCCAAGAGCAGCATGCGGCGTCGCCCCAGGATGTCGGAGAGCGTCCCCGCAGGGAGCTTGGCGAACACCCCCGTGATTGTGGAAGCCCCTATGACCAGCCCAATGAGCCATGTTTGGGCACCGAGCTCTTCGGCGAACCTGGGAAGCACCGGCGGCCTGGCCATCTGGTAACCCAGTCTGGCCGAGAAGCCCACCAGACAGAGCATCACAAAAGGACTAAGCCTTCGCATGATTAAGGGCACCTAGCCGACTTCTCTGGTCTCCAGCGAGCGTTTGCGCTGCCGATGTAGGGTGATTGACTGCCGCGCCGCCCTTTCTGGATAGGAAGGACCCGCCCGGGACTACGTCCTTCTCCGGAGGGACTGCGTCGAAAGGGTACTGGGGCTGGGGTGTGCCAAAGACCTGGTGGTCCCTCTCTTGCTAGGGAAGAGGAAGATTCAGGGGGCGAGGATATGCCAACGGCCTCTAGATGTGCCTCCCCACGGACTCGGCAACTGCCCGGAGGTCCTTCATCAGCCTGGTGAAGTCCGAGGGGGTCAGTGATTGGAGCCCGTCGGAGAGGGCGACCTTTGGGTTCGGGTGGACCTCGATGATAAGCGCATCGGCGCCCGCGGCCACCGCTGCCTTCGCTATGGCGGGAACAAGAGCGTAATGTCCAGCGGCATGGCTCGGGTCAGCGGCGATGGGCAGATGGCTGTTCCTCCTGACCACAGGTATCGAACCCACGTCGAAAGAGAAGCGAACGGTGTCCTCGAAGGTCCTGATCCCCCTCTCGCAGAGGAAGACCTGGTTGTTCCCTTGCGACAAGAGGTAGTCGGCTGCGGTAAGCCACTCGGTAACGGTGGAGGAGAGGCCTCGCTTCAGCATGGCGGGACGCCTGGTCTTGCCGACCGCGTTTAGCAGAGAGAAGTTCTGCATGTTGCGGGCCCCGATCTGAAGGATATCTGCGTACTCGGCTACCAGGCTGACCTCCTGGGTGTCCATCACCTCAGTGATGATCGGCAAGCCAACCTCTTCTCTTGCTTGGGCCAGTAGTTCCAGGCCTTCTCTGCCCAGCCCTTGAAAGCTGAAAGGGGAGGTGCGAGGCTTGAAAGCACCGCCACGCAGTATGGATGCGCCGGCCTCCTTCACCGCCCAGGCCGCCTCCATGAGCTGTTCCTTGCTTTCTACTGCACAGGGCCCCGCCATCACCAGGACGCGGTTGCCGCCGATCTCCAGACCCTGCACCTGGACCCTAGTGTCTTGTGCCTTGAATTCACGGGAGGCCAGCTTGTAGGGTTTCATGATCCGGGCCACAGTCTCGACTCCGGGAAGCACTGCGAAGATGTCAGTGGACAACTGCCCGGTGTTGCTTCCCAGTATGGCCACCACTGTCTTCTCAGAGCCAAGGTTCAACTGTACGTTAAAGCCAAGAGACTTGGCCCTCTGCACTACCCCATCCACCTCATCTGGAGCAGCACCTTTTCTCATCTCGACTATCATGGCACTCTACCTCCACCCAAGACCGACGCGAAGCGCCAAAGGGCTAGCACTGAGAGTGAAAAACCATCGGGCCGGTAGGCCCGGCCCGATGGTCATGTGCTCTTTGGTAGCGGGGGTTGGATTCGAACCAACGACCTTCGGGTTATGAGCCCGACGAGCTGCCACTGCTCCACCCCGCACCGGAAGTATGGGCGGGTGTTTTGCACCCTAACAAGGGAACAGGAGCGTGTGACGTAGCAACATGGGTCAAGCCCTCGGCCGATTAGTACCGCTCGGCTGAATCCGTTACCGGACTTGCACCTGCGGCCTATCAAGCAGGTAGTCTACCTGCGGCCTTACCCGGTTGACCCGGTGGGAGGCCTCATCTTGGGGGGGGCTTCGCGCTTAGATGCTTTCAGCGCTTATCTCTTCCGGACATAGCTACCCGGCAGTGCCCCTGGCGGGACAACCGGTACACCAGAGGTCCGTCCCTCCCGGTCCTCTCGTACTAGGGAGAGCTCCCCTCAAGCCTCCTGCGCCCACAGCGGATAGAGACCGACCTGTCTCGCGACGGTCTGAACCCAGCTCACGTGCCGCTTTAACCGGCGAACAGCCGGACCCTTGGGACCTCCTTCAGCCCCAGGATGCGACGAGCCGACATCGAGGTGCCAAACCTTGCCGTCGATGTGAACTCTTGGGCAAGATCAGCCTGTTATCCCCGGAGTACCTTTTATCTGTTGAGCGACGTCCCTGCCACACGGACTACGCCGGATCACTAAGCCCTGCTTTCGCATCTGCTCGTGCCATCGCACTCGCAGTCAAGCTCCCTTGTACC
>JACPQL010000029.1 GCA_016190445.1 Chloroflexota bacterium
ACTTTCGTCCCTGCTCGGCTTGTTGGCCTCGCAGTCAAGCCCCCTTATGCCAATGCACTCCACGGGTGATTTCCATCCACCCTGAGGGGACCTTTGGACGCCTCCGTTACCTTTTGGGAGGCGACCGCCCCAGTCAAACTGCCCGCCTGGCACAGTCCCCCTGCTTGCTCAGGGGTTAGGGCCAGAAACAGAGAAGAGTGGTATTTCAACGATGGCTCCATCCCGACTGGCGTCGGGACTTCATAGCCTCCCACCTATCCTACACATCCCTGCCCCCGGTCCAATGCCAGGGTACAGTAAAGCTCCACGGGGTCTTTTTGTCCTGCTGCGGGTCACCAGCATCTTCACTGGCCCTTCAAATTCGCCGAGTCCCTCCTCGAGACACTGCCCCAGTCGTTCCGCCATTCCTGCGGGTCGGAACTTACCCGACAAGGGGCTTCGGTACCTTAGGACCGTTATAGTTACGGCCGCCGTTCACCGGGGCTTCGGTTCGGAGCTCATCACCCCTCCCCTTAACCTTCCGGCACTGGGCAGGCGTCGGCCCCTATACTTCGCCTTTCGGCTTAAGCAGAGACCTGTGTTTTTGTTAAACAGTCGCCAGGGCCTCTTTGCTGCGACCCCAGGAGGCTCCGGAGGCAAGCTCCTTCACCACCCGGGGCACCCCTTCTCCCGAAGTTACGGGGTCAAATTGCCTAGTTCCTTGAGGAGGGTTCTCTCGTCCGCCTTGGGGCGCTTACCCCAGCCTACCAGTGTCGGTTTGCGGTACGGACACCCGCGCTCCATAGCCACGAGGCTTTTCTAGCCGGTGTAGCTTCAGCAGACTTCCCCAGGGCGTACCCTAGAGTTGCCTCACCCCTCAGCTCGTAACGCCGGAACGGATTTGCCTATCCCGGCATGGCCTACAGGATCGGACGCACCATGTCCAATGGGCACGCTCTGCCTAGCTTCCTGTGTCCCCCCTTGGCTTTAAGCGAAACGCGGGCGGCGCCGGAATGTTGACCGGCTCTCCATCGCCTACGCCTTTCGGCCTCGGCTTAGGCCCGCCTAACCCTACGTCGATCGACGTTGCGTAGGAAACCTCAGGCTTGCGGCGGATGGGGTTTTCACCCATCTTTACGCTACTCATGCCGGCATTCTCACTTCCCTGGGCTCCACCAGACCTTACAGTCCAGCTTCGCTGCCCAGGGAACGCTCCCCTACCTCCCTCCCCTTAACGGGGAAGGACCACGGCTTCGGCGGCAGGCTTGAGCCCCGGTAAATTGTCGGCGCAGGGTCCCTCGACCAGTGAGCTGTTACGCACTCTTTGAAGGATGGCTGCTTCTAAGCCAACCTCCTGGCTGTCTGTGCGACCCTACTTCCTTTGACACTAAGCCTGCACTTAGGGGCCTTAGCCGGTGGTCTGGGCTGTTTCCCTCTCGACCATGAAGCTTATCCCCCACAGTCACACTCCCCAGGAATGAAGAAGCGGCATTTGCGGTTTGATTGGGTTTGGTAGGCTCACGCCCCCTAGTCCAGTCAGAGCCCTACCTCCGCTCCTCTACCTGGAGGCTGCACCCAAATGCATTTCGGGGAGAACCAGCTATTTCCGTGTTCGGTTGGCATTTCACCTCTACCCACAGCTCATCCCATGCTTTTGTCCCAGCAGAGGGTTCGGGCCTCCACCCCGATGTTATCGGGGCTTCACCCTGGCCATGGGTAGCTCACACGGTTTCGGGTCTACTCCGCGCGACTAGTCGCCCTGTTCGGACTCGCTTTCGCTACGGCTCCGGGACTTCTACATCCCTTAACCTCGCCGCGCAGAAGTAACTCGCCGGCTCATTCTTCAATAGGCACGCCGTCACCCCGACTTGCATCGGGGCTCCGACAGTCTGTAAGCCCACGGTTTCAGGTCTATTTCACTCCCCTCCCGGGGTTCTTTTCACCTTTCCCTCACGGTACTGGTTCACTATCGGTCGCCAAGGGTATTTAGCCTTGGAGGGGGGTCCCCCCAGCTTCCCGCGGGGTTCCACGTGTCCCGCGGTACTCACGGACATGGCCCGGAGCCCTCTCGCTTTCGACTACGGGGCTATCACCCTCTATGGCGGTCCCTTCCAGGTGCCTTCGCCTGGCGAGAGGGTTTGTGACTCCGTGCGGAGACTGGGGCCTCCGCTGGCCTGCCGTACAACACCCGGTAGGCATAGGCCCCCAGGCCACTCAGCCTTCCAGGTTTGGGCTCTTCCCCGTTCGCTCGCCGCTACTAGGGGAATCTCGGTTGATTTCTTTTCCTCGGGGTACTAGGATGTTTCGGTTCCCCCGCTTACCACAAGGTGGCCTATGTGTTCAGCCACCAGCGCCCGGGTTTTACCCAGGCCGGTTTCCCGATTCGGGTACCCTCGGCTCAGCCTGCTAGACGGCTCACCGAGGCTTTTCGCAGTCTTGCCGCGCCCTTCTTCGGCCCTTGGCGCCAAGGCATCCACCGTGGGCTCTAAATAGCTTGACCCACGCTGCTACCTCACACGCTCCCTATTCCCTTGTTAAAGTACAAAGACGGCGGCTGGGATTTCCCGCCGCCGCTTTTCGCTGCGCTACGGCCCAGCCTCTGCCCTAATATCAGCTTGTTCCGCTCACTATCGGGGCTCCCGTCTTGTCAACCATATGGATTCTACCTGGGTACCAACTCTGTGTCAAGGGTGTGGCGGTCCTGGAACGCGCCAATTCCGCCGCTATCGCGCCCAGGCACCGGACTGCCCTTTCAGCAGGCTCACCCCGCGCCCCGGTGGGGAAGGGGGCCATCGCTGAAAACTGTGTTTTTCAGCGACCTGCTTGACCCCCGCAGCCAGAGGGGCTAAGGTGGAGTTGAGCACGGACTGATGCGGTATGCCTAGAGCACGAACACCCTCCCCCCGGCAGTCGGCACTCCGTCGAGAGCCGCGCCATCCGGACCATCGGCTTTCGGCGGTGACGGAGAACTATCTTCTCTCTCTCTACATCCTCAAAGAGGAGGGGGCCCGCACTACTGCGGCCAGAATTGCCGACTACCTGACACGCCTGCCGGAGAGCGAGCGGCTGGGCACCTCTATGGCCTCGGTGGCAGGGATGGTGCGCCGTATGGTCCGCGAGGGCCTGGTGCGGGTGACATCTGAGAAGGAGGTGGCCCTGACGGAGCACGGGGCGCGCCTGGCGGAGGAGATGATGAGGCGTCACCGCCTGGCGGAGCGGATGGTGGTGGACCTGCTGGGGGTGGACCTGCACTGCGCTCATGTGGAGGCGCACCGCCTGGAGCATGGCATCTCCAACGAACTGCTGGCACTGGTGGAGGCGCGCCTGGGCAATCCCACCACGTGCCCCTTCGGTGGTCCCATCCCGGGCAGCGGGCACTCTCAGCACCCCGGCGGCACCATCACTCTGGAGCAGGCGTCTCCCAATGCCCGTTACATCGTTCGCCGGGTGCCGGAGGAGAGCCAGGAGTTGCTGAGGTTCCTGGTGGAGCACCAGGTGGTTCCCGAGAATGAGGTGGTGGTAAGAGAGGCGGCGCCGTACAGGGGGGTGCTCACCATCGAGGTGGGGGGCCAGCCGGTGGCCATCGGATATGAGGTGGCCTCCCGCATCCGCGTGAGCCCCGTGGAGGCCACTTAGAAACTGTTGCAACGGCCTGTAGGAGGTCCGCCCCGCCCCGGTGGGGAAGGGGGCCATCGCTGAAAAACGGATTTGTCAGCGACCTGTATAGAGGTACAGATGCCACTGTTGTCACCCTCGACACGCCACCCAGTCCGCGGTACAATGCGCCTCCAAAGGAGGTGCGGGTGACAAACGTGAAGCACGCCGGCGCTGGTGGCAAG
Source organism: Chloroflexota bacterium (assembly GCA_016190445.1). Taxonomy (GTDB): domain Bacteria; phylum Chloroflexota; class Dehalococcoidia; order Lucifugimonadales; family JACPQL01; genus JACPQL01. Next base: position 3,819 of record JACPQL010000029.1, read on the forward strand.
CAGCCTGCCACAACCGCGGCCTCGGCCACTCCCGCCGAGGTCAGTGTGTCTCCGGGACACGCTCGCCGGGCGGAAGAGCTCGCAGAGCGCGACCTGAAGCAGGTGGCCCGCACTCTGCGCCGCAACATACTGGTGTCCATAGCCGCTGCTGGCAGCGGGCACCCCGGAGGCTCCCTCTCGGCAGTGGAGACCCTGGTTGCCCTCTACTACAAGGTGATGCGGCACGACCCTTCCAACCCCCGCTGGCCCGAGCGTGACCGCTTTGTGCTGAGCAAGGGGCATGCGGCCCCAGTCCTGTACGCGGTGCTGGCCGACTGTGGCTACTTCCCTCCGCAGGAGCTTCTCACCCTGCGCAAGCTGGATAGCAGGCTTCAGGGCCACGCCCACATCATGACACCCGGAGTGGAGATGTCCGCTGGCTCCCTGGGCCAGGGGCTCTCCTTTGGCATAGGCCAGGCGCTGGCGGCCCGCATAGACGGCAGGGCCTATCGGGTGTATGTGCTGCTGGGGGATGGGGAGTGCGACGAGGGGCAGGTGTGGGAGGCGGCCATGTCGGCGGCCCACTACCGTTTGGACAACCTGGTGGCCGTGGTGGACCGCAACCGCATCCAGAACGACCGGTTCACTAGTGAGGTTATGGAGTTGGAGCCTCTGGCGGAGAAGTGGCGCGCCTTTGGCTGGTCGGTGGAGGAGGTGGACGGCCATAGTATCAGGGATATCCTTCTAGCTCTGAAGCAGGCGCAGGGGGTAAAGGGCAAGCCCTCCTGTATCATCGCCCACACGGTAAAGGGCAAAGGCGTCAGCTTTATGGAGAACAATCCTGCCTTTCACGGCAAAGCGCCGACCAGGGAGGAGCTGAGACAGGCCCTCGAAGAGCTGGGGGTGTAGGGCACTCCGATGACTAGCACAGTAACAAAGTCTGCCACGAGGGAGGCCTACGGCCAGGTCCTGGTGGAGTTGGGAAGGGAGGACCCCAACATTGTGGTGCTGGGGGGCGACCTGAACAAGTCCACGGGCACCTGGGCTTTCGCTCAGCAGTTCCCTGAGCGATTCTTTGACCTGGGCGCCGCCGAGCAGAACATTATGGGTATCGCCGCGGGACTGGCCTCGGCTGGGAAGACGGTCTTCGCGAGCACCTTCGCCGTTTTCGGTACGGGGCGGCCTTATGACCAGATCCGGCTGAGCATCGCCCAGCCCGGCCTGAACGTGAAGATAGTGGTCACCCATGCCGGCATCATCACCGGTGAGGATGGCATGTCCGCCCAGAGCATCGAGGACATTGCCCTCATGTGCGCCCTTCCCACCTTCACGGTGGTGGTCCCGGCCGACGCACCGGAGACGGCGGCGGCGGTGCGGGAGGCGGCCCGCACGCAGGGGCCCTGGTATATCCGGCTGGGCCGGCCCGCCACGCCGGTCGTCCACCAGGATGGATACCGCTTTCACCTGGGAAGGGCGGAGCAGCTCAAGGGCGGCTCCGATGTCACTGTAATAGCCTGCGGTGTCATGGTGAGCGCCGCCCTGGAGGCAGCGGAGGTCCTGGAGGGACAGGGTGTGCGCTGCCGGGTGCTGAACATGGCCACGCTGAAGCCCACCGACGAAGAGGCCATCATTAGAGCGGCTAAGGAGACTGGTGCCCTGGTGACGGCGGAGGAGCACTACATCCACGGCGGGCTGAACAGCATAGTGTGCCAGGCGGTGGGCCGTCTGTGCCCCGTGCCCGTGGAGCCTGTGGCCCTCACCCGGTACGCTGAGTCGGGAGACCCTTCTGGCCTGCTGCGCAAATATGGCCTGACGGCGGAGGATGTGGTAGCGGCGGTGCGCCGGGCTCTAAGTCGCAGGGGCTAGATAGGCCCCACCGCTGGAGGCTGGCAGGCTCCAGGAGGTGTACCGCTCATGCCTCGTGCTCGGGCCAGCCGCGCTTCCGCTCGGACGGCTCACAGGCGACGAGCCCCTTCTCATCGGGCCTCTGGCAAGTCAACGGAGCGACTTCAAGTCGTTTTCATAGGCTTGGCGTGCGCCCTTTTGGGCGTGGCTGGGGCAGCGGTGCTGATGGGGGCTATTGCGGGCCATCTTTCGGGGGGGCCCGGTTCAGAGCGGGCAGCGGTGTTCACCACGTCCTCAGTAGTAGGGGTGGCTCTCCTCTTCTGGCTCGTGGGCGCGGCCTCCAGCACGCGGGAGGTATGGCGACGGTTCCGCACTGTGATGCTGGTGGAGTCCGCCGTCCTGGCCCTGGTCTCCGTGGGAGAGGGGGCGGCGCGCCTGCTGGAGCTGTTCGGCTGAGGCAGGCTACTCCGCTGAGCCCCCCCCATTCTCGCCAAACTCGTGGTTGCTGAACACCCCCAGGTCGCGTCCCTGGTGCACGTGCACGATGAACTCGTCCCGGACTATGCCCACCGCGTCCAGCAGCTCCTGGTCAACGGCCTCCACCAGCTCCTGGATGTCCTCCTGGGTCAGGCTCTCCTCCACGCAGAGGGTGGCGTGGACCACCGTGCCCGCGAAGTGGAAGTCCACCCGGCCAACGGGGGCGTCGCCGTCCAGAATAGTGAACACCTCGGAGGAGGCAGTGCGGCACTCCCGCTCGAAGTGATAGTCAGCCATGGCACTCCTCCTCGGGGTCCGGTCTGTTCCTAAGTCCAGGGCAGGCTAGTGTCCTGTCCTCGCAATATCTTTCACAATGCTCAAGAGCCCGGTCGCCCGCTCATGGTTCGACAGGCTCACCACGAGCGGGAAAATCCTCTCTTGCCGCTCATCCTGAGCCAGTCGAAGGATGAGCGCATTATTCCACGTATCTCAGGGACGGGACACTAGCAGGGCGCTGAAAGATTCCGCTTTTTCGGCGATGGCCCCCTTACCCACCGGGGGTAGGGTGGCTAAGGGCGTGTCTGACCCGTCCCCAGGATGGTCCACTTGTAGGTAGTGAGCTCCCGTAGTCCCATCGGCCCCCTGGCGTGGAGCCGGTTGGTGCTGATGGCCACCTCTGCGCCCAGCCCGAACTGCGCCCCATCGGTGAAGCGCGTGCTGGCGTTGACATAGACAGCCGCCGCGTCCACCTCGTCCAGGAACCGCATGGCGGCGGCGTAGTCCTCGGTGACAATGGCCTCGGAGTGCCCCGAACCGTACCGCTCAATGTGCTCCAGTGCCTCGTCCAGCGAGTCAACCACCCGCACGGCAGCGATGAGGGCGAGGAACTCCTTGCCCCAGTCGTCGGGGCTGGCTGGAACGGCCCGCACCTCCTCCAGCGGGGCGACGATGCTCAGCGCCCGGCTGTCGCACCGCATCTCCACCCCCGCCTTGCCCCACTCCCTGGCGATCTGGGGCAAGAGGCGCGGTGCTGTGTCCGCGTGCACCAGCAGGGTGTCCAGGGAGTTGCACACCGTGGGGCGCTGCACCTTGGCATTGTAGGCGATGGCCACTGCCTTCCCCATATCGGCGGCGCGGTCCACATAAGTGTGGCAGACGCCGATGCCCCCCGTGACCACCGGCATGGTGGCCTCCCTGGCCACGAACTGGATAAGGCCCGCTCCCCCACGGGGGATGATCAGGTCTATGTACCGGTCCAGCTTGAGCATCTGCTGCACCAGGGCGCGGTCAGTGGACTCAATGAACTGGACCGCGTCCTCTGGTGCCCCGGCTCTGGCGATGCCCTGGCGCACTAGATGGGCCAGGGCGGCGTTGGAGTGCGCTGCCTCGCTGCCGCCCCGCAGGATCACCGCGTTGCCCGATTTGAGGCAGAGGGCAGAGATGTCCACCGTCACGTTGGGGCGGCTCTCGTACACGGCGCCAATGACCCCGATGGGGACGCGGCGCCTGGCCACCTGGAGACCGTTGGGCAAGGTGCGTGCATCGAAGCTCTCTCCCACCGGGTCGGGGAGCGCCGCCACGCTCCGCACGTCGGCGGCCATGGCCGCCAGCCGTTCCGGGGTCAAAAGCAACCGGTCCAGCATGGCCTCGGAGAGCCCCTCGGCCTGGCCCGCCTGGTAGTCGTGAGCGTTGGCCTCCAGCACCGGCCCCTGCTCCTCCTCCAGGGCGAGGGCGATGTTCAGGAGGGCGCGGTTTTTGACATCCGTGGAGAGCTTGCGCAGGGCGCGGGAAGCCTCCCGCGCTGCCCTGGCCTTGTTCTCCAGCTCCGCGCTGATGGTGTTCATAGCTTACAGCAGCACCATGTTGTTGCGGTGGACCACCTCGGCGCCGTAGCTACGACCCAGGAGTCCGGCGATGCGGTCGGAGCGGGCGCCCTGGATGCGCTGCACCTCCTGCGACGAGTAGTTGGCGATGCCGCAGGCCACCCTCTGCCCTCCGCCGTCCACTATATATACCACGTCGCCACGCTGGAATTCGCCCCACACCCCGCGCACCCCGGCGGCCAGCAGGCTCCGGTTCTGCTTCCTCAGCGCCGCCACGGCCCCAGAGTCCACCACGATCTCTCCGCCGCTGCTGGCGAGCCCGCTGAGCATCCACCGCTTGCGGCTCTCCAGCCGGGTAGCCGTGGGCACGAAGAAGGTGCCTACCTCCTGGCCCTCGGCGATGCGGAGCAGCACATCCCGCTCGCGCCCGTCGGCTATGATAACAGCGATGCCAGAGGCAGTGGCAAGTCTGGCCGCCTCCAGCTTGGCCGGCATGCCACCACGGCTAACGGCGTTACGGTGAGCCGCAGCCAGCGCCTCTATGGGGGCGTCAACGCGCTCCACCCGGCGGATGAGTTGGCTTTCGGGGTCCTGGTGAGGGTCGGCGGTGTACAGGCCCCCGGTGTCGGTAAGGATTGCCAGCAGGTCGGCGTCCACCAGGTTGGCCACCAGCGCCGAGAGGTTATCGTTGTCGCCGAAGACCGCCTCTCCGATCTCCTCCACCGCCACCACGTCGTTCTCGTTGACCACAGGCACCACCCTGTGCTCCAGGAGGGCCCGCAGCGTGTTCCCCACGTTCAGGTACCCCTGGCGGTCCTCCAGATCGTGGCGCGTGATAAGCGCCTGGGCCACGGAGATGCCGTGCCAGCCGAAGAGCTGCTCGTAGGCGTGCATCAGCCTGCTCTGCCCGATGGCGGCCATCACTTGGCGGAGGGGGACGCCCCTCCGCTCCTCGCGTCCTATGCCCAGCACGTCGCGTCCGGCTGCGATAGCGCCCGAAGTTACCAGGATCGCCTCAACACCCTGGGCGTGGAGGCGTGCGATCTGGCCCACCAGGGCAGTCATGATCTCCAGGTCCAGACGGTCGGTGCCGCCGGTCAGCACGCTAGTACCCGCCTTCACTACTATGCGGCGGTACCGCGGCGTGGGGCAATGGTTGTCGTTTTGAGGCATTGTGGCCATGGAAAAAACGCAAGGGTATGAAGTATGCCAATTATATCTCCGCCACGGATGAGCAACAAGCGAAGCAGGGCGAGTCGAAATCAGCGGTTCAATCCTATTCTGAGACAAGCATGCCGTGTACGTTGAGCGCGCTTCCCCCGGCTGCTAAAATGGCAGTGAGGGCTAGCGCCCAAGCCGCTAGCCCCTTTGGGCGTTGGAAGTAGGCGAATATATGGGCTTGACCGGGCTGTTCCATGTCCTGGAGGGGGTGCCAGGGTTCGGGAGGGTGCGCGGGGTGCTCCGAGAGGGGGGCGTCCTGCGGCTGGAGGCGCCTGAGGCGGCCAAGGCGGCGGAGCTGGGCGCCCTGTGGCGGAGCCTGGCGCGGCCAGTGCTGGTGGTATGCCCGCGCCCGGAGGAGGCTCGCCGCCTCTACGAGCAGCTTCTGGCCTACTGCGGTGAGGATGCCCCCATTCACCACTTCGCTGAGACGGAGGTCCTCCCCTACGAGCGAATGGTACTGGACGCAGGCACCATCCACCAGCGCATAAGGGCGCTGGCGGCCCTGCGAGGCCTGCTGGCGGTGGAGGGCTTCCCCCTGGTGGTGGCCTCGGCGCAGGGAATGGCGCGGAAGACCATGGGGCCATCCCTTCTGGAGTCGCTCTGCCACACACTGCGGGTAGGGCAGCGGGTGCAACTGGAGCCTCTGCTCCAACGCTGGGCGCGGATGGGGTACCGATTGGAGAGCGCAGCCGAGTCGCCGGGCACCGCTGCGCGTCGCGGCGGCATCGTGGACATCTTCCCGCCGGGCGCTGCGCTGCCTGCCCGCATCGAGCTGTGGGGCGATGTGGTAGAGAGCATCCGCCTTTTCGACCCCGGCACCCAGCGGTCCCAGGCCCATGTCCAGGAGGTGGGGGTGCTCCCGGCCCAGGAAGTCCTCCCCACGCTGGCCGACCGGGAGGCCGTCTCGCAGCGCATCGCGCTTCTGGACTTCTCCAACTGTCCCACCTCCGCCCAGGACCGGACCCGAGACGACCTGGCACGGCTGATGGTGGGGGACGGCCTTGACGGGGCGGAGCTGTACGCCGGCTTCTTCAACGATGCCACGCTAGAGGAGTACCTTCAAGATGGGCTCCTGGTGGTGGACGAGCCCTCGGAGCTGGAAGAGGCGGGCCGTGACCTGCACACCAGGGCCTCAGAGCTGCGTCGGGCCAAGATGGACCGGGGCGAGGTGCCCGGTGGCTTCTCCGCACCCTACCGGGCTTGGGACTCGGTGAGGCTCTGGCTGGAGGGCTGCTCGCCACGGCTGGAGGTCTCCCGGTGGGCGGGCCCGGAGACGGAGTCCAGCCTCGCCCTTGGCTTTGCGGAGCCTCCAAGCTACTGGGGCCAACTGGAGCAGTTCCTGGCCGACGCCCGGGAGCGGCTCCGGCAGGGGCAGCGAGTGGTGGTGGTCAGCCACCACTCGCGCCGCTTGGCCGAGCTGATGGGTGAGAAAGAGCTGGGGGTACGCGAGGTCGAGGGGCTGGAGGCGCCGCCGGAACCTGGAGCCGTCTACCTGATACGAGGCAGCGCCGCAGGGGGGTGGGTGCTGGGTGTGGACGGTGCACCCCTGGTCCTTCTGACCGACGCCGAACTCTTTGGCACTGCCAAGCGCGCCGTTCCGGCCCGCCGTGGCCAGGTGCGGCGTGAGGTCTTCCTCTCCGAGCTGGTCCCGGGCTCCTACGTGGTGCACACCGACCATGGAGTAGCCCGCTTTGCGGGCACCAACACCATGGCTGAAGAGGGAGGTGCCAGGGAGTACCTCGTCCTGGAGTACGCCGAGGGGGACAGGCTCTACGTCCCCACGGACCACCTGGACCGGGTTGCGCCCTACGTGGGCGTCGGAGACCAGCCGCCCACCCTCACCCGCCTGGGCACCCAGGAGTGGGAGCGGGCCAAGGAGCGGGTGAAGCGCTCGGCGCAGAAGCTGGCGGAGGACCTGCTGGCCCTTTACGCTGCCCGGGAGCTTTCACCTGGCCATGCTTTCTCGCCGGACGCGCCCTGGCAACGGGAGATGGAGGACTCCTTCCCTTATGTGGAGACCGATGACCAGGCCAGGGCCATCATGGAGGTGAAGGCGGATATGGAGCAGCCCCGGCCCATGGACCGTCTGGTGTGCGGTGACGTGGGCTACGGGAAGACGGAGGTGGCGCTGCGAGCGGCCTTCAAGGCTGTGATGGACGGCAAGCAGGTGGCGGTCCTGGTGCCCACCACCGTCCTGGCCCAGCAGCACTACGCCACCTTCACCGACAGGATGGGCGTTTTCCCTGTTCACGTGGAGGTGCTGAGTCGCTTTCGCCCCGAGAGCGAGCAGAAGACGGTGGTGCAGGCCCTCAAGGACGGCGGCGTGGACATCGTCATCGGCACGCACCGGCTGCTCCAGAAGGACGTGGCCTTGAAGGACCTGGGCCTGGTGGTCGTGGACGAGGAGCAGCGGTTCGGGGTGGGCCACAAGGAGCGCCTCAAGGCCATGCGCAAGGAGGTGGACGTGCTGACCCTGACGGCCACGCCCATTCCTCGCACCCTGCACATGGCCCTGGCCGGGGTGCGAGACATGTCCACCATGGAGACGCCCCCGGAAGAGCGTTTGCCCATCAAGACCTATGTCTCCGAGTACTCCGAAGACCTGGTGAGGGAGGCGGTGCTGCGGGAGTTGGACCGGGGTGGCCAGGTCTTCTTCCTTCATAACCGGGTGAGGAGCATCCGGCGCGTCGCCGACGAGGTGAAGCGACTGGTGCCCCAGGCAACCATAGGCGTGGCCCATGGCCGGATGCCGGAGGAGGAGCTGGCCATGGTGATGGAGGAGTTCACCAAGGGGCACATAGACGTCCTGATGTGCACCACCATCATCGAGTCGGGGTTGGACATACCCTCCGCCAACACCCTCATCATAGACCGGGCCGACCGGCTGGGGCTGGCGCAGCTCTACCAGCTCAGGGGGCGCATAGGGCGACGGGCCAGTAGGGGATACGCCTACCTGCTTATCCCACGGGGCGGGCGCATCACCGAAACTGCCAAGAAACGGCTGGAGACCATCCTGGCGGCCACGGAGTTGGGGGCGGGTTTCCGCATCGCCATGCGGGACCTGGAGATCCGGGGCGCGGGCAACATCCTGGGGCCGGAGCAGAGCGGGCATATCCATGCCGTTGGGTTCGACCTGTACGCACGGCTCCTGGCGGCGGCGGTGGAGGAGCTGCGTGCCCAGAGGGAGGGCCAGCCTGCTCCAGTGCGCGAGGAGGCCGCGGAGCCGCGGCTGGACCTGGGCCTGCCAGCATTCATTCCAGACCACTACATCCCCGACACTGCAACCAGGCTCTCTCTGTACCAGCGCCTGGCGCGCATGGCTGACCCAGAGGCCACCAGGGACATCGCCGAGGAGTTGCGCGACCGCTTCGGGCGACCGCCGGAGGAGGTGCACAACCTCCTTTATCTGGTTCGGGCGAAGGCGTTATGCCGGCGAGCTGGCGTGGAGGCCGCCACCAGGCGCGATGGCCAGTTGACTCTGCGGCTGTCCCAACCGGCGGGCGGTGCCCGTGGTGCCCTGGAGCGGGCACTGGGCCACGGCGCCAGGGTGGGGAACCAGCAGGTGCGCCTTCCAGCCGCCGACGGGGTGGAGCCGCCCTGGGGCCAGGTCGTCCTGGAGGTGCTGGACAGGCTGGCGGCGTTCCGGGAGCGACTCTCTCAGTTTGTGGGTGCGGGTGATGCCCCCTATCGTTGACACCGGTTGGGGCCGATGGTATAGTGAGTTTACGAATTCCGCCTTGCGCCGCCAGGCCACCTCAAATAGGGCATACCTGGCGGACGTGGTGTGGGCTGTGTGGAGGGTTGGAAGCGGCGCTTTGGAGGATGGCAGGTGCCAGAAGGCTACGCCATCAATTGGACGGTGGTGGTGCTGGCAGCGGCGGTAGGGGTCCTGGCAGTGGCCTTCATGTTTGCAGTGGCTGCCCTGATGGCTCCGCGGCGGCCCTCGGCTGCCAAGGCGATGCCGTATGAGTCGGGGATCCCGCCGGCCCCTTACCCCTGGGCCCAGCTCAGCATCCGGTACTACATCTTCGCCATCTTCTTCCTGGTCTTCGACGTAGAGGCAGTATTCCTCTTTCCCTGGGCAATGGTCTTCTTGAAGAGCGCGCCGCCGGTATTCTACGAGATGCTCATCTTCATAGGGGTGCTGCTCTTCGGGATCGTGTATGGATGGAGAAAGGGGGCGCTGCGTTGGCGCTAATTCGTGGTGATCGCACGCTGGCGCCAGAGAAGTGGGAACGGCCCAAGCGTGGCACCTTTATCGAATCCCCGGCGGGGAGTTACGTCTCCCTCGGCAAGGGTAACCGGCCTGCTGACAACCTGCTTCGGCGGGTACTACCTGGGGTGATAACCGCTAGGATAGATGAGTTGGCGGCGCTGGCCAGGAAGAACTCGCTGTGGCCGCTCACCTTCGGGCTGGCCTGCTGCGCCATCGAGATGATGTCCACCTATATGGCCCATCACGACCTGGACCGCTTCGGCGTGGTCACATGGCCCTCGCCCCGGCAGTCGGACGTGATGATCGTGGCGGGAACGGTAGTCAAGAAGATGGCAGATCCCATCAGGCTGCTTTATGAGCAGATGCCCGAACCCAAGTGGGTCATAGCCATGGGTACCTGCGCCACCAGTGGCGGCCCGTACTACCGCTCCTACTCGGTGGTCATGGGGGTGGACCACATCATCCCGGTGGACGTGTATGTTCCGGGATGTCCACCACGCCCTGAGGCGCTGATGGACGCTATCCTGAAGCTACAGGAGAAAATCCAGCAGGACGCCCGTCATGGCAACCGATAGAGGCCAGGGCGGTGCTGGAGAAGTCCGGCAGCCGCAGGCGGAGCGCGCTGCGGGCCACGGCGGACCGCAGGCCCCTGCCCAGCCGCTGGATGCCATGGGGCAGGCAACCCTCGCGCTGCTCCAGAGGTCCCTTGGCCCGTACGTGGTGGAGTCTGGGGGCAGCTTCGACCAGCCTGTGGTCCAGGTGCGTCCGAAGGACATAGTGGAGGTCTGTCGCATCTGCAAGGAGCGGGAGGCCCTGGACTTCAACTTGCTCCACTGCCTTTCGGTGGTGGACTACGAGGAGCACCTCCAGGTGGTGTACCACCTCTACTCTCTACGTCTGAAGCACAAGGCGGTGCTCAAGGTGGATGTCCCCTCGGATGATCCAACGGTGCCCACGGTTACCCCCATATGGCGGGGCGCTGATTGGTACGAAAGAGAGGGCCACGATCTTTTCGGCGTGGTCTTTGAGGGGCACCCCAACCTGGCCCCATTGCTCCTGTACGAGGGGTTTGAGGGCTACCCGGGGCGCAAGAGCTTTCCTTTCCATGATTACCAGGAGTGGTGAGCAGGTATGACCACGGAAAAGCAGCAGGAGACCGTGGAGCTTCTGCTCAACATGGGGCCGCAGCACCCGGCCACCCACGGCGTCTTCCGCATGGTGCTCTGGATAGACGGCGAGCGCGTCGTGGACGTGGAGCCGCACATCGGGTACCTGCACCGGGGCTCCGAGAAGCTCTGCGAGGGAGAGAGCTACGCACAGATCGTCACCCTCTTTGACCGGCTGGACTACATCGCCAACTTCAACAACGAGTTGGTCGTCTGCCGGGCTGCGGAGAAGCTAATGGGCGTGGAGGTGCCGGAGCGCGCCCAGTACATCCGCGTCATCCTGTGCGAGCTGAACCGTATCGCCAGCCACCTGCTCTTCTACGGCACCTACGGCCTGGATGCCGGTGCCATGACCCCCGTCCTGTACGCCTTCCGGGAGCGGGAGCGCATCCAGAACCTGTTCGAGGCGGTGAGCGGCGCCAGGATGATGCACAACTTCTTCCGCATCGGCGGCGTCAACGAGGATGTTCCCCCGGACTTCGGCCAGCGGGTGCGTCGCATCATGGGGGAGCTTCGCCGTGGCATGGAGGAGTGCGACCGGCTCCTCAGCTTCAACGAGATATTCCTCTCCCGCACTCGAGGCATAGGCGCCATAGACGCGGAAACGGCCATAGACTATGGCCTGACGGGGCCCAACCTGCGCGCCTGCGGCGTGCCCTACGACGTGCGCAAGGACGACCCCTACGAGGTGTACGACCGGCTGGAGTTCGATGTGCCCGTGGCCGAACACGGCGATTGTTGGGACAGGTACTGGCTCCGGGTCCAGGAGATGTACCAGTCCCTCCACATCGTGGAGCAGTGCCTGGAGCAGATGCCCGAGGGGCCGGTGATGGCGCAACTGCGCCGCATTGCCCGCCCCCCCAAGGGGGAGGTGTTTGTCCACTGCGAGAACCCCAGGGGAGACCTCGGCGTGTACCTGGTGAGCGACGGCGGGCCCAAGCCCTACAGGGTGAAGGTGCGGCCTCCCTCTTTTTGCAGCCTGATGCCGTTGAAGCACCTTATGCGCGGCTGCTATGTGGCCGACTGTGTGGTCATTCTGGGCTCCATTGACATAGTCCTGGGGGAGGTGGACCGGTGATCGGCCGGGAGGTCGCCCTGGCGGCAGCGGGGCTGGTGGCCCTCTTTGTGGGGCTCTCGGTGGTGGTCCTCTCCCTGGTCTGGCTGGAGCGCAAGTTCCTGGGCCGGCTCCAAGGGCGTATTGGCCCCATGCGGGTTGGCCCTTTCGGCCTCCTCCAGCCGGTGGCCGACGCGGTGAAGCTGATTCTCAAGGAAGACGTGGTCCCTGCCTGGGCAGACAAGGGGCTCTTTTGGATTGCCCCCATTCTGATGTTCGTCCCCTCCTTCATGGTGTGGGTCACCATCCCCTTCTCCAGGGACCTGGTGATACGCAACTTGGATATGGGCCTCTTCTACTTCATAGCGGTATCGGTGGTCAGCGTGGTGGGGCTGGTGATGGCGGGGTGGAGTTCTGCCAGCAAGTATGCCATCCTGGGTGGCCTGCGCTCCGCGGCCCAGCTTGTCAGCTACGAGATACCTGTCATCATGGCGGTGCTGGGAGTGGTGATGCTGGCGGGCAGCATGAACCTGCTGACCGTGGTGGACAAGCAGGCCTCGGTCCCGTACATCCTTGTCCAGCCTCTGGGGCTGGCGGTTTTCCTAATTGCAGGCGTAGCTGAGGTGGGGCGTACTCCCTTCGACATCTACCCCGCCGAGTCGGAGATCGTGGGTGGGCCCTTCGTGGAGTATAGCGGTGCCCACTGGGCCATCTTCTTCTTGGCGGAGTATATCAACACCTTCGTGGTGGCCCTCCTCGTGACCCTGCTGTTCCTGGGAGGGTGGCAGTGGCCGCACCTTCCAGGCGTATGGGCGCCCGTGGTGGTGCTGGTGAAGACCTATCTGGTGGTCATGGTCATCTTCTGGTTCCGCGCCACATTCCCCAGGCTGCGCATTGACCAGTTGATGGCCTTTGGCTGGCAGGTGCTTATCCCCCTCTCCTTCGTCAACATCGTCCTTACCGGCATCCAGCTCTATTACCGCTGGCCAAGCTGGAGCCTGAGCCTTATGTCCCTGGGGATCATCCTGGCCATGGCCTACTGGCAGTACAGGACTCAGACCGCCCCAGCTCAGGCCCTGGCGCGGAGCTACTCTCAGAGGGCCTACTCACAACGTAGAGGTGCATGATGCTGGCGACTTTGAAGGGGCTGGTCACCACGCTGGCGTGGGCCTTTCGCAAGCCGGTGACAGCCCAGTACCCGAAGCAACATCTGCCCATTCAGCCCAGGTACATGGGCTTCCCTGCGCTCCTCTGGGATGACACCGCCGGTGAGCCTTTCTGCACCGGGTGCATGGTGTGCGTGAGGGAGTGCCCCACCCAGTGCATGAAGGCGGAGATGAAGGATAACCCTCTTCAACAAGAGGGAAAGAGCCACAGGCGCAAGATCATAGAACGCTTTGAAATCAACTGGAACCGGTGTATCCTGTGCGGTATCTGTGTAGAGGTGTGCAACTTCGACGCCATTGAGATGAGCCACGTCCACGAGTTGGGAGGCTACGCCCGCGCCGGGTCCCGTGTTACCTTGCAGGAGTTGCTCAAGTACGGCAGGGAGTTCCAGGAGAGGTCCGGCTGGAAGCCCAGCAACCCGGAGAAGAATGTGGCGGGCGTGGCCCTGGCCAAGGAGAAGGAGAAGCGACAGCCCGCCGCTGCCGCCTCCCGGTCGGAGCCCGCATCCTCCAACCCCAGCCCGGGGAAGGAGTCCTAGCGTGACCCTGGTGGTCTTCTATCTGTTGGCTGCCGTCACCCTGCTGGGCGCCATGGGCGTAGTGGTCACAAGGAATGTCGTATACGCTGCCCTTGCCCTGCTGCTCTCCCTGATGGGTGTGGCAGGTATCTATCTGCTCCTCTTCGCCGAGTTCCTGGCCCTGGTGCAGGTGCTCATCTACGGTGGCGCCATAACCGTTGTCATCCTCTTTGCTATCATGCTCACCCGCCTGCGGGAGTACAAGGGGGTGATGGAGAACCCCCAATGGCCACTGGGCCTGTTGGCGGCCACAGCCCTCTTCCTGGTGCTGGTGGCCGCTTTTCTTGTGGACTCCCCGCGGATGAATGTGGAGGAGCGGTTGGCAGTGCCTTTCTTGCTGTTGGGGGGGTCGCTGTTCAGCCAGTGGGCGATAGCTTTTGAGGTGGCCTCCCTGGTGTTGCTGGTGGCCCTGATAGGCGCCATCATCGTGGCCAGGGGCGAGGACAGCCGGGAGAGGCCATGAGTCTGCTACACTTCCAGGTGCTGAGCGCCGCCCTGTTCGCCATTGGGGTATACGGTGTTCTGGCGCGACGGAGCGCCGTCCTCATCCTGTTGTCCATCGAGCTGGTCCTCAACGCGGTGAACGTGAACCTGGTGGCCTTCGCCGCGTTTCTGGACCCCACCAGGGGGCTGGGCCAGGTCATCGCCGTTTTTGTCATCACTGTAGCTGCGGCGGAGGTTGGGCTGGCCCTGGCCATCATCCTGCAACTGTATCGCAAGAGAGCGTCGGTAGACGTGGACAAGATAGACCTTCTCAAGTGGTAGCTGTCCAGCAGGGCAGGGAGGTGGGAGAGGGTACGCTGTGTGGCGGCCCGGATGGCTGCGAAGAAGAGGGTTAAGGAGTGGTAGCGTAGCATGCCTGGCATGGAGTGGGCGTGGCTCATCCCGGCCCTCAGCTTCATAGCCTTTGCGCTCATAGTCGCCTTCGGCCGGTGGCTCCCCGGTCGGGGCGCTTTTATTGCTGTGCTGGCCATCGGGGCAGGATTCGTCCTCTTCTGGCCGGTGATGGTTGATCTGGTGCGTACCGGCCTGCCGGGGGAGCCCGGGCAGTACGGCTTCTCCTGGACATGGTTCCCCGTGGGAGACACGCGGCTGACTTGGGGCATGATTGTGGACCCCCTGTCAGTGCTCATGCTGGGAATCGTGACCCTGGTGGCACTGGGGGTCCAGGTCTACTCCCTGGAGTACATGAGGGGCGAGCCCCGCTACGGCTGGTACTTCGCCGCCCACGCCCTCTTCGCCGCCAGCATGCTCACGCTGGTGCTGGCGGACAACTTCATTCTCCTCTACATAGTCTGGGAATTGGTGGGCCTGTGCTCCTACCTGCTCATCGGCTTCTGGTTCGAGCGGCGCTCCGCCGCGGAGGCCGCCAAGAAGGCCTTTGTCACCACGCGCATCGGCGACGTGGGCCTGCTGGTGGGCATCCTTCTGCTCTTCAAGGTGACGGGCACTTTCCAGATGAGCGCCATCTTCGCCGAGGCGGCCAAGCTGGCGGCGGGCGAGCCGAGCCTTCTCTCCTCGGGGACCGCCACTGCGGCGGCCATCCTCATCTTCGTGGGTGCCATGGGCAAGTCGGCCCAGTTCCCCCTCCACGTGTGGCTGCCCGATGCCATGGAGGGCCCCAGCCCCGTCAGCGCCCTCATCCACGCCGCCACCATGGTGGTGGCGGGCGTTTTCCTGGTGGCGCGGGCCTTTCCCCTCTTTGACGCCGCGCCAACGGCGGTGCTCATCGTGGCGGTGGTTGGCCTGATCACAGCCGTGCTGGCGGCCACCATGGCCCTGGTGGTGACCGACCTGAAACGCATCCTTGCCTACTCCACAGTGACTGACCTGGGGCTGATGATGCTGAGCCTTGGCGCCTTCGGCGTGACGGCGGCCATGTTCCACCTTCTGGCCCATGCCTTTGCCAAGGCGATGCTCTTTCTTGGCGCCGGCAGCGTGATGCACGGTATGCACGAGCCCGGCGACGTGGACATCCGAAAGGCCGGCGGACTGTGGAGGAGGATGCCACTCACCGCCCTCACCTTCGGCATCGGCGCCCTGGCGCTGGCGGGGGTGCCGCCTCTGAGCGGCTTCTTTAGCAAAGATGAAATCTTCGGGGCCCTCTGGTCCCACCGGCCCGCCGTCTTCGTTCTGCTGTTCCTGGTCGTGGCCTTCCTCAAGGCGGTATACCTCTCCCGCGCCTGGCTAGCCGTCTTCTCGGGCCCATTGAAGAGGGAGAACGAGCACGTCCACGAATCGCCACTGGCCATGACGTTGCCCTTGCTGGTCATGGGGGCGCTGACCCTGGTGCTGGGCTTCCTGGCCATCGGCTGGACTGCCGACTACCAGGGCTTCGGGACGTTCGTCTTCTTCCACGAGGCGGAGGCCTTCCATTTCAACTTGGGGCTGGCGGCGGTGTCGGTGGTGGTGGCCGTGGGCGGCCTCGCGGTAGCGTGGGCCACGTACGTGACGGGGCGCATCTCGGCGGCATCCGTCCAGCGGCGGGTTGCCCCGCTGCACCGGCTCGTTGCCAGCAAGTACTACATGGACGACCTCTACCAGTGGGTGATCAACAAGCTGGTGCTGGCATTCTCCGGCCTGGTGGCCTGGTTTGACCGGGTGGTGGTCAACGATGGTGGAGTGAACGGCACGGCCGAATCGGTGCGCAGCTCCGGGCTGAGGCTTCGCTATCACGTGAGTGGCAAGATGTACAACTACGCCCTGGGCATGGCCCTGGGAGCAGTGGCTGTGATACTCCTGTGGTGGTTAGTGGCCCCGGTGTGATGCAGCTATGACATTTTTTGATACACATGCGCTGGAGTTTCTTGTCTTCCTGCCGGTGGTGGCGGCGGTGGTCATCTTGCTGGTGCCCGCCGAGCGCCCTTCGGTGGTCTTGCGCATTGCATGGGCCGCCGGCGCTCTCATGCTGGTTGGGTCTCTCTATGTGTTCGTCCGGTACGACTATACCCAGGGCGGCTTCCAGCTTGTCCACCAGTACCGGTGGCTGGACCAGCTCGGCATCAGCCTCAAGCTGGCGGTGGACGGCATATCGACACCTATGGTGCTGCTCACCGGCGTGGTCATCTTCGCCGGGACACTGGTCTCCTGGAACATAGGCCAGTCCCACGAAGGGACCGGCGAGCACGGCGGCGTCCCCACTACGCGCCAGCGCAACAAGGACTTCTTCATACTGCTTTTCCTCCTGGTCTCTGGCGTGTTCGGCACCTTCGTATCTGTGGACCTGTTCTTCCTATTCTTCTTCTACGAGCTGGCCGTCATTCCCATGTACCTGCTCATCGGCGTCTGGGGGAGCAGCAGCACCTTCCCCACCTTCAGCCGTACCAAGGAGTACAGCGCCATGAAGCTGGTGCTGTACCTGGTGGGGGGAAGCATCCTGGCGTGGGTGGCCATCCTGGCCATCTATGTGGTGAGCCAGGCAGGCACCTTCGACATCGAGGTCCTCTCCGAAGTTAGCTTCGACCCCGGCTTCCAGCGCACCTTCTTCCCCTTTCTCCTGGTGGGTTTCGGCGTGCTGGCCGGACTGTGGCCCTTCCACACCTGGTCCCCCGACGGCCACGTGGCGGCGCCCACGGCGGTGAGCATGTTGCACGCTGGTGTGCTGATGAAGCTGGGGGCCTTCGGTATCATCCGGGTGGGCATGACACTGCTGCCTGAAGGCGCGACCACATGGATGCCGGTTCTGTTTGGCGTGGCCACGGTGAATGTGCTCTACGGGGCCATCTCCGCCATGCACCAGCAGGACCTGAAGTACGTGGTGGGCTATTCCAGCGTGAGCCACATGGGGTACGTGCTGATGGGCCTGGCCACCATGGAGCCCATAGGGGTGGCGGGCGCCGTTCTCCAGATGTTCTCTCACGGGGTGATGACGGCCCTCTTCTTCGCTCTGGTGGGTGTCGTGTACGACCGGGCACATCTGCGGGACATCGGGGTGCTGGAAGGGCTGGCCAAGCGCATGGGATGGACGGCAACCTTCTTCGTCATAGTGGGCCTCACCTCCCTGGGGCTGCCGGGGCTGAGCGGGTTCGTGGCTGAGCTGCTGGTGTTCATAGGGGCCTTCCGCACCCAGCCGGTGTTGGCCATTTTGGGCATTGTGGGAGCGGCGGTGACAGCCGTCTACATACTGCGGCTTTTGGCCAAGGTGTTCTTTGGCCCCGTGTCGCCCCGCTGGGAGGGCTTGCCCGACGCCAAGCCCCTGGAGGCGTTCGCAGCCAGCATTCTCACCGCCTCCATCGTGTTCGTGGGCCTGTACCCGCTGCCCTTCATCCGGATGATAAACACCGGCGTGAAGGCCCTCTTGGATAGGGTCTCTGGAGCGTAGAGCCTATGTCCGTGGACTTCACCCTGCTCCTGCCTGAGTTCCTGGTGGCCGGCCTGGCTTTCCTGGTGCTGACGGTGGACTTTTTTCTGCCTCCGCACCGGAGAAACGGAGTCACCGCGTCGGTGACGGCGGTCGGCATGGTCGGGTTGGCGCTCTTCTCCGCCCTCTTCCTCCAGGGCAAGTCCGACAGCCTCTACCAGGGCGTATTCCTGGTGGACAGCTTCTCCACCTTCTTCAAGGCCTTCTTCCTGGTGCTGGGCGCGGGTGTGGTCCTAATGTCTGTGGAGTTTGTGAGGAAGCACCTTACCCACCCCGGCGAGTTCTACGCACTCATTACCCTCTCGGTGCTGGCGATGATGCTCATGGCCGCCGCGGGGGAGCTGCTGACGGCGTACATATCCCTGGAGCTTCTCAGCTTCACTCTGTACGTACTGGTGTCCTTTGCCCGGGAGGACCCTCGCTCCAACGAGGCGGGCACCAAGTACATTCTGCTGGGCGCTTTCTCCTCCGGGCTGCTGCTCTACGGCATCAGCCTGGTGTACGGGTCCCTGGGCACCACCCACTACCTGGACATCGCCACCCGTCTGTTCCCCAGCCAGATGGCCCCCACGACCCTCGCAGGCCTGGCACTGATCGTGGCTGGCCTGGGGTTCAAGATGGCCGCTGTCCCCTTTCACATGTGGGCCCCCGACATCTACGAGGGTGCTCCCACGCCGGTTACGGCGCACCTGGCGGTGGCCTCCAAGGCCGCCGTCTTCGCCCTGGTGCTGCGACTCTTCAGCCAGGCGTTCATCCCGGCCCTGGACCAGTGGCAGATTATCGTGGCCATACTGGCAGCCATCACCATGACAGTGGGGAACCTGGTGGCCATCACCCAGCACAACATCAAACGACTTCTGGCCTACTCCAGCATCGCCCAGGTGGGGTACCTGCTGGTGGGCGTCGCCGCGCTCTCCCACGCCGCCTCCAACGCCATCATCCTGCACCTGGCTGGCTACGCCTTCAGCAACCTGGCCGCCTTCATGGTGGTCATCGTCTACTTCAACCTCACAGGGAAAGAGGAGATCAAGGAGTTCGCCGGGCTGGGCCAGAGGCACCCGTTCGCTGCCATGGTCATGGCCGCCGCCCTTTTCTCCCTGGCGGGGCTCCCCTTCTTCGCCGGGTTCATCACCAAGTTCTATCTGTTCACCGCCGCAGCCCAGGCTGGGCTGCTGTGGTTGGCGGGCCTCGCCATTACCAACAGCCTCATCTCCCTCTACTACTACCTGGTGGTCATCCGGCAGATGTACATCGAGAAGCCGGAGGATGCCGCGCCGCTGCGGGTGCCGGTGCTGTCCATGGGGGTGCTGGCGCTCCTGGTGGCGGGCGTCTTCTTTGTGGGGGTCTATCCGCGGCCACTGGTGGACGTCATCCAGAACGCCAGCGAGGTCATACTGCCCGCCGTCACGGCCCTGGCCGCAGGGAGGTAGGCGGGCGTGGCGAGCACCACACCCATGCCTCCCCAGATTCCTCCTCGTACTTCCGGGGAAAGAGTCGTCAGAATGACAGTTTATCCAAGGGCAGGTTTGCCAACCTGCCTTGCCACCGCACCCTCAGGGAGCATTCGGACGGTCGGGTTAGGAAACCCGACCTACAGTTCTACTGGTAGGGTGGGTGCAGCGCAGCGGAACCCACCAGCCGCACATCGCAACCAAAAGGTGGGTTTCACCCACCCTACGGGACTGGTGCTAAGAGTCTATCCTAAAACCCTCACGCCCTGTGTCCCCCTCTCCCTTGCCAAGGGAGAGGGGGAAGAGGACTGTATCTGGGGGGACACCCCCAGACCCTCGGCAGAGGGGGCTTTGCCCCCTCTGCAGTCCCCCAGAGGCCGTTTTGAGATAGTTTCTAAGACGTCGGCAGTAGCTCCAGATTGGACAGGCCGGGCTTCAGCTTTCCCTGCTCTATCTGCTTCAGGACGAAGGTCAACGCCTCACTCGCAGGTGTTGGTACCTTGGCCTCTCGTCCCTTCTTCACCACGAGCCCGTTGAGGTACTCTATCTCAGTCAGGCGCCCCTTCATGATGTCCTGCTGGACCATGGTGCGTGCTCCTCTGCCCACAAGGGAAAAGACCTTTAGGATCAGCTTCTGAAACACCTCATCGGATAGACCCAGGAAGTCCTCCGCCTTCAATCCGAAGATAGGTTCCAACTTGTACCCCAGGGCGGAGCCCACTTGCGCGGTCTCTCTACCCAGCTTGCAGCACAGGCCCAGGACCAGGGGGTTTTCCAGTATCACCTGTTGCGAGGCGTCCAGGGCTGCCCTGACTGTGGAGCCCATGGTGTTGTATACCAGCTTGCTCCATTTCGCTCCCCATATGTTGGTGCTGATCTCTATGTTGCCGACAGCACCGAGGATTTGCGCCACTTCCCGAAGGCGAGGGGTGATGGTGCCGTCGAGCTCGCCGAGGACGAAGTTTGTCCCGGCATGGTCTGTGTTGCGCTTGACCAGCCCCGGTTCGAACACCTCCGCGGACAGCTCGAAGGCACAGGCTATATCTCGCTCGCGGCCAATGATGGGGGCGATCCACTCGTCGTTCAGGCTGTTCTGCACTGAGACAAGCACCCCGTCTGGCTTCAGGTATGGCTTGATAAACTCCGCCATCCAGCAGGTGTCGTACGACTTCACTGCAAGAAAGACGATGTCTAGCGGCGGCTGCCGGGCACATCGCTCCAGGTCCTTCATCTCTGCGAGGTGAAAGACCCGCACCGGCGTAACGAACTCCTGCTGTTTGATGGTGACGCGCACCCCGTGGGCCTTCATTGCCTCCACATGGGCTGGCCACTGGTCAATGAGCACCACGTTGTGTCCTGCTCTGGTGAGGTCCGCCCCGATGCTGCTCCCTATGGCGCCTGTGCCCAAAACGGCTATGTTTTTTGCCATGCCTCCTCCTTCCATCTGGAGTGCCGCCGTTGATTATAGTGATCTGTCAGTCCTTAGGATATTGGCCAAAGGGGCCAGCCGTTTTCCTTCGGCAGCGAACTGGCAGGGTGAGTGTAGCATAGCGGAACCCACCCCCCCGCACACCGCAACCAGGAGGTGGGTTTCACCCACCCTACAACTGCCTGGCGGCCAGACCAAGTCGATACGGTACAGCCCGTTACATGCTACACAGTGTCAATTACGCTGGCTGAAGGATGACCATGCTTGCGTTCAAGAACGTGGTCAGGAGAAATTGGATATCTCTCAAGAGTTCTGGGCGGTCGACACTTGTCCTAAACTGCGGGACTAGCGTAGTGAGTTCCTCTGCCCTCACAATTCCAGTGAGATCTTCTCTCAATCGCTCCAGATATGAGCGAGTGATTTCTGGAATGTTTCTCGTCTCAATTCTACGGCGAACGTCTGCCAGCAAATGTTCTGACGAAAAGTCCGCATCTAACTCCTCGGGAGGCTCCGTGGTGTTCCATTTGGGCCTGTGTGGATCTGCAAAAGTGACATAGTGCTGCCCGTAGTCCTTCAAATAGGGCAACCTCTCCAAGGAAATCCAGGCGCTGCGGGCATCTACTTCATCTGCTAAGAAAGCCTGGTTGAACGCGCCAGCGGAGGTAAACAGCGGTGCGGCGTAGAAGACGTCTCGTGTAACGTTCGTTGCCAATCTCTTGAGTAGGTTGTGCTGCTTGGACCGGCGCAGCGATGTGATTTCGACCCGATAATACGGACGGCCATAAAACTGCCAGAGCTTGGCATTGCTTCGAATCAGATAGTCGCTCAGCTTAAACTGAAAGAACACGGGCATGCCAGGGTAGTCGAGCTTGAGATCGAAGCCTCCTTGTTGCCCCTCGGACAGCAGTGAGGGCAATACTGGAGCCGACCTTATGCCAGGGAGGTTTTTCAGAAAGCTATAAGTGAATGCGAATCCATATGAGAACTCCGAGAAAGCTGCCCGCATGGTTGTCCTCTTTTGTCGAGCCTTGGTCTCAATCTGTAGTCGAGATGTCCAAAGCTTCCCAACGACCAGTCGCAACGGGTAACCCCAGTCAGCAAGAGCGTAACCGCTTTGTGCGTCAAAGTCGAGCCATTACACCAGCCTGTTTTGGCGCTCCCCCGCGTAGAAGGCGCGGATGTTGCCCACTGTGGTATCGGCGATGTTGTGCCGGGCCTCGGAGGTGTAGAAGCTCATGTGAGGGGTGAGGACCACGTTGTCCAAGGCCAGAAGGCGGTGGTGCAGCTCCACCAGTTTTCTCTCCTCCGGCGGCAGCCCCGTGGGGTCGTGGGGCAGATCCTCCCCCTCGTAGACGTCCAGTCCCGCGCCTCCCAGGTGGCCCGACTCCAGCGCCTCCACCAGCGCCCCGGTGTCCACCACGGCCCCCCGGGCGGTGTTGATGAGGAGCGCCCCCTGGCGCATAGTCCGCAGTGCCCAATGGTTGATGAGGTGGCGCGTCTCAGGCGTGAGGGGGCAGTGGAGGGTCACCACGTGGGAGGCACGCAGCAGCTCCTCCAGGGAGACGTGGCGGAACCCCATCTTGCGGGCCAGGGCCTCGTCTGGTTGGCGGCGGCTCACCAGCACCTCCATGCCAAACCCTCGCCCCAGCCGGGCCACCCTGCGGCCTATGGTGCCCAGGCCCACCACGCCCAGGGTCTTCTCTTCCAGGTCCATCCCTAGCAGGTCGTGGAAGGCGTAGTCGCCGTGACGGGTGCGGTCCCAGGCCCGGTGCAGATGGTGGCAGAGGGCCAGGATAAGGGCGAAGGTGCCCTCCGCGACTGCCGTGGCCTGGGCCTCGCCGGGGACATAGCACACCGCCAATCCCCGCGACCGGCACGCCTCCAGGTCAATCTGGTCGTAGCCGGTGGTGCGGGCCGCCACCAGCTTCAGGTCGGGCAGGCGGTCCAGCACGGCGGCGTCCACCCTGGAGTGCAGCTCGCCGCAGACCACCTCCACCCCCGCCGTGTGGGGCAGACTCTCTGCTGCCAGTGACTCAGGGAAGCAGGCCACGCCCAGGTCCTCCAGGCGCTCCTGGAGGTAGGGGCCGAGCCAGTCGTCGGTCTCGAAGCACAGCACTCTCGGTATGGCCATGGCGGGCCTATGGTAAGGCGTGGCTGGTCGCCAGGCAACCCAAGAATAGCGATTGACCCTTGTAGGGCATCCCGACATGTCGGGACGAACCTGCCGGCGGGGGACGGTCGGGTTGGGAAACCCGACCTACGGATTGAATCGCTGTTTTCGGGATGCAATCCAAGCCTTGACAAGGGAATAGGGCAGGGGGTAGGATATGCCCATGCCCCCCAGGGGGATATTCTTGGGGAGGGCGTCATGCCGCAGCGTACCGACCGAGCACAGCAGGTATACATCGAGCCGGTCCTGGAGCGTGACCTACAGGACCGGCTGAGCCGCATCGAGGGGCACGTGCGAGGCATCAAGAAGATGTTGGAGGAGCACCGGGACTGCGACGAAATCCTGACCCAGGTGGCGGGTGTGAAGGCGGCGGTGAGCCAGGTGGCCATCCTGCTCCTGGAGGGGCACCTGGAGACGTGCGTGGCGGACGCGCTGCGCGCTGGGGCCGGTGAGGGGCCGGTGGCACGGTTCCGGGACAGCCTCTCCCGGGTGCTCAAGCAAAGCTAGTCAAAAGGGGCCGACCTTCGCAGGTGGAGATCGGCCTTCCTTGTGGGCCTGGATCATCCCCATGCGGGGGAGGGGCATAAGGTGGCGAAACAGCGGAGGAACGAGATGGAGGACTACGACCTGATTATCATCGGCGGGGGAGCGGCGGCCTTTGCTGCGGCCACTAAGGCGTCGGACTTGGGCAAGAAGGCCCTCATGATCAACGAGGGTCTCCCTCTTGGGGGCACGTGCGTCAACGTAGGCTGCATGCCGAGCAAGCGCCTGCTGACAGTGGGCGACGACCTCTACTACCCCCAGCACCCCAAGTTTGCCGCACTGAAGAACGGGCACGGCCCGCGTTTCGACCCTTCGACCTCGCTCAGGGCAAGCTTCGCTGCCGCCATCCGAGAGAAGAATGAGATGGTTGCCCAGGCTCGGCGGACCAACTACATCAACGTCCTGGAACACCTGGACGGCGTCTCGCTGGTCGAGGCAAGAGCCCGGTTTGTGGCGCCCAACCAGGTGGAGGCCGGCGGCAAGGTGTACGAAGGAGAAAAGATAATCATCGCCACCGGCTCCTCTACGAAGCCGTTGGCTGTGCCTGGCATGGGGGAGATCCGGTGGCTCAACAATGTCATGGCTATGGAGCTGCAGGAGCTTCCCAGGTCCATGATTGTGATCGGTGGCGGCCCCCTAGGGTTAGAGTTCGCCCAGATGTTTGCCCACTTCGGGACCCAGGTCACGGTGCTGGAGGCGATGGACCAGATTCTGCCCAGGCATGAGCCGGAGATCGCCGCTGAGATCCAGCGTTGCCTGGAAACGGAGGGCATCAGGTTTCGAGTCGGCGCCACCATCGACAGAGTAGAGGAGCGGGATGGGAAGAAGGTGGTGACGGTCCGGGGTGGTAAAGGAGTGCAGCGGCGGCGCTCGCTGGCAACCAGCGTAGAAGAGTTGACCAGCGACGAGCTGCTCTTGGCCGCTGGTGTCCATGCGAACACCGGTGACCTAGACCTCGAAAAGGCCGGCGTCAAGGCCAACAAGAATGGCTTCATCCAGGTCAACCAGTACTACCAGACCGACAACCCGAACGTCTTCGCTGCGGGCGACTGTGTAGGGAAGATGGCCCTGGAGACGGTCGCCGCCAAGGAGGGCGCCTTGGCCGCAGAGAACGCGCTGACGGTGCCGACGCGGACACTGAACTACGACCATGTTCCCCACGCCGTGTTCACCAATCCCCAGGTGGCATCGGTTGGCGTGACCGAAGCCGAGGAGATGCGCCGGTTTGGCGCCTGCGCCTGCCGCACCATCCGAATGGACGTGGTGCCCAAGGCCCTAACTGTCAACGAGGACCGGGGGGTATTCAAGATGGTCATCCATCCACGAAGCTCGAAGGTGCTGGGAGTCCACATCGTATCGCCGCACGCGGCTGACCTGATCCATGCCGCCACCTTCGCCGTGAAACACGGACTCACCGTGGACGATGTGATCGATACCATCTTCGTCTTTCCCACGCTCAGCGAAGGGATCAAGCGGGTGGCCCAGGCCTTCACCCGGGACGTATCTCAGATGAGTTGCTGTGTGGAGTAGCCTCCTACACCGCGCACTCGCCCTCGCCGCGCTCCACCTTGTAGAGAACCGTCTTGCCCCAGTCAATGTAGGTGGCGATGTTCTCTCTGGTCAGGGGGCCGGGTGGAGAGTGCCGCGAGGCGATCTCCTCGAAGGGCTGTAGCCCCACCCTCTCCACAAAGGCGTTGAAGGGCTCGTCCTCCTGGCGGTGCGCCTGGTAGTGCCCGATAAACTCGCGCACCAGCCGGGGCACCCGTTTGGCGGGCACCTTCGCCTTCAGCCGCTTCCCGATGCCGGCCATCGCGCCGTCGCCGTAATGGCCTGCCAGGAACACCTCGTAGGAGGGGACCTGGTTTCTCCCATCGCCCTTGGAGGCCGCGCCGTGGAAGCCGATGTTGGCGATGTGGTGCTGGCCGCAGCCGTTGGGGCAGCCGCTGACCTTGACGTGCAGCGCCTTCACCAGAGGGTCCTGGATACCCATCTCCGCCAGGGTCTCCCGGATGGCGCTCGCCACTCCCATAGAGGAGGTGATGCCCAGCTTGCAGCTATCAGTGCCCGGGCAGGCCACCACGTCGGTGATCTGGTGCGCTCCAGGCTCGCCCAGGCTGACCTGCTTCAGTTCTTGCCATGCATCGTGCAGATAGCCGTCTGGCACCCAGCGGAATGCCAGGTTCTGCTCGTTGGTGATGCAGGCCCTCCCGCCGGCATAGGTCCTGGCAATGCGCGCCAGGACGGGGAACTGGTTGGCCCTGATGTCTCCCAGGGGCAGCTTCACCCACACCACGTTGTACCCAGGCTGCTTCTGGGCACGGACGTTGGTCCCCAGCCACGCCTGGAACTCCGGGTCGCTGTGATGGCTGTTTTCGGAAGGGATGGGCAGGGGAGGCACATCCTGCTCCTCGTCGGGAATGGCGGAAAGGGGCGTGGGGTCGAAGGACTTGCGGGCCCACGGCTTCTTCAGCTCCTCTTCCACCTCCTGGCGGAAGGCGTCAATCCCTATGCGGTCAACGTAGAACTTGAGGCGCGCCCTAGCCCTGTTCTTGCGGAGTTCATCGCAGCGGTGGAAGATGCGGACCACCGCCTCGCTGACCTTCAGGTACTCTTCCACTGGGACGAAGTCGAAGAGGGTCATGGCGATGCGTGGCATGATGGCGGTGCCGCCGCCGGTTACCATGCGGAACCCCTTGCGGGCCACGCCCTTCTCGTCGGTGACGATCTGGGGTATGAACCCCAGGTCGTGGATGGCCGTGGCCACACAGTCGCGGGCGCAACTGGCGAAGGCAGTCTTGAACTTGCGGGGCAGGCTGGTGGTCAGGGGGTGCCGCACGAACCACCGGACGTAGGCTGCCGCGTAAGGGCTGACGTAAAAGGGCTCGTCCTGCGCCACTCCCGCCTCGGGGCAGCCCGTCACGTTGCGCATTGTGTTGCCGCACGCCTCCCGGCTGGTCAGCCCCACTGGGCCCAGGATGCGCATGACGTCGGCCGCCAGGTCCAGGGGGACGAAGTGGAACTGGATGTTCTCCCGCGTGGTGACGTGGCCCTTTTGCAGCGCCACGAACTCCTTGGCCACCACTCCCAGGGCATCCAGGGCATCGGCGGTCAGGCTGCCGAGGGGAATCTTGACCCGCACCATGTGGACGTCGGGCTGGCGCTGTCCGTAAACGCCTCTGATAAGCCGGTAAGGCGTGAAGGTCTCCACAGGGACCTCGCCTCGCTTGAAACGGGTCGCCTCCGTCTCAAAGTCATCCACCTCCTCCGGCAGGAAGGGGATGATGGCATTGCTATAGTCGTACTTGAGCTTCTCCTCAATGGTCTGGTCGCGCTCCACCGTGGTCACGGACTGGACTCCTTCCGCCTGCCTTGGCAGGCATAAAAAGAAGCGCCCCTTGGCTCTTCTCCTCGGGGCGCTCACTACCTGGTTGTTGCTGCGACGCGCCTACGACGCTGCGCGCACTTGGCCCGATGCGCCCCTCTCGGTGGCACCACAACAAGCGCACATCTGGGCCGACAGCACGCGTGTATCTATCACAATGGAACACTATAGGGGGCGCTCGCCTGGCTGTCAATACTGGGACTGTCGTCTCCGCCAGCCCTACCAGGGTGCTGAAAAACGCCCCTGACGGCCTCGCATGGAATAGAATAGGGCAAAGCTGTTGGAGGAGCGTCCATGCGAGGGAAGGCCGAACGCCAGGCGATGATGCTGTCCATCGTGACCCCGGAGCAGGTGGTCCCTGGTGGCCACCCCATTCGCCAGATCAAGCCCATAGCAGGGTGCTGAACCCCGACGCGTCGGGGCGGAAGCCCGTCCACCCGCTCCCCTTCGAAGAGAATCTGGCCGCTGGTGCAGCGCAGGAACCCGGTGATCAGGTTGAACAGGGTGGTCTTCCCTGCGCCGTTGGGGCCGATGAGCCCGGTGATGGTACCCCGCCGCGGCGAGCAGCGCCGAGCCAAGGCTGCGGCCAGGCATGGCCCTTCGTGCTTGGCCCCATCGGCTATGGGTCAATAAGGACTCCAGGGTTGAGCACCCACTTCGGGTCAAGGGCGCGCTTGGCCGCTCGCAGGGCCTGGGCAAAAGGCTCGGGGCGTTCCCTGTCGTACCAGGGCCGGTGCATGCGCCCCACGGCGTGGTGGTGTGTGATGGTGCCGCCGGCCTTCAGGATGGCATCCGAGGCGGCCCGCTTGACCGCGTTCCAGTGCTCCCTCCCCAGGCCAGGATTGAGCCCGGCGAAGGAGTAGTAGGGCGCGGGGCCGTCGGTGTAGACGTGGGTAAAGCGACAGTTCAGCGTACCCCCGCCGCAGACTTCTTGCAGCGCCTTCTTCAGCGCTTCACGCACCTGGACGTCGAAGTCGGGCCAGCGCTCCCAAGTGATGCAGGTCTCCACGGTGCCGGTGACCAGCCCCAGACCTGTGGCGAGCCCGCCGCCTCGAGGGATGAAGACATCGCGCCACGCTCCGATGGCACCGCGGTGGCCCGTATATCCCCCCGTATCCGAGAGGATGATCTCCGAGTCGTCTATGTGGCCGCCGCAGCCGCGGGCAATCCCCACCGCCTGGCGTATGGGCCACTCCTGGGGCAGCTCCGCCGACTCGAAGCCGATGATAAGCAGCGCATGCGTGCCATCCATCCCTGCGGCCTGGCGCGCCAGCTCCGGGTCCAGCAGTCGCAGGTTGGCTGGCCAGAGCTTGGCCTGCACAATCTGCCGCGTAGCCTCGTAGCCGGTCTCCCATGACGGGAAGGTGACGCCAGCGGTGGCCCGGTACTTGGGACGCACCTGGATGCGCATCCACGCCTCGGTGATAATACCCAGGATACCCTCGCTGCCGATGGCCAGTCGGTCCGGACTGGGCCCCGCGCCGCTGGCCGGCAACCGTCGCGTCTCCCACCAGCCCACCGGGGTCAGCATCCTCACCGACTCCACGAAGTCGTCTATGTGCGTGTCCTTGGTGGCGTAGTGGCCGCCGGAGCGGGTGGCGATCCACCCGCCGAGGGTGGAGCCCGCGAAGCTCTGGGGGAAGTGGCGGAGGGTGAGACCGTGGGGCCGAAGCTGGTCCTCTAGGGCCGGGCCAAAGACCCCCGCCTGGATGCGGGCCGCCCGGGATGTCCTGTCTATCTCCAGCACCCGGTCGAACTGGTCCATGTCTATGGTGACAACTCCGTCATACCCTTCCTTGGGGGGAGTGAAGCCACCGACCCCGGAGGAGCCACCGCCGTAGGGGATGGCGGCGTACCCGTGCTTACAGCACCACTCCAGGACCCTCTCCAGCTCCTCCTCAGTGCGAGGATGTGCCACGATGTCGGGCGGGTTGGGGAACTGGCCGCGAACGGCCATCTCCCAGTCCCGGTGGGAGTGCAAGGCCCGCTCGTAGTTATCGCTGAAGCAGAACTCGGCGATAGGATCGGGAGGTTTGATGCGGGGAGGGCGAAGATGGAGGTCCTCGGCCCTTGGAATTGGAGGCGGCGCGATGGTCACTCCCAAGCGCTGGGAGACCTCCTGAGCGTGCTGGCGCCGCTCCTCATCGGTGGGCTCCTCCGACTCCAACCCAAACATCCACAAGCTGCGTCGGGGCTGCTTCTTGGTGGTCACCATGTCCCGCCTCCTGAGAGGTGCCCGGTGCACGAGATATCCACATCATGGGCTGCGATGGGCGCACTTATGTTCAGACAGCCTGCTGGCTCCTCTGACTAGCTGGTGAGCACCTCGCGCGGACGGTCGGCGACGATGCCGTCCTCACCTTCCTCGTAGATCCCCTTGCTCCGTGCGTGCGGTGCTCATCCTCGTCCTCTCTGGCTGGGTAAGCAGGATGGCAAACCAGAAGGCGGATGAATTATAAGAATCCGAAACAACCCGGTCAAGTTTGGGCGACCTGCCCCTTTGTGCGCCCCCGGACAACCCGAATTACGGAACCACGCCAGGATGCCCGCGTATGGTGTATGGTCGCGGATTCTTCCCTCTTCCTGGCCAGGCATGTCCTGATCTCCGATGTATCGAGAGTTTCGACGGAGTCGGACATGGCGAAGGGGCCGGGGGAATGGTCGCCCCGACGCGTCGGGGTCCATCACCCCGTCTAGATGGCGAGCTCCAGGATGTAGAGGCCCCCTTTGAGCCGGTCCACGGCGTACAGCAGCCGGTTCTCGTCCACGTACACGTCGTTGACCGAGTTGGCCCGCGCTCCTTCGGGTACCTTGGGCACGAAGTAGGCAACCTCCTCGGGGCGAAAGGGGTTGGTGACATTGAACACCCGAAGGCCAGCGTTGAAGAAGGTCCCGAACACCAGCTCCTCCGAGACAAAGGATGTGGGTAAAGGCTGGTTCTCGTGGACGTTGTGGGCCCCAAAGCGGCCGGGACGGGCGAAGAAGTTCTCTGTATCGGGCATGGGGAGAGTCGCGAGCATGATGGGATTGGTCTCCACCCGCATGTCCATTACCCACACCAGCTTGGGCCAGTCCTCTCCCCCCTCTCTTGTGGCCTCCTCTGTGACGATCAGCAACCCCCTGTCGAAAAGTGGGACCACCGTGTGTGTAAAGCCTGGCAGGGGTGGGTGGTAGTCCAGGCGGCTGACCAGCCTGGGGTGGGCCATCTCGGAGATGTCCAGGATGACCACGCCGGCGTCCTTGAAGGCGCAGTACGCCCGGTCGGGGCGACGAGGGTACACATTCACGTTGTGGACGCTGAAGCCGTGGTCGAACTTGGGATGGCGTGTGGGCGGTGGCTCGCTATCGCCCTCCATCGTGCCAGGAATCCACCATCGCCCTACCTCCGTGGGCCTGGTGGGGTTACTGACATCCACGATTACGTAGGCCTGGTCGTCCCGAGAGTTGGTAGGCCGAGAGTCGGGCATACCGGTGCTCAGGTGGGCGTAATGCCCATCCACCCACCAAATACAGTGTGTACCTCGCGATTGAGGGCCCGAGCAGTCGAAGAAAGATATCTGTCGTGGCTGTTCCGGGTTGGAGATGTCGTAGACCCCCATGCCGGCAGGCGTCAGGCCGGGCCTCGCCACCTGGTAGGCTACCAGCAGCACATCATCTATCGCCGCCAAGGAGTTGGAGCGCACCTCTTGGTGGGGTAGCTCCGTCTGTGCCACCATGCGGGGTCGGCGTGGGTCCGTCACGTCCACGGCGGTAATCTCCTTGGGTGCGCTTTCGTGGGCCATCCAGAGAATCCGCCGTCCGCCAGAGAGACGCTGCAAGGCCACCCCTTCCCCAATGTTGCCGAAACCCGCCAGGTCATGGTGAGAGATCAGACGCAGGTTCTTCGTCTCCGGCTGTTGGACCATCTTCACTCCTTTCCCTTCGGACTCAGTATCGGTTCAAAACGGAGTCATACAACCTGTTTGAAAAGGCGCACGTCTTCTTCCTGCCCCCTCACCCGCGTGTGTTTTCCCCTCTGGGGGCACATCTCACAGTCCCCGCGTCAGTGAGGGGACGCCCTCTCTGGGTTGCCTTGGCCAGGAGTCCTGAAACGTCCTCCAGAGACGACCTGAAAGCTACTGCGGCTCCATGGCTGGTCAATCCTAACATTGATTGCGAGGGCATGATAACCCGAGCATTGTTGGTTATAGTACAACACCAGGAACTGGTTCGCCTTGCGGGTCTACCGCCTGTGCGGTACCATGGTCTGAGGCACGGCGCCTCCTCGTTGATGGCTGCCCGAGCATCCCAGCGAGCGTGGCGACGGAGAACTCGGACGCGCATATATCACCACCACGATGAATATCTGCACTCATGTTGCACCGGAGGTCCAGCACGAGGCCGTGGACCGGATCGCGACGTTTCTGTGGGGTAGGCGTGAAGCTCGTTGCTGTCAAGATTGCTGTCAGGACCCCACTGCCAAGCTTTATATCACCGCGAGTTAGCTTCGTGCCCCTGTAGCTCAGGCGGATAGAGCAGCGGTTTCCTAAACCGTGTGCCCGGGTTCGAGTCCCGGCAGGGGTACCAGTCCATAGACGGCAAAACGACGCCCCCGGGAATGTGCTCGGGGGCGTTTTGCCAACACTGGCCTACTGGCGGCCCATGATGTCCGCGACCTTTTGGGCTGCCTCTGCCCCCCATGCCAGGTCCCACATGGCCATAGACTTGCATGGTAGAGGCGCATGGCGTGCCATGTACCTCTACATACCTTCTGGCACCAGGAGCGCCTACTCCGTGAAGCGCAGTGCTTCCGCCGGATACACGCTGGCGGCCTGCCGCGCGGGCAGGAAGGTGGTCAGCAGCGAGGCCGCATAGGCGACGCCGCTGATGAACAACACCACTCCCCAGGGCACCTGGTATGTGATAGCTTCGAAGCTCTCCTTGAAGGAGTTGATGACCTGGGGCGAGATGCCGAAGCCCAGGCCTACGCCGATGCCGATTCCCAGGAGCGCCACGAAAGAGGACTCCAGCAGGAAGGAGAACTGCACCATGCCCTTCTGGAACCCCAGGGCGCGCAGTACCCCAATCTGCTGACGCCGCTCCACCACGGAGCGCGCGGCGATGACGCCCAGGGCGGCGATACCCACTACCAGCCCCAGGCCCATGAAGCCCATAAGCAGGTTGTTTATCATGAGGCTGGCGCTGGTATCCCTACGGACCTCCGTCGCTATGACCTGGGCCTGAAGCCCGTTCTCCAGAAAGGCAGCCTTGAGCGCCTTGGCGGCCGTTTCGGCATCAACGCCGTCCGTCAGGCGGAGCATGTACGACTGCGGGGGGACCGCCCGTTCCAGCAGCCCGTGGACGGTGGACTGGGAGGTGGTGATGCTGCCCACGTAGAAAGCCATGTCCTCCACCGCCCCGATCACGCGCAGGCGCTTCGTGCGGCCCGTGCGGGGGTCCTGCACCTCCAGGTACAGCTCCTCGGGCAGCACCTTGTCCTCGCGCCAGAAGCCCTCCAGCCTCAAGGCTGGGCCAGCATCACCTACATTGAAGTTGGTCTTGGTGGGAACCATCCACGTGGGCACGATAGCTGTCCCCGGCTCGTCTTGAAGCGCCTGCCACACCTGTCGCGGTGAGGTATAGCCGGGCGCCATCATGGCGAACTTGTACCCCACGGCGTCGGTGTAGCCGGTGTCCACTCCACTCACCATCAGGTCCACCGGCTCCCCCTCTATGCCCATCTGCTTCACCTTCACCGGCACGGCGGTGATACCGCCGATAGCCGTGTAGTCGTCAGGGCGCAGGCCTCCGGCCCCTGTGAGAGCAACGCGGAGGTCCGGGACTGGGTTCGTGTAGCTGGTGTTGGCGCGGATGTCAAACCCGCCCGCGATCCTGTCTACATCGGCGAATACCCCAGAGATGGACTGGATGATGAACGCCATCACAATGAGGGTGAACATCACCAGGGAGACCATAGCCAGGGTCATGCCGGTGCGGAACCGGTATTGCATGGGGTAGGCCACCGCCGTCCGTAGCACGGGCGGCAGGCCCCGCAGCCGCCCGAAGACGAACACCAGGGCATTCAGCAACAGGTCAGCATTGTAGATGACCGTCCACACCCCGCCGATGACCAGCATGATGCCGCTGAGGAAGAACATCTCAATGCCCGCCTTCATCTCCTCCGGCAGGAAGGGGAACGCCGCATCGTGCCAACTCTCCGGCGCCATCCACCACGCCACCAGGCCCACCCCGGCGACAGTGTATGCGATCCGGTCGCGCAGGCCGAAACGCCGCGCCAGCATGGGCAGCCCGATAATGATGAGGGACGCGCCTAGCAAGTACAGCCCCAGTTGCTCCTCCTGTACGCCCCACACCGTCAGGAGCGCCCCCCCCGCCACCAGGAGCCCGAGGAAGATGACACCCTTGAGGCTCTTGCGGGAGGTGGACGGCTCGGGTATGTCGCGGATGGCCCGAACGATGTTCAGGCGGCTCACGCGCCACGATGAGCTCAGGACGACGGCGAAGGTGAGCACCATGCCAAGGGTGTATGCGATGACCACGCTGCGCCAGTTGAAGGCGAAGGTGAGGTGGAAGTCCCACTGGCTGAAGGCGGCAGCCATGATGCGCACCATCCCCCAACCCACCACCACGCCCAGGAGGCTGCCCACGCCGGCGGCGATGAGGGAGTAGGTTGCCCCCTCAAAGGCGAACATACGCACTACATGGCCTCGCTGCATGCCCACGGCGCGCGCGATGCCCAACTCGCGCTTCCGCTCGGCGGCCAGCATCACGAAGATGAGGAAGATGAGCAGGATGCCCGCAGCGATGGAGAACTGGGCGAAGAGGAGGAAAACGGTAGCAAAGGTGCCGCCCTCCCTGTCAGCGCGGTCCAGGGCCTTCTGCTTCACCGGCTCCGCTTTCAGCCCGCTTCCTTCCAGCAGAGGCCCGAGAGCCGAGACCACTGCGTTGGTGTGACGCACACCCTCCAGGGTGCCCCCACGGTTCGAGATGATGACTGCGTTCACCGCGCCCTGGGCACCGGTGACGGTCTGGAGGTACGGAAGGGACACGACCAGCGAGCGCTCTCCCGCCGGGCTCGCCCCTTTGACATAGACGCCAATCACTTCCAGGGGTGTGGGCTGTGGCCCGAGGAACACCTGCACGGTGTCGCCGCGGTGCACATCCAGCTCCTCAGTCAACTCGGCGCTCAGGTACGCCTTCCCCGGGGCCAGTGCGTCCAGGGCCATCTCCTTACCCGTGACATCCAACAGACGGTCGAACCCGGCCATGCTTTGCGGGGCGTAGCCCAGGATGTCCACCCACGGCTCGCTCAGACGCGTGCCAGGCGCCAGCACGGGCGCGCGCTCCTGGAGCAGTGGGGCAACACCGGCGACCTGACTGTCGCCGGCCAGGGCCTCCTGCACCCGCCCCGCGTATGTCTGGTCGAAGGAGGGAAGGCGGTTCCCCACGTCGCGGGTCTCCCCCTGCACTATCACGTCCACCAGCCCGAAATGCTTCACAGCCTCCACACGCATGGAGTGCGTGAGGGTGTCGCCCGTGGCGAAGGAGGCGGAGAAGAGAAGGGTGGCCAGCATGAGCCCCAGGACGATGAGGATGGTCTGGGCACGTCGCCGGGGGATGTTGCGCACCGCCATCTTGAACACGACCTGGTTTCGCCAGGCCACGACGGCCATGACGGCAACCCCCACGGCGAAGACGACGAGGAGGGAGAGCATGAGCCGGTCTATGGGGACACCGAAGAGCTTCTCCACTTGGCTTCTCCCTACTTCGCCACGTGGTTGGGCGCATCGCTCTCAATGAGCCCGTCACGCATGCGCACGATACGGTCGGCCCGCTGGGCCACGGCGGGGTCGTGGGTAACGATGACGAAGGTCTGCCCCTGCTCATTGTTCAGGCGACCGAGCAGGTCCATGACCGACGCCGAGGTCTCGCTGTCCAGGTTGCCAGTGGGCTCGTCGGCCCAGACGATGGCCGGGATGTTCACTAGGGCGCGGGCAATGGTGACCCGCTGCTGCTGCCCTCCGGACATCTCAGCGGGGCGCTTGGCAGTCTGGTCAGCCAGCCCCACTAGCGCCAGGGCCTCCTGGGCACGCCGCCGGGCCACGCCGGGATTCACCGCTGCCACAAGCAATGGGAGTTCCACGTTCTCCACCGCACTGAGGACAGGCAGCAGATTGAAGGCCTGAAAGACGAAACCCATCTTCTCGGCGCGGAATCGGGTCCGTGCCTTGTCCGACATCTTGTGCAGCGGCGCTCCCTCAATTATCACCTCGCCCTGGGTGATATCGTCGAGCCCCGACAGGACGTTCAGCAGGGTGGTCTTGCCGCACCCCGATGGGCCCATGATGGCGACCATCTCGCCACGACGAATTCGCAGGTCCACGCCTCGGAGGGCCTGCACCGTCACCTTGCCGGTCTCATACGTTTTGTGGATACCGGCCGCCTGGATGATGAGCTGCCCTGATAGCTGCTCCTGCTCGTGCGTCCTTTCCAGCACAGCAGGGGTCTTGACAGCACCACGCTTGAACACGACTCCTCCTCATGCCTTTGTGTCTATGTGATGGGCCCTACGTTGCCGGCCCGTAACCAGACCTGCCACGCCATGTCCGCCCACCGCGCGACAGCCCCCATCTCGGAGTACCAGCGACGCACGAGAGCGTCGCTGTCTGATCAGTTGGTTATCATATCAAACAAACAGTCCGACGATCTCTGATAGGCTAACCGATTTGGCAGACCAGGGCAAACACAGTGACGTTCCCTTGCCTGTTGACTTTCTTCCTTCGATCCATTAGGATATTCCGCATGATGTGAACCATTGGAGCCGTTCGTTGAGTCTCTCCAAGAGGCAGGTCACCGACCGTTTCGTTGAACTCATGGAGCAGATGTACGGGCAGATGCGCTCCAGGCCTGTGGGTGAGTGGCAGGACCTGGAGCTGACCATGCCGCAGGTCCGTACTCTGGTCCTCCTACGCCAGGGGCCGAAGCGCATGAGCGACATCGCGGCCTATTTGGGAGTCGGCCTCTCTTCAGCCACCAGCATGATTGACCGCCTGGTGGGCAAGGGCCTGGTGGAGCGTGTCCCCGACCCGGCAGACCGTCGGGTGGTCACCTGTCGCCTGACACCTCGCGGCGAGGAACAGGTGGAGCACTTCTGGCGCATTGGCCGCATGAAGATCGAGCAGGTGGCCAGCGTCCTTACCCTGGAGGAGTTGGAGATCGTGGTACACGCCATGGAGGTCCTCTCCGTAGCCATCTCCAGGCGAAGGGAAGCGGGCACGCCGGACGCCACCGCTGGAGCCGGGGCAGCTCGCCGGGCTGGCCTCGCTGATGACCCAGCGGAGCGGACTGGAAGGGGCTCAGACGCTGCGCCGTCCCACTAGATTCTTGGGGAGGAACGGGTGTGAACGCTCGCCCAGATGATGATCCCGCTGCTCAAGCTGCCGAGCGGGCCGCGCCAGCGGCCTTCGCGGGGAGGAGCCGCATGGTCGTCTTCGGAGCGGTGCTCCTGGGAATGCTGGTGGCCGCCCTCAACCAGACCGTGGTGGGCACCGCTATGCCCCGCATCGCCGCGGAGCTGAACGGCCTGGACAGCTATCCCTGGGTATTCACCTCTTTCATGATCACCTCGGCGGCAGCCCTGCCCATCTTCGGCAAGCTATCGGACATGTACGGGCGCAAGCTGTTCTTCATGCTGGGCATCCTGGTGCTGATGGGGGGCTCTGTCCTGGCGGGGACATCTCAGAACATCTTTCAGCTAGCCGTATACCGGGGCATCCAGGGTGTGGGTGCTGGGGCCCTCATGTCCAACGCCATGTCCATCATTGGCGAGCTGTTCACCCCGCTGGAGCGCGGAAAGTATCAGGCATTGAACCAGGGTGTGTTCACCGCTGCCAGCATCCTGGGCCCGCTGGTGGGTGGCCTGATCACCGACCACCTCTCCTGGCGATGGGTGTTCTACGTCAACGTGCCCGTGGGGCTTCTTGCCCTGGCGGTAACGGGGGCCATCATGCCCCCGTTCCGGAACGACCGGGGGCGGCACGCCGTGGACTACTGGGGGGCTGTGGTGCTGGTGCTCGCGGTGTCCCCGCTGCTGCTGGGGTTCTCCTGGGCAGGCCAGCGGTACCCCTGGGGGTCCCCCCAGGTCGTGGGCCTGTTCGCTCTGTCCGCAGCGATGCTGGCACTGTTCGGCATCATCGAGTCTCGCGTCTCTGAACCGATCCTGCCACTGAACCTGTTCAGGAACTCCATATTCGCCATCACCTGCCTGGTCTCCCTCCTTGTGGGGATCGGCATGTTCGGTGCCATGGTCTACCTTCCTCTGTTTATTCAGGCGGTGGGGGGGCAGACGGCCACCAGCTCGGGCCTGGTCCTGATGCCCCTGATGGTGGCCGCTTTCGTCGCCGGGGTCATCGGGGGCCAGATCGTCTCAAGGTCTGGACGCTACCGGGCACTCGTCCTCTTCAGCACAGCGGTGGGGGCTCTGGGCATGTTCCTGCTGGCCCGCATGGGCGTCGGGACGACCAACGTCACCATCACGCGCAACATGGTGGTAGTGGGAGCTGGGTTCGGCATAGCCATGCCCCTGCTTATCGTGGTGGTCCAGAACGCATTCCCACAGCGCCTTCTAGGTGTGGTGGTCTCGTCCGGGGCCTTCTTCCGCAGCCTGGGTGGCACCATCGGCGTGGCCGTGATGGGCACCGTGGTGGGGAGCCGGTTCATGTCCGGGTTCGCGGCAGGCCTGCCGCCCGAGACGCTGGCGCAGATGCGACAGGCAGGCGCCTCATTGCCCACCACTCCCCAGGCGCTTCTAAGCTCAGGAACGGTGTCGGCTTTGGGAGCGGCTCTCCCGGAGGCAACAAGGGCGGAGATGCTGCAACAGGTCCTGGTTGCCATGCGCAGCAGCCTCGCCACTGCCATGGGCAGCGCCTTCCTCTTGGGCGCCGTTGCCGTGGGTGTGGCCTTCCTGGCCTGTCTGTTCCTCAGAGAGATACCCCTGCGGAAGAGCAACGTGACTCACCGCTAGTGTCCTGTCTCGGAAGTTGACCACCCAATGCGATTGGGCCTAGAGGCCCGCTCATGGTTCGACAGGCTCATGGTTCGACAAGCTCACCATGAGCGGGGGGCAAACCGCTCATCCTGAGCTCCGACTCCGTCGAGAGTCGCGACAAAGTCGGACCTGTCGAAGGACGAGTGGCTAATGCTACATATTTCGGAGACTCACCGCTAGCGGAAGGAGGAGCATGACAAACCCTCCGGTCATCGAGACGCAGGCGCTGACCAAGTGGTACGGTCGTGTGCTGGCTGTGGACGGCCTCTCCCTCCAGGTCCCCGCGGGAGGGGTGTTTGGGCTGCTGGGCCCCAACGGCTCCGGCAAGAGCACCACCATGTCCATGCTGCTGGGGCTGGTGAAACCCACCTCCGGCACCATGCGCCTGTTTGGCCGCGACGTCCGTGACGGGTACCAGCAGGTCCTCCGGCGCGTTGGTGCCATTGTGGAGACCCCGGCCTTCTACCCCTACCTCTCGGGCCGCGCCAACCTTCGCTACTTCCAGGGGATCAGCCGCCGGGGCAGCCCCGCTGAGGTGGACAGGCTGCTGGAGCTGGTGGGCCTCACTGGGCGGGCACAGAGCAAGTTCTCTACCTACTCCCTGGGGATGAAGCAGCGCCTGGGCATCGCCTACGCTTTGTTGGGGGACCCGGAGATGGTGCTCCTGGACGAGCCCACCAACGGCATGGACCCAGCGGGCATGGCGGAGGTGCGCGACCTGGTCCGCCAGCTTGGCACCGGCGGGCGCACCGTGCTCCTCTCCAGTCATCTGCTCCACGAGGTGGAGCTGGTGTGCGATAGAGTGGCGATCCTGTCGCGGGGGCGCCTCATCGCGCAGGGGAGTGTGCGGGAGCTGCTGGAGCGGCGGGGTGTCGTCCGGTTCAAGGCCACCGACCACCCGAAGGCCAGAGAGGTCATGAGCGCCATCCCCTGGATATCGGGTGTGGCCGAGGAGGACGGGTACCTGCTGGCCCAGGCGCCGCCCGAGCGGTCGTGGGAGCTCACGGCTGCCCTGGCCCAGGCGGGGGTCTATGTGTGCGAAATGGCGCCGCTCCAACTCTCCCTGGAGCGGTACTTCCTGGAGGTGACCGGCGACGACACTCCTTCCGGAGAGGAGACACAATGATAGCCCACGTAGCGACTCTGGCCCGGTGGGAGTGGTTCAAGCTGCGGCGGCGCTGGATGCCCTGGATCCTGCTGGCGGTCCTCCTGCTGATCTCCCAGCTCTTCCTGTGGGGGAGCTTCTTCAACTACCGCGGCCAGGAGCGCAGTGGAGGCCAGGTCTTCTTCGGCGACTCCGCCACAGGCCGGCGCCCCGTCACCCTGAGCTGCAACGACCTTCTGGCCGGGCGCGCCGACATCCCTCCAGAGGTGGCCCCAGGCACCATTGAGCAGATGCGGCAGAACTGCCAGTTAATGGCGGCCCAGCAGCAGGAGCAGTTGCGAGAGATGCGCGCAAGCTTCACACTGCCGGGGAGCATACCTCGCACCTTGAGCGTGGCTAATGGCATAGGCCTCATTCTCATCGCCATCCTCACCGCCTCCATGGTGGGGGCGGAGTACGGCTGGGGCACGGTGCGCTCTGCTCTGGTCAGGGGGACGGGGCGCTGGCAGTACCTGGCGGCAAAGCTGGCGCTGGCGGCGCTGGTGGCCGCGGCGGCGCTGGTCGTAGTGCTGGGCGTCACCGTGGTCAGCAGCCTGGCGGCCCAGGGGCTGGCTGGTGGTGAGACGAACGCCGAGGTGTCCGGAGAGTGGACGAACGCTGCTATCGCCCTGGGCAAGGGCTGGTTCGCCCTGTTGCCCTACGTGGCCCTGGCAGGCTTCGTCGCAGTGTTCACCACATCGTCGTCGGCGGGCATGGCGGTGGCCCTGGGCTACTATTTTGGCGAGCAGATTGTCGTGCTCATTCTCATCAACCTCTTCGACTGGTTCCAGACGGTGGCTGACTACATCCTGGGAAGGAACATCGCCGCATGGATGCTGAGCACCCAGGCGGGTAATGTGAGCGGCGTCTCCTCCGGCCCTGGCATCCGGGTTGGCGAGTATCCGAGCGAAATGCATGCCTTTCTGGTGCTGGCGGCCTACATGCTGGTGCTGGGTGGGGTTGCCTTCTGGCTCTTCCTCCGCCGGGACATCGCCGCGTCCGGTG
The DNA here is from genome assembly GCA_016190445.1 of Chloroflexota bacterium. Classification (GTDB taxonomy): domain Bacteria; phylum Chloroflexota; class Dehalococcoidia; order Lucifugimonadales; family JACPQL01; genus JACPQL01. Next base: position 43,875 of record JACPQL010000029.1, read on the forward strand.
GCGGGTAGGGACCATCCCGAAATACTCATGCCGACCACCCCCTGATGGTCATCAACTAAATAGACTGATATTTCCGTGGTATCTGATGGTTCTTGCCCGCTCATATGGTTCGACCGGCTCACCATGAGCGGGCAAGAACTGCCACCGCTCGTCCTGAGCTTGTCGAAGGATACGAGCGGTGGCAGGCACTAGAAACTGGGTCCACATATTTTGTCACTGGCCATCAGGCGGGGGTGCAGAACCCCATTTCGGGATGAGTTCTAGCAGGGTGCTGAAAAAAGGGAGTCCAGAGGGGCAGAGTCCCTCTGGCGGGGGTCTGGGGGTGTCCCCCAGATACAATTCCTACCCCCTTCCTGGCCAGGAAGGGGGCCAGGGGGATGGTCGGAGGAGTTTTTCCGCAGC
>JACPQL010000031.1 GCA_016190445.1 Chloroflexota bacterium
AGCGATGGTTTGCGGCACTCACGGAGAAGCAACTCCGACGAGGCGTCCATCGCAGCACCCGGGAACTGGAGCAGGCCATCCTTGATTACGTCCAGGCGACCAATGCCCAACCTAAGCCCTTCCAATGGACGAAAACGGCTGGCCAGATACTCACCACCTTAGCCCAATTTTGTGAGCGACCTCTTGACTCAGGACACTAGCAGCCCCAAGAGCCTCAAGGTTCCGTCCGACTCTTGGGATAGATCGAACCAGGCCCCTTTTCCATCACCAGTTGCACGAACATGTTTCAGTTTGACTACTAGGAACCCCCCAGTTGGCGTAACCTGCACGTCAGAGACACCTGGAACTACATTGCCCAAGGCCTCTTTTAGATCCGCCAAATAAGGGTTTCCTTTCTCCATCCCTCGAAGCGCGGAGGCAAGGTTCTCCCCATGTTCGTCCAACGGATAAGCAGCCACTAACTTCTGGGGCTCCCGAACTACGTTTGGGAACATGTGGTAGAACCTCATTCGGATCAGATGCCTGTGAAGCAGGCGAAACGGCTGAACCATTGGAGTGGCGTGAATCCTGGTTCCTTTGGAGGAGCGTGGCAACCGAAACCAAAACAGATGGTATAGTGTGGGGAAAGCCAGGTTTGTTGCATCAGGCACAGGCAATTCAAGCTCAAAGAGCGAACGCTGAGAAGGCACCTCAGGTGAATCGCCCTCCCACTTGGTGACTTTTCCATCTCGCAGTTCAAACTCAGCAGCCCCACCCGGTGGACTCTTCAGCTCCGCTTTGCCGAATTCTCGCTTGACGCTATATTCGCCCCTTTGTTCGCCGCCGAGTGTGAAGCCGTATTCAGCGGAAAACTGTGCGCCTTCAACCTTGCAGCCCATCTCGACGTCATATGGTCTCCCATGGGCTGACCAGCGACGTATGGCCCCTATGCCGTGTCGTGGCGTGAGAGCGGCGTCTAGCAGGGTGATGAAAAACTCCTTCGACTATCCCCCCGGCCCCCTTCCTGGCCAGGAAGGGGGTGAAAATTGTATCTGGGGGACACCCCCAGACCCCCGCCAAAGGGGCTTTGCCCCTCTGGACATCCCTTTTTCAGCAACCTGTTAGGCCGTTACGAAGCGCATCTGCCATAAACCGTAACACATCCACAACGTTGCTTTTGCCCGAGGCGTTGGGTCCTACGAGCACCGTAAGTGGGGCAAGCTCCATCTCAACCTTCCCAAGACTGCGGAAGTTCCTCGCCCACACACGCGTGATGAGATAGCTTGTCTCTCCGGCCGTTTCCATGATCCTGGCCCCTTAGTCTTTTGGCAGGTCAGGCTCACCTGCCCCCGGTCTTGGGACCGGGATTATGAGATCCTCGCCGACATTATGAGCGCTCCGCATGCCCTTTGGGTCATGCCTGGGGGTGCTATCGCACATGGACGCCTACGGCCAGCATCAACGGCACATGCCTATCCTCCCGTCGCTGATTGAGGGCCCCCGCCCTCCTTGGCCCTCTGCTGTAGCTCGTACAGCTTGTTGATGGCCTCCAAGGGCGTCAGGGAGGAGACGTCCAGACGCAGCAGGTCCTCCAGCACCGAGGAGGCCGCGCCGAAAAGGGGTAGCTGGCCCGGGCCCGTGTCCCTGGCGCGCCTCCTCGGCGCCTGGGCAGTGTGGTCCCCCATCTCCAGGCGGCGCAGCACCTCCCACGCCCGATTGAGCACAGACCTGGGCAGCCCGGCAAGCTGTGCCACGTGGACGCCATAGCTGCGGCCTGCGCCGCCTGGGACGATCCTGTGCAGGAACACCACGCCCCCCTCCTCTTCCGCCACGGCCACGCTGTAGTTGCGGGCCCTGGGCAGGTAGCGGGGCAGCTCGGTCAGCTCGTGGTAGTGGGTAGCGAACAGCGTCTTGCAGCCAAGGCGAGGGTCGTTGTGCAGGTGCTCCGCCACCGCCTGGGCGATGGAAAGTCCGTCGTAGGTACTGGTGCCCCGGCCTATCTCGTCCAGCACCACCAGGGAGCGGCGTGTGGCGTGGTGGAGGATTCGGGCCGTCTCCACCATCTCCACCATAAAGGTGGACTGCCCCGCCGCCAGGTCGTCCCGAAGACCCACCCGGGTGAAGATGCGGTCCACCAGGCTGATGGCGGCCTCCTGGGCCGGAACGAAGCTGCCTATCTGGGCCATGAGGACGATGAGTGCCACCTGCCGGATGTAGGTGGACTTGCCCGACATGTTGGGCCCGGTGAGAACCACAAGCTGGCAGTCCTGGCTGGAGAGGACGGTGTCATTGGGGACGAATGAGCCGGGGGGCAGGCTGCGCTCCACCACCGGGTGTCGCCCCGCCACGATGGCTATGGCATCCCCGTCGCTCAGGACAGGGCGCACGTAGCCATAGCGAGAGGCCGCCTCCGCCAGGCCGCAGAAGGCGTCCACCAGCGCCACGGAGGACGCGGTGCGCGAGATGATGGCCGCAGCCTCCGAGACCTGCTGGCCCACCTGGCGGAACAGGGCGCGCTCCAACTCCTCCATACGCTCGCGGGCGGTAAGTATCAGCGACTCGTGCTCCTTCAGCTCTGGCGTGTAGAACCGCTCGCCGCCCACCAGGGTCTGCCGCCGCACGTACTCCTGGGGCACCCGAGAGAGGTTAGTGTTGCTCACCTCTATGTAGTAGCCGAAGACCTTGTTGTACCCCACCTTGAGGGAGCCGATACCTGTGCGCTCCCTCTCCTTCTTCTCCAGGCCCGCAATGTACTGCCGGGCATCCGTGGAGGCCTGTCGCAGCTCATCCAGCTCGGAGGAGAAGCTGGGGCGGATGACCCCACCATCTCCCGGCTCCCCCGAAGGCTCGTCCTCGATGGCCCTTCGGAGTAGGTCTACCACCTCGGCACAGGGGGCCAGCCCATGATGGAGCCAGGCCACTGCCTGGCCGTCCTCTGACAGCGTCTCCTTCAGCGAGGGCACCGCCTCCAGGCTCCGCCGAAGGGCCACCAGGTCGCGGGGCACAGCGGTGCCACCCCTTGCCCGGTTCAGCAGCCGCTCCAGGTCCGACACCGAGGCCAGCACCTGCTGCACCCGCTGTCGGCGCATGGCGGCGGCGTGGAACCAGGCCACCGCCTCCTGGCGTCGCTCTACCTCCCGCAGGTCCAGGAGGGGCTGCCCCAGCCATTTCCTCAGCAGCCGCGCCCCCATGGAGGTGCGGGTGTGGTCCAGCACCTCCAGCAGCGAGGGGCTTTTCCTCCCCCATCCACCTCCCTCCACCAGCTCCAGGTTGCGGCGCGTCTGGGCGTCCAGGACCATGAAGGAGGAGGTAGAGTATGTGTGCAGGCTGGTAAGCTGCCCCTGGGCCGCCTTCTGGGTGCGGCCCAGGTACTCCAGCAGGGCGCCCGCCGCCGAGACCGCCAGGGGCAGGCCCTCGCAGCCGTAGGTCTCCAGAGTGGCCGCGCCAAAGTGCGCCAGCAGCGTCTCCCGGGCCGCCTGGGGCTCGAAAGCCTCCGGCTCCAGGGACGTCATCCTGGCTGATAGCTCCCTATCGGAAGGCGGCGCTGCATCCCTGGGCAAAAGCACCTCTGCGGGAGAGAGGCGCGCCAGCTCCTGGGGAAGCAGGTCCAGGGGGACCTGGGTGGTGGCGAACTCGCTGGTGGTGATGTCGGCGTAGGCCAGGCCCGCCTCGGCGCCCTGGACCACCACTGCGACCAGGTAGTTGTTGGCACTCTGGTCCAGAAGGGAGGGCTCCACCAGCGTGCCAGGGGTGACCACCCGCACCACGTCCCGCTCCACCAGGCCAGCGGAGGCTGCGGGGTCGGTGATCTGCTCGCAGATGGCCACGGTGTAGCCCCTGCGAATGAGCCTCCCCAGGTAGTTGTCCAGGGCGTGGTAGGGGATGCCGGCCAGGGGTACCTTGACCCCCTTGCCCATCTCCCGGGCCGTCAGCGCGATCTCCAACTCCCGGGAGGCCGTCCTGGCATCCTCGTCGAAGGTCTCGTAGAAGTCACCCAGGCGGAACAGAACAATGGCGTCGGGGTAGCGGCGCTTGACCTCCAGGTACTGGCGTCGGAGGGGTGTAACCAAGCTGGTGGTGCCCTCGGGGGGAGTTTTGTTGAGGGCATTGTAGCAGGGGAGAGCGACCTCCGCAGGGCGAGCAAGACGGACCTTATGAATGATGGGCGTGAAAACGCCGCTCACCCTTCGACTGGCTCAGGGTGAGCGGCGTCATCTAAGCAGACGCGCTAGTCAGTGAACTTCTTCCCCCTGGGCCAGACGACCGGGACACCCTTGAGCCGCCACAGGTCGCACCGGATGCAGCGACGCGCCTCGTGCACGGCCTCATCCTCCGTGTAGCCCAGGTCCACCTCATCGAAGGAAGAGGAGCGTGTCCCAGGGTCCAACTCTTTCATGTGGAGGGGTTCCACCCCCACAGGGTGCAGCGCCTGGGAGAACTCCATCTCATCCCCCTCAAGCGGGGCAAGCACCTCAGAGGTATCTCCGCTGCCACCCAGATAGCGGTCAATGGCCGATGCGGCGCGCCGCCCAGCGGCGATGGCTTCGGTGAAGTTGAGAGGGCCGGTCACCACGTCGCCGCCGGCGAACACCCCCTCCCGGCTGGTCAGCATGGTCGTGGGGTCAACTTTCAGAGTGCCGTCCTTGTTCAACTCCACACCCCACGCCTCGGTGTGGTCTGGCGCCTGGCCTATGGCCGCCAGCACCGTGTCCACGTCCATGGAGAAGTCGCTGCCAGGCACGGGCACGGGGCGGCGGCGTCCGCTGGCGTCGGGCTCGCCCAGCTCCATTTTGATCAGGTGGAGTCTGAGGTGGCCGTCCGCCGCCTCGACGGAGCGGGGCGCGGCGAGAAAGTGGAGCTTCACACCCTCCTCCTCCGCGGCGTGGACCTCGAAGCTGTAGGCTGGCATCTCCGCCCTGGTGCGCCGATAGACTATGGTCACCTCCTGGGCGCCCATGCGGAGGGCGGTACGGGCGCCGTCTACGGCCACGTTCCCGCCACCAACGACAGCCACCCTCTTCCCCACAGGCACAGGCTGGCCCAGGTTCACATCAGACAGGAAGCCCAGGCAGTCCATGACTCCTGGGATGTCCTCGCCCGGGATGTTCAGCTTGTTGGCCCGGCAGGTGCCCACGGCCAGGACGATGGCGTCGTAGCCCTGGCGGAAGAGATCGTCCAGCGAGTTCACCCGGTGACTGGTGGAGACCTCCACCCTGGTCTCAGTCACCACATCTATGTCCTCATCCAGGACATGTCGCGGCAGCCGGTAGGCGGGAATGCCCGTGCGGAGCTGCCCGCCCAGCTCTGGAGCGGCTTCAAGGACGGTGACGCTATGGCCGCACCTCTTGCCCAGATAGTAGGCGGCACTGAGCCCCGCGGGCCCCGACCCCACTACCGCCACCCGCTTCCCCGTGGGCGCAGCGATGGTTGCCTGCCACCTGGCCCGCCAGACCAACCTGTCCCGGTCCGTGGCCGCACGCTTCAGCGCATTGATGAGCACCGGGGCGTCCATGGACTTGCGGCGGCACATCGGCTCGCACGGGCGGTAGCAGACGTGGCTGCACACCGAGGGCAGTGGAAGCTTTTCCCGGACTACCGCCACAGCCTCCGCGAACCTTCCTTTCTCGATGAGGCCAATGTACCGCGGGACGTCTATCCCCGCGGGACAGGCCCGTATGCAAGGCGCCACAAGCCGCTTCACTTTGGCTGTTGGCGTTTGTGAGACCGTATCTACCATTCCTTCCTACTCCTTCCAGAACCGCTCTTCCTTCACCCTCCAGCCCTTTGGGAGGAGGCGTGCCTTCAAGTCTTCGATCATGCCTGGATGGCCGCAGGCGTACACCAGGGTGGACTTCCGCGTCGTGCCAAACCGCCTCAGGTACTTCTCCACGATGGTGTTCACCCGTCCCTTCTCGCCGCCCCAGGTGGCGTTGCGCGCCTCCTGGGGCCGGCTCACCGTGGGAACATAGGCAATGAAGTCGGGGTGGGCAGCCGCCAGCCCCGCTAGCTCCCGGTCGTATGCAAACTCATCCTGGTAGCTGGCGCCCTGAAGTATGAAGAAGCGGTGCCCCGATCTGCCCCGGTAAAGGTAGTCCCGCAAGATGCTGACGTAAGGAACGACGCCCGTAACGGTGGCCACCATCACCTGGTCCGGGTACCTGTCGTCCATGGTGAAGATGCCCTTGGCCCGCGGCCTCATGGTGACGGACTCCCCCACGGCCAGCTTGTGCAGGACGGGTGTGAGGTTCCCCGCCGGTGGTGGCACCAGCTCTATGAACAGCTCGATCTGGGGCTCGTGGGGCGCCGAGACAATGGAGTAGGCCCGTTCCAGACCGTTCAAGCCAATGGTCATGTACTGGCCAGCCTGGAACCGGAACTCCGTTTCCGGCTCGAGCCTGATGACCCACAGGTCCGGAGTGACGTCCCTGCGCTCAACGATGCGCGCTCTTGGCAGATCAGGCATCCTTCGTCACCATCTCACCTATGCCGGAGGCCCCGCAGGCTCCACCTGTGCCGGCACAACGTCCAGCCGGGGCACCCGGGCCATGGGGTCCGCCGCCTCGCTGGCAGCCAACTGCACCGCCAGGCCCCCGAACAGCCGCGTCATAGCCACCACCCCACGCGGTAGTCCTGGAGCCAGGCGCACGGTGGCCGGCATGGTGTGCCCGCTGGCGATGACACGCACTGACTGGCCCTCTCGTAGCGAGGCCGCAGCGGCGTCCTCTGGGTGCATCTCCAGAAGCTCTTCCCGTTGAATGCGGTTCAGCCCCTTGCCCCGCACCACCTCCGTCTCACGCTGCGGCTGCTGGAGCACACGCCCCATGGCCAGCAGCAACGGGCGCTGGGGGTCGTGCGACCGGGGTGTGGCCGCCCAATCCAGAGGGACCAAGCAGGGTTGACCCTGCACCCGCGCTCCACCTGCGCCTTCTTGGATTCGCCCCATTGCCAGGTTCTGTAAGGTCGGCTCCGGGCCCTGCCCGGCTGCCGCGCCTTCGGCATGAAGACGCTGGGTGCCCTGGTGAGAGGCCTCCGGGCAGGGCCACATCAGGCCATGGTACACCGCCTCTGAGTACTCCACCTGAGTGGGAAGAGGCGTCTCCGTTGAGGGACGGCACGTTGGAACGGCACTCTCCACGAGACGCCGGTATGAAATCCCGGCGTACAGCGGGTTCACCCGTGCCGCCTCGCCCAGGACCTCAGCGGCGCTGGAGAAGTCGAAGCCCGGAGCACCCATATGCCTGGCGATCTGGCAAAGTGTCCACCAGTCCGGCTGGACCTCCGGCACATGTGGTGCCTTGAACACACGACGCAACGGCTGCACCCGACGCTCCACGTTGGTGTAGGTGCCCTCTTTCTCGGCAAAGGTCTCCGCTGGAAAGACCACGTGAGCGTGGCGCGCCGCAGGAGAAAGGAATGCATCCTGCACCACCAGAAAGTCCAACCCCTGGAGCGCCGCCTCCAGTGGCTCCTGGGCGCCATCGTAGTGCGCCGCCACGTCGCCCACCAGGAGCATGACCCTCACCTGGCCTTGGCGGGCCGCCTCCAAAAGCTGGTCCAGTGGCAGGCCGGGCTCCTGGGGCAACGCCCTGCCCCAGGTCCCCTCCGCCAGCCGCCTGGCCGCCTCGTCGGTTACGGGCTGGTAGCCTGGCAAAAAGTGTGGGTCGCACCCCATGTCCCGAGCGCCCTGCTCGTTGGCACCGCGCACCAGGGGGTATATGCCCGCTCCGGGCTTGCCCACGTTCCCCGTGACCGCGGCCAGCTCCGCCAGCGCCCTGGCACAGGGCCGCTGCTGCTCGGCAGGGACGTTGTCCAGTGCGCACAGGATAGCCGATGGCCGGCTGGTGGCGAATATCCTGGCCGCTTCCCGCACCTGGTCGGCGGGCACGCCGGTCTCAGCAGCGACGCGCTCCAAGCCGAACTCGGCCAGGGAGCGGCGCAGCGCCTCGAGACCCTCGGCGTGGTCTTTCAGGAAAGCCTCGTCGGCCAAGCCCTCGTCCAGGATGGCCCGCAGCATGCCGCCCACTAAGGCCAGGTCAGTGCCTGGGTAGGGCCGCAGCCACAGGTGGGCGTAGCGGGTCAGTTCCACCTCTCTGGCGTCCACCACAATGAGCTTGGTACCCTTGCGCACCGCCCGCTTCACGGGCACCGCCACAACGTTCTGCTCCTCGGTGACGTTGTTGCTTATGGAGAGGACACATCCGGCCTGCTCCAGGTCCCAGATGGGGTTAGTGCCAGCCTGGTAGCCCAGCACATCGCCCAGCCCCTCCAGCAGGGCCGACGAGGGGCTGCTGGAGGCCACATGGACGTTGTTGCTCTCCATCACTGTGCGAGCGAACTTCTGGAGCAGGTAGGCCTCCTCATTGGTGGCCCGAGGCGAAAGGAGAGCGGCGAAGGAGGGACCTCGGTGGCCCGCCAGCCCCTGGGCGGCCATTGTCAGCGCCTCATCCCAGGTAGCCTCCTGAAGCTCGCCGTTGCGGCGCACCAGAGGGTGGGCCAGCCGCTGCTTGTGGTTTACAAAGTTGAAGCCGAACTTGCCCTTGTAGCAGGCCTGGCCCAGGTTGACGGGGGCATTCAGGTCGGGGATGGCGCGGATGACCCGCTCCCGCCGGTCCACCTCGTAGTTGATCTGGCAGCCAACGGGGCAGTGGGGGCAGATGGTCCGCTGGTGGCGGACTGGCTTCTCCCACTTGTAGTCGCGCTCCACCAGGGCACCCACCGGGCAGACGTCAATGCAGGCACCGCAGAACTCGCACCCCGACTCCAGCAGCGAGGTGCCGCGAGAGGTGCCCACCAGTGCCTGGCCCGCCCGCTCGGTGAAGGCGATGGCCACGTCACCCCGCAACTCGTCGCAGGCGCGGACGCACCGTCCACACACGATGCACAGGTTGTAGTCCCGGTCGTAGAAGGGGTCCCTGGTCTCTATCTGGAGGTTCCGGTACTGGTAGGTCAGGGGTGAGTGCTGCTCCATCTGGACGTAGCGGGTGGTGTCCTTCAACTCGCACCGCTCGTTCTTGGGGCACATGATGCAGCGGTCGTTGACCGCCACGTGGCGAAGGCAGATATCCTGGGGCCCGCACAGGTCAACACGGTGGCAGGTGAGGCACCCCTGGGGGTGCTCGGAGAGGAGCAGGTCCGTGACAGTGCGCCTCACTCCCTCCACCGCCTGGGAGCCGGTGCTCACGCGCATACCGTCGCGCACCGGCAGGGTGCAGGAGGCGGGCGTGCCCGGCGCACCCTCCACCTCCACCACGCACATGCGGCATGCCCCGTAGGGCTTCATCCCCGGGTGGTAGCAGAGGTAGGGCACGTATATGCCGGCGTCGTTGGCGGCCTGGAGCACCATCTTGTCAGAGGTGGTCTTCACCTCTTTGCCGTCTATGTATATGGTAACTTCGGGCGCCATGGGTATTCTTACACCTTCCCGACATTGGCCACGAACTCTGGGTACACCGCGGCCGTGGGCGACTCCCCATGAAGATGGGCCCACCGCCTGGTGCGCTCCGGCCCCACGAACGGCCCCTGGCACCGGCCCGTGGGGCACCGCTTCTCTTCGATGTGCACCCGGAACTCCTCGCCGAAGAACTTGAGGGCGGAGCTAACCGGGTTGAAGCCGAGCTGGCCGTGGCCGCACAGCGAGCCCACCTGCATGTTCTGCCCCACGCGCCGCATCAGGTCCAGGTCACCAGGGCGACCCTTCAGGCGGCAGATGCGTTCCAGCACTTCCAGGATGTGGGACATGCCCAGCCGGCAGGGGAAGCACTTGCCGCACGACTCCAACTGGCAGAAGGCGATGAGGTTTCGAGTCAGGTCCACGGCGCAGGAGTCCTCGCTGGCCACGATGACGCCCCCCGACCCCAGGATAGCGCCGGCGCGCGCCATCTCGTCGAAGTCTATGATGGTGTCCAGCAGCTCGCCGGAGAGGACTCCCCCCAGAGGCCCACCCGTCTGGAGGAGCTTCAGCCTCTTGCCATCGGGCACCCCCCCGGCCATCTCCTCCACCACCTGCCGGAGGGTCAGGCCAAACGGCACCTCCACCATCCCGGGCCTGGCCACATCCCCCGATAGACAGATGATGGCGGTGCCGGTGCTGTTTTGCATGCCTATGCGACTGAACCACTCCCCTTCCAGCCGCACGATCTCAGGGACGTAGGCCAGAGTCTTCACGTTGTTGATGTTGCTGGGCCTGCCCCACACCCCCACCTGGGCGGGGAAGGGGGGGCGGAACCGGGGCATGGACCGCTTCCCCTCTATGGACTCCATGAGAGCGGTCTCCTCTCCGGCGACATAGGACTCGCCGGTGAGAGAGACCTCGATGTCAAAGGAGAAGCTGGACCCAAGTATGTGGCTCCCCAGCAGGCCGGCCTGGTAGCAGGCTTGGATAGCCCTCCGAGTCCGCTCGATGGGCCCCTCGTGCCCGTGGCGGATGAACACGAAGCCGTTGGTGGCCCCGGTGGCGTAGCCTGCCAGGACCATACCCTCCAGGACAGTGAATGGGTCGCTCTCCAGGATGCCCTTGTCGTTGAAGGCGCCAGGGTCCCCCTCCTCGCAGTTGCAGAGGATGTACTTCTTGGGGCCCGGAGCCCCCATCAGGAACCTCCATTTGACCCCTGTGGGGAAGGCAGCCCCTCCCCTACCTCGCAGCTTGGAGTTCATTACGTGCTGGTGCACCTGCTGGGGCGACATCTTGCTGAGGGCCAGGTCCAGCGCCTCGAAGCCACCCCGGGCGATGTAGTGGTCCAGATCCGTCGGGTCTATGTGGCCGGCGTTGCGCAGGGCGATGCGCACCTGCCCCTGGAACATGGGAAGGTCAGAGAGGCGCGGCACCCCATCCACGCTCCCCTCTACTGCCGCCAAGGCTAGCTCACGGCGCGGCTCACCGTGGACCAGGTGGCCCTGGACTACGTCTGGGACCTGGTCAGGCGTGACCCGCTGGTAGAGGACGCGGGGACCTCCTGGAAGCTGCACATCTACCAGTGGCTCGGCGTAGCAGAGGCCCAGGCATCCCACCTGGCTCACCGTGGCCTCAACACGCTGGCGAGTCAACTCCGCCCGCAGGGCCTCCAGGGTGTCCAGGGCACCCGCAGCCTGCCCGCATAGGGCAGTCCCCACCCTCACCCAGGGATGAGAGTTTAGCTCCCTCCACCTCTCCTGGGCCTTGCGCTGGAGTACGGCAAAGGCCTCGGTCATCGCACCTCTCGGGAGTGGCGCCGCTCCCGTCGCCGAGGATGGGACGCGCCCTGAATGGCCTTGAGTGCCCGCTCGCTGTCCATGCGCCCCATCAGCCCGTGGTCCACGCTGATGACCGGGGCCTGGGTGCAGGCGCCCAGACAGGTGTTTAGCTTCAATGAGATGTGGCTGTCCCCGGTCTCACCCTCGCCCGAGAGGCCAAGCTGCCCCAGGATATCGTGAAGCAACGTCTGGGCCCCTCGCAGGTGACACGCGGGGCCCCAGCACACCTCCACAGTGTGGTCGCCCGGCGGAGTGAAGCGGAAGTTGAGGTAAAAGGAAGCTACGCTCCACACCTCGTTGATGGTGGTGCCGGTGAAGCGGGCTACCTCTTGTATGGCCTCCTCAGTGAGGTAGCCCATGTCATCCTGAACGGCCAGAAGCGAGGAGAGCACCGTGACGGTGGGGTAAGGCTGGTCCCGGAGGGTCTGGCGCACCCTCTTGCGCAGCGCCTCGCCTGTGGTCACCGGCCCTCCTTGCGCATCGTGATTCCAGTCACTAGGTCACTAATATGGTAGCACGATACGCCCGCCCCTTTCAACGCGCCGCGGGCCCGCCCTGAGAATTACGGCACCCGGGCACGAGAACCGGCTATGGATGCGCCCATGGCAAGCCTCGGGGTGCCTCAGGAGGGCGAACTTTGGCTGAGGCGGATGCTACGTAGGCTGGGGCACCGGGGCCCTGAGCGCCGTGCTCCTCAGCCTTGCCAGAAGCACCGTCAGGACCAGTCCCACCGCGCAGCAGCCCGCCAGCGCGTAGAACCCGGCGCTAAAGCCGCCGGAAACGTCTTTCAGCGCACCCACAGTATACCCAAAGGTCAACGCACCGAAATTGGCGAACGTGTTGCCAAACCCCGTTGCCACGCCAGCGTTTCGGGACCTCAGGACCTCCACGGGAACAGAGAAGAGCGGCCCGAAGTAGAACTGCTGGAAGAGCGCCGTGACAAATATCAGACCGACCACTACAGCCACGTTGTTGACCGTCGCCAGCAGCGCGATGGTAACGCCCAGCACAAGGAGCGCTCCTCCGATGACCAAGGGCGGGTTCTTCAGGCGGTCGGATACGTAGCCACCCAGGAAGTTCGACGGCGCGGTGATGGCCCCTGAAACCGCAACAATAGCCCCGATCACAGGAAGGGAGACCCCCTTCTCGTCGGCCAGGTAGCTCGGGACCCAGGCCTGGAGGCCAAAGACGACGGCAAGTCGAATGTACTGGATGCCACCCGCTAGCCACATCACCCGGTAGCGGAACAACGCCACCAGGTCATTGACGTCAATAGGCTCGCTGCGACGCGAGGCCGGACTCTCCTTGCTGAGGCGTAGATACGCCAGGGATGCCAATATGCCTATGGACGAGAACAGCAGGAACGGCGCCCTCCAGCTATAGACCCCTGCCAGCGCTGGCCCCGCCAGTGACAGCACCACCGTCCCCAGGAAGCCACCCACGGTGTAGACACCCATGGCGGTAGCCCTGCGAGCAGGAGGGAACCAGGAGGCCACCAGCAGCAGGCCGGGAATGAACATAAGGGCCCTTAGCACCCCCGCCATGGCCAGGATGGGAAGGGCCATCCAGAATGCTGTCACCCAGCCAAAGGCGAATGCCAGGAGGTCCATACCAAGGGAACCAACAAAGAACAGTCTGCGCGGCCCAAAACGGTCTGCCAGAAACCCCGCTGGCATCTGCATGAGCGCATAGGCAAGGGTGGCCAGAGAGAAAAGGACCCCCGCCTGGGTATACGAAAGCCCGAGGTCAGCCCGAATCTTGGGGAGGAATAAGGCGAGGCCGCCAATGGCGAGCGCCTGAAACCCCTGGCAGGAGATAGTAATGGAGACCGTGAGAACACGGTCTTTTCGAGAGGACTCTCTTTGGGTTGCCAGGGTCTCTGTTGGTCTATCTCCAGCCAACGGACATCCTTTTAACGGGCTCCGAGAGCCGACGACCGGCGCCCATTATAGTGGATATAGTGGATTGGAGTAGCAGCTACCGGCCCGCCCGAGTAAAGACAAGCCCGGCAATGCCTGCGGCATTAGCAGGGTGATGAAAAACCCTTTCGACCATCCCCCTGACCCCCTTCCTGGCCAGGAAGGGGGCGAAAATTGTATCTGGGGGACACCCCCAGACCCCCGCCAAAGGGGCTTCGCCCCTCTGGACACCCCTTCTTCATCATC
>JACPQL010000030.1 GCA_016190445.1 Chloroflexota bacterium
ATTCACAAGCGTATTTCGGAGACGGGACACTAGTGTCCTGTCTCCTTAGTTCTTTACAAAAATAGACGCTCCCCTACCGGAGAGGACACCCTCTTTGTTGGGGGCATATACCTCACCCCCTTGCCCCCTCTCCTGCAAGGAGAGGGGGGAGGAGAGGAAATCTGGGGGACACCCCCAGACCCCCGGCAGGGGCTGTGCCCCTGCACCCGCACGAGCCCTGATTCATTCAACGTATTTCAGTTACCGGACACTAGATGACCCCGCTCTCTCTGAGTGCCACCATCTCCTCGGCGGTAAACCCTAGCTCCCCGTACACCTGGGCGTTGTGCTCCCCCAGAAGGGGGGCCCGCTGGCATTGCCATGGGGTCTTGCTGAAGATGTACGGGGCGCCGGTGTAGGTGTACCGCTCGCCAAGCTCCGGGTGTTCCACCTCTACGAAGAAGCCCCTGTCTCGAAGGTGCCGGTCCTCCAGAGTCTCCTCGGGTGAGCGGACTATGGCCCACGGGAAGCCGATCCTCTGCGCGTCGTGGTACACCTCCTCCGCCGGCAGGCTGGCAAAGAACTGGCCCATCACCCGGAACATGTGCTCCACCTCCGGGCCAGAGCGCAACCCCTGCACCACGGCCTGCCGGTACTTCTCGTCCCTCAGGTCCTGGGCCATCCCCCTCTCCTCCATCCAGGCCACCATGCGGAGCCAGGTGCTGAGATCGCGGGTGACCGCAAATATGCTTACCAGCCTGCCATCGGCGGTGGGGTACTGGGTGCGGGGAGTGGGCACCACGGCGTGGTGGCGCCCCGTCTGGCGACAAGGCACCTGGTGGCGGTAGATGTACCAGGGCACGGCGGCCTCGGTGGTGCCGGCGCACGCCTCGTGAATGGAGGCGTCTATATGCTGGCCCTGGCCGGTCAGGTCGCGAAAGACCAGGGCCACCAGAGTGCCTATGACCCCGTAGTGGCTCCCTATGTAGTAGCCGTGGCCTCCGTCCGGTCGTATGGGTGGGGCGCCGGGGACATCGTCGTAGCCACAGCTTGCCATCTGGCCCCCTAGGGCCAGGGCCACCAGGTCCGATGTCTTGTAGTCGCGGTAGGGGCCGGTCTGGCCAAAGCCCGTCAGCGAGGTCATGATGAGGCGTGGGTTTACCCTGCTCAGGCTCTCGTACCTCAGGCCCAGAGAGTCCAGGTACCCCGGAGCGAAGCTCTCCAGCAAGATGTCGGCCCGCTCCACCAGGCGTCTGAGGACCTCCTGCCCTGCGCCAGTCCTGATGTCCAGGGTTATGCCCTGTTTAGAGGTATTGTGCTGCCAGAAATAGAGGCTGCGGTCGGGGTGCGGCACGTCGCCCTTGAAGGGGCCCACCCGGCGGGCGCCGTCGCCCCCAGGCGGCTCCACTTTTATCACGCGGGCGCCCATGTCCGCCAGCAGCTTGCCCACCCACTGCCCTTTTTCGTCGCACAGCTCCAGGACAGTGATGTCGCCCAGGGCCCCAATGGCCCCGCCGTCCGTCATCGCCGGGCCTCCCAACGCCGGTGCCGCCGCCGCGAGCTGGCAAACAGATTGGCACTGTTATACCACCTCGACAAGGCCCATGGAACCCTCTTTCGACATCACAGTGAAGTTGATACGATAGAGTGTGAGTCCAAGAGACCAATGGGTCCAGG
This sequence comes from Chloroflexota bacterium, assembly GCA_016190445.1. GTDB lineage: Bacteria > Chloroflexota > Dehalococcoidia > Lucifugimonadales > JACPQL01 > JACPQL01. The sequence continues at coordinate 1,657 of JACPQL010000030.1, forward strand.
CGAGAGCCGCCCGCTTCACCTTTTAGGATGGAGGGAAAGTCCTATGGCAGTAGAAGTCGGCCAGGTAGCACCAGACTTCACCCTGTTTGACATGGAGCGCAAGCCCAGAAAGCTCAGCGAGTTCAGAGAAAAGAACGTTGTCCTGGCCTTCTTCCCCGGCGCCTTCACCGGGGTGTGCACCCACGAGATGTGCACCTTCCGGGACAACGCGGCGAAGCTCAACTCGCTCAACGCCCAGGTGGTTGGTATCAGCGTGGACTCTCCTTTCTCCTTGAAGGGATGGGCAACCCAGAACAATCTGGAGTTCCCCCTCTTGAGCGACTTCAATCGAAAGGTGGTCACCCAGTACGGCGTGACGTGGACAGACCTGGGCGGCCTGGAGGGGTACGTTTCGGCCAACCGCGCCGTCTTCCTCCTGGACAAGGGGGGCATCGTCAGGTACAAGTGGGTGGCACCTCAGCCTGGCAACGAGCCGGACTACGAGGAAGTCAACCAGGCGCTGGCCAAGCTGTCTAGATAGCTCCCTGCGCCGCCAGCTCCCCTATCTCCGCGTCAGCCAGACCCAGCAGCTCGCCGAAAACGTAGCTGTTGGCGCTTCCCAGGACGGGGGAGGCCCCCTTGAGCCTCCAGGGAGAGCGGGACATCTGAAGCGGCACGCCCTCCACCTTGTAAGCGCCTATCTCCGGGTGCTCGGCCTCCGGGAGGAAGCCTCGGAACCTGAGCTGAGGGTCGTGGTCAACCTTGTCCTGGGCAGTCTGCACTACGCCCGCCGGAACGCCCGCCTGCTGGAGCAGCGACATAGCCTCCTCTGGGGCGTGCTGGAGAGTCCACTCCTCAATGTGGCTGTCTAGCCCGTCCTGGTTCCGCACACGCTCCAGGTTGGTGGCGAACTCAGGGGCCTGGGCCCACGCAGGATCGCCCATGACCCGGCAGAGGGCGCGCCACTCCTCCTCACTGAACACAGATATCGCACACCAGCGGTCCTCCCCCCGGCACCGGTAGGCGCCGTGGGGTGCCACCGACGGGTGGATGGAGCGATTGCCCGGCGGGTCCCCCGGGCGGCGATAGGGCCGGCCGTTCACCGTGTAGTCCAGGATGGAGGGGCCGGTGACAACGATGCCTGCCTCCACCTGGGAGAGGTCTATGTATTGCCCTTGTCCGGTGCGGTTGCGGTGGTGCAGCGCCATGAGGATGGCCATGCAGCCATAGAAGCCCGCGGTGTGGTCCATGTAGGAGAAGCCCCAACCGGCGGGCTCGTGCCCAGGCAGGCCAGACATGAAGGTGAGCCCGGAGAGGGCCTGCGCCGTGGGCCCCCACGTGGTGTAGTCGCGGCACCGCCCGCTATGGCCAAACCCCGATAGACTCAGGTAGATGATGTCAGGACGCAGCCTGCACTGCTCCTCGTAGCCCAGCCCCCATCGCTCCAGCACTCTTGAGCTGTAGTTCTCCACCACCACATCGGAGACAGAGATGAGCCGACGCAGCAGCTCCATGCCCCTGGGGTGCATCACGTTCACGGTGACGCTGAGCTTGTTGCGGTTGAGGTTGTTGAACAGGCCGCTGACGGTAGCGCCGCCCTTTCCCTCCACCACGGGCGGCGTCATGCGGATAGAGTCTAGGGTCTGCCCATACTCCACCCGGATGACCTCAGCACCGAAGTCGGCCAGGATGCGGGTACACTGGGGTCCCGCCACGATCCACGAGAGGTCTACCACCCTTATCCCAGCAAGAGCCTCGGCACGTTCCATGAGCATTGCTCCCGTCCTGGCCCAGCGCTGGTCCGTATGCCACACTCTACCCAACTACAGAGGCGACGGCAAGGCGCAGGCCCCGGAAAGGAATGGGAGTGCGTCAGTCCTGGGCGGTGGTGTAGGTGACCGTGGAGGAGAAGGTGCCGGGGTCGTCGTCCCAGTCCACACGGATGCAGTAGTAGTCGGTGTAGGTATAGACCCCTGCGGGAACGCCCGACTTCCACGGGGCAGGTGCGGCGGTGAAGGCCGTGGCGGCAGCGCACGCGGCGTAGCTGGCGGGCTCAGTGCCCTCGCTGTACCGCAGGACCCCGCTGGCGATGGTCATGCTGGGTGATGTGCCAGAGTTCTCCGTGGCGACCACTGTGCCGCTCCACGGCTTGTTGCTTTTCACTGTCACCGCAAGCCCGCTCCCCCCGGCCTTCCAGACGTAGTACGTGCCCTGGTTGCCGCTGGCGCCCTGGTAGTCCAGCACAGTGTCGGGGGAGTTGGAGTCCAGCCCCGAGGGGTCCAGGTTGGTGCCGAAGTTGGCGGTCACGTCAACCACGCTTACGGTGATGGTGGGAGGTGCGGTGGTGGTTTCGGTGGCCGCGGCTGACACGAGGGTGTCCGCACTGGAGGCACCTGTAACCGTGGTGGTGTCGCTCAGCGCGCTCCATCCGATGGTGACCTTCACCACAATGTTCACCGAGGCACTGGGTGCCAGGCTGCCGGTGTCAGGTATGGTATCGGTATCGGTGTCCGTCAGGGGGTTCACGCCATCGGACTGGTACAGGGCCACCGACCATCCGGCGCTGGAGGCGGTGGTGATATCGAAGGTGTCGCTGCTCCTTCCGGTGTTGGTCACCGTGTGGGTATAGGAGAGCACGGTCTCCGGGGTGCTGGAGCCGCTGTTGTTGGGCGTAAGGGTCAGGCCCGGCGTGGCGATCTCCGGGTAGTTGGTATAGGCGTCCAGGGCGGCGCCATCGCCGCGGACCATGCGGAAGTAGTAGGTGGTGCCCTGAGCAGCAACGTTGTTCTGCACTACCCATCCCCACTCTCCAGCCCTGTTCTTGGCGATGCCTGAGGAGGTGGCGTTGTTCTGCTCCTCGTAGGTCTGCCGGGCGCCGTTGAAGGAGGAAGAGAGAAGAGCGCTGCTCAGAGTGGCCCCGTCCGCCGGGGTGGGGTTGTCGTAGCCCCGCCAGGCCTCGGCTGACCCGATGTCACCCACATCCGTCCACGGGCCGCCAGTGGATGTGGCAAACTGGAGCTTGAAGGTGGTCCCGGCGGCCAGGTTAGCGCCGGTGACATTTACGTTCATCCGCAGGTGGTACACGGTGCTCCGGGCCGAGCCAGCCACGAAGGTGTCCTCGGCGGCCAGGGGCGTGGTTGGCTGAATAGCGTCGGCGTTCTGGTACCACCGGTAGTCAAGCTGGGTCAACGTCTCCGCCGAGGCCGCAGTGGTCAGTTGGGGGTACGCAGCGTAGCTGCTCAGCGCCGAGCCGTCGGAGTAGACCATCTGGAAGTAGAAGGTGGTGGAGGGGCTGGCGCCGTTGTTCTCCACTACCCAGTCCCACTCGGCGCTGCTGCCCACGGCGATGGCGTTGGGCGTGGCGGCAGAGTTGTTGGCCTCTTCGTAGGTCTCCAGGACAGTCGCCGTTGAGAGCAGGTTGGCAGTGATTGCGGCGCCGTCGGCGGGCGTGGCGTTGTCGTACCCGCGCCATGACTCCGCCGAGCCTATGCCGCCCACGTCGGTCCACGGCCCGCCTGTGGAGGTGCTGTACTGGAGCTTGAAGGTCTGGCCTGCCGCCGTGGTGTACGTCGAACCCTGGGCTGAGAGCCGCACCCGCAGGACGGTGCCCGAGCCCACGCCGGTCGTCGCCGTGTCCTCGGCGGCCAGGGACGTGGTGGGCTGAATGGCGTCGGCGTTCTGGTACCACCGGTAGTGGTCCTGGATGAGGGCGGGCGTGGCAGTGGCGAGAGTGGGGTACGTGGTGTACGCGCTCAGGGCAGTGTCGTCGCCCATGACTATGCGGAAATAGTAGGTGGTGCTGCCAGCGGCACCGTTGTTCTGCACCACCCAGTCCCACTCACCTCTCTGGCCCACATTGACGGTGTTGGGCGTGGCCGCCGAGATGTTGGCCTCCTCATAGGTCTCCACCACGTTGGAGGTGCTGAGCAGAGTGGCGGAGAGGGTGGCGCCGTCGGCGGGCGTGGCGTTATTGTAGCCGCGCCAGATGACGCCTGAGCCTATGGCACCCACGTCGGTCCAGGGGCCGCCTGCGGATGTGCTGTACTGGAGCTTGAACGTCTGGCCAGACGCGAGCTGGGCGCCGCTGACGGCCACGTTCGTCCGTATGCGGTACACCGTGCCGTCGGTGGCGGCGGAGAGCGCCGTGTTCTCAGCGGCCAGAGCTACGGTGGGCTGCACGGCGTCGGCATTCTGGTACCACCGGTAGTCCTCCTGGCTGAGTGTGGCACCCGTCACGGCCACCTGGGAGTAGTTGGTGTAGCCCTCCAGCGACGTATCGTCGCCCCGGACCATGCGGAAATAATAGGTGGTGCCGGGGGAGGCGCCATTGCTCTGGACCACCCAGTCCCACTCCCCACGCTGCCCGGCGTTGATGGCGTTGGGCGTGGCCGCCGAGCTGTTGGCCTCTTCGTAGGTCTCCACCACGCTGGAGGTGCTAAGCAGCGTGGCGGAGAGGGTGGCGCCGTCGGCGGGCGTGGTGTTGTCGTAGCCGCGCCAGATGACGCCGGAGCCGATGGCACCCACCTCAGTCCAGGGGCCGCCGGTGGCGGTGCTGTACTGGAGCTTGAAGGTGGCGCCCGTGTCCAGCCGGGCCACGGCGGACTCCACGTTCATGCGCAGGCGGAGCAGGTCGCCGGAGCTGGAGGCCGTGGTGCCGGTGTTCTCCGCAGCCAGAGGCGTGGTGGGCTGGATGGCATCGGCGTTCTGGTACCACCGGTAGTCCTGCTGCGTCAGGGAGGCGGAGGCAGTGGTGAGTTGGGGATAGGCGGTGTAGCCACCCAGAGCCGCGCCACTGCTCCTGACCATGCGGAAGTAGTAGGTGGTGCCGCTCAGGGCGCCGTTGTCCTGCACCACCCAGTCCCACTCGGCGGAGTTGCCAGCGGTGATGGCGTTGGGCATGGCAGCCGAGTCGTTGGCCTCTTCGTAAGTCTCCAGGATGGTGGCGCCGGAGAGGAGGTTGGCGCTGATGGCGGCGCCGTCCGCCGGCGTGGAGTTGTCGTACCCGCGCCAGATGACGCCTGAGCCCAAGGCACCCACGTCCGTCCACGGGCCGCCGGTGGAGGTGCTGTACTGGAGCTTGAAGGTGGCGCCCGCGGGGAGGACCGCCTGGCTGCCTGCCACCGACAGGCGGATACGCACCGCCGAGCCGTCGGTGACCCCGGTGATGGCGGTGCTCTCAGCAGCCAGCGCCGTGGTGGGCTGGATGGCGTCGGCGTTCTGGTAGAAGCGGTAGGAGTTCTGGGTCAGGGAGGCCGCGGCCATGGTCAACTGGGGGTAGTTGGTATAGCCCGCCAGAGCAGAGCCGTCGCTCTTTGCCATGCGGAAGTAGTAGGTGGTGCTCTCCTGGGGCTGGTTGGCCTGGAGCACCCAGTCCCACTCGGCAGCCCTATTCGCGGCGACGCTGTTGACGGTGGTGGCGTTGTTGGCCTCCTCGTAGGTCTGCCTGGCGTTGTTGAAGGAGGAGGAGAGCAAAGCGCTGCTGAGGGTGGCGCCGTCCGCCGGGGTGGGATTGTTGTAGCCACGCCAGGTGGCGCCCGACCCTATGGCCCCCACGTCGGTCCACGGCCCGCCGGTGGAGGTGCTGTACTGGAGCTTGAAGACCGCGCCTGCGCTCAGCGTGCTCACCGTGTTCCGCACGTTCATGCGGATGCGCAGCACCTGGGCATCGGTGACCCCGGTGATGGCGGTGTTCTGCGCAGCCAGCGCAGTGGTGGGCTGGACGGCATCGGCGTTCTGGTACCAGCGGTAGTCAAGCTGGGTCAGGTCGTTGATGCCAGCGCTCACCCTGGGCGCGGGCACACGGAGGAGGGCGGCAGCGATGGCCGCCACCAGAAGAAGGGTCGCCAGGAACGAGACCCTGTGTCTGGACATCCCCATCAGCCCGACGCGCTCGCGGCCGGTCTTCCCTCTCTACTCTTAGGTTACTGCGCCCATTATGAAAGGCGCGTGAATGAAGCGTAAGAACTGGATTAGGCTACAAGCATTTCCGGAATTCCTTCTAGACCCCCACCCGATGGTTGTTGACAGAATACGTTCACACGGTGTCCGGTGACCGCCACCGCTCGTATCCTTCGACAGGTCCGACTTTGTCGCGACTCTCGACGGAGTCGGAGCTCAGGACGAGCGGTGGCGGTCGTCGCCCGCTCATGGTGAGCTTGCCTGCCCTGAGCGAAGTCGAAGGGTCGAACCATATGAGCGGGCAAGAACAATTACATGCCCTGGAATGCCAGCTTATCTCCGTAATGGCCATAGGGGACGGTCCCTTCAGCGGACATCCGAACATCCTTTGGGCAGCGACCGGCAACCTGGCAGCGGGAGGATACTGGAACAAGCTACTGGGAGCCGCTGCGGTCCTTTGGGAACCGGATGACCCGCCCACCACCTTCCTCTTCATCCTCTCCCCCCTTGGCACCCGACCTGGCCTCTGCCCCGCTGGTGCCGGCGAGCAGATGCCGGCGCCGCCACACCAGGTACGTGGCCGCCGAGCCAGAGACCACCCCCAGGAAGCCAGCGCCTGCCCCCACCCAGAGCCACGGGCCAGGACCGCCGCCGCTGGGAGTCAGCTCCGCCGGAGGCCGCGAGGGCGGCGTGGGCTCTTGCCTGGGCACGATGTCTTTCGCCACATCGAACTTCTGCTCGACACTGACTGCCTCGGCCCCACCGTAGTCCAGCACCGTGTTCACCTGGTACTCGCCCTTGGGCAGCAACCCAGGGTACTCAGTCTGCACCACCTGCGTAGCGTGCGGCTCCACACCCAGCGAGCCGGAAGAGATGGGGACGGCGAATACCCCCTTCCCATCCTTGGTGATCACCTCCAGGTAGCCCCCTGGCTCCACCTGCACGTCGCCCTGGTTCTCCAGCACCACCACCACCCGCACCGGCGCCCCGGGCGTGGCCACCGTCTCCACCTGCTTTACCACCAGCTTGGGCACCGAGTTGAAGGGGCGCTCGGCGGTGTCCTGCATCTTCTCCACTTTGGCGGGGTCTATTCCCGCCACCTCTGCCTGCCACTTCTGCCAGCCGTAGTCCACCTTGGCTTTGGCCACGTAGTCGCCGTCCGTCACGGGGAGCGTGACGGCGGAGCGCAACACCTTGGTGGTGCCCGGCAGGACCGAGGTGCTCTCCGCCAGGGGTATCTCCCCTATCAGGTTGCCCGCGGCGTCCCGCAGCTCCACCGAGCCCTTGGGGAAGAAATGGACATTGCCCCGGTTCTCGATAACTATGTTGAAGCCCATCTTCCCCTTCTCCACCAGCACCGGAATGACCTTGGTGACCACCGCGTCTATGGAGAGGTCGAGGCCCTTCACGGTGATCATGAACACGGAGCCCACCCGGACGCCCACCCCCGTGCCCGCGCTGATCCTGCCCCCCTGCTGTGGCGCCACCGGCTTGCTAGTCTGGAAATACACCACGGCGTAGCCCCCGCCCTGGGGCGCGTCCCTGGGCACCAGCAGGGTCACATTCACCGTCTTGGTCTCATTGGGCCCCAGGGTCAGCTCGCTCTGGTCAATGCGCAGCCAGGACTTAGCGGAGAGGTCCGGCCTGCCGGGCTGGAGGTCCTCCACGGAGACGAACAGACTCAGAGGGTCAGCGCTGTGGTTGGTAACGGTGATGGGCTGCTTCATGGCACCGCCAGGGCTGGCGGCAAACTCAAGCTGGGACGGGCTGACGGTGAAGCTCACCGTATCCTCCTGGGCGAGAGGGGCCGCGCTGATATTGCCCGCCAAAGCAGCGAGGGCTGCAACTGCCAGCAACCCTATTGCAGCCCTCGCCAGTATCTTATCCATCCCCAGGCTCATCCGTTCAATCCACCCCACTGTGTGGACGCCGCAGCTAACCGCGCCATTACGGCTGGGTCACCGTGTAGGTCACAGTGGAGATAAAGGTGCCGGGGTCGTCCGTCCACGCCACCCTCAGGCAGTAGTACTCAGTATAGCTGTTGACGCCCTTGGCTATGTCGTCCTTCCAGTTGTTGGACACGGCCGAGGTGGCCAGGCTCGTGGCGCTATTGCAGTCAGAGTAGCTCGTCGGGTCCGTGGCCGTCCGCTTCAGGACGCCGCTGGCGATGGTCATGCTGGCCGACGTGCCGGTGCTGGTGCTGGCGGTCACGCTCCCGTCCCACAGCTTGTTGCTGCTCACCGTGACGCTCATGCCGCCGGTCTTCCACTCGTAGAATGCACCCACGCCGGCGCTAGTGTGGGCGGTGACGCCGTCAGCAGAATCAGAGGCAGGACCCGTCGGGTCCAGGTTGGTGCCGAAGTCAGCACCGCTGTCGTTCACGCTGATAGTGATCTTGGCATTGTTGGTGGCCGTGGCGCTCACGCCCGCCGTCTCGCCGCTGGCGGTGGAGACGGCTGCAACGACCAGGACTGCCATCAGGGCCATGACTCCCAGGACTGCCACCATGTACCTCTTCACTTCTTCCTCCTTTGCTGTCAACCTGGCTGCTTTCTTACACAATTGTTACGCTATTTTTATGCTGTCCTTATGTTACTTTTTCTTAGCCATTTGTCAAATCTCCTCGCCCGGCCGCTCGGGCTGTGCCTCCCTCTTTGGCTGACAGCATCATGCCACAACCTCACCAGACCTCCCATCCCCTGTTCGGGTGATTTGTGGGTGAGCCCCGCACCGGGGGGGGAGAGTCACCCGTTGTGGTGAGGAAGATGATTCGTGGATACCGGCTCTGCACATAAGGTCACCCCGCCTGATGGTCATGAACCCAATAAATGGACAGCTCGCTCCGCTCGTGGTGAGCCTGTCGAACCATACGAGCGGAGCAATAATCCCACTCACCTTAAGTTTGTCGAAGGCTGAGCGGCCATTCTCTGAGCAGCGAGCCAAAAAGAGCGGCCCCCGATGCTATCGGGGGCCGCTCGTCGGGCCAACCAGGCTCCGAGGCTACTTCGCGGGCTTGAACTTCACCAGGGTCCACTCCGGGGTCACGTCTTCAAAGACGGCCTCCACGGACATGTCCACCTTGACCTGGTCCGGCGGAATGCCTATGACGTTGGAGATGATCCTGGTGCCCTCGAGCAGGTCAATGGCAGCAAAGACGTAGGGGGCCTCCTTCTGGTACTCCGGGTGCGCCGCCTGGTACACGATAGTGAAGGCGTATACCTTACCCTTGCCGCTGACGGTCACCCAATCAATCTCCTGGGAGAAGCAGTTGGGGCACTGCTCCCTGGGGTACCAGAAGAGGTCGTTGCACCGCTTGCAGCGAGGCATCACCAGCTCGTGGCGCTTGGCTGCCTCCCAAAAGGGCCTGGAGGGCTCAGGGTTCTCCGGTACGGGAAGCGGTTTCTTGTATTCAGTAGCCATCATCAACCTTCCTAAAGCGCAGCGTCGGTGCCAAGGACTGCCGAGGCCATCTGCCCCGGAGGTCCCCCTCAGGCGTTGGCAAAGGCTAAGTCGTGCTTGGGCACCTGGCGCCCCTCCAGCGCCGCCTGGCCGCGCAACTGTCGGACGGACTCCACAATCTGCTGGCACCCGCTGGCCCCGGCGGGGTTAAGCTGTCCCGCCGAGAGCTGCCCACCGTCGGTGTTGATGGGGAAGGTGCCCTTGTAGGTGGTGTCCGTGGACTCCAGCCAAGGACCGACCTCGCCCTTCTTGCAGAACCCAGCATCTTCGAGGCTCACGGCCGCGAGGATAGTGTATCAGTCATATGTTTCTACTAATTGCACATCCTTTGGGCTGTAGCCGGACATCTCGAAGGCGCTGCGCGCCGAGTACCTCACCGGCACCTCGGTCATCCTGGGGTTGGTCCAGCTCGACGCATACCCCATGGAGACCCCGACGCCCAGCACGTTGACGCGAGGGTTGGGGGAGGCCTTGGCGTCATCCGCCGAGGCCACGATGTACGCGATGGCCCCGGCCACGGGCATCACGCACTGGAGCAGGTTCAGGGGGTAGTTCACATACCTGGACTTGAGAACGTCGTCCACGGTGATGGGGCCGGAGGCGGCAAAGGCGGAGCGGGGGTTCTTCAATGTGTTGAACCGCTGGTTCACCGCCAGCTTAGCGAGTTGCTCCGGCTTGGTGCCGTACTCGTGCATGTGGCGGGTGTAGAGGAGGCCATACATGGTGTTGGCCGCCACCGCCATCCCATATGGCTCCTCCCACTCGGTGCGGACGTTGGGCCCCGTAACGAGCATGGGCCGCAGCCACTTGGAGTCCCGCCCGCCACCGAACACGCCGAGAACGTATCTGGCGATCCCAGCGTTGACCACGGCAGAGGCCGTTGCCAGGGCTACCATAGAGCTGGAGCCCATCATGCTCACGCCCGCTGCGTAGTGAATGGGACGGATGCCGATGTACTCCGCCATGGGCCCGGGGTAGGTGGGGCCACCAAAGGTTATGATGCCGTCTACGTCCTCTCTCTTGAGCCCGGCATCCGCGATGGCCATAGCGGCGGCCTCGGCGCACAGACCCCGCTCCGTTCTGCCGGGCCAGTCCCTCCGGTGCACCGTCTCGCCGATGCCAATTATGCAGGCCTTGCCTCTGAGGCTCATCTTCGCCTACCTCCTGCGTCTGGTGTTGTTACGCGGCACCGATCTGCCAGCCTTTCCATCACCCCCTGATCGTTCAATCCAACACTAAGGCATATCATCGTAGCCGTTCAATGTCAATCCCCGTGGCCACACCTTAATCAATCCGTGAGTCCAGATTCAGGAAGCTCACCTCGTGTGTGATTCCAGGGAATCCACGGTTTACCCCGTCATTGCGACGCTCACATGCCCCTTCAGGGCACCCGGAGCGAATGAAAAACGTGTTTTTCATAGGAGCGAAACAATCTCTTTTCCCTCCCCAGATTGGCGTGAAAATAGGTCTTGGGGGAGGGGCTGTCATGCTGAGGGTCGGTTGAACTCATCCGCCTTCAACATTCTTCTGCCGACGAAGTCCCGACTCCGTCGAGGACTCGCGACAGAGTCGGAGCGTCTACTGTCCTGAGTTATGAATAAGTTGTAGAATGAGTGGCATGAGCTTCATCACACCACAGGAGGTGCTCATGCCGCGAGGGAGACCGCTGCCACCCTTGAGGATCAGCAGAGATGAAAGAG
>JACPQL010000001.1 GCA_016190445.1 Chloroflexota bacterium
CCCCAGACCCCCGCCAAATGGGCTTCGCCCCACTGGACACCCCTTCTACATCATCCTGTTAGGGCGCACCATGGCATGGCAAGAATGAATCGCGATCAGATCGGAGAGAGGGCCAGACTCTTGCTTGCTGAATCACAAGTCAGTCAAGCCCTTGGAGGGCTGGAGCAGGACAGGAGGTTCTTGAGTCTGGGCACCAGATCAGGTCTTAGCAAGTTCGAGTGCTATCCACGGAGCCCCACCATATCGTACAGAAGCAAGAACTTTTGAACTTACGTTGAGGCTGTCCGCCTAACCGAGTTCAACGCGGTTGACTGAGATCAATGGCATGCCGATATCACGCTCTCTTTTTAGCAGTCATGCAGCGCGCCTGCCCTTTCCCCTAACTTCAAGACTCCCTACGAGGCCCTCGACAGACTGTAGACCTTCCATCCCAGGACGAGTTGGAAGATGATGATTGCGAAAAAGGTGACCGCCGCAATCGGCGTGGGGGGATCGACGATATTGAAAACTGCCGCTGCGAGACCAACTACCCCGAGCACCACGCTCACCCAGCCAAAGCCCTTGCCAAAGGCCGGGGCCCCGAGCATGCCCACCCCGAGGGCAATGAGACCTATCGTCACGACAAAGAACCCTACGGCGAGCAGCGCACCGAATATGCCCCAGGTCGCCTGCCACATAAGGGCAAGTGTCGCCTGCTCCCCGGGGGTTGCTCCGGAAGCGTGATAGAGGTCGGAGAGCGGGGCGGTAGCAACATGCGGGAGAGCTCCGGCCGCGAGCACGACGAGACCCAGAATGCCCAGGACGCTCCCAAAGAGAGCGGACGCAAGGTTCGTCCTCTGAAGAGCCCGATATAAGGCAAGGAAGAGGATGACTCCCAAGATGAGCGCCACCAGGTATAAGCCATTCTCTACGATGCGGGCCGCTCTGATGTCGGGGAAGATGACCCACTCCTCGAGGTCGTCAGGTTCCCGTCCCCCCACGGGACCCGCGATTACTACGACAAAGGCGAGAATGTGGAGGACGCCACCCAGCAGGCCGGCCAGACCACCCCATCTCAGAACGCTTTTCTCTTGCTCCATCTTTTGTACATTATTCATCATTTGTCCCCCAGGTGCCGCTTACGTTTCCGAAGTGTCTCACTTTGCGAGTGATTGTGAAACAGGAGGGAAACAAATGCAAGTGGTGCTCCACCAAACTGGATTCGAACCTGAGGTGCTAGACGGCTAGCTGAACTGTGAGTTCAAAGGTGGGCTGAGTTCTTGCTATTGTCCACGATGGCCCGCCGTACGGGATTCGAACCCCGGCGGACAGTCAGAAAGGAGCCATGCTATACTGTTAGTTGCAGTCGGACCTGAAAGGCATGCCTGGTTCTCGCTATTGTCCACGCAGGGGTACTTTCCCCCAACCCGTTACGGAGGTTATGCCACATGGCTGAGGCAAAGGCGACGATAGACATCACCTACTGCGTGAGCTGAGGGTACCTGCCCACGGCTGCCTGGATGGCAGTCGAGTTCTGGGGCGCCTTCGGGCCAGCGGTGTCCGTCTCCCTGACCCCCGCGGCCCAGGGACGCCTGGAGGTATACCTGGACGGCCAGAAGATCTTCGACCGCAAGGAAGAGGGTGGCAAGTACCCTGGCCTGGACCGGGTGCGCGAGCTCAAGAAGCTGATCAAGGAGAGGGTCGAGGTGGCATCCGCCACCTGAGGACCAGGCGGCTCTAGGGCGCTGCCGGCCTTGCTCAAAATGTCAGTCTCACGAAAATGGCGGGACTGACCACTTCCTCCCCCGTCGCGGGGGGAGGAAGGATCCGTCTGGTCTGCTGGCGGGCACGCCATGCCGAGGGCCGGTGTGGGACAACGAGTGAGACGGGGCCAACCCAGGAGATGAGGTCCAAATAGGCATGGCCCTCTTCACCGTCAGCCAGATCGCCCAGTACCTGCGGGAGTCCCTGGACAGGGACGACACCCTGCGAGACCTGTGGATCGGCGGCGAGGTCTCCAACCTCTCTCGCTCGGCGGCGGGCAACACCTACTTCACTCTAAAGGACGCCGCCGCTCAGCTCCGCTGTGTCATGTTCCGCCGCAACCGCGGCTCAGAGCTGCTGGCCAACGGCGGGGCGGTGAATGCTCACGGGCGCATCTCTCTCTACGAGGCCAGGGGCGAGGTCCAGCTCTACGTGGACATGGTGCAGCCAGCAGGCCTGGGCGTGCTGCACCTGGAGCTGGAGCGGCTGAAGGCGCAACTGGAGGAGGAGGGCCTCTTTGACCCCTCGCGCAAGCGGCCCCTACCCCCCTTTCCCCGGCGCATCGGCGTGGTGACCTCCGAGCAGGGGGCGGTGTTCCAGGACATCTGCCACATCCTGGCCCGCCGCTACCCCATTGGAGAGTTGGTCCTCTGCCCGGCGTCGGTCCAGGGCGAAAGCGCCGCGCCGGAGATCTGCGACGCCATCAGGACCCTGGGAGAGAAGGGGGATGTGGACCTCATTATCGTGGCCAGGGGTGGCGGCTCGCTGGAGGACCTCTGGCCCTTCAACCAGGAGTCCGTGGCCAGGGCCATCTTCGCCAGCCCGGTGCCGGTGGTGAGCGCCGTGGGCCACGAGACCGACTATACCATTGCAGACTACGTGGCGGACGTGCGGGCCCCCACACCATCGGCGGCGGCTGAGCTGGTGGCGCCCGACATCCGCCACCTTCAGGCCCAGGTGGCCACCCTGGCACGGCAGGCCCACGCCGCCGTCGCCGCCCACACCGCCAGCCTGCGCCGGGAGGCGGTATCGCTCGTGGCCAGGCTCCCCTCGCGCGCTCCTAATGTGGCCGCGCTCCGCCAGCGGGTGGACGAACTCACCTCGGCGGGCCGAGACCGCCTGTTCGAGTCGCTGGGGGAGCGCCAGCAGCGGCTGGAGGAGATGGAGTGGCGCCTGGCATCCCTGAACCCCAGCCGCGTCCTGGCGCGGGGGTATGCCGTGGTCCAGAAGGTGCCCTCGGGGGAGACGGTCTTCCGCACGTCACAGGTGGCTACAGGTGACCCGATTCGCATAGCCGTAAGCGACGGCTCGTTCGGCGCCCAGGTGGCGGATGTTGGCCATGGAGATACCGCTGCGGGATAGGTTCGCGGGCTGCCTCTTGGGCGTGGCCGTGGGCGATGCCCTGGGGGCGCCTGTGGAGTTCATGACCCGGGAGGCCATTCACCAGCACTACGGCCGAGTGGAGGGGATGCAAGGGGGAGGGTGGCTGGAGCTGAAGCCGGGCCAGGTGACTGACGACACTGAGATGCTGCTTTGCCTGGCCGAGAGCCTGGTGGCGAAAGGCGCTTTCGACCCCGCTGACGTGGCCCGGCGGCTGGTGGTATGGTACAGGCAGGGGCCCAGGGACATCGGCATCACCACCGAGGCAGCGCTGAAGCAACTGGCAGCGGGTGTCCCCTGGGCCGATGCCGGCAGGGCGGCCCATCGGGCGCTCAAGGGACGGAGCGCAGGCAACGGCGGCATGACGCGGGGGATACCCCTGGCCCTCCTGGACTACCGGGACGCCGGACGCCTGGTGGAGGATTCCCTGGCGGCATGTCGCATCACCCACTGGGACGATGGCGCTGCCTACGCCTCGGTGGCAGTCAACGTGGCCATCGCAGGCGTGCTGGTGGGCCATACACTTCGCCAAGCGCTGGAGGAGAGTGTGCGGGTGGTGGGCCCTCATCACGAGCAGGTGGCCAGGGCCATTGATGCAGCCCTGGACGGGCCATATACTCGCCCGGAGGTCAGCGGCCTGGCGGTGGACACCCTTCAGGCAGCCGCTCGGTGCGTGTACCAGTCACGCAGCTTCGAGGATGCCCTGGTGACCGCTGTGAACCTGGGCGGCGATACCGACAGCGTGGGGGCGGTCTGTGGCGCCCTGGCGGGGGCCTACTACGGCGTCGGGGCTGTCCCCTCCCAATGGCTCCAGCCGCTGGAGCACCGGGAGCGCCTGGAGCACCTGGCGGGCAGGCTCTTTGCCCTCAGCGGTGCTGCGGGTGAGAGGTGAACTCTGAGTAGCACGGTGCCATGAAAGAAGCGAAGCTCTCCTTTGAGGAGCTGCTGGGGCGGCTTGAGGAGACGGTGCGCGCCCTGGAGGCCGGGGGCCTCTCCCTGGATGAGGCCACGCGCCTCTTCGAGCAGGGGGTGCATCTGGCTGGGCAGTGCCACCAGATACTTGCCTCGGCGGAGCTAAAGGTCAGCCGCCTCCAGCGCGCATTCGGCGAGCAGATGTCCCTCATGCAAGAAGAGGAGGAGTGAGTGTGCTCCGGGCAGACCTCCATGTACACACCCGCTACTCTCCCGACGGTCTCTCCCATCCAAAGGCCGTTGTGGCCCGCTGCCAGCGGGTCGGTCTCAATTGCCTTGCGGTGACCGACCATAACACTATTCGCGGGGCTCTGGCGGTGCGGGAGCTGGCGCCCTTTATGGTCATCGTTGGAGAGGAGATACGCACCAGCCGAGGCGAGGTCACCGGCCTCTTCCTTCAAGAGGAGGTCCCCTCCGGCCTGGCGCCTGGAGAAGCGGCCCGGCGCGTCAAGGAGCAGGGAGGGCTGGTCTCCATCCCACACCCCTTCGACACCTTCCGCCGGGGGTCCGCGCTGGACCGCGTGGGTCTGGAGGAGGTCCTACCCTACGCCGACGTGGTGGAGGCGTTCAACGCCCGCAACGTCTTTGCCGAGCACGACCGGGCGGCGCAGCGACTTGCCAGTGAGCGCGGGCTGCTGGTCTCCGCCGTCAGCGACGCTCACACCCTCGGGGAGCTGGGCCACACCTACGTGGAGATGCCTGAGTTCGACGGCACCCCCGAGGGGTTCAAGGCGGCGCTGGCCCAGTGCAAGCTGGTGACGCGCCGGGCCAGCAGGCTGGTACACCTGTCCACCACCATCGCCAAGCTCCGCAGGCTCTGGAGGTGATGCCGTGACACTCCAAATGGGGTGGTTCTCCACAGGCCGGGGCGAAGGCTCCCGCGGCCTGCTCCGTCTGGCCCAGGAGAGCATCCTGGCCGGGGAGCTGGACGCCCGCATCCAGTTCGTCTTCTGCAACCGCGAGCCTGGGGAGCACGAGGGGAGCGACCGGTACTTCGAGCTTGTGCGCGGCTACGGCCTGCCCCTGGTCACCGTGTCATCCCGCCAGTTCCGTCGGGCAGTGGGCGGAGACTTTGCCTCCCACCGGGAGGAGTACGACCGGCGGGTGATGGAGCGCATCGCTCGCTTCTCGCCGGACGTGATTGTCCTGGCGGGGTACATGCTCATCGTCAGCGGCGTCCTGTGTCGCCGGTACGTCATGCTGAACTTGCACCCCGCACTTCCTGGCGGGCCAGCGGGCACCTGGCAGGAGGTCATCTGGCAGCTCATCGAGCAGCGGGCCAGCGAGCAGGGGGCCATGGTGCACCTGGTCACCGAGGCCGTGGACCAGGGCCCCCCCATCACCTGCTTCAGCTTTCCCCTGAGAGGGGAGCCCTTCGACGGCCTCTGGCGGGCGGTGGAGGGGGTACCGGTGGCGGAACTGAAGCGTACCCAGGGCGAGGAGTGCCCCCTGTTCCAGGCCATCCGACGGGAGGGGGTGCGGCGCGAGACCCACCTGCTCCTGGAGACGCTGAAGGCACTGGCAAATCGCCGCGTGCGAGTGGAGGGGGGCCGGGTTCTGGACGAGCGGGGGCGTGAGGTGCGTGGCCGGTGTCTGAACGACGAGATAGAGGCTAAGCTGCGAGGGGGTAGGCAGACCGGGGGAGAGGGCAGCGCTGGTGGCTGGTGAAGAGCGAACGCCAGCGGGAAGGTCCGAACCCCCGATGCCCCACTTGCAAGCGTTTGTGAAACGGGTGGGAGCAGTATTGAATTGCTGATAGACACTACCGGAGACCAAAGCTATGCGAAAAAGACAAGTTCACCCGAGTTGGGAATGCGATGCGTTTGATAAGGTGCTGAGTGCTCCGTCCGAGGATCTGGAATTTGAACTCCGGGCGGCTGGTCCTGTCCCATGGGCGGACTTCTTCCTAAACCCACGCCGTTTGCGCGGAAGCGATTTCCTGATGCGCTGGTCGCAGGGCGTTTGGAGTGAAGAGAGGATTATTCAAGCTGTCAATGAGTCCAATGAATATTTTGCTCTAGCCTACGGGCCAAGTAGCGTGGCGCCAGATGATAATCCTCGAGAGTTTGAGCTTTACTTCGAACGTCTTGAGCGCGCAGGCTTGGGGAGATTGAAACGACCTGATTTGCTGATTTTCCAGAAAGCTGACCAGCCTATTGTTGATAAGAAACTAAGTGAGGTGGGCGGCTTGAAAGAGTTGCCCTTCACGCCTGAAGACGAAATGGAAATTCTACTATCCCGAGCTATTCTTGCTGTTGAGTGCGAAAACAGCCTTTGGCGGGCGAGCCAAATGCCGGGCTTTGGCTCATCGCTAACCCCGCAGAAACGTTTGGGCGGGCTTCCTGGATTGAAAAAGACAGCGGTCGTACCCACCGTCATCATCAAAGAGGAGGACCGAGTGCCGCTCCTCGAGTGGGAGCGACGATGGAACGTTGACCTTCATGTCTGGCATGTGTTCTACGATATGGCATTCGGACTTTCGTTCATGCAAGCGGAGGAGTTGATTGATTCGAGAAGAATCGAACCCACTGACCAGACTTTTCAGGCCCCTGGTGGAGCGACAACCCGAAAAGTGATCTACAAATTTTACTATCATTACGCGTATCCTGTCGGCACGGCTGTGGAGGAGCCAAAGCTGGTCCCCGCACAAATTACAGACAACAACGGGCACATACTGCCCTACGTCCGATTCGAGGGAGGTACTCTCAAACTCAGTCGTGAGGCACTCGGTGTCTTACGAGCGGCAAAGAGAAGAGCTGATGGCAAGTAGTTCTGGCCAACAGATACCCAGCTCGGGTCCTGAGAGAGAGATGCTCCGCGAGCGGGGACAGTTCTGGACTCCTGCATGGGTCGCTGAAGCGATGGTTGAGTACGTGCTGGCCGGAGGAGCTTCAACGCTCTTTGACCCAGCAGTAGGAGCCGGAGCTTTCTTCCTTGCGGGGAAAAGGGTGGCGACACTCCTAGGACGGAGCATCACACTTCTGGGTACCGAAGTTGATCCGAAAGCGCTCGAGGAGGCACGCTCCAACGGATTGACAGCCAGTGACCTAGAGCAAGTGCGCATTACCAACTTCCTAATGCATCCGCCAGATGTCAAATTCAAAGGTATTGTAGCTAATCCACCGTATATACGGCATCATCGGATACCGATAGCAGCCAAGGAGAAGATGCAACAGTTCGGGGCAAGTGTGGTAGGAGAGCCACTGGATGGACGCGCCGGGATTCATGTTTACTTCCTTGTTCGTGCCCTCCAGCTACTAGACTCCGACGGGAGGCTTGCATTCATCATGCCTGCCGATACCTGTGAGGGGGTCTTCGCGCCATCCCTTTGGCGCTGGATCACGACACACTATTGCCTTGATGCTGTAGTCACATTCTCTCCGAAAGCATCCCCCTTTCCTAATGTAGATACGAATCCTCTCATCTTTATGATTAGGAACACCGAACCTGCCCCGCTGTTTCTATGGGCCAAATGTCTTGAGCCGGGAACGGATCTCTTGAAAGAGTGGACGCGTGCTGGATGTCCGGCTGAAGGCAACCGAACGATCATCGTGCATAGGCGTTTGCTGGCCGAGGGATTAGCCACAGGGCTCTCTCGGTCCCCTGTCCCTGAAGGCGAACAGGGGCCAGCATTGGGTGAATTTGCCACGGTGCTCCGTGGCATTGCGACCGGAGCAAATGACTACTTTTTCCTTACCAGTAGTCAGGCTCATGAGATGGGAATACCCCATAGGCTATTGGTTCCTGCTATTGGCAGGACGCGGGACATTGAGGGGGATACGATCACGGCGGAACGGCTGAAAACCCTTGACGGGCTTGGCAGACCTACCTGGCTGCTTTCTCTTGACGGTGCGCCGATGGAGAGTTTTCCAAAAGAGGTGCAGGCATATCTCGAGAGAGGGGAGCAGATGGGGCTTCCAGGGCGACCATTAATCTCATCGCGTAGGCCGTGGTACAAGATGGAGGTTCGGAAAACGCCTCCTATCTTGTTTGCGTACTTGGGCCGACGTAATGCCAGGTTCATACGGAATCACGCGGGAGTTGTCCCGCTGACGGGCTTTCTGTGCGTGTACCCAGAAAGCGAGGACCCCCAGTTTGTAGAAAAGCTCTGGCGAGTGCTAAGCTACCCAGGGACTATAGCCAACTTGAGACTGATCGGGAAATCATACGGTGGAGGAGCGATAAAAGTAGAGCCACGTGCATTGGAAAGACTGCCGCTACCAGAAGCCATCGTATCTGAAGTCAATCTGGTACCGCCTCCACGACCTCATCAGCTACAACTCGATAGCCTACTGTTGGTTAGGTGAGTTGTGCGGACTCTGATGGGAGACGAATGAGCATTTCCAGAACCGGGGCTTCCTCTATTGTTTGCTTGGCATGACTGCCAGGGGGACGTGGCCTGTTCACGGCTGAAGAACGATCTCCAAAGTTCTTTTCTGTCCGGTATGGCCCACTTGCAGGCGTTGTGAAAGGCGTGCGACCATGTGTGAGCCCCTTCCTCCCAGGGCGCCATGCAGCTTGCTGCTAGAGGCCGTTTGGCGTTGCGGTAGTCACAGGAGGGTGCAGGAAGCCTGGGTCCCCTGCCGGGGGTATCAGAGCCTGCCCTGAGCTTGCCGAAGGGGGGTGTCCCCCTGATACAAACTAATCCCCGAAGGGGATACCTTGAACCCCCCTTGAGGGGGTTGGGGGGTGTTTCTCAGCGGCTTGCTACCTGAAGGCGGGAAGCACCCTGCTCCCCAGCAGCTCCAGGGAGCGGAGGCTCTCCCTCCGGGGCATGCCGGGCCAGTGCATCCGCAGGACCAGCTCCTGGATGCCCAACTCCTGGTACCGGTGCACCTCCTCGATGCACTCCTGCGGGCTGCCCAGGATGAAGCGGCCTGCCAGCACCTCCTCAAAGGGCACGTCTATGCGGTCGGCTGTGGGCAGCTCCTGGCTGTGGCCCAGGGCGGCCCTGTCCCGGTATAGGCCCTCCACGTAGGGCCGGATGGTATCCCGGGCCGTGGAGTGGTCCGGGGCGCAGTAGGCCTCCCGCCAGGCCACGATCTGCCCCTGACGGCCCTGCTCCTTTAGAGCAGCCCAGTAGAGCTGGGCGTGGCGCTTCACCGTGGAGAAGATGGAACGGGTGCTCACCAGCCAGCCGTCGGCCAGGTGGGCTGCCCGCTTCACGCCGGGGTCGTTGTTGGCGCCGATAAGCAATGGAGGGTGGGGCTGCTGTACAGGGGGGAGAGCACCCGGAACGTCCTCCAGATGGAAGTGAGTGCCCAAGAAGGTGACCCGCCGCCGGGTCCACAAGAGCTTCAGCACCTCCAGCGCCTCCAGGAAGCGGGAGAGGCGCTCCCCCTTGGGGACGCCGAAGGCCTGGAACTGGAAGGGGCGCCACCCCAGGGAGAGGCCCAGGGTCAGCTTGCCCCCGCACAGAGCGTCCAGGGTGGAGGCCTGCTCCGCCAGCTCCACGGGGTGGTGCATGGACAGGAGGAGAAGGGCGCCCATGGTCAGCCCAGGGGCCTCGGCGGCCATCCGTGCCAGGAGCAGGGTGGGGTGCCACTGGTTGACGAGCCAGCCCTGCCCTGCCCACAGAGAGCGGAACCCCGCCTCTCGCGCCAGGCGGACCAGCTCCGCCGTCTCGCCCATGGCCACATCCGGGCGCTCGCCGGGGGCCACGCTGCTGGGGACAATAAGACCAAACTGCATCGCCCACTCCCGCCCATGGTGGAAGGCCAGGAGAAAAGGACCCTAATGGTGAGGTTCTGACTCGCCCCCCAGGGCTGGAAGGCGGGTGCTCTTGCTCCGGCTCCTACGCCGTCTTCTTCTGTTCCTGGGTGAACTGCACAGGGGCGCCGGAGGCGGTGAGCAGTATGGGGGCCTTCTGGCCCATCACCACCTCGCTGTCTATGAGACAGCGCCGCACCTCCGGCATGGAGGGAAGCTCGTACATCACGTCCAGCAGTTGTTGCTCCAGGATGCTGCGCAAGCCCCTGGCTCCGGTCTTGCGCTTTAGTGCCTCGTCCGCCGCCGTGTCCAGGGCATCGGGGGTAAAGTTCAGCTCCACCCCGTCCATAGAAAAGAGCTGCTCGTACTGCTTCACCAGGGAGTTCTTCGGCTCGGTGAGGATGCGCACCAGGTCCGCTTTGTTCAACTCCTCCAAGCTCACCACCAGAGGGAGCCGCCCCACGAACTCCGGGATGAACCCGTAGTCCAGCAGGTCATCCGGCATCACCTGCCGCATGTAGTCGTCCTTGGAGGGAGCATCTTCACCGGAGGACCGGTGGAAGCCTAGGGCCCGGGCTCCGGAGGCCACCCGCCGCTCGATTATCGTCTCCAGCCCCTGGAAAGTGCCGCCGCAGACGAAAAGGATGCCGTCGGAGCGGATCTGGATGAACTCCTGGTGGGGGTGCTTCCTGCCGCCTTGAGGGGGAACGTTGGCCACACACCCCTCGATGATCTTCAACAGCGCCTGCTGCACGCCCTCTCCAGAGACGTCCCTGGTGATGGAGAGGTTGGGGCCGCTCTTGCGGGCTATCTTGTCTATCTCGTCTATGTAGACTATGCCCTGCTCAGCGCGTTGAATATCGTAGGATGCAGCCTGAATGAGGCGGAGCAGGATATTCTCCACGTCCTCGCCCACATACCCGGCTTCGGTGAGTGAGGTGGCGTCGGCAATGGCAAAAGGGACGTCCAGTATTCTGGCCAGGGTCTGAGCAAGCAGGGTCTTGCCGCTGCCGGTGGGACCCACCAGCAGGATGTTGCTCTTTTGTAGCTCCACCCCACGGGCTTCGGTGCTGACCCTGCTGCGCTTATAGTGGTTGTACACCGCTACGCTGAGGACACGCTTGGCCCGTTCCTGGCCCACTACGTACTCGTCTAGGCGATGGCACAGCTCCCTGGGGGGAAGGAGCTTGTCCTGCTGACGGGAGGGGCGTGCAGTGGCAGGGGAGGACTCCTCGTTAATGATCTGCTGGCACAGGGCGACACACTCGTCGCAGATGAACACTCGACCCGGGCCGGCGATGAGCCGCTTCACCTGGGCCTGGGGCTTGCCGCAGAAGGAGCATTGGTACTCCCCCCGCGTTACGGGTCTTCCGCTAGGCATGGCGTCTTGTTACCCTCAAAACAGGCCTCCGCCAGCACTCCAGACGTGCCCTGGTAGTCCCTGTACTCTCGCACCCACCCATCACACTACAACCAGTCGGCCAGTATACCACGCCGCACGGCCCGGGCCCCACTACCCGGGTGTCGAGCCATCAGTGGGTGTCTGCACCTTGGCGCCCAGCACCTCGTCTATCAGCCCATATTCCAGGGCCTGCTCCGCACTGAGATAGAAGTCCCTGTCCGTATCCCGCGCTATCTTGTCGTAAGGTTGGCCAGTGTGAGTAGAGAGAATGATGCGTATCCTGTCCTGGAGCCGGAGTATCTCCCTGGCCGCGATCTCAATGTCCGCTGCCTGTCCCTGGGCACCGCCCATGGGCTGGTGCAGGTGGATGGTGGAGTTGGGCAGAGCGAACCGCTTGCTCTTGGCCCCAGCGCACAGCAACACCGTGGCCATGCTGGCAGCCAGCCCCACACAGATGGTGGAGACGTCGCTCCGTATGAGCTGCATGGTGTCGTAGATAGCCAGGCCAGCGCTGATCACCCCGCCGGGGCTATTGATATACAGGCTGATGTCCTTCTCCGGGTCCTCACGTTCCAGGTAGAGGAGCTGGGCCACGATCAGGTTGGCCACCTGGTCGTTGATGGGCGTGCCCAGGAACACTATGCGCTCCTTGAGCAGTAGCGAATATATGTCAAAGGCACGCTCTCCCCGTGCCCCGCTCTCAATCACCATGGGGATTATGTTAGTCGCCCGCTCAGCCGGGTTCAGCATTCTTTGCCTCCTCACTGGTGGTCTCCGGCGCCTCCTCCTCTTCCGGCACGGCCCCGTCGCTGGCTATGTGTGCCAGGCGCCGCTGCACTCTCCCGCTCCAGAGGGCACGACGCAGGGAGTCCCGCGCCGCCGCGGAGTCGAAGAGGCGCCTCACTGCGTCCTCCTGCGCCCCAGCGCGCTTGGCCATAGACTCTATCTCCTGCTGGGCATCTTCCTCCCTGGACTCAATGCCCTCCAGCCGCGCCACCTCTGTGAGCACTGCGGCGCGCCGGAGCCTGGCCTCGGCGGCGGGTTGCAGTTCGGTGCGGATCTCCTCGGCGGTCTTGCCTGCGTACCCGAGGTACTGCTCCATACTCATCCGCTGCCGCCGGAGCGTCTCCTGCTGTTCTTGGAACAGGCGGTCCACCTCGTGCTCCACCATCAGGGGCGATAGCTCCACCTTCGCCTCCTTCACCACCGCCTCCACCACCTGCTCCTGATGTCGTTCTCGGGCCTCACGTTCCGCCTGTCGGGACAGGTCCTGCTGGACCCTCGCCTTCAGCGCCTCCAGGCTCTCGTACCCCTGACCGACGGACCGGGCGAACTCGTCGTCCAGCTCCGGCAGTCGCTTGGCCTTGACGCTGTTCATGGTCACGGAGAACTGGCACTCTCTGCCCGCCAGCGCCCGGTTGCCGAACTCCTGCGGGACGTTGATGGTGAACTCCTTGGAACCGCCTGCCTCCAGTCCCAGCAGCGCCTCGCTAAAGCCCGGGACCGGGTTCTTGTCGTTCTCCCTGGTCAGATAGTCCACAGAGTCGTTGTCAACGATGGCCTGCCCGCTGGCACTGCCGTGCACCTTCAGGTTCACCAGGTCACCATACTGCACGGGCCGCTCCACGGGCTCCCAGGGCGCCACCTCCTGGCGGAGACCCTCCACCACACCGGCCACATCCTCATCGGTGACCGGCTTCTGCTCGAAGGGGACCCGAACGGCCCGGTAGTCTCCCATCTCCACTAGGGGGATGAGAGGCACCGTGGCCTTGATGGTCACTGGGTCTGTGCTCTCCAGCTCCATATGGGGGGGGGCACCCAGTTCCAGGCCCTCCTGAGTTATGGCGCGGTCGGTGACCTCGGGAACCAGAAACTCCAGCGCCTCGTGCATCAGGTGCTCGCGCCCCAGGAACCGCTCCACAATCTGCCGGGGCGCCTTACCTTGACGGAAACCTGCAATCTTGGCCCTCTGCACCACCTTGCGGTAGGCCCGGTCCAGGTACGGCTCCAGGTCCTCTGACTCCAACTCTACTTTCAGCACCACCTCGCGAGGTGGGTGCTCTTCCTTGCTTATCTTCAATGCTTGCTCCCGTCAGGGCTCAATTTTTAATTATAGCACGGGGCCGCCCTTGTGACAGAAGTATCAACCCTTCTCCTCATCCGGAACGACCTTCAGGTGCAACTCCCGCAGTTGCTCCTCACGCACTGGCGACGGAGCCCCGAACAGGAGGTCCACGGCGCTCTGGGTCTTGGGGAAGGCGATGACGTCCCGAATGGACTCTGCCCCCTCGGAGAGCAAGACTACCAGTCGGTCTATTCCGGGGGCGATGCCGCCATGAGGAGGCGCGCCAAAGTCGAACGCCTCCAGAAGGTGGCCGAAGCGCTCCTGGATCTCCGCGTCGCTGTAGCCCAACAGCCGGAGAATCCGCGCCTGGCGGTCCCGACGGTGAATGCGGATGCTGCCGCTGGCCAGCTCGACACCGTTGCACACCAGGTCGTAGCACTGGGCACGCGCCTTGCCCGGGTCCGCCTCCAGGTGCTCCCAGTACTGCTCCATGGGGGAGGTGAAGGGGTGGTGAGAGGAGTCCCAACGCCCCTCCGTTTCATTCCACTCCAAGAGGGGGAAGTCCACGATGAAGGCGAAGGCCAGGTGGTTGGGGTCCGCCAGCCCCAGGCGGCGTCCCATCTCCTGGCGGAGCTGCCCCAGTGCTACGTTCACGGTGCTGGCCGGGCCTGCCGCAATCAGCATCATGTCCCCAACGCCCGCGCCGGTGGCCCTGGCCATCGCCCGGACCTCCTCCAGGGAGACGTAGCGGGCCAGGGATGAGGGGATGTCCTCCAGCTTCAGGTCATCCAGGGATGCGGCGGTCCCTCCCAGCGGCACCGTCAGCAGGCCGGAGGCGCCTCGTTCCCGGGCGAAGTGTGCCAACTCATCGGTCTGACGCCTGGAGTAGCCAGCGATCCCTGGGACGGCGAACCCCTTGACCACGCCCCCCTGGGCCACCGGATCCCTCAGCACCCTGAACTGGGAGCTGTGGGCGACCTCGGTGAGGTCGGCCAGAGGGAGCCCGAAGCGCAGGTCAGGCTTGTCGGTGCCGTACTTGGAGACGGCGTCGTCATACCGGACTCGTGGAAACGGCTTGAGGAGCCGCTTCTGGGGCGTCAGCGTCTCCACCAGGGCGATGTACAGCTCCTCAATCAGTTCCAGGACGTCCTCCTGGTGGACAAAGGCCATCTCCAGGTCAAGCTGGGTGAACTCCGGCTGCCGGTCCGCCCGCAGGTCCTCGTCCCGAAAGCAGCGGGCGATCTGGTCGTACTTCTCAAATCCACTCACCATCAGCAACTGTTTGAGCTGCTGGGGGGACTGGGGCAGGGCGTAGAAGTGCCCAGGATGCACCCGGCTGGGCACCAGGTAGTCGCGGGCTCCCTCGGGCGTGCTCTTGATGAGAATGGGGGTCTCTATCTCCACAAAGTCCCTGGCGTCCAGGAAGTCGCGCATGAACTTGATGACGCGGTGGCGAAGGCGCAGGTTCTCCTGCATGGGCTGGCGGCGCAGGTCCAGGTACCGGTACCTCATGCGGACCATCTCGTCCACCTCCACCCCCTCGCCAATGGAGAAGGGCGGCGTCTGAGCGGGGTTGAGCACCAGTGCCTCGGTGGCGTGTACCTCCACCTGCCCCGTGGCCAGGGCCGGGTTCTCCGTGCCTGGAGGACGTGGCCTCACTTCCCCCGATACCTGGACCACCCACTCGTTGCGGAACTGCTCCGCCACCGTGTGGGAGGTGGGGGAGAGGTCCGGGTTGAAGACCACCTGGCCTATTCCTTTGCCATCCCGCAGGTCAATAAAGATGATGCCACCGTGGTCCCGACGGCGGTTCACCCACCCTGCCAGGGTCACCGTGGTGCCCACGTGCTCAGGGCGCAGGTCTCCACAGGCGATGGTCTTATGCAAGAGCTTCCTCTCCTTCCATCAGTCCTGAGGCTGCCCCGCCGGAGCGGGAGCCAGCGCTTTTGCCTAAACACTACGCCTTTCGCAACCTCCAGGCAAGGTGATGGAGTCACTGCCATTGCACTCTGCGCGGCCGTTTGTCTCCCACGTCCTGGGCGAGGACAACGCGTTGACGCAAGAGAGGCCAAAACCGTACAATCATAGCATAGGGGCGTGTAGCCTCAATTTAGTTAAAAGCGTTTTCACTCCGTGTTTGAGACTACAGTCCTAGACAACGGCTTGCGCGTGCTCACAGCCACTATGGCCCACCTGCGCTCAGTCAGCGTGGGCATATTCATAGGGGCTGGGTCACGCTATGAGGACGACACCCACGCCGGAATCTCCCACTTCGTGGAGCACATGCTGTTCAAGGGCACCGAACGCCGCCCTCAGCCCAGGGACATCAGCGCGGCCATCGAGTCGGTGGGAGGGATTATCAACGCCAGCACCGACCGAGAACTCACGGTCTACTGGGCCAAGGTGGCCCGCCCCCATTTCCACATCGCCTTTGACGTGCTCATGGATATTGTGCGCCACCCCACTCTGGACCCAGAGGCGCTGGAACTGGAGAGGAAGGTCGTTTTCGAAGAGCTGAGCATGACCAATGACGAGCCTCGCGAGAAGGTGGACGTCCTGATTGACGGTCTGCTGTGGCCCAACCAACCCATGGGCCGTGACGTGGGCGGGACAAAGGAGTCCGTGGCGGGCATCACCAGAGAGATGCTGCGGGAGTATATGGCCTGCCAGTACGTGCCTGGCAACGCGGTGGTAGCCGTGGCCGGTAACGTGGCCCATGCTGAGGTGGTTGATGTCGTTACCCAGAGCCTGGGCGACTGGGCCCCCGGTATCCCTTTGGAGTGGTACCCGGCGGTGGACGGCCAAACGGGGCCGCGCCTCGCCGTGGAGTACCGCAAGACGGAGCAGGCCCACCTGTGCCTGGCAGTCCAGGGGCTCCCCTCCACCCACCCAGACAGGTATGCCCTGTCGCTGCTCAGCGCCGTCCTGGGCGAGGGGATGAGCAGCCGCCTCTTTGTGGAGATGCGCGAGAAGCAGGGACTGGCTTACGATGTCCACAGCTCCACCAGCCATTTCCGTGACTGCGGCTCAGTGGTGGTGTATGCCGGGGTGGACCCCAAGCGGCTGGACCGGGCCGTGGAGACCATCCTGAGAGAGTTGGGGCGCCTGCGGGACGGTGTCCCCGCTGAGGAGCTGGCCAAGGTCAAGGAGCTGCTGAAGGGGCGCCTCCTGCTCCGCATGGAGGACAGCCGCGCCGTGGCGGGCTGGCTGGGGGCACAGGAGATGCTGCTGGGCCGTGTGCTTACCCCAGAACAGGTGGTCGAGCGCATAGACAGCGTAACACTCGACGACCTGGCCCGCGTGGCTGGCGGGCTAGTGTTGAATGAGAAGCTGAACCTGGCAGTGGTGGGCCCCTGCCGCTCACAAGTTCGCTTCCAGCGCATACTGTCGCTCTAGGCCAGGGGGGACCGGCCCTCGTGGCGCCAGGGGATGTCCCCAACTCACCATCCAGCTCCGCAGATGGTATAATCGGGCCGCCGAGCGGCTCGCCGGGCACCCTCACAACTCCAACTCTTTCGACCGAGACGTTTCCTGGAGTTGCTGACGACCCACACCGGGAGCGCACACCATTGCCTCATGCAATGTGAGTCCGATGCCACCATGTGGTATCGTCCAGGGGAAGACCGTCGGCTGAAGTCCGGTTGCCGGGATAGGAACGGAGCATTCTCCACTGGGAGGTGAACGTGAACATAGGGTTTATCGGTCTGGGGACCATGGGCGGAAGCATGGCCTACAATGTGCTGAAGGCCGGCCATAAGCTCACCGTGCACGACATTCGACGCGAGGCAGCAACCCCGCACCTGGAGGCCGGGGCCACCTGGGCAGACAGCCCCCGCCGAGTCGCTGGGGCCAGCGAGATCGTGTTCACTTCGCTGCCGGGGCCTACCGAGGTGGAGGCAGTGGCACTGGGCGAAGACGGCCTTCTACAGGGAATGCGCCCGGGGAACGTATACATTGACCTGACCACCAACTCGCCCGCCCTGGTCCGACGAATTCACGCCGTTTTCGCCGCCAAGGGCATCCACGTGCTAGACGGACCCGTCAGCGGCGGGCCCAGAGGCGCCAAGAGCCGGAAACTCGCCATATGGGTGGGCGGTGATCAGGAGGTGTACCAGCAGTGCAAGCCTGTCTTGGATGCCATCGGGGACCAGCCCTACTATGTGGGACCCATAGGCTGTGGTTCCATCGCGAAGCTGGTCCACAACTGCGCCGGTTATACCATCCAGTGTGCCCTTGCCGAGGTGTTCACCATGGGGGTGAAGGCTGGCGTTGAGCCGCTGGCCCTTTGGCAAGCGGTGCGCCAGGGTGCTCAAGGGCGACGCGGCGTGTTCGAGGGGCTGGCGGAACACCTTCTGCCGGGGAGGTTCGACCCACCATCCTTCGCCCTCCGCTTGGCCCGAAAAGATGTGGCCCTGGCTGTGAACGTGGGGAGAGAATATGACGTGCCCATGCGCCTGGCCAATCTGGCCCTTGAAGAGATGACGGAGGCGATCAACAGAGGCTGGGGAAACCTTGACTCCCGCGTTGCGATGCGCCTACAGGAGGAACGCGCCGGAGTAGAAGTGCGTGCTTCCCAGGAGGCTCTGAGGAAAGTGCTGGAGAACGAGTAACCCGGTGCGCCTATAGCCGTCCTGTAGTCAGGCTGGGGGCCACGTGTGCTCGCCAGGCTGGGGCGAAGGCCATCGGAAAAGGGCCGCCCTTTGTACTCGGTCTACCCACGATGGTGCAGCGCTGGGAACGATAGACAGAACTGCACCCCGTCGTTGAAGCTCTGCTTCGTCTCGCCGAGCAAGGAGTCCTGGCTGGTGATCAGCCCACTGCGCGAACGATGCTTGCGCCATTGAGCCCTAGCAGCACCAGAGCAAGGATAATGCCGATAACCCGTGCCGACAGGTGACTGGTCAGATAGGCTCCAAGCGGTGCTGTGAATAGGCTACCCACAATCAATGCCAGCGGCAGTCGCCAGCCAATGGTCTCCCAACTGAGCCTGGTCAAGATCGTCCCAGAGACAGAAAGCGCCACGAAGACCTCCGCCGCGTTGACGCTCCCGATGATATAACGAGGGTGACCCTGCACCTTCAGAGCAACAGCCGTTGTCGCGACCGGCCCAAAGGCACCGCTCAGGCCATTCACAAACCCGGCCACGAAGCCGATGACTGATAGCCATATCCATAGCGGGAGAGAAAGCAGCACCCCCATCATGGGCCTTCGGCTTTTTCGCGTAGCTCGTTGCTTCTCCGTTACCTCCGGCAACCGAAGGGTCGGAGTCTGCCTTCAGCATGAAGCGCCGAAGAAGTAACAGCCCCATGACAAAGAGTATGACCGGCACCCACACGCGCACCATATCGGTGGGTAGTCCCGTCAACAAATAGGCGGACAGGAATCCCCCAACCATTCCCGGCCCTGCGATCTGCACGACCCAGCGGGGGCGAACATTTTGCACCTTCCAGTGGGCCAATGCGGAGATGAAGCCGCTGCCGATCTTGGCCAGGCTGACCGTTCCAACCACGATCGCAGGTGCCAAGCCCCCTGCCAGCATCACCGAGCCAGACAGGCCACCGAACCCCATGCCAGCCACAGTGTCCAGGAACTGGCCTACCGCTCCCGCCACGACGGCTACTGTCCACTGCCACGGCTCCATTCACTATCCTCCACGGTTGCAGGCACAAAAGAAGGCCTCCTCGATTGGTCCGTTCGAGGAGGTTTTCTGCTTGCCGCAGGTAGGGCCTCTAGCTGGTCTACCTAGCATCCGACATCAGTACGCAGCATCCCACCCCCTCCGGGGCTGACACTCGATGCAACACTGAGTGGGGAACATCTGAACAAGCATCGGGGCAATTCTATCTCATGGAAGTGGGCTGGGCAATGAGAGAGGTCATGGCCTGGTTCAGCACTCTTGGTCCAGCCGACCAGGACGCTTTTCGCGCTATCTGGCGGGAAGGTTCCCAGTGCGACCGTGCGTGAAAGATATCTGAGTGCTGGTGGAGCTGAGGGGACTTGAACCCCTGACCTCCCCGATACCCATCGGGGCGCTCCCCCAACTGAGCTACAATCCCAGGGCCTTCCGCATATAGCCAGGGCTCTTCCATGACTTGATCTGCGCCTCGCGTCTTCTCGCAGCGCTCAGGGTGTCGGAGGGCTCAATGTACACCAGGCGCCAGGGTCTGGACTGTCTGGTGGCCTTCATCATGCCTGCGTTGTGCTGCGCGAGACGCTGGGCAATGTCCTTGGTGCTGCCAACGTAGTACCGCCCGCTCTGCTCGCTGCGCAAAACGTAAACGAAGAACAAGGCGGGAAAGCCATGGGAGGGTGGTGGAGCTGAGGGGACTTGAACCCCTGACCTCCTCAATGCCATTGAGGCGCTCTCCCAACTGAGCTACAGCCCCACGGGTGCAGGAGGATCCGGCCAATCACAGTATACCAGGCTGAGGGGACTTGAACCTCTGACCTCCCCGATACCCATTGAGGCGCTCTCCCAACTGAGCTACAGCCCCACGAGCGCAGGAGACCTGGCCAATCACAGTATACCAGGCTGAGGGGACTTGAACCCCTGACCTCCCCGATACCCATCGGGGCGCTCCCCCAACTGAGCTACAGCCCCACGGATGCAGAAGTGTCCAGCCAGCTATAGTATAGCAGAAGGCGCTCAGCGTCTGGCTAGTGGGGAAAGGAGCTGCCGCCTGGTGGATTCCGCCAGAGCCTGGAGGGCATCGCTCATCTGCCGGAGACGCGCCCTGCGGACCTCCTCGAACTCCTTGGCCGCAGAGTCCGCCAGACTCCTCAGCGAGTCGCTCATCTGCTGAATGTGGGCCGCGGCGTTCCCTCGAAGCTCTTTGCCCACTGAGTCCGCCAGGTTCCTCAGAGAATCGCTCATCTGCTGGATCCTCTGGGACAGGTTGCCTGAAAGGTCGTTGCCTGTGGAATCGGCCATCGCTCTCAGGGACTCCACCATCTGGTTGACTCTTGCTGATAGGGTGCTGGCCAGGCCCCTTCTGCCGCCGAGGGGGCTAAATCCTTTGCGTTGCAGGACATGGAAGACCCGCTCATAGAGCCTGTCAACAGGGTTGAGCCTGGCATAGTACCTATCGAAGATCTCCCTGGACTCCTGCATGCTCCAGCGGGGGTCCTTGTGTACAAACTGCTTCCCTGTGTACAGGTGGTACGGCCTGATGGCGCCTGGGCGAAGGACATCGCCGTTTTCGTCCAGGGGCACGAGCGTCTCCCAGTTGGACGTGGCAGGCAGGGGCGTGAGCCAGTTGGCCGTCTGGTACTTGCTGACCTGCTTCACCCAGTCGGCCATCTGCATTATGGCCTCCTGAGTATCGTAAGGAAGGCCGATGATGGTCATGGCCACCACAGCGAAACCGGCCCGGTTCAGCGCCACCAGGTCCTGGTGCACCTGCGTCGGGTCCTGGCGCTTTCGCACCGCCTTCAGGTTCTCAGCGCTGGAGGACTCCACCCCAACGTAGAGCATCTGAATGCCTGCATCCAGCATGGCGGAGTAAAGCTCCGGGTCCTGCCCTATCTCAGCCCTGGTCTGGCAGATCATGTGCATCCCGTCGGTGTGGCCCTTCCACCCCCTCAGCCTCTCCAGACGTTCGTTCCTGAACTTCACCGCCCGGAGGGGTGGCGGATGGAGGTCATCGGATATGAAGACACTGAAGCGCCCCTCCCGGTTGGTGTAGATGAGCCCCTCTTCCGCAAGCTGCCGTAGCTGGGCCAGGCGCTTGAACTCCGTCTCCCTGGCCACCATCCTGTACCCGAGGAACTGCTGGATGACCTGGCAGTAGGAGCAATTCTCCGTACAGCCGCGCACCGTCTCCAGCACGCCGCCCGCCATCGGCTTCTCAGGAGTCAGGTCGCGGATGGAGTGGAAGTCGGGCAGCTCCACGAAGTCGGGGGCTATGGTGCCGCGGCGTGGCGTCTGCACCAGCTTCCCATCCCGCATGAAGGAGATACCGGGTATCTTCAGGAGGGCGTTATCTAGCTCGGCACCCTTATGGGTGAGGAGAACATCGCAGAGCTGGCCTATGATGTCCTCGCCCTCCCGGTTCACAATAATGTCGAACCGCCCCTCTCGAATAGCCGCATCTGAGAGGGGGCTCATCTGTGGCCCGCCGCCTATGGTTATGAGATTGGGATGGTACTGCTTGGCCAGCCTCCCCAGCTCGTAGGCCCGGGGAGTCTCGTTGATCAGGGCCGTCATCATCAGGATGTCGGTGTCCGCCAGGTCCTTGTCGGGGTCTATCTTCCCGCTGCGGTCCTCAAACCATATCTCGCGCTCGTACAGGAAGGGGCCCCGCCACTGGCGGAGGGCTCCGGAGAGAAACAGCATCCCCTGCCTGGGGATGGCCACATACTCAAAGTTGCCACCCACCGATTCCGGCTGAATCAGCGTTACCTTTCTAGTCCTGCCCAATGCAACTCCTTACGGGGGTCTGAGATACGACAAAGATAATCGCTATATACGCTAGCACGAGCCCAGCCTGGATGCAAGGTGCTCTCACTGGCAACTGCTTCTCGGCTTCTAAGAGGAGGACGTCTAGCCCAGCAGCACCGGTATATCCACGCGCCCATCACCCCGCGCCACCGTGAGGGTGACCTGGTCATCGGCACTATGCCTTTCCAGGAGCAGCTTCTGGAGCTGCCAGACCGTGCTCACCTCCTGGCCATTCACAGCCAGGATGACGTCCCTGGAGCGCACGCCTCCCCGCTCCGCAGGACCCCCGCGAGTCGGGTCCACCACCAGCACGCCCTTGGACACTGAGAGATTCTCCGAGGCGGCCAGGGCGGGCGTGACCGTCATCACCGAGACGCCCAACGATGGCCGGGTCACCTTTCCCTGTTCCACGAGCTGGCGGGTGATGGGCTTGATCACATCGCTGCTGATGGCGAAGCCGATGCCCTCCGCCTGCTCCCCATTGGGCAGGGTCCCACGGATGATGCTGGTGTTGATCCCCACCACCTCACCCTCCAGGTTCAGCAAGGGGCCGCCGCTGTTTCCCGGATTGATTACAGCGTCGGTCTGGACAAGGTCCGGCAGCGGAGGACTCCCTGTCGCCACTTGCAATGACCGCCCCACGGCGCTCACCACGCCTACGGTCACCGTGTTCTCAAACCCCAGGGCGTTGCCTATGGCAATGACCCAGTCTCCAGGCCGCACCCTGGTGGAGTCCCCAATGGGCGCCACGGTAAGCTCCACTCCACTGGGAGGCTCCACCTTGATGACCGCCAGGTCCGTCTGGGGGTCGGTACCCGCTATGGTCGCGTCCAGGACTTGGCCTGACGCCAGGCTCACCTTCACCTCGGCAGCCCCTTCCACCACGTGGTTGTTGGTGGCGATGAACCCCCTCCTGTCGAAGATGAAGCCTGTGCCCTGGGCGGTCTCTTGCACCA
The DNA here is from genome assembly GCA_016190445.1 of Chloroflexota bacterium. GTDB lineage: Bacteria > Chloroflexota > Dehalococcoidia > Lucifugimonadales > JACPQL01 > JACPQL01. The sequence goes on from JACPQL010000001.1 coordinate 22,668, forward strand.
GCCGGCCGAAGAAGTCCCGTCCCACCGAAGTGGCCTGGATCGAGACGACCGCCGGCATGACCCTCTCCACTACATCGGCGAAACCCGGCAGTAGCGAGGAAGAGGGAACTGTGGTTGGGGTGAACTCTGGAGTGGCGGTAGACGTGGGCGACGGCACCGGCACCTGCGCCGGAGTCACCGTTGGGGTAGGAGAAACTGTCGGAGTTGGGAGGGCGCACGCTGCCAGCGTTAGAGCAGCGGCCAGGGCAGTCGCCCATGGAAAGGCCGCCAAGCAGGCAGAGCGCCGCCGAAACGAGCCAGAGCTAGCCATTCTTATCAGCAGCGGCCCACCTTGACGTGTTCCAAGGCCAATGAGGCCACGGGCTGCGCATCACAGAGGCACCATGCACGACTACAGATGCCAAGAAGAGACCCATAACCAAGCATATTCGCAGGCCACACCGGCGTCAAGCTCGCCTGGGCACGGCGTGACCCTGCCGGGAGCTGACCGTCGCCGTTCGTCTACTGGATGAAGTAAAAGGCGCTGATCAACAGCAGGTACACTGTAAGAAGCTGAGCGCCCTCCAGCCAGTTGCAGTCGCCATCGGCGCAAATATGGTTGAGGATGATGACTGAAACCACCATAGCCACCAGATCGTACACGCTGAAGACCAGGCTCAGCGGTTGTCCCAACTGGAACGAGATGAGGACCAGAATGGGAACAGCGAAGAGTGTGATCTGCGTGGCCGAGTTCAGCCCGATGTTCAGAGAGAGGTCAATCTTGTTCTTCAGAGCATATGTCACTGCGGCGATCTTCTCCGCTATGTTGGTGGCGATGGCGATCAGCACCAGGCCAATGAACGCTTCACTGATGCCCAGACTTTGAGCCACCGGCTCAATAGCACCCACCAGGATCTCTGACAAGAGCGCCGCGCCCAGGGTCCCCACTATGAGCACGACAAAAGCCTTTCGTGTTGACCAGGGACTGGCTTCATTCTCAGGTATCCTGTCCACCACAAACGCACCCTTGTGGGTGAAAAGGGTGAACACCAGGCTAAGGACGTATATCACGCCGAGCGATGTGGAGATGGCCAGGCTCATGGATTCGGCGGGTTGATGGCTGGTCAATCCGAACACGGTGGGTATGGCCAGGCCGATTATGGCCACCAGCAGCATGCTGGAGGCTATCCCAACGGCCTTCCGGTTGAACTCCTGTTCCTTGTATTTGAACCCGCCGATGAACACGCTCAGCCCTATCAGGAACAGCACGTTGACCAGGATAGAGCCCGTTATTGATGCCTTCACCACCTGGAGAAGGCCAGCTCGAATGGCAAAAACAGCAATGAAGATTTCAATGATGTTCCCTGTGGTAGCGTTGAAGAGGCTCCCTACGGTGGGATTCGTTCGGGCAGACAGGTCTTCCGTGGCCTTTGATAGCAGAAGAGCCAAGGGCACGATGGCGACCAATGTGGAGACGAAAACAAGAACGGGCGCCGCCTCCATCAGATCAAGGACGATGGAGACGGGCACAAAAACAAGCAAAAGGTTGAGGTTCAGCCAGCGGCGAACGGAGCCTGTACTGATTCGCGTGGCACTACCCCTTGCCTGTAGGCACCCGGCAGCCTCCGCCGGGTAGCCCGGTTGAGTGCCCTACTGGGCATGGCGCTGGCCCGGGTGCGCCTGAACGGGAGTGGCCAGGACACGGAACGCCTTGACACACTGGGGGTCACCCCATCCCATTTTGCACGTTGCCTGGTATTGCACGGGCACAGGGAACCCCTGGACAAACCCGTGGAAGAGGGACCTGTCGTGGGAACACACCGCCTCACAGATATCCCTGGTCATGCCATCGGTCTTGGCGCGCTCCACAAAGGGGCAGCGATGGGTGACCGCTTCGAAGGAAGAGCCATTGGTACGCAGAGTGGTGGGCATGTCCAGGGTCTTGAATGCATAGACCATGAGGTCTGCTATGGCCGCAGCCGGGGCGATGGACCCCGCCAGCCACTCAGACCGCCTCCACATCCAGCGGGTCCCCGCCTGGTCCAGGGCCCTGTCCAGGATGCCTGAGTGCAGGGCGCCCTCGAAGGTGTCCGCCTCCAGAGTGGCCTGAGAGGCAAAGGTCAGCAACTCCCCCACGCCCTTCCACTTGTTCTCAGAGGGGAGAGGGAGATGACGCATGAGCCGGTACCAGAGGCGTGCCAGGAGACCGCTCATCCAGGACGCCAGGAGAGCCATCATTCTGAAAGCCTGTCAAAAGATAGCTAGTTCCGAAATAGCAGCGCCGCGCCTACCAGGACCAGGCCCGCCGCTATCAGAAAAACGATCTCAAAGCCCCCAAGAAGGGACGCCAGCCACCCACCCAGCGAGGCCCCCACAATGCCTCCGGCATTGCCCACGGCCATATACAGGACCATGGACTCCTTCCAGCGGCCGGGGACGGCCAGTTGGGCCGTAGCCTCGGCCCCAGCCACCGCCAGGGCACCTCCCGAGATGCCCCATATCGCCACCAGCGGCAGGACCAGGGGCAGGGCAAGGTTGGCGGGCAGAAAAAAGCCCACCGCCGCAACGCCCACTATAGCGGCGCCGCGTACCAGAGACGCCACGCCCTGAATTTGCAGAGGCAGCAACTGCGCCATGCCATGGCTGAACGGTCGAGATACCAGATAGCTGGTCACCTTGAACCCGAGGACCGCCCCCATGGCTAGGGCCAGGGGGGCCCTCAGGTCCCGCACCAGATAGGTGTGAAGGCCAGAGAAGGACATGCCCATCCCTGCGAAGAGGATGAAGCTGAAGAGGAGGTAGTACACCAACTGGTCAGAGAGGAGTGGCAGTGGCCTGCGAGCAACACCGTAAAACCCGGATATCTTTGTAGAGAGCATCAAGGAGGCATCTCTCTGGGTTACAGCAGACTGGTGCTTGCCGGCAGTTGCCAGGCATCGGCGGCTGTACATTGCACCCACAACAGCAACCGCACCTATGATGCCGAACAGCAGTCTGATGGACATATCAGGCGGCCCAAACCGCCCGGCAGCGGCCAGCCACACCGCCGCCGCCGCCATCCCTATCGCCCCCCCGAGGGATGAGACCCTGTTCAGATGGCTGAACGCCTCGCTCCATCGGGAGCGAGGGACACCGCTGGAGGCCATTATGGGAGCAAGGGCCGTGGAAGGCGCCAGAAGAAGACCAAACAGCACCGCCAGGGTCAACGCCAGAAGGGTGCTGCTCACAGTGGCGAAAAGGGCCAGAGTGAGACCAACCCCTACCACTGAAAAGATGAAGAGGTTGTTGCTGTGGGACATGCGTGGGACAAGAAAGACGAGTGCCAGTATGCCGAGAGCAAATGCGATGCTGCCCACCGCATCCAGCAGCCCGACCATGGCGGGCGACATGCCCAACACCGCCGCTCCCCAAAGGAGTGTCAGGCTGTCTCCTGATACCGCGCTTCCCTGGAACAGCCCGTAGCCGTACATCCACCGCGGCACTTTCAGTGGGCCGTCCTTGGACGCCGCTGGCCGCGCCTGGGTGGCGGGTGGCGCATCAAGGGCCGCCTGGGGCCTTGGCCTAATGAGGGTCTCAGTAGACATGCCGACCGGCTTCCATAAGGCACAACCTTCCAGGCAAAAGTGTATGCGAGCGAACAGCCGGAGTCTAGTATTAGTCTAAGACTTTGTCAAGGACTTTTACCTCTTTCTACAGGGCGTTTTTACCCTCTCCTTTAGCGCTAGCGAGGGGGTAGGCGGCTCAGGACCAGATGCCCAGAACTCGCCTCCCCTATCCCAGATCCTTCGTCGTCCCGATGGTTCGAGGTCCTCACCACAGGCTCCGGGGGGACGTGGCAACCTGGCGGTGTGGTGGTGCGTCCCGTCCCCGCCAGATTGCTTCGCTCGCCCACTCGCTCGCAATGACGAGGCGCTGCCCTGGAGCAGGCGCATTTAGCTCCCCATGCAAGTCCCCGCAAAAGACCATGTCACTCTTCACACAGGGCCTTTGGGGTTATCCAAGGTCGGGTTTCCCACCCACCCTAACGTTGTCGGGAAGCTCAGAGGTAGCCCCCACCCCAAGACTGGGAAAGGGCAAGATGAACAAATGTTCCTAGAACTGCGCTCTAGACCCCGCGCACTGGGAGCCGCAGGTGCTTGTGACGACAATAGCAATGTTCTTGGCGTCTTCCCACGCCTGACGTGAAAAGCGCGTGGGAAAAGGGAGGCATAGCGACATGAGACCGGAGCGATGGATGTCCAGGGTAAGAGTGACCACATGGGCAGTGGCCCTGGCGGCCGTCCTGTTGCTGGGAGCGGCCTGCAAGGCCCAGGTCACAACCCAGGAGATGGAGGGCCTGCTCCAGGCCGTGGACGGCAAACAGTTGGTGATAGCCCTGGACGACGGCACAAAGGTGCGTGTGGAAGCTGAGCAGTCCACCGACTCCGCTCAGGCGATGGTAGGACTGGACGTACGGGTGAAGATCAGGACCGGGGACGACAACCCCAAGCTGGTCGAGATCCAGAGGTCCCCTCGTCAGGCCCTTGCGGTCCCTGGCATTCAGGTGGCCCCGGAGGACCTTCACGCCTCGGGCGCCATCGAGTCCATGGGCGCTGATGCGTGGGTAGTTGGCGGCAAGACCTTCAGGGTCAACTCAGCCACCACCCTGGACCAGGGGCTGGCCATGGGCGTGGCGGCGAAAGTGGAGTACATCACGCTCTCGGACGGCTCTCTGTTGGCCACCGAGATCGAGACCCAGGTCTCTGGCAAAGAGGTCGAGCAGGAGATGGAGGGCCGGCTCCAGGCAGTGGACGGCAAGCAGGTTGTGATAGCCCTGGACGACGGCACAAAGGTGCGACTAGAAGCTGAGCAGTCCGCCGATGCTGCCAGGGCGATGATAGGACAGGACGTGCGGGTCAAGGTCAGGACGGGCGACGATAACCCCAAGCTGGTCGAGATCCAGAAGTCGCCTCGTCAAGCCCTCGCAGTCCCTGGCATTCAGGTGGCCCCAGAGGACCTTCATGCCTCGGGCGCCATCGAGGCCATGGGCGCCGACGCCTGGGTAGTCGGTGGCAAGACCTTCAGGGTCAACTCGGCCACCATGCTGGACCAGGGGCTGGCCATGGGCGTGGCGGCGAAAGTGGAGTACATCACGCTCTCTGACGGCTCTCTGCTGGCCACCGAGATCGAGACCCAGGTCTCCGGCAGAGAGGCAGAGCATGAGATAAGGGGCAAACTCCAGGCAGTGGACGGAAAGCAGGCGGTGATAGCCCTGGACGACGGCAGCAAGGTGCGCGTGGAGGTCGAGAAGTCCTCCGGCGACCTGGAAGAGATGGTAGGAGAGGACGTGCGGGTCAAGATCGAGGCGGGCGACGACAACCCCAAGCTCGCCGAGATCGAGAAGTCCTCTGACGACGCCCTTGACATCCCGGGGCTGGAAGCAACCCCCGAGGACTTTCATTTCTCGGGCGCCATCGAGTCTATGGGCGCCGATGCCTGGGTAGTCGGTGGCAAGACCTTCAGCGTCAACGCGGCCACCATGCTGGACCAGGGGCTGGCCATGGGCGTGGCAGCAGAGGTGGAGTTCATCATGCTCTCTGATGGCTCGCTTCTGGCCACCCAGATCGAGACCCCGGCCTCTGACGATGCACTCACAGGGACAGGAGAGGTGGCTGAGGACTTCTCCCTCACCGGCGTAATCCAGTCCTTGACGGCGGACCAGGTGGTCATTGGAGACAAGAGCCTAAGGATGGACGCTAACACCGTCCTGGATATGGGGCTCGGTGTTGGCATGCTGGCCAGGGCGGAGTTTGTGGTGCAGGCCGACGGCTCGCTCCTCGCCCTGGAGGTGGAGACCGATACCCCTGGGCTGGCGGAGTTGGAGCAGGAGAATTTCACCGCCACCGGGCCTCTTGAGTCCATGCAGTCCGGCATGGTCATGGTGGACGGCAGAAGCTTCAAGACCGATGCCACCACAATCCTTGACAACGGCCTGGCCCAGGGTGTGCTGGTCAAGGTGGAGTTCGAACTTCTGCCCGATGGCACGATGCACGCCCTGGAGGTGGAGACGACGGGGATTGACGAAGGGACGGACCTCTACTTCTCCGGAGTCATCCAGTCCATGGGTGCCAGCGCCTTCGTCATCGGCGGCAAGACCTTCACCGTGGACGCCGCCACCGTCCTGGACCAGAACCTGGCAGTGGGGGTGCTGGTCAACGTGCAGTTCGTTGTCCAGCCAGACGGCTCCCTGCGGGCACTCGAAATAGAGGACACCGGTTTTGAGTTCACCGGGCTGCTCCAGGTGGTGTCGCCCAACGCCTACACCATCGGCGGCAGGACATTCCAGGTGGGCGCGGCCACCCTCATTGACCGCGGCCTCAAGGTGCGGAAGCTGGCAAAGGTCCACTTCACCATGCAGCCTGACGGCTCCTTCCTGGCCCTAGAGATCAAGACCGTCAAGAGCAAGGTGCAAGGCTTCTCCTTCAAGGCGGTGGTGCAGTCCATGAGCGCCACCTCCCTGGTGGCCAGCGGACAGACCTTCCAGATTGACGCCACTACCACCATCGGCGCGGGCGTCGCCGTAGGGATCGAGGTAGACGTCCATTTCGACATCAAACCGGGCGGCACCCTGGTCGCTCTGTCAGTCCAGAAAGCGGGGGTGACTAAGAAGTAGCCCCAAGCTTTCCTGGGAGACACTCAAAGCCCTGAAGGGGGACTCTGTCCCCCTTCAGGGCTTTCTCGTGGGGGAGCTGACGGCAACGCCCGGAGAAGAAAACAGGTGCAGAGAGCAACCAGAGCAGCGGGGCGGAGAGTGTCCTACACCCATCTCCGAAGGCGGAAGAAGGCCAGGAGCGCCAGAGAGAGTATCCCCATGATGCCCAGGAGCACCAGGAAAGCCCACGGGCTGCCGCCCATGGGCAGGTGCACGTTCATGCCGTAGAGGCTGGACACTACCAGGAAGGGGAGTATCAAGCTGGCAAAGACGGTGAGAATGCGCATGACCGTGTTGGTCATCTGCGAGGTCAGCGAGTCGTAGGTCTCGTGCAGGCCGTCCACCACCTCCCACAGGTCCTCCAGCTCCACCCGTAGCTTGCGCATGTGGTCCGCCAGGTCCCCGAAGTAGACCTCCTCCTCAACTTTGAGAGAGGGGTACTCCTTGGCCTCCATGGCCTCCAGCACTTCGATCTGGGGCCGGACGATGCGCCGATAGGCCAGTATGTCCCGACGCAGCAGGGCCAGGTCGCGCAGAACGGCCCCTTCCCTGCGGTCGAACATCCGCCCCTCCACCTGGTCCACACTGCCGATGATCGCGTTCAAGATGGGAAAACAGTGGTCCACCAGAACGTCCAGGATGTGGTACAGGAGCAGGCCAGAGCCGCGGCCCATGGTCTGCCCTCGCCGCTCATCGCTCATGCGGCAGTCCTGGAACAACTTGGCCAGCGGGCGCAACTCACCGCCGTGGACGGTCACCACGTAGGTGGCCCCGACGAAGATGGACACTTGCCTGGGCCTGGTCAGGCGCACGCCGTGGTCGAATTCGGGGAAATGCATCACCAGGAACAGATGATCGGAGTGCTCGTCTAGCTTTGGGAGCTGCACCCAGCTAAGGCAGTCGTCCAGGCTCAAAGGGTGAAACCGGAAGCGTTCGCTGAGATACGACATCTCCGCCAGGGTGGGGCGTTCCACGTTTACCCACGTGAGCCCCTGGTGGTCAATGGTCTGGATACTGAGAGGGCGCCCCGCTGCGTCGGTGGCTTTCATGGTGAAGCCCGCTTCCACGGCGCGGGCGCAAGCATTGTACGTACCGGTGGCGTGCCCTGCAAGGCCGCGCCACCGACTCTAAGAGCAGGACTGCTGCAAGAACCGCCGCCAAATTGGGGTGCTGCCCGCCACCAACGGGGTCTTGCTCTTGGAAATCACCCCTTGGGGGCGATGCTACCCCCTCTCCGCATCCAACCACGGGCCCACCCGCGACCATACCTGACGGGACACCTGGCGGGGAGGGAGGCTGGCGTCAACCATCAGCCACAACTCTGGCGCAAGCCTGGCCTGAGCAAGGTACCCCTCTCTGACCCTGCGATGGAACTCCAGATGAGCCCGCTCAAACCGGTCGGGCACCCCCGCCTTGCGCTGGAGGCCTAGCTCCGGTGCAACATCCATATATACCGTCAGGTCCGGGGCCAGCCCGCCAGTGGCCATGTCACTAATCTGGGCCGCCGTGCTGGCCCCCAGCTCGCGCCCGTACCCCTGATAGGCGATGGTTGAAGCGCTGAACCTATCACAGATGACGATGCGGCCCTCCGCTAGAGCGGGGCGTATGACCTGGTCCACCAGAAGGGCCCGGGAAGCAGCGAAGAGGAACAACTCCACCCTGGGGCTCAGGGTGTGGGAGGACCGGAGCAACCGCCGGATGGCTTCGCCCCCGGGGGTGCCGCCCGGCTCCCTGGCCACCACCACCGAGTAACCACGCCGAATAAGGCGTCTCCGCAACGCTCTGACCTGGGTGGTCTTACCGCTGCCTTCGCCCCCCTCGAAGACGATGAAGCGCCCAGCCACAGCCCACTTCACACTACGGGCGGTAGATGGTGACCCGGCGGTTGGGGTCACGCCCGGTGCTTTGGGAGCGGAGACGGTGCCGCTCGGCGACGTGGTGCTGGAGACGCCGGACAAAGGCGCTCTGGGGTCTCAACTCCACCGACGTCTCTCCGTTCAGCACCCGCTCTGCCGCCTCTTCAGCCTCCGCCAGAGGGGCTGGAAGCGTCTCCGTGCTCTCCCCCTGGGACATCTCGCGAGCGAACTGCTCCAACTGGGGCACCGTGTTCCTGCGCAGCACAAAGACGGGCTTGCCCTTCTCCTTGGCCTCGTGCAGCAGCCTGGAGCCCCGCCGAAAATGCGCCTTGGTGGTCAGGAGCACGTCCGCCTCTCCCAGGTCCTCCACCACCTCAACGGAGAGACGAGCGCTGCGGGCCGCCTCCTCCAACCTGGCCCTGCTCACGCCAAAGGCGTGGACCCGGGTGCGGGCCACCCCGCCATTACCTGCGGCGGTGGGTGCCGCAACCTCAGGAGGGGAGACCTCCTTGGCCTGGAGGCCGGCACGATGGACCTTTCCTCCGGCATCCACCCAGCGGACCTCTGGAGCGGCGGGCACGCCCCGTAGCATGCGGTCAACTGTATGGGCCACGTCCTGGTGGACTGCAACCCTGTCCCAGCTCTGGATCTCCACCAGGATATCGAAGGTAGGAGGCGCCTTGCGCTCCAGGATGCTCTTTTGAGTACGGCGGCGCCTGGCCTCTTCATCGCCCAGGGTAACGGTCTGGATACCGCCCACCAGGTCACTCAGGGTGGGGTTGACGATCAGGTTCTCCAGAGTGTTGCCGTGAGCGGTGGCGATGAGCTGCACCCCCCTTTCAGCTATGGTGCGGGCAGCAGCAGCCTCCAGTTCAGTGCCCATCTCGTCTATGATGATCACCTCAGGCATGTGGTTCTCCACCGCCTCGATCATCACCGCGTGCTGAAGGGATGGGGTGCGCACCTGCATGCGGCGCGCGCGCCCTATGGATGGGTGGGGGATGTCCCCGTCCCCGGCGATCTCATTGGAGGTGTCCACGATGATGACCCTCTTCCGGGCCTCATCGGCCAGCACTCGCGCCGCCTCCCTGAGCATGGTGGTCTTGCCCACACCGGGGCGCCCCAGCAGCAGGATGCCGCGACCGGAGAAGATCAGGTCTTCCACCACCTTCATCGTCCCGAAGACCGCCCGCCCTACCCGGCAACTGAGGCCAACGATCTTTCCGCTGCGATTGCGGATGGCGGAGATGCGGTGGAGCGTCCGCTCGATGCCGGCGCGGTTATCGTCACCAAAGGCGCTGAGGCGCGAGACCACGTATTGAATGTCCTCCTCCGTCACCTCCTGGGAGCCCAGGCAAACGTCCTTCGCCACGAATCGCGCCTCGGGCAATCGCCCCAGGTCCATCACCACCTCCAGGAGTTCCTCTCCACCCTTATATCCGGCCAGCTCCCGCTTTATCCGTGGTGGCAGTCTCTCCAGCAGCGCTTGAAGGTCATCCACAATCGTCTTTTGCATCGCTCCCGGCCACTCCTATGTTTGGATCGAGCCATGCCAGGTGTTCCGGGTGGCGTTTTCTCCCTCACACGTTGGCTGGCACCAAGAGAGTTTCCCGTACTCGCTCCGTCATTGATTTGACCAGGACAAGTAGCCGCGCCGTTTCGCGGAACCCATTTTTCTTCAGCAAAGTGGAGACGGACGTCTGGTATTCGGGGGTAGGCCACACCACCACACCCTTGGGCCCCGCCTTCCGTCGGACGAAGTCCGTCAGCGCTGGCGCTGCCCACGGCGTCTCGGGGTGCACCAGCGCCTCCACAGTGGCAGCCCTGCCCCGTCTGCTCATGCGCGCCAGAGCTACCACCTTCCCCTCATGCTCCCAGACGCACTCGCAAGGCCGTTCCACAAGGGGCTCCTGGGCATCCCGCCACTGCTCCAGGGTCAGGCCATACGCGGAGCGCACCTGAGGCGGTGTGGTGGCATTGTAGAGGCGGAAAATGGCGTGGTCGTCCCCAGGCGCCCTGGGGCGTAGCTCCCCCTGTGCCGGGGCCGCCGAGGAGGCAATGCCCTGCCCTTCATACACCACCTCAGCCACACTGGAAAAGAAGCCCGAACGGTGTGCCACCGCCGTTAGCGGACTATCCTCGCGCAGCCTGAGAAAGAGCCTCTCTGCTCCCTGTGTGGCAGCATAGGCGCTGCAATGCTCCAGCAACTCAGAGCAGCTATCCCAAGCCTCCTGCGAGACGCGGAGGTGTGTGAGTTCCCAGGCACGTGGCCCACTGCGGCGCTGCACCGTGGCGACGGCCAGGAGCCGCAGGCCTGCCACCAGGGCGAGGGCGTGCAGCCTGCGGTTGGGGGCAAGACCATCTCGGACCAGGTGGGCCAGGAACAGTCTCCCCACCCCGGATGGAGGCCCGCGCCTGGTGCACACCAGGTCTGGCCCCTTCGGCCCGCCCGTCAGGACCTGCCCGGGCAGATCGCTCAGTCGGAGAGTACGGATCATGAGCCTCGGCCGAAAGCCTTCACCATCTCCACGAAGTAGCGGTGAAGCCGAGTGTCTTGGGTCAGCTCCGGGTGAAAGGCGGTTGCCAGAAAGGACCCCTGGCGCACCGCCACTACCCGGCCATCCTCCAGGGCAGCCATTGTCTCTACCCTCTCTCCCACCTGGCACACTATCGGGGCACGGATGAACACCGCGGGGAAGGGCTCAGGCCCAATGGCGGGCACAGGGAGGTCCGCCTCAAAGCTGTCCGTCTGGCGCCCGAAAGCGTTACGCTGCACCTGGATATCCACAAGCCCCAGAGGAACGACGCTATTGTCCTTCACTACCTCCCTGGCCAGCATGACGAGGCCCGCGCAGGTGCCAAAGAGAGGCATCCCTTCTCGGGCCCGCTGCACCAGGGGACTCCGAAGCTCGTACACATCCACCAGCCGGGAGATGGTTGTGCTCTCCCCCCCTGGGATGATCAGGCCATCAACCTGCACCAGGTCAGCAGGCAACCGGACCTCGCTGGTGCTCACCCCCATTCGCCGGAGCACCAGCAGGTGCTCCGCGAAGTCACCCTGAAGCGCGAGCACGCCAACTTTGGTCACTGCCCTCTACCAGCCCCGGGTGGCTAGCAACTCCTGCGGTTTCAGTGAGCGGACGTCCAGGCCCGGCATGGGTTCTCCCAGGCCCTTGGAGGCCTCTGCTATCGCTGCGGGGTTGTTATAGTGAGTGGTCGCCTGGACAACGGCACGGGCCCGGGCCTCCGGGTCGCTGGACTTGAAGATGCCCGACCCCACGAACACGCCGTCGGCGCCCAGTTGCATCATCAGGGCTGCGTCGGCGGGGGTGGCCACGCCACCGGCGGCAAAGTTGACCACCGGCAGCCGGCCCAGCTCCTTTACCTGCTGCACCAACTCCAGCGGCGCCCCCAGCGCCTTGGCCTCGGCCACCAGCTCTTCCTCAGGCATCCCCTGGACCTTGCGGATTTCGTCCATGACCGCCCGCATGTGGCGGACAGCCTCCACAATATTGCCGGTCCCCGCCTCGCCCTTGGTGCGGATCATGGCCGCCCCCTCGGCGACGCGACGGAGCGCCTCCCCCAAATCGCGGCAGCCACAGACAAAGGGTACCTTGAAGGTGTGCTTCCAGATGTGGTGGCTTTCGTCCGCGGGAGTGAGCACCTCGGACTCGTCTATGTAGTCCACCCCGATGGCCTCCAGCACCTGGGCCTCCACAAAGTGCCCTATGCGGCACTTGGCCATCACGGGAATGGTCACCGTCTCCATGATGCTGACGATCCGTGCCGGGTCCGCCATGCGTGCCACGCCACCGGCAGCTCGGATGTCCGCCGGGACCCGCTCCAGGGCCATTACAGCGCAAGCCCCAGCCTCCTCCGCTATCTTGGCGTGCTCAGGGGTGACCACGTCCATGATCACCCCGCCCTTGAGCATCTGGGCCAGGCCCGCTTTCACCCGCCAGGTGGCCGTCTCCATGGACAATTCCTCCATAACTGGATACAGAAAAGTAGTATCTCATTATACTTTAGCCTGCCGAATGGGGCAACTGTAGGCCCACGGCGGAGATTGACAACCCAGCCAGCCGACCGTACAATCCACGTCGAATTGGCAGCGTCCAGCAGCCACCCCCTACCGTGCCGTGGGCTGCGCGCTTGTCCCCCCACCAACTTCAAGCTCCCACTGCACCCTGGTAGCCATCCGACGGCACGTGAGATGGCTTCGGAAGGGCCTTCGGCATACCCGCAGGAGTTCTAGAGTAGCTAGCAGGAAAGGCTGCACGGAGTCTAGAGTGGCGCAGCAGTGGCGACGCCGGCTTGGCGACCGCGTAGTGAGGCGCCCCCGGCTGCGGGAGATCAGCCCTGTGCGGCTGGGACCGCAGCGGGAGCGGCCTGGGGCTATACCCGCCTCCAAGTACCTCCTGTTCTGGCTCGTCGCCGGGTTTCTCGCGCTTATCCTGATGGGCGCCGGGCTGCTCCTCCTTCCCGTGGCCAGCACGGGGGAGGGCCCCGCCCCCTTTCTGACCGCCCTGTTTACCGCCACCTCCGCTGTCACCGTGACCGGCCTGGTGGTGGTGAGCACGGGTACGTACTGGACAGTCTTCGGCCAGGCGGTAATACTGGTCCTCATCTTCATCGGCGGCTTGGGCTTCATGAGCGCAGGCACGCTGCTCTTTATCATCATTGGCCGCCGCGCCACCTTGGGCCAGTTGTTGTTGCTGCGCGAGTCGCTGGGTGAGATGCACATGGGGCGCTTGGTGAGCCTGGTGTGGCGTATCGTGCTCGTGGCCATGGGCATCCAGGTCTTAGGATTCGCCCTGCTGCTTTTCCACTTCAGCGGGATGTTCGACGGAGCTAAGGCCACGTGGCAGGCGCTGTTCCACGCGGTGTCCGGTTTCAACAACGCAGGCTTCGACCTCATGCCCGGCACCTCCAGCCTGTCGGACTTTCGCCAGGACTACACCGTTCTGGCGATTATGGGTGCGCTGATAGTGCTGGGAGGCATTAGCTTTACAGTGATGGTGGACTTGGTGAGGGAGAGACGTTTCCGGCGGCTCACCCTGGACACGCAACTGGTCCTGGTGACCAGCCTGGTCCTGTGGCTGGTAGGCGCGGTGGTGGCCTTTGCCTTTGAGTACCGCAATTCATCTACCCTTGGAGGGTTGCCTGTGGCGGGACAGGTGGCCAACTCCTTCTTTCACTCCATAACCGCCCGCACAGCGGGCTTCAGCACTTTTGACGTGGGCTCCGCTCAGCAGCAGACCAACGTCTTCTACACCGTGCTCATGTTCATAGGGGGGGCATCTGGGTCGGCCGCTGGCGGCATAAAGGTAAACACCCTGGCCGTTATTGCAGTGGCTGTGTTCGCCACGCTGCGGGGTAGAGGCAGGGCAGAGGTGTTCCGGCGGGAGGTGCCGGATGTCCAGGTATTCCGCGCCATGTCGGTGGTCGCGCTCGCTCTGTCCTCGATCTTCGTGGTAGCCCTTTTACTGACCATCACCGAGCAGACGGTGATGTCTGGAGGCGTGGGGTTCATAGACCTTCTGTTTGAGACCTTCTCCGCCTTCGCCACCGTAGGCCTCTCCACGGGGATCACCAGCAAGCTCACCCCGGGGGGCCAGTGGCTCATCATGCTCACCATGTTCGTGGGACGCCTGGGGCCGCTGACCCTTGCCCTGGGCCTGGCTATGAGAGAAAAACGGCCCGTCTATCGGTACGCACAGGAAAGGGTTAAAATAGGCTAGATTTCAAAGGGGCTCACGGGTTTCGGTTACGGAAGACGGTGCCACACCGCTTCTAGTGGAGGGGAGGCGCGGCGATGCCCAAGCAGGTTGCAGTCATTGGCCTGGGGCGCTTTGGTGGCGCCGTGGCCCGCGAGCTCTATCAAATGGGGCACGACGTTCTGGCCATTGACAGGGACGAGCGAGTCACTCAGGACCTCGTCGGGCAGGTGACCTACGCCGTGGCCGGGAATGCCATCAGCGCGGAGTTCCTGGAAGAGGTGGGCATCAAGGACGTGGACGCCGCGGTGGTGGCCGTAGGGGTGGACATTCAGTCCAGCGTGCTTATCACCGTACTTTTGAAGCAGCGCTTCCACGTAAAGAAGGTGGTGGCCCGCGCCAATGATGACCTGCATGGGCAGGCGCTACAGGCGGTCGGCGCCGACCGGGTGGCGTACGTGGAGCAGGAGGCAGGCCGCCGGACGGCCCATAGCCTGTTCTATGAAGAGGTCATCGAACACATGGACCTGACACCAAGGTTCGGCTTCAGCAAGATCGTGGCCTCATCCCACCTGGTGGGAAAGAGCCTGGAGCAGGCCGGCTTCAGCGGGCTGCGGGACAAGTACGGAGCGTCGGTCATTGCTATCAAGCGGGGCAGAGAGCCGATCCTGGCGCCATCCAAAGAAGAGGTCATACAGCCTGGGGACGTGCTGGTGATAGCCGGCTGGGAAGAGGTGCTGGAAAAGGTGCGTGCGGGATGAGATAGTGGGCCTGCTCCTCTCTACGGCGTTCCTATCCTCTGTGGGCCACTGACAACAATATGAAATCTAATCACATTCTAGTGCCAGTGAAGGGGAGGAGGGTGGATGAGGAGGCGTTGCGCCTAGCCTGCCGCCTTGTCAGGGAGGGCAAGGGGGCGGTACACGTCTTGTACGTGATTGAGGTGGCCCGGAGCCTACCGCTGGATGCGGAGATCCCGGCGGAAACGGCAAAGGGCGAAGAGGCGCTGGCACGCATGGAGGAGGTGGGCAAGGAGTGCAAGTGCCATGTGGAAGGGGCGATCCTCCAGGCGCGAGAGGCCGGACCCGCAGTGGTGCAGGACGCAGAGGAAAGGGGGGTGGACCTGATTGTCATGGGGATGCCCTACGAAAGGCTCTATGGCGTCTCCAGTCTGGGACACACGGTGCCCCATGTCCTGAAAAACGCCTCATGTCCCGTTCTGGTGTGGCGCGAGGGGATGTCCCCAGAGGCTGAGGCCCATGCCAACGCCTCAACGCGAGAGCAGACTCCATGAAGGTGCTCATCATGGGATGTGGGCGGGTGGGCGCCATGGTGGCCACCCAACTGGCCGAAGAGGGCCACGAGGTCACCATAATGGACCCCAACCCGGAGAGCTTTCGGCGCCTGCCCCAGAATACCGGGGTCGTGGCCCTGGCTGGAGACGGGACAGACCATGAGGTGCTGCGTCGGGCGGGTATCGAGAGTATGGATGTCTTCGTGGCTGTGTCCAACCGGGACACCCTGAACGCCTTGGCCGCCCAGATAGCCCGCTTCACCTTTCACACACCGCGGGTGGTGTGCCGCCTCAACGACCCAACGCGCCAGGAGATCTACCAGGAGCTGGGCCTGGAGGCGGTGAGCCCCACCCAGCTCGTTTCTCAGATGATCCTGGACGCCATCCATCGGTAAGGTCTCATGTACATTATCGTTGTGGGCTGCGGCAAGGTGGGCTATCCACTGGTCCGGGGGCTTCTGGCCAGTGGGCATGAGGTGCTGGCCATCGAGCGAGACTCCCACCGTGCGGAGGAGGTCTCCGAGCGGTTGGGCAGCGTAGTCCTGAGTGGCGACGGCTCGGAGGCCACGGCCCTCGCCGAGGCGGGCGCCAAGCGGTGCGATGTTCTCATAGCCGTCACAGGGCTGGATGAGGACAACCTGATGGCCTGCCAGGTGGCCAAGCACAGGTTGGGCGTAAAGCGGACCATCGCCCTGGTGAACGACCCCCAGAACGAGACCCTCTTCAAGGCGCTGGGCGTGGACGTCACCGTTAGCCACACGGACTTCATCCTGGCCCAGATTGAAGAGAAGCTGCCCACCCAACCCCTGGTGCACGTGATGCCCCTCAGGGAACGCGGGCGGCAGATAGTTGACATCAGGATACCACCAGACGCCGCAGTAGTTGGAAAGCAGCTTTCGGAGCTGGAGTTGCCGCCGGATATCCTGATCTCCCTGGTCATTGGCAAGGATGGGACGCCACGTCTTCCCAATGGAGACACACCCATCGAGAGTGGAGACGAGGTAGTGGCTGTAACTCCCATTCACCAGGAGGAGGCGCTGCTGGACGCCCTCACCCAGGCGAGGTAGAGGCAACCCCCAAGTCCCCCGCTAGGGGTGGGGCTACACCCGTCAGCGACACGGACTCCACACCAGCTTCCAGGAAGAGGAGAGATGAGCAAGCGTGTTGCCTACCTGGGCCCGGCAGGTACCTTCACCGAGCAGGCGACCCTCAAATACGCTGCGGATGCGCAGTTGCTCCCCTTTGCCAGCATAACCGCAGTGGCTGCGGCGGTGGGCGCGGAGGTAGCTGAGGAGGGCGTGGTGCCCATCGAAAACAGCCTCCAGGGCTCGGTGACGGAGACCCTGGACCTCCTCATCCACGGGCCACCCATTTTCATCCGCCACGAGCTGGCCCTGCCCATCGAGCACTACCTGATGGGCAAGCCAGGCGTAGAGGTGGAGAAGGTGCAGGTGATCTACTCGCACCCCCAGGCGCTGGCCCAGTGCAGGAGCTTCCTGGAGCGGTGCTTCCCCAAGGCACAGATGGTGGCCGCCCTCAGCACCACGGGGGCGGTGGAGCAGATGCAGCAGAGCCCCACCCCTGCGGCGGCCATCGCACCCCTGCGGGCGGCGGAGCTGTACGGTGCGGAGGTGCTGGCCCGCCACATTCAGGACAACCCCAACAACGTGACCCGCTTCGTGGTCTTGGGGCATTCGGACCACAATCCCACGGGCGGGGACAAGACCTCCATCTGCTTCTCCTTCGCCGAGGACCGGCCCGGGCTCCTGTACGCGGTGATGGGCGAGTTCGCCCGCCGCAACATCAACCTCACCAAGGTGGAATCCAGGCCCACGCGCCAGGTGCTTGGGGAGTACATATTCCTGGTGGACCTGGAAGGGCACAGGGAGGACACCACGGTGCGCGATGCCCTGGAACAGGTGAGAGGCATGACCTCCATGTTCAAGGTGCTGGGCTCTTACCCTCGCATGCGCACCAACCCCCACCCAAAGGGCTAGTGGCGTCGCCTGCCTCACCCGCTGAGCTTGTGGGTAAATCGTCTGGCCCTCATGAGTTCCGGCCTCCGCCGGAATGACGGTGATGGGTCGCGCCGTTGGTTCGCAAACTCTCTGGGCCAGGTGGTGCCGGTTGGAGCGCCGTGCCAGCGCCATCTCCGCCCTCCCGCACAGGTGTGCTGTATAGCTGTATAATGGGGGCGAGGGCTCGCAGTGACTACACCCAGGCGGACCGGAATAGCCCACCTGCCGCTGCACGGCGGCAAGGCCCCCGCGTGGCTCTTTCAGCGCATGACTCGCCTGGCCAAGGCCATGTGCATCGCCCTGGTGGAGGAGAAGGGGCCGGAGGATGTCCTGGAGCGTCTCTCCCACCCTTACTGGTTCCAGGCCCTGGGGTGCGTCCTGGGCTTCGACTGGCACTCCAGCGGGGTCACCACTACCGTGTGCGGCGCCCTGAAGGAGGGCCTCCGCGATATCCAGGACTCCCTGGGCCTCTACGTGGCCGGCGGCAAAGGGGCCACCTCCCGCAAGACTCCCGCCGAGGTCCGGGCTGTAGGGGAGCGCCTGGGCCAAGACCTCTCGGGGCTGGTGTACGCCAGCCGCATGGCCGCCAAGGTGGACACCGCCGCCCTCCAGGACGGCTATCAGCTCTACCACCACACCTTCCTCTTCACCTCCCGCGGGCTATGGGCGGTGGTGCAGCAGGGCATGAACGAGGAGACCCGCTACGCACGCCGCTACCACTGGCTGGGCAGCAGGGTGACGGACTTTGTCTGCGAGCCCCACAACGCCGTATGCTCGGAGGCCACGGGCACGGTGCTGAACCTGGTGGCCCAGGAGAGCGCCGAAGCCCGCGCAGCCATCACCCATGTGGACACCCAGGAGCGGCCAGAGCAGGTGGTGGGAGAGCTGCATCGCCTCCAGGCCCTCGACCTGCCCGCACGCCACCACCTGGCCCTGGAGGACATCCACCCAGAGCACATCGTTCGGGCCCTTCTGAGCAGCTACGAACGCAAGCCCTCCAACTTTGAGGGGCTTCTGGCGCTGGAGGGGCTGGGGGCCAAGACGGTCCGCGCCCTGAGCCTGGTGGCGGAGCTGGTGTACGGCGCCCCGGCCAGTGTGAGAGACCCCGCCCTGTACAGCTTTGCCCACGGGGGCAAGGACGGCCACCCCTATCCGGTGGACCGTCGCACCTACGATGCGACCATCGCCTTCATGGAGACAGCCCTGCGGCGGGCCACCATGGGGGACCGGGACAGGGTGGAGGCGCTGCGCCGCCTGTATGCCATGTGGGAGAGGGACAGGGACGTTGACACACCCCCCAGAGCCGGTACCATGGACATAGGTACCCTCGCTCCACCGGGGCGAGAGGCCAATTCGGGTGAGGGGCTGAAATGAGAGGTAACAAGCCACAGACTGTCGGAGCGCTTGCAGCCAGCGGCCATGAAGTGTTGCCTGTGCGGGCCGAGCTGCGCCGGAACCTTATGCGGAAGATACAAGCCAAGGAGACGCTGTTCCCGGGCATTATCGGTTTCGAGGACACCGTAATTCCCCAGTTGGAGAACGCCCTCCTCTCCGGCCAGGACATGATCCTTCTGGGGGAGCGAGGCCAGGCCAAGAGCAGACTCATTCGCAGCCTGGTAAGCCTGCTGGAGGAAGAGGTCCCCTTCATCGCCGGGTGCGAGATCAACGACAACCCTTACGCGCCCATCTGCCGGGCCTGTAGGGACAAGGTGGCCGAGCAGGGCGAGAATACTCCCATCTCCTGGCTGCCCCGAGAGCAGCGGTACGCGGAGAAGCTGGCCACGCCGGACATCTCCATCGCCGACCTCATCGGTGAGGTGGACCCCATCCGCGTGGCCGAGGGCCGCTATCTCTCCGACGAGCTGACCATCCACTACGGCCTCATCCCCCGCACCAATAGGGGTATCTTCTCCATCAACGAGCTACCGGACCTGGCGGAGCGCATCCAGGTGGGGCTGTTCAACCTGATGGAGGAGCGGGACGTCCAGATAAAGGGGTACCGCATCCGGCTGCCCCTGGACGTGGTGGTGGTGGCCAGCGCCAACCCGGAGGACTATACCAACCGCGGGCGCATCATTACGCCACTGAAAGACCGCTACGGCGCCCTGGTGCGCACCCACTACCCCACCACCCTGGCAGACGAGATCACTATCATGGAGCAGGAGAGGTCCCGCTTCCAGGACGCGGAGGAGAGGGTGCACGTGCCACCCTATATGCGTGAGATCATAGCTGAGTTCACCTCCCTTGCACGCCACAGCCCGGACATCAACCAGCGCTCCGGCGTCAGCGTGCGCGTCTCCATCGCCAACTACGAAAGCATCATCGCCAACGCCCTGCGTCGCGCCCTGCGCCTGGGTGAAAGGGGAGCAGCGCCCAGAATAAGCGACCTTCGGGCCATGGTCACCTCCACCGTCGGCAAGATCGAGATGGAGAGCATCGAAGAGGGCCGGGAGGGCCGGCTCATTGAAGACCTGACCAAGAAGGCCGTGCTCAACGTGTTCGGTCGCTACTTCAACGTGCGGCAGTTCGACTCTCTGGTGCAACAGTTCGAGCAGGGGCTTACCATGGAGACCGGCGAGGACATGACCTCCACGGAGTATGTGAAGAGCGTGGCACGCCTGGAAGGCATCTCCCAGGCTGCTCGCCGCTTGGGCGCAGGGGAGAGCGCGGAGCTGGTGGCCTCCGCAGTGGAGTTCGTGCTGGAGGGTCTCCACCTCAACCGCCGCCTCAACCGCGACCGGGTGGAGGGCGGGTACCGGTACAAGGGGTAGGTCGGCGCAATGCTGCACCACAGGTACTCCCGCTGGGATGGCAGCCAGGAGGTGTTCCCCATCCGCGAGGACGAGCTGATGGACCACCTCTCGGACCACCTCCTCAACCACGGCGATCTCTCCACCGCCCTGCACTCCCTGATACAGAGAGGGGTCCAGGGACGGGACGGCCAGCGCCTGGTCGGCCTTCAGGAGCTGCTCCAGCGCCTGCGCCAGCTCCGCCAGGAGGTCCTGCAACGGTACGACCTGGACTCCCTTGTCCAGGACATCCAGCGTCGCCTGGACTCGGTGGTCCAGCAGGAGCTGCAAGGCATGGCCCGCAGGCTGGAGGAGGCGCGGCAACGGGCCGGGGAACAGGGACTGGCCCGCGAAACGGAGGAGGGCCTTCTATCTCTGCTGGATCGCATGGTGGAGCGTAACCGCCAGGTCCTTCAGGCCCTCCCTACCGATGTGGCGGGGGCCATACGTAGCCTGCAAGAGTACGAGTTCATGGACGCCGAGGCCAAAGCCCACTTCGATGAGCTCGTGGACTCCCTTCAGGGCCGGGTGCTGGACGCTCACCTGCGCGACCTGACCCGGCGGCTCCAGGGTCTCACGCCCCAGGACCTGGAGCGCGCCAGGCAGATGCTCCACGACCTGAACCGTCTGCTGCGAGACACCGACCACGGGGATTGGGCCACCTTCCAGCGGTTTGTGCAGCAGCACGGGGAGATGTTCGGCCCCAACCCTCCCGCCAGCCTGGAGGAGCTGGTAGAGCGCCTCCAGCGCCAGGTAGCGCAGATGGAGTCCCTGTTGCGCAGCATGTCCCAGGAGCAGCGCCAGCAACTGCGCGACATCCTTGACTCGGTGTTCAGGAACCAGGAGCTGCGGCGGGAGCTAGCGGAGCTGGCGCTGGCCCTGGAGCGGATGCACGGCCCGGGAGACCTGGGCCAGGACTACGACTTTGTGGGCCAGGAGCCCGTTACCCTGGACAAGGCCATGGACCTGGTGCGGCGACTCCAGGAGATGGGTGAGCTGGAGAAGCAGCTCACCCACACCCAGCACGGCGGCGGCCTCTCCAGTGTGGACTCCAGGAGTGTGCGAGACCTGCTGGGGGTGGAGGCGTACCAACATCTGGAGCAATTGAAGGAGATGGTGCAGCGGCTGGAGGAGGCGGGCTACATCCAGCCCATCGGTGCCCGGCACGAACTCACCCCCAAGGGCATGCGCAGGATCGGGCAGAAGGCCCTGGGCGAGATATTCGTCCTCATCAAGAAGGACAGGGCCGGCAGCCACGCGGTGCGCCGTCATGGCTTAGGCGGCGAGCGAGTGGAGGAGACCAAGCCCTACCAGTTTGGGGACGCCTTTGAGCCACACCTGCCACGCACCCTCATGAACGCGGTCCAGCGCCAGGGCGCGGGGTGCCCGGTGAGCCTGGAGCCCGGGGACTTTGAGGTGTATCGCACTGAGCAGACCTCGCAGTCCAGCACGGTGTTGATGATAGACCAGAGCCTCTCCATGGCCATGCGCGGCAACTTCCTGGCGGCGAAGAAGGTCGCCCTGGCCTTGGACAGCCTCATCAGGACCCAGTTCCCCAGGGACTCGCTGCACATCGTGGGGTTTTCCACTTATGCCAGAGAGGTGGAGGCCGAGCAACTGGCCTACCTGAGATGGGATGAGTTCGACCCCTACACTAACATTCAGCACGGCCTGGCGCTTTCGCAGAAGCTACTGGCAAGGGTCTCTGGGGGGACCAAGCAGATCATCATGGTCTCCGACGGCGAGCCCACGGCCCACATGGAGACGGGCGAGCTATTCCTCCAGTACCCACCCAGCCCGCGCACCATCCGCCAGACGCTGCTGGAGGTGCAAAAGTGCACCCGCAGGGGAATCGTCATTAGCACCTTCATGCTGGGGAGGAGCCCGTACCTGAACGGGTTCATGGACCAGATGACCCGCCTCAACCGGGGGCGCGTCTTCTACACCAGCCCCGACCGCCTGGGGCAGTACATCCTTGTGGACTACGTCACCAGCAGACGGCGGGTCATAGGGTAGGCGCCTTCGCAAGTGCTCCGAGGCACCGCCCCCTTCCGGCAGGGGCCCAAAACGAGTTTTGGCATAGCTTCTAGTTAATCCACGGGCAGGTGACGGTGTTGGTGACGCCGCGGATGGTGCGGATTTTCTGGCGCAAGATCGCGGTAATATCCTCCGGGGTGTCGGTCTCCAACTCCACAACTATGTCGTAGGGGCCGAGCACCTCGTGTACCACCGCCCTAGGGATAGTGCGCAGTTGCTCAATCACCACCTGAGTCCTTGCAGGCTCCACACTGATCAGAATATAAGCGTTTGCCGCCATTGCACTACCTCCATCAGCCCCTCCTTCGTCCCCGGGGCTGTCTGTAGTCCAGTCAATAGATGCCCAAGTATAGCCACCCCCCTCGTGCAGGACAAGTGGATGTCTTTCTCACCAAGCCCGAGTGTGGCGAGCCCAGCCGACATGGATTATACTTCCCCGCAGCCGGGGACGACGGGAGCCGTTACTGGCTCCTGGGAAGGAGCGACCATGACCTGGGAGGAGATGCGGCAGGAGTTGGCGAACTTGAAGACGGCGCTATCGCTGGACCACACGCCCATAGGCATCGCCTTTGTGCCTGAGGCGCTTTCCGGCCTCTCCCGGCCTGACCGCCCGGTGCCCTCGGGCTGTTCCTTCTGGCGGATGGCGGAGCGAGATGTCATCTTCACGGCGCCTGAGGACCACAACTGTCCCATAGGGGTGATGACCATGGGGTTCCAGCTAGCGCCGGAGAAGGAGCCCGAGGCCAAGGCGCTCCTGGACCTGATGTGCGACTGCGCGTACATCAGCCCCGAAGAGCTTTCGCAGATACCAGGTGTGGAGCGGTCCCACTACGGCATCGTCTACGGCCCCCTGGGCCAGATGCCGGTGGAGCCCGACGTGGCCTTCTTCGTCTGCCGGCCAGGCCAGGCCATGATGCTGGCCGAGGCCATGGGGAGTGTGGCGTGGAAGGGTGGCCCGGGTACCCCCGCCTTTGGGCGGCCCGCTTGCGCCACCATACCAATGGCCCTGAAAACCGGGGTGCCCAGCATGAGCCTGGGTTGAATCGGCTCACGCGTGTACGCGTCCCTTGAGGACGACGAGATGCTGATGGCTATCCCGGGCTCAGGGCTGCACGGCCTGGCAGAGAGGGTACGCGTGATCGTCCAGGCCAACAGCACCCTGGAAGAGCTACATGTGGGGAGACGGGCCCAGTTCTAAAGGCTATTCGGAAAACCCTCACCCCCTCGGTCCCCCTCTCCCGACGGGAGAAGGGGAAGAAGAGAGTTTCTGGGGACACCCCAGACCCCGGCAGGGGGCGGAGCCCCTGCATCCCCAAGGATTTCAACAGAGCCAGTAGTCTCTATCTGGGGAAGGCGTCCCTCAGGCCCCCGTCCACCGCCAGCACCGCCCCCGTGGTCTTGGAGGAGCGAGCACTCGCAAAAAAGAGGGCCACCTCCGCCACGTCCTCAGGGGTCACCCGCTGGCGCAGCAGGTTCCGCTGCCGGTAGAACTCCTCCAGCTCCTCCACGGGTATGCCGTGGGCCCTGGCCCTCTGCTCCCTGACCTCCGGGGACCAGAGGCTGGAGTCGCGGAACACCGCATCCGGGTTGATGATGTTGCAGCGTATGCCAAACTCGCCGTTCTCGATGGCCAGGACGCGGGCCAACTGGGTCTCCGCCGCTTTGGAGGCGCTGTAGGCCCCGAACTCGGCGCCTGGGGCGGGCACGTTCTTGGTGCCAATGAACACGATGCTACCGCCCATGCCTTGCTCCCTCATCAGCTTCACCGCGTGTTGAGCAACCAGGAAGTGGCCTGTGGCGTTCACCTCCATGGCCCGCCGCCACTCTGACGGTGGGAGCTCGTGCAGGGCACCAACGGGCGCCACTCCCGCGTTGGACACCAGGACGTCCAGCCCGCCGAAGGCCAGGCGCGTCTGCCGAAAGGCGTCAGCCACAGCCTGCTCGTCGGTCACATCCATCGGGCAGGCCAGGGCCCGCCCCTCACCGTAGCCCACCGTCAGCTCCTCGGCCACCAGCCTGGCACCCTCCAGGTCAATGTCGGTGACCACCACATGGGCCCCCTCGGCGGCAAACCGCCGGGCGATGGCCCGCCCTATTCCCCTTGCCCCGCCTGTGATCAGCGCCACCCGGCGGGCCAACTCCCTCTCCGGGGGTGCAAGGGTGAGCTTGTATAGCTCCGAGGGCCAGTACTCCACGTCAAAGGCATCCTGTGGGCTGAGGGAGACGTAGTCGCCCAGGGCGTAGGCGCCACCCATCACCGCCACGGTGTGGCGGTACACGTCGGCACTGGTTCGGGCGTAATGGGCATCCCGGCCGGTGGTCCACATGCCTACCCCCGGCACCAGAATGACCCGTGGATAGGGGTCCAGCATGGGCTCCTGGCCTGTGCGGTGCTCTCTGTACCAGGCGGCATACTCCTTGGCGTACTGCTCCACGCCCTGGCGAAGCGCCGCCAGCAGAGCGGGGACGTCCTCCGGGTCCTCGGCGGAGAGCCACAGGGCCCTGGGCTTGGTGTGGAGGATATGGTCAGCGGTGGCGGGGCCTGCGGCGCAAAGGTCACGGCCAACGCCAGAGTTGACGAACTCTAGCACTTCGGGGCTGTCATCGTAGCGCAGCACCACTATCTGCTGGCGGCTCACCGCGCCCCGCAGGGTGGGGGCCAGGGCTGCGGCGACCCGATGGCGGTGTTCGCTCTCCGGAAGGCGCTGCTTCATACCTCCAAAGAGAGGTCTGCCCATGGAGCGGTTGCTTAGCAGCTCCTCTGCCCGGCGCACCATCTCAATGTGCGTCTCGTACGCTTGCTTTGGCGTCGCGCCCCAGGTGACCAAGCCGTGGTTCATGAGCACCAGTCCGCTGCCCATGGGGTTGGTCATGGCCCTCCGCGCCGCCTCCTTGGCCAGAAGGAAGCCGGGGCGTTGGTATCCCACCACCGCCACGTCACGGCCATACAGCGACTTGAGCAGGTCCTGGGAGCGTCGGGTGTTTGTAAGCGCCAGGATGGCGTCGGCATGGGTGTGTACAACGCTCTTATGTGGCAGGAAGGCGTGCAGCAGCGTCTCAATGGAGGGTCGAGGGGAGTCGGGTCCCATCAGGCACCGGGCCAGATAGCTCAGCACCTCCTCGTCGGACATGTCCTCTTTGATGAACAGGAGATGCAGGTCGTCCAGCCGCAAGCCGGGGAAGTGGAGGCGCTGAGCGGCCTTCATATCGGCCCCGGAGGCCTTGATGCGGAGCACCTTGATCTCCCGGCCCCGGAAATCGCGCTCTTGGGTCTTGAGGGAGGTGTTGCCACCCCCCCAAACGACCAGAGAAGGGTCTTGCCCGATGATCTGGCTCTGGTGCACCAGGAGGTCCAAGTCATCCATCCCGACGACATCGTCGTCGGACCACCGGTTTTCCATCTACGCCCTCCCCAGTGGCCCCGAAGCCTGACGCCTCGGCTGCGACTTGCACCGTATTTTGAGGTAAGCGAGGGCCGCCCGCAAGGGTGCTCAGGCTTCTCCCCTACGGCGCTGTTCGGCAATCATCCGGGCAACATCGGCTGCCGATGTCTGCCCCAGTCTTGCCATCTCCTTCATGCGTGCAGCCCGGGAGGCCAGCTCCTCGGCGCCAGCCTGCAGCAGTTGAGACCCGGCCACCGCCTCAAAGCGGTCGCCCTCCTCCACCCAGCGGTGAAGGAGACGCCCCACAGGGCGGCCTCCCTCCACACGGTCAATCTCATGGACCTCGGCCAGGCGGCGCCAGAGGGTATCGTGCCCACTGCCAAAGCGCCGGAGGTACAGCACCAGCCGGATGCAGGAGGCCTGCTCATCAGTGACGCCGTTGCCCAGGCAGATGGCGTCGAAAGTCTCCTGAAGGCCGGGGGCGTGGAGGGCTGTGGCCAAGGAGTATCCCACGGTCAGGGTATCGAAGAGGCGATGCACGGGAGCACCCCATATGTAAGTGGGCACCGGCGCCTGGCTGAACTCGCCCACCACCAGATAGCCACCCGTGGCCGCCCTCTTGAGACGCACCATCTCCTCCTCATCCCCCCGAAGGCTGTGGACCGGCACCTCTGGAGGCAAGAGGGCCAGCATGGCGTTCAGCACCGTGGTCTTGCCCGCCAGGCGTGGGATGGCGACGACAACGAAAGACCATCGCTCGTCCACCGCGGCCCAAAGGGTGGCGGCCATCTCGGCGCTCATGGTCCCGTTACGGACGAGCTCCAGAATGGTGGGGGCTTCGGACAAGGAGGACCTCTCAGAAGGCTACGCACACCTGATGCAGGTATAATACCAGTATGTGGCTGTAGGGGTGCGACGGAATGTTCAACTGGCTGCGTCCGCTGCGCGTGGAGCTCCTTCTCCAGGGCCATCCATACAGGCTGGGCGAGACCATCAATCTTGCCGTTGAGCTGCACGCCAGAGGTCCCGTGCATATAAGGGAAGGCCGGGTGGACCTGGTGTGCCAGGGCCGCTGGGTGGAGGTCTACACCCTCATGGTGCCCGTGTACCCCAGGCTCATGCCGCAGATCAGGGGGATGACAGAGTCACTGCGCAAGGAGAGAGTGCCCAAGCAAGTGACGGAGGACGTCAAGGCGAGCTATGTGCACAGCAGCGTGGTGTTTGGTGCCGACGACCGCCTGGCTGCGGGCGACATCGCCAGGTATACTGTCAGCTTGGAGACCCGGCCTGCGAGGCCGCGTCATGTGCCGGCAGCCAGGCTCCGCTGGCTGCTGATCGCCTGGGTGGACGTTGCTGGTGCCAGGAACGTCAGCTCCAGGCGGCTGGTCACCGTGGCACTTCCGGGAGGTGCGGACAACCTGTGAGTGCTCCATGAAACGGGGCCTCCGCCAATCCGGCACGAAAATCCGCCTGCGCCCACCGGAGGCGGGCTCAGGCCGGACGGCCACTTTCTTAGCAGTTCCGATATTATCCGGTGGGGAGGAAACCAAGGAGACGGACTGGCAACCCTTCGGGCCGCAACGACAGAATCGAATGGTCGGGGTGGCCAGATTTGAACTGGCGACCCCCTGCACCCCATGCAGGTGCGCTACCGGGCTGCGCCACACCCCGACGCAGCCCAAGAATAGCACGCGGCAGCGCCCCCTTCAAGGCCACGTGTGGTTCTTAGGCAGTCTCTCCTCCGTTGACGGTGTAGTGGCGTCAACCGTACCATAGACCCACAGGCCCGAATTCGTCTTTCTCCCCGAGGACAACCACCCTGCCTGGGGACCGTAGCGGAGGCCGCGTATCGGAGGTTTCCCGCTAAGGACAACCAGGGGAAGGCTTCGGGCAAGCCTGTGGGGCCCAGGTCAGGGGAGAGGGAGGCACTATGGATATTGAGCAGCACCGAGTGCCCGTTGACAGGCTGACCAGCCGGTGCCAGCCAGAAGAGATGGGGTTCCGGTCCACGGAGGAGGTGGAGCCACTGGAGGGGACTGTGGGCCAGGAGCGGGCAGTCCGCGCCCTAGATTTTGGGCTCGGGATCCGCACCGCTGGATACAACG
This sequence comes from Chloroflexota bacterium, assembly GCA_016190445.1. GTDB lineage: Bacteria > Chloroflexota > Dehalococcoidia > Lucifugimonadales > JACPQL01 > JACPQL01. The sequence continues at coordinate 50,537 of JACPQL010000001.1, forward strand.
TTTTCGTGGCTGGTTTTCCTGGCACGGGGCGCAACACCACGTTGGCGGCCTATCTAAGGCGCGTCGCGGCGTCCCTGCCTGTGCCGGACGACTGGTGCTACGTGCACAACTTTGCCGAGCCCTCGCGCCCCATGGCCTTGAGGCTGCCCGCGGGCACGGGATGCAGGCTAGCCGCTGATATGGAGGAGCTTGTAGCTCTGTGCAAGCGGGACATCCCTGCTTGCTTCGAAGAGTCGGAGTACCAGCGCCGGTTGGAATCGGTGATGCATGACATACAGGAGCAGCGCAACAGGCTCTCTCAGGAGATGGAGGAGGAGGCCAAGCGGCGCGGCGTGGCTCTGAACTTCACTCGCATGGGCGTGATGACCGTGCCCCTGAAGCCAGATGGTTCCCCCATGGGGCGGGAGGAGTTTGAAGGGCTTCCTCCTGAGGAGCGGGAGCGCCTGATGAAGGCGGGCGAAGAGTTGCAGTCCTACATTGCCACGAAGGGGGCTGAGGTGCGGCGCCTGGAGAAGGATGCCACCCAGAGGCGTGCCGAGGTGGACCGGGAGGTGGCACGCCTGGCCACCGAACCAACCTTTACCGACCTGCGGATAAAATACCAGGACCTCCCCGGACTCCTGGAATACCTGAACCAGGTCCAGAGCGACATGGTGTCGCGCGTGGAAATCTTTCGCACCCATGACCAGCAAGGTGAGCAGCCCCCGGTGCCGGAGGAGGAGTTCCTCCGGTACAAGGTGAACGTGATGGTGGACAACTGCAACGCCACCAGCGCCCCGGTGGTGTTCGAACACAGCCCTACCTACTATAACGTCTTCGGGCGCGTGGACTACCGGGTGCGCATGGGGACTCCCGTGACCGACCTCACCATGATCCGGCCGGGCTCCATCCACCGGTCCAACGGAGGCTTCCTGGTGGTGCAGGCCAGGGATGCCCTCTCCAGCCCCCTGGTGTGGGACACCCTGAAGCGGGCCCTTCGAAGCCGCGAGGCCCGCATTGAGAACCTGGGAGAGCAGTGGAGCGCCATACCCACCTTTACCTTGAGCCCTGAGCCTATTCCCCTGGAAACCAAGATAATCATGGTCGGCAACCCGCTCCTCTACCGGATGCTCCAGCTCTATGAGGAGGACTTCAGGAAGTTTTTCAGGGTGAAGGCTGACTTCGACGTGGTCATGGAGCGCACGCCGGAGAACATCCGCAGGTATGCCGCCTTTGTGGTGAACCGCGTGCGCGAGGAGGGGCTGCGCCACTTTGACCAGAAGGCGGTGGCCAGGCTGGTGGAGTACTCCTCCCGCCTGGTGGAGCACCAGAACAAGCTCACCGCCCGTTTTGCCGACATCGCCGACCTCATCACCGAGGCCAACTACTGGGCCGACCGGGAGGACGTAAGCCACCTGGTTGAGGGAAGGCATGTGGAGCAGGCTATTCACGAGAAGGTCTATCGCTCCAACTTGCCGGAGGAGCATATCCAGGAGTACATCCGGGATGGCACCATCCACATCCAGACCGAGGGCTCCACAGTGGGCCAGGTGAACGGCATCTCGGTGCTGGACCTGGGGGACTACACCTTTGGCAAGCCAACCCGCATCACCGCCCGCACCGCAGTGGGGCGTGGGGAGGTGGCCAACATCGAGTATGAGACCCGCATGGCGGGCCGCATCCATAACAAGGGGTTCATGACGCTGGTGGGCTTCCTCATGGGCAGGTTCGGTCGCGATAGGGTCCTCCCTCTGAGGGCCAGCATCGGCCTCGAGCAGACCTACGACGAGATAGAGGGCGACAGCGCCTCCTCGGCAGAACTCTATGCACTCCTCTCCAGCGTGGCCGATGCCCCCCTCCGCCAGGACCTGGCGGTGACGGGCTCGGTGAACCAACACGGCGAGATCCAGCCCGTGGGGGGCGTGACCAGGAAGGTCGAGGGCTTCTTTGATGTATGTAAAGCAAAGGGCTTTACCGGCACCCAGGGGGTCATCATCCCCAAAGACAACGTGGCTAACCTGGTGCTCAGGTCAGACGTGGTGCAGGCGGCTCAGGAGGGCAGGTTCCACGTGTACGCCGTCAGCACCATAGACGAGGGCATGGAGGTTCTCACCGATATGCCCGCCGGAACGCTCAAACCCGACGGCACCTACCCCGAGGGCACCCTGAACGCCACAATAGAGGCACGGCTGCGCCGCATGGGGGAGCAACTGCGGGAGCAGGGACAGTCAACCGACGGCGCCAGGAACAGGCGACGCCGCGCCAGCCACAACGACGAGGCCGCCACCTAGCCATGCGCCTCCTGGCCATAGACGTGGGCAGCGGCACCCAGGACATCCTTCTCCTGGACACTTCGAGGCCGGTGGAGAACAGCCCCAAGATGGTCATGCCCTCGCCCACGGTGGTGATGGCCGCCAGGATTCGGGAGGCTACCCGCCGGGGACAGGATGTGCTCCTCACGGGGAGCCTCATGGGAGGTGGGCCCTGCGCCTGGGCCGCCGAGGCCCATCTGAAGGCGGGGTACCGGGTGTTCGCCACCCCAGCGGCGGCGCGTACCTTCAACGACGACCTGGCCGAGGTGGAGCGTATGGGGGTGAAGGTGGTCTCGGAGGAAGAGGCCCGTTCGCTCCACTCCTGCCGGGCCATAGTCATGAAAGACCTGGACATGGAGGCCATTGGTCGCGCCTTCCAGGTCATGGGCGTGCCTTGCGAGCCGGACGGCCTGGCCGTTGCCGCCCTGGACCACGGGGAGGCACCCCCTGGCTACAGCGACCGCCTTTTCCGGTTTGACCATTTCCGCCGTGTGCTGGCGCGGCGCTCCGACCTCTATGCCTTCGCTCTCCTTCCTGAGGAGCTTCCCGCATACCTGACACGCCTGAAGGCTGTGGGCCAGGCCGCCGGAGAAGGGAGGCCGCTGCTCCTGCTGGACACGGGGGTGGCGGCGGCCCTCGGCGCCCTGGAGGACCCCATGGTGGGAAGGCGCCGCAATGCTCTACTGGTGAATGTGGGGAACATGCACACTCTGGCGATGCACGTTGCCAGGGGCAAGGTGCTGGCCTTTGCGGAGCACCACACGGGGTTCATGGGCCAGCCGAAGCTGGACGACCTCCTCTCCCGCTTTATGGCGGGCTCGGTCTCCCACCAGGAGGTCTTCGACGACCAGGGGCACGGCGTGCTGTACCTGGACCGGGACGTCGCGCGGGGGAGGCCCTTCCTCTCAGTCACGGGGCCGCAGCGCCAGCTCATGGCGCGCTCCTCCCTCAGGCCGTACTTCGCGGCCCCCCACGGCGACATGATGCTGGCAGGCTGTTTTGGCCTGGCCCGCGCCTTCGCCCGCCGCTTTCCCCAGTGGCGCGAGGAGATAGAGACGGCCCTTTTCTCAGGGTAGCCTCACGGGTGAACCTCCCCTCAGGGCCGTTTGGTTCTCGTGTCTTGGGCCGTCAGGAAACGCGCAACGTGCTTCCCCCTGTCACTCTGAGGAGTCCCGATGCAATCGGGACGACGAAGAGTCTGGGGTGGGGTACGCTAGCCTCTGGTTGAAGCCACCAACCCCAGATGCTTCGTTCGCCTGCGGGGGGACTCAGAGCCTGTGATTTTTTGATGTGGTCGGAGAGCAATTGTCCCAACGGTAGGAATGGGTACAATAGCTTCAAGTATTTCTTCTGGGAGGCAACATGAGCCAGCAATCCACCTTCCCTGGTATACCCGAGCCCGTCGAGC
>JACPQL010000032.1 GCA_016190445.1 Chloroflexota bacterium
CAGGCTGCGGAAAAACTCCTCCGACCATCCCCCTGGCCCCCTTCCTGGCCAGGAAGGGGGTAGGAATTGTATCTGGGGGACACCCCCAGACCCCCGCCAGAGGGACTCTGCCCCTCTGGACTCCCTTTTTTCAGCACCCTGTTAGTATTAGCAGGCTGCGGAAAAACTAACTCCCGATAATCTTGTGTTCGCCAGGGCGGATGGCTTCCCCATGCTGCCCGAATACGCTCACACGGGCTTTCCTGAAGCTGGCACGGCTGGCTGGAATCACCGGGGTAAGGCTTCACGACATGCGCCATACCCACGCCAGCCTTATGCTGCGCCAAGGAGTGCATCCCAAGATAGTCCAGGAGAGGCTTGGGCACGCCACCGTCGCTATCACCCTAGACCTTTACAGCCATGTCCTGCCAGGACTGCAAGAGGAGGCTGCGGCGGCCAAGTTCGAGGGAGGGCTGCGGAGCGCATCGGCCCCGGTTGGCATCGCATAGGCCGCGTGACCATTTGGTGAGCAAAACGCCCCTGGTTTTCGGCCAGGGGCGTCGTTTTCCAGTCTATCGTGGAGCCACCGGAGGGATTCGAACCCACGACCTGCGGTTTACGAAACCGCTGCTCTGCCACTGAGCTACGGTGGCGCAAGTAAGGCCCTTTCCAGAACACGGTGGCGGGAGTGCGTAGGAGTCGAACCTACCCTGCAACGCGAAAGCGCCACAGCAACGGATTTGAAGTCCGCGAGAGCCACCGGGCCCCATCCACTCCCACGCAAGCTGCCGCTCCCGCCGCAGGCGGGCCATCGGCGCGGTGCCTATCGGGACAATACGCTCTCCAGCTTTTTCTTGAGCACTGACTTGGGGACGGCCCCTATCACCTGCTCCTCCACCTTCCCGTTCTTGAACACCAGGAGGGTGGGTATACTGCGGATCCCGAACCGCGTGGCCGACTGCGGGCTGGCGTCCACGTCAATCTTGACGAACTCCACCCGCCCGTCGTACTCCTGGGCCAGCTCCTCCACCACCGGGGCGATCATCTTGCAGGGCCCGCACCACTCAGCCCAGAAGTCCACCATGACCGGCTTGTCTGCCTTCAGCACCTGGGCCTCAAACTCTTCGTCGCGCACGTTCTTGGGTTTTGCCATCCAATCAATCCCCCTGTCGGCGTTGTCCAGCCGTGCCAGTGCCACGCAGGCTTTCCTTTGCCCTGTGCTTGGCACCTCCACGCTGCCTTCTGGGCTCCAGTCTAGTAGCCACGCTGGCCATAGTCAACCGAGCGAGTTAGCGGGTTCACCCCGCCCTGGTGGGGAATGGGGGCCATCGCTGAAAAACGGAGTTTTTCAGCGATCTGCTACAGGGCGTAGGCCATGATTGCGCCGCTCACCAGAGGGACCTTGAGGTTGTCATCCAGAGGGAGCGGCGCCAACTCTGCTAGGGCGCCTGCCACAGCGCCAGCCACCACAGTCCAGCCAACGACCGGGCCTGGCCCCATGGCCAGAGCCCACGCCACCAGAGTCCCTATGGCCGCGAAGGCCAAGCTGCCCAAAGGGGATTTGCCGCCGATGCGCGGGCCGGGGGCCCGGGAGCCTACCAGCGCCGCCACGGGGTCCCCTACAGCCACGAAAAGCAAGGCCAGCCCGGCGATCCCTTTGGGAAAGACGAGAAAGGCGACCAAGGCCGCCAGTACCAGCCAGGAGGCGCCGGTGGCCCTGGTCCACTCGCTTGTCTTGAACAAAGGTCTCAGATGCTGGAACAGCCACAGGTTGACTGGGCGAAGGTGGACGCGGGACACCTCCATGCCGATGGCCGCTACCACCAGGGCTACCAGCATCCAGAGAGTGGCCACTCTTGGGAGGAACAGCACTGCCATGGACAGGGTGGAGCCGCCTATCAGGTGAAATAGGCGTCTCTCTCCCCTGATGGGGGAGTTGCCGGGTCGAGCTGTGGAATGGCCTTGCGGCTCTGGTCGCATTACTTACCCGTGCCTGGCGGGCGGAGGAGTCACCACGCGCTGCTGTCCTCAGCCCCTGCCGCGCCGTGGAGGAGGATAGATCAGCCATCCCTGGCGACGAGTGCGGGCGCGGAACAAGTGGCCACCGATGGTGGTGACGTACAGGTCCCGCAGGCCGGGGCCACCAAAGGTGCAGTTGGTGGGGCGATCGGCGGGCAGCGGGTGGGTCTCCAGCACGCGCCCCGATGGCGCAAAGACGTAGATCATAGGGCCGGGACCGCTCTGCTGCCACCCAGCGGTGGCCACGATGTTCCCCTCGCTGTCCAGGCACATGCCGTCTATACCCCGGTGGGGGTAGAAGTTGTGCAGCACCACGTGCTGGCCCAAAGTGCCATCCTCTTGGATGGGGTAGGCCCGCAGCTCCCTCTTCTCTCCCTCCCCGTACTTGCTCTGGACCACGTACAGGGTCCGCTGGTCCGGCGATACCAGGATTCCGTTGGGCCGCGTGGTGTCGTAGGTCGCGCGGGTAATGGTCCACTTGCCACCGGGCTGGGGGTCCAGCCGGTACACTGACTCGTTGTCCAGTTCCAGCTTGGGGCGCTCCTCATCGCTGTAGCAAGGGTTGGTGAACCACACCCGGCCCTTCAGGTCCACGGCCAGGTCGTTGGGTATGTTGAGCCGCTTTCCCTGGAAGCTGTCAGCCAGCACCGTGACCGAGCCGTCGGGCTCGTAGCGCACCACCCGGTGGGCGCCGCCCTCGCATGCGTAGAGGCGGCCGTCGGGGCCAAAGGCCAGTCCGTTGGCCTCGTTGGTACCGGTGCGGTGCACGGTGCAGGCGCCGCTCTTGGGGTCGTAACGCATCGTGCGGCTGGGCGGTATGTGGCTAAAAAGGAGCGCCTGGCCGTCCCAGGCGGGCCCCTCGGTGGTGGAGCCAAAGGGCCCTGCTACCAACTCAAATTCCCAGCTCATGGCATCCTCCTTTGTGCTCTACCTCTCTATGGCCACCGTCACGGCCCGGGTGCTCAGCCAGGTGGGGAGCCAGGCCGAGTGGCGGCCATCGCCTCCCACCACGAAGACGAGCACGTTCTCAGGGCGGGAGACCGCAGGGACCATCTCGTTGTCGTTCGTATCATCTATCCAGGCGGGCCACGTTCTGCCCTCCCAGTAGGTGTGGCCCCGGAGCTGGCCCACGGGGAAGCGGGCGTGCTGGAAGACGTACATCTGCACGTCCCGCTTGGAGAACCCGGCCTCCGCTATCTCCCTGGCGTGCTCCGGCCCCAGTACCAGCACCACCTGGGCCTCCCGGGCAGGGACGTAGAAGGCCAGCGTGCCCCACGGCGTGATGGCGGAGCAGACGGTCTTGAGCACGTCCCGCCCGCTGCCGGCCGAGGCCTCGATGATGGGGTGGAAGCCGGTGATGCCCACCACCGTAACTGTGCTCTCCTCTGGCTGGTAGCCCAAGTCCACGTGGAAGGGGTTCCAGGGAGAGCGCTCCTCGTTCTCTGCGATGCAGAAGGTGTACTTGCCGGGGTGGCCCAGGGTGGACTTGTCCACCTCGCCCGGCCTGGCGCCTCCCAGGTTGCGCATGGCCAGGCGGACGGCCCTGCCTATGCAGGCATTGGCCCGGTAGCCAGCACCGAAGGCACCGGTGTCGGCGTTGATGCCCAGCTCGCCGGCTATTGGGCCGTTGACGACGATGAGGGGCACCGCGCCGCCAGTGGTAGCCGAGACACCGGCGATGTTGAACTCCTCGGCAAGAAGGGCCTTCACCGCGGCCACCACCACGGGGAAGTGCTCCGGCTTGCACCCGGCCATCACCGCATTTACGGCCAGCTTCTCCAGGGTGACGGTGCCGTTGCCTGGGCCCATCTTCCCCAGGCTCTCCTGCGGCTCCCGGCCCAGGAGGGCGAGCATGGCCCGCACCCTCTCCTCGGTGGGGGGCACGATGGGCAGGCCATCGGTCCAGCCCCTCTCGTAGTAGAGGTCGTTGATGGCGTCCAGGGAGTCGGGCGCCTCCACCCGCCGGGAAGAGAGCTTTGGCAGGGTCATCCCACGCTCCTGCGCACTACCGGTCCTTGAGCAGCCGGCCTGCTATCTCCTCCACCACACCCTGGGCCAGGGAGCGCACCTCCTCGGGTCTCTTGCTGGCGATGGGGTGCGGTAGGACGACCACGGGGTGGTCGGACATGCCAAGCTGTTTGAGCCGCGCCCGCGCCAGGGTGGTGAAAGCGCTGGTGATCACCGAGACCGAGGGCTTGCCCCTTCGTTCGGTTTCAACGCCGTCGTGGAGACCCCACGTAGTGCAGGACCCTCAGTCGGCGATGGCGTGGACCACCGCGTCGCACCCTCCCGCCATGCTGTCCAGCAGCTCGGACGCCGCGGGGCTGTTGGCGCCCTTGGCCTTGCGGGCTGGCACGGCCATCTTGACCCCGTACTGGTCCATCAACAGTCGCCCCACCGTCTCGAGGAAGACGTCGGAGTTGCGCTTCCCGTTGTCCACGAGGCCGATCACCGTGCCCTTGAGGCTCGCGAGCCGTGGCGCCAACCGGAGTTGCTCTATCTCGTCCTCGGCGGACGGGTCCAGCAGCAGGACTGTTGATGTGGTGGTCATGGTGGAGTGTCCTCTGCACAAGGGTGCCGAGCGGCATTATACCCCGCGCCAGCGGGTAGGGACAACCGATGGGGCCCTTGCCAGCCTGCGGCCCTCGTGCCAGAACAGGCCCCAGCTTTTCCGGGGAGAGCACAGCCATCTGCCGGGGAGGGCAATCACGCCATCACTGCTACCGATCAGGGCTCGACCCTTTGGAGCCCCGTGACCCGGTCGAAATCGCTGTCGTAGCTTATGATCTCAGCCATGCCCCGCTGCTCCATGTGCGCCACGGCTAGAGCGTCTTCAAAGTCCAGAAAAGGAGAGGAGGCGTAGAGGTCCAGGGCACGGAGATAAACGCGCTTCTGGGGAAGCTTCAGGCCCCGGAGGGTCAGGATCGGCAAGAGCCGGGCACTGACCTCCTCATGGCTCAACCGATAGGGGGCACGCGGAGAAGAGAGCACGTAGACGACCTCTGTGACGATGGCTTCACAGGTGAAGAGTTCCTCCCCCCCTTGCTTTACCCGCTGGAAAAGTTGGTAGCAGGCCTCAGCTTTGGCCTCATCATCCTTGGTCAGGTACCGTAGGATGACGTTCGTGTCCAAAAACTTCATCCCCTGCCCAACTCCCGGGCGCTCTTTTCGGCCTTGGCGTCCTTGGCGGTTCGGGAGACCTCGTCGAAGTCCTCGGGCTTCCTGGAAGGCTTCACAGACCCGTAGGCCGACTCCAGGCTGAACGAGGCCGGCGCTAGCCGCACCTCACCGTCCTCGATGCTGAAGGCGACCTTGTCCCTGGGCTTCACGCCCAACACCCGCCGCACCTCGGCGGGGATGGTCACCTGGCCCCGCTGGGTGATAGTCGTGGTGATTTCTCTCACATGCCTCTCCAATGATTTGCTGACTGTACAATGTAAGCATAGCAAACCATTGATGGTCGTCAAGTCGGAGTACTTCTGGGGACCCGCTGATCCTCTCCAAGATTACCGTCTCGCCTTTTTGCCCGGAGTCTTCCCTCTAAGACCTCAGGAACTAGGACGATGCGGCCCTTGCCAGCAGGCGGGCACCATGCCAGAATAGGCCCCGACTTCGCCGGTGCAGGAGGTGGGCCATGTGGGACCTGAAGGACAAGCACTGCATCGTGGGCATCGGGGAGACGGAGTACTCCCAGGCGTCGGGGCGCACCACCAGGGCCATGGCGGCGGAGGCGGTGAAGAGGGCCATGGACGACGCTGGCCTTGCCGCCGCCGACGTGGACGGCCTCCTCAGCTACCATGGCAACGACTCGGTCTCCGGCGTCCGCGTCGCCACCGACCTGGGCATCAGGCCCAACTTCTTCATGGACATGAGCGGCGGGAGCAACAGCACGGAGGCGCTCACCGCCATCGCCATGGGCCTGGTCGAGCACGGGATGTGCAAGGCGGTGGCTGTCTACCGCTCTATGAACGGCTACACCCAGGTCCGCATAGGGGGCACAGGCACCAGGGGCGCCGCCCCGGTGAGCGGGGATGCCGTCCTGGAGCGCCCCTATGGCTGGATGACCCCGGCCCAGCGGTTCTCCATGTTCTTCATGCGGCATATGTACGAATACGGCACCAAGCCCTCTCAGGCGGCCATGGTAAAGGTGGTCCAGAGCAGGCACGCCTCCCAGAACCCCAAGGCGCTGATGAAGAAGAGAGTGGCCGTGGAGGACGTGCTGAACTCCCGTTGGATCGTGAAGCCTATTCACCTCCTGGACTGCTGCCTGGAGACCGACAACTCTGTCTGCTTCATCGTCACCTCGGCTGACCGCGCTCGTCACTTGAGGCAGAGGCCCATCTACATCATGAGCGTGGCGCCCCGCGTCTGTAAGCCCCACCCGGAGGAGTACATGCAGCGCGGGCACCTCACGGAGACCCATGGCGTGGTGGCCCGGGAGCAGGTGTTCGGCAGGGCGGGTGTGACCCCCAAGGACATTGACGTTATGGGCTGCTACGATGCCTTCACCTGGGTCACCCTGTTGCACCTGGAGGACTATGGCTTCTGCAAGAAGGGCGATGGGGGAGGCTACGTGACCAGCGGCGCCATCCAGTTGGGGGGCAAATGCCCCATCAACACCAGCGGCGGCCAGTTGTGCGAGGGGTACACCCATGGCATCAGCCTGGTGGTGGAGAATGTGCGCCAGCTCCGGGGCCAGGCCGACGACTACTGCCACGGCTGGAGGGAGGGCAAGCACACCTATGACTACTCGGAGGGCCACTGCCGCCAGGTGCGGGACGCGGAGATCTCCATGAACATGGCTGGGGGCACCGGCTCCCAGGGAAGCTCCTTGATACTCCGGCGATGAGCTTCCCCAAAACAGCGACTCAATCTGTAGGTCGGGTTTCCCAACCCGACCGTCGCGGGCTGGCAGGTTCGTCCCGACAGGTCGGGATGCCCTACAGGGGTCAATCGCTATTCTCGGGTGAGCCACACTCCCTTGCCAGGGGCTGACGGGGGTGGCATAATGGGCGCGCCTTTCGCCCAGGTAAAGCCAGCGGCACTCTTCACCCGCAAGGAGGCGCCATGGGCAGGCTGACGGACAGGTACTGCATCGTGGGGGTTGGGGAGACGGAGTACTCCCAGGCCTCGGGGCGGACCACCAGGGCCATGGCGGTGGAGGCGGTGAAGAGGGCCATGGACGACGCCGGCCTCAACGCCTCCGACGTGGACGGCATGATGAGCTATCACGGTGGTGATTCCACCACCTCCACCACCGTTGTGTCTGACCTGGGGATCCGGCTCAACTTCTACATGGACTGCTCCGGCGGCGGCTCCAGCACCGAGGCCCTCATCGGCCTGGCCATCGGGGCCATCGAAGTGGGCATGTGCCACACTGTGGCCATCTTTCGCTCCATGAACGGCTATACCCAGGTGCGCATCGGGGGCACCGGGGCCAGGGCCCGTGCCCCGATTACCGAGGCCGGGGTGATGACCCGGCCCTACGGCTACATGAGCGCCGCCCAGAACTTTGCCTTTTCCTTCATGCGGCACATGTACGAGTTCGGCACCAAGCCTTCCCAGGTGGCTATGGTGAAGGTGGTGGGCAGCAAGCACGCCTCCAACAACCCCAAGGCCTTCATGAAGAAGCGGATGACTGTGGAGGACGTGCTGAACTCTCGCTGGATCGTGAAGCCCGTCCATCTCCTGGACTGCTGCCTGGAGACGGACAACGCCACCTGTGTCATAGTCACCTCGGCGGAGCGTGCCCGCAGCCTGAAGCAGAGGCCTGTCCACATCCTGGGAGTGGCGGGCCGGGTCTGCAAGCCGCGAATAGAGGTGCACTACCAGTTCGGGCCCATCACCCGGGTGGCGGGCTACCACGCCAAGGACATCGTCTTCCCCATGGCGGGGGTGACCCACGAGGACATAGACGTGACCTCCTGCTACGACGCCTTTACCTGGACGACCCTCTTGCAGCTTGAGGACTATGGCTGGTGCAAGAAGGGGGAGGGTGGGGACTACGTCTCCAGCGGCATTATCGCGCTGGGGGGAAAGCGACCTAACAACACCAGCGGTAGCCACCTGTGCGAGGCCTACACCCACGGTATGAACATGGTCATCGAGAACGTGCGCCAGTTGAGGGGCACCGTGGACGACTACTGCCCCAACTGGCAGAAGGGCCAGCACACCTACGACTACTCGGAGGGGCACTGCCGTCAGGTAAAGGACGCCGAGATAGCCATGTCCATGGGGTGGGGCACCCCAGCCCTGGGAAGCGCACTGATCATGAGGAGGTAGGGAACCATGCCTATGTCGTTCGAGTACCGCGGTATGCTCATCAACCTGCCGGACTTCGACCGCGAGCGGAAGGAGTACTTCGAGCACGCTGCGCAGAAGAAGCTGGTGGTGCAGAAGTGCAAGGGCTGTGCCCTGCTTCGGTGGGACCCGGGCCCGGCCTGCCCCTGGTGCCAGTCCCTGGAGTGGACCTGGCAGCAGGTCAGCGGCAAGGGCACCATCTACAGCTATGAGATCGTGACCCACGCCATCCAGCCGGGCTTCCGCGACTGGGTCCCTTACCCCGTGGCACTGGTGGAACTGGACGAGCAGCGAGGTAAGCCCAGCCCCGACGAGGGCGTGCGCCTGATCACCAACGTGGTGGACGAGAACTTCAACCCTGAGAAAGAGGAGAACGTGGGAATCGGCAAGCGGGTGGAGGTGGTGTTCCTGCCCGTGGCCGAGGGGGTCTTCCTCCCACAGTTCAAGCTCTCCAAAGAGCAGCCCACCGAGCGGGTGTGGCAGTTCCAGAACGTCTAAAGCTATTCGGAATCCCTCACCCTCCTTCGGCAGGCTCGGACAGGCCTATGTCCCCCTCTCCCACACCGTGGGAGAGGGGGATAAGAGTGAATCTGGGGGATACCTCCGTCTTCGTCGCGAGTCTCGATGAGCAAAGCTCATCGGACCCCAGTTCCCCCGGCAGAGTCCCGACATGTCGGGACTCTGCACTCTCCCAAGGGCGATTTTCCGAACCACTTCTAGCCGCTAGACGTCACACTTGGGGTTGTCTTTGCCCTGGGTGGGGATAACGCAGACGAAGCAGAAGGGCCTCTCACCCATGTTGGTGAAGTGGTGTCTCTCCTGGCTGGGTATGAACGCCACGCTGCCGGGCTCTAGGGGCGTGGCGCTCTGGGGCCCTTCTACTTCCCCCTTTCCCGACAGGACGTAGACGGCGTGCTCCCACGGGTGGCTGTGGAACGGGGTGGAGGCACCGGGCTTGACCTCAAAGACGCGCATGGCAAAGGGCAGCGCCCCATCGTTCTCTCCCACCACCGTCCGCAGCGCCACCCCCGGGACCTCGGTGTCTGGCGCCATATCCCTGTAGTGGCTGATCCTCATTGCCACACCTCCTGGGCTATCACAGCCAGCCTAAGCATACCATCGCCACTACAAGGCCAGGTTCAGGACCAGCACCAGCGCCCCGAGGGTGAAGGAGTATGCGGCGAAGGCCAACAGGCTGCTCCTGCGGATATAGGCCAGCAGCGCCCTGATAGACACCAGCGAGACGACGGCGGACACCAGGGCGCCGAGTCCCAGGACAGGCCACTGGGAGCCCCAGTCCCCCTCCACGGTTACCTTCCATGCCTCCAGGACCCCCGCGCCCAGGAGGACAGGCCCGGCCATTAGGAAGGAGAACCGGGCTGCGGTCTCCCTGGACAGGCCGCGGGACATTCCGGCGGCGATGGTGGTGCCCGAGCGGGAGACGCCGGGTAGCAGCGTCGCTACCTGGGCCACTCCCACGAGCAGCGCGTCTCTGGCGGTGACATCGGGCATCTCCCTGCGGCGCTTGGCCAGACGTTCTCCCAGGACCAACACCGTGCCGGTGAAGAGCAGTAGCCATCCAACGATCACGGGGCCCCGGAAGTGGGCCTCCACGGCGCCCGCGGCCAGCAACCCAGCCACCGCCGCGGGGATGGTGGCCACCAGCAGAAGCAGCAGCAAGGGCCTCGGTGGCGGGTCTGATACCGGGGCGGCTTGTTTCCTGAAGGGGCGAACAGCCTCGCGGGCCACCTGGAGCCACTCCCGGCGGAAGTAGAGCAGGACGGCCACCAGGCTGCCCAGGTGGACGGCGGCGTCGAAGGGAAGGCCCAGGTCTTTCCAGCCAAAGACGTGGGTCACCAGCACCAGGTGCCCTGAGCTGCTGATGGGCAGGAACTCCGTGATCCCTTGGACGATGGCGAGGACCACTGCCTGAAGCAGGTGGTCACTCATTTGACATGCCGCCACACCCCTGGTGTGGACACCCGGTGGACACCTCTCATTGGCGTTGGTAAGATGTGGCCAGGCGGGTGTAACTCAGTGGTAGAGTGTCTGCTTCCCAAGCAGATTGTCGTGGGTTCAATTCCCATCACCCGCTCCAGCTAGGCCACACTTATTCCTCCGTCTATCACGAAGGTCTGCCCCGTAACATAGGCCGAGGCGTCCGAGGCCAGGTACACCGCCAGCAGCCCCACCTCTCGCAGCCGTCCAAGGCGCCCCAGAGGCACGCGGCGGGCCCCGTCTTCCTCTCGCCGCCGGTAGTCCTCGGCGGTCATCTGGTCTGGGTCAGGGAACATGCCCGGTGCTATGGCGTTGACCCGCACCCCGTGGGCGGCCCACTCCAGGGCCACCGCCTCGGTGAAGCGCGTCAGGCCCCCCTTGGCGGCGGAGTAGGCCGAGAGGCGAACGCTGGCCCTTCTGGCTGCCCAGCCCGATATGTTTATGACTACCCCCCGGCGGCGCTCCAGGAAGTAGGGGCCAAAGGCGCGGCAGCCCTGGAACGCCTCGGTCAGATTGACGTCCACGATAGCGTGCCAGTCCTCCTCCGTCATTCCCTCGGTGTTACCCGAAGGCAATCGGACAACGGGCTTGTGGATGGCGTCCCCCACGCAGTTGACCAGCACATCCAGGGAGCCCATCTCCGCCACCGCCTGTCTTGCCAGGCGGTCCATGTCGGCGCTGCGGGTGGCGTCGGCGGTGAAGGCGAAGCCCCTTCGGCCCAGGCGGCGGACCTCCTCCGCCACGGCGGTCACCCCGGTGGGGGTGAGGCCGGTGACGGCCACGTCGGCGCCGGCCTCCGCCAGCACCAGGGCAATCCCCCGGCCGATACCGCGCCCGGCGCCGGTGATGAGGACCTTTTTGCCCTCCACGCTGTACTCAGGAAGCTGTTGCAAGGACCCTCACCCCCTTAGGCCCCCCTCTCCCTGCCAGGGAGAGGGGGAGAGAAATGAATCTGGGGGGGCTACCCCCAGACCCCCATCAGAGGGGACTTCGCCCCCTCTGGACTCTCCCCCAGGACCGGATTTCGGCACATGTTACACGTTCGGGGATGCTCGTGTCTCCCCCTCATGTGGGTGGGCGCGTGGACGCTGCGATACTGGCCCAGTATAATCGGGATGCGGGCTCCCCGCGGGCGGGTGTAACTCAGTGGTAGAGTGTCTGCCTTCCAAGCAGATTGTCGTGGGTTCAATTCCCATCACCCGCTCCAGCAGTGCTAGTGATCCCACCCCAAATGAAGGCCGCCATCAGAACTGGTGGTAGCGGTTGACGATGGGTAGCCGCCGGTCGCGGCCAAAGGCGCGGGGCGTGATCTTGACCCCAGGGGGTGCCTGGCGGCGCTTGTACTCGCTGTGGTCCACCAGGCTGATAGCCCTCTTCACCACCTCCGGGTCTAACCCCATGTCCACAATGTCAGCGAAGCTGCGGTCCTCCTCCACGTAGGCCTGGAGGATGGGGTCCAGCAGGCGATAGGGTGGCAGGGAGTCCTCGTCCCGCTGGTTTGGCCGCAGCTCTGCGGTGGGCGCCTTCTCCAGCACGGAGCGCGAGATCACCGGCGCTGGCGGCCATGCGTTGCGGTATTCGGCCAGCTCGTACACCAGGGTCTTGGGAACGTCCTTGAGCACCGCAAAGCCGCCCGCCATGTCGCCGTAGAGGGTGCAGTAGCCGGTGGCCATCTCGCTCTTGTTCCCCGTGGTCAGCACCAGCCAGCCAAACTTGTTGGAGATGGCCATCAGCAGGTTGCCGCGGATTCTCGCCTGGATGTTCTCCTCCGCCACGTCGGGCGCCATCCCCCGGAAGAGTTCCGCAAGGCTCTCGGCGTAGGCAGAGACCGTCTCCTCGATGGGGATGGTGTGGAGCTGGACACCCAGGCTCTCAGCCAGGACCGCGGCGTCGGTGATGGAGGCCTCCGAGGTGTAGCGGGAGGGCATGCTCACCCCCACCACGTTCTCGGCGCCCAGGGCATTCACCGCGATGGCGGCGGTTATGGAGGAGTCTATGCCCCCTGAAAGCCCGATGAGCACCTTGGTGAACCCGTTCTTGTGCACGTAGTCGCGGGTGCCCGTTACCAGAGCGGCGTAGACCTCCTCCACCGAGCCCTTGAGGGGGGCGATGGAGGGTGGCGGAAGGGGTGGTCTGGGTTGGGTGTCTCTCTGTTCGGAGAGCCGCACCACCTGGGCTTGGCCGATCTCTCGTATGATGGAGGGGTGCTCCTTGCGAGGGCGGGGGTCATGGAGGCGCGCGCTGAACACGGCGTCCACATCCAGGTCGGCCACTACCAGCTCCTCCTCAAACTGCTTTGCCCGCGCCAGCAGCTCGCCCCGTTCGTTCATTATCATGCTGGCCCCATCGAAGACCAGCTCGTCCTGGCCTCCCACCATGTTCACGTAGGCGACGAAGAGGCCGTTGTCTGAAGCACGGGTAGCCACCATTCGCTCCCGGAAGTGCACCTTACCCCGGTGGTAGGGCGAGGCGTTGATGTTGACGATGACCTGGGCGCCGGCATCCCGTTGCACCGCCGTGGGGCCCACAGCGTACCAGATGTCCTCGCAGATGTTCACCCCAACGGCCACGCCGTTGACGACGTAGACCGGGCAGACGGTCCCGGCCTTGAAGTACCGGTCCTCATCAAAGACACCGTAGTTGGGGAGGTACATCTTGTGGTAGACACCAGCCACAGCGCCCTCGTGGAGGATAGCCGCGGCGTTGTAAAGGTCGCCATCCGCCATGGCGAATCCCACCACCACCGTTATCTCGCGGGCGTGGGCCGCCAGGCGCTCCACCTGTTTCATGTTGTCCCGGATGAACTGGGGCTTGAACAGCAGGTCCTCAGGAGGGTAGCCTGAGACCGCAAGCTCGGGGAAGGCGACCAGGTCGGCGCCCTGAGCCCTTGCCTCGTCAATAAACTCCCTGATCTTACGGGCGTTGTCGTCCAGGTCGCCCACCACGGCGTTCATCTGTGCCAGGGCCAGCCGGAACCTGCGCATAGCACCAGCCTCGAAACTGTTGCAAAAGCCCCCAGGCCTTTTGCAACAGATATCCCCACTCTCTGGGGGGAGCAGGGGACCCCGTTGCAAAACTTCGTTTTGCAACGGCCTGTCGTGTGTGTCCTCTGTTTTGGGGAGTATAGCATACGGGTTAGCTGGCAGAGGAGTGGTCACCTGGCCGCCACCGGATCGGCACGGGGCATCGGGTAGCTGGGGATTGACAAAAAAGAAGCAAACCATGACTATATACGGCACGGCGACCGGAACGTGTCCGTACCGCTGCCAGTTCCCTCGGTTTCTCGCCTGGGGTATCCTTATTCTGGGCAACGGGGTACGGTGAGGTGGGGGTGCAGGCCAGGGCAGGCGAACACCTTCTCCTAGTTGGAATCGGGTGTTGGAGGAGCTATGGCTGATGGGAATGGGAATACGCCGCTGCTTCAGGTAAAGGACCTGAAGACTTATCTGTTCACTCGCTACGCAGTGGTGAGAGCGGTGGACGGGATAACCTTCGACCTGAAGGAGGGCGAGAACCTGGGGCTGGTGGGCGAGTCTGGGTGTGGGAAGACTATGACCGGGCTCTCCCTGCTGCGGCTGTTGCCTCAGCCTGCGGGCAGGATAGTAGGCGGGCAGATCATATTCGACGGGCAGGACATCCTGACCCTGGACGATGACGAGTTCCGAAAGCTGCGCGGGACTCAGATGTCCATGATCCTCCAGGACCCGATGACCTCCCTGAACCCGGTGTTCACCATTGGCGACCAGGTGGGGGAGCCGTTGCTGTTGCACCAGGGCCTGAAGGGCAATGGCCTGAAGGACAAGGTGGTGGAGTTGCTGCGCCTGGTCAGGATTCCGGTGGCTGAGGTGCGGGTGCGGGACTTCCCTCACCAGATGAGCGGCGGCATGCGCCAGCGAATCGTGGGGGCCATAGCCATGTCCTGCAACCCCAAGCTGCTGATCGCGGATGAGCCCACCACTGCTCTGGATGTGACCACCCAAATCTACTTCTTGAAGCTCATGCGGGAGCTGCAACAGCAGTTTGGCATGGCCATGATATGGATCACCCACGACTTCGGCATCGTCAACCGCATGTGCGACCGGATCGCGGTGATGTATGCGGGCAGGTTCATGGAGATCGGGCCCCTGGTGGAGATGTTCAAGAGGCCCGTTCACCCTTACACCATAGCCCTCCTGAACTCGGTGCCCCGGGTAGACCGGAAGGTGGACCAGCTATATAGCATCGAGGGCCAACCTCCCGACCTGCGGCAAGAGATGGTGGGTTGTCCCTTTGCTCCCCGGTGCTCGCGAGTCAAGCCCATCTGTCGGGAGCAGTACCCGGATGAGGTGGTGCTGGATAGTAGCCACAAAGCTTACTGCTGGGATGTGAAGTGATGACTGAACTGCTGCTGGAGGCAAGAGCCGCCCAAAAATACTTCCCCGTTCAGAAGGGCCTGCTTTTCGCAAAGACGGTGGGCCACATAAAGGCGGTGGACGGGGTCAGCTTCAGTATCGAAGAGGGGAAGACCTTCGGCCTGGTGGGTGAGTCTGGGTGTGGCAAGACCACCATGGCCAAGTGCATTCTCCTTCTGGAAAAGCTCACCAGCGGCCAGGTCTTTGTGGGTGGCCGGGACATCAGTAAGCTCAATGGGGAGCAACTCAAGCAGTACAGGGGGATGGTGCAGGCGGTCTTCCAGGACCCCTACAGCTCCCTCAGCCCCCGCATGAGGGTAAGGGACATTGTCGCTGAGCCGGTGGTGGTGAACAGGCGCCTCTCTCGCAAAGAGCTGAAGGAGAGGGTGACCGAGGTGATGGGCGTGGTGGGCCTGCACGAGGAGATGGGAAATCGCTACCCCCACGAGTTCAGCGGCGGGCAGCGCCAGCGCGTCGCGGTGGCCCGGGCCCTGAGCCTGAGCCCGAAGCTGATGGTGCTGGACGAGCCCATTAGCGCCCTGGATGTTTCCATCCGTGCCCAGATAATGAACCTGCTACGGCAGCTCCAGGCGCAGTACAGTCTCTCTTACCTGCTCATTGCCCACGACCTGGCGGTGGTGCGGCACATGAGCGACCAGGTCGGGGTGATGTACCTGGGCAAGATAGTGGAGTACGCAGACAGCAACGAGTTGTATGCGAAAACCCTCCATCCGTACACCAAAGCGCTGGTCAGCGCGGCCATGCCCTCCGAGCCTGGGGTGCGGCGGGACGAAATCGTTCTGTCGGGGGAGGTTCCCAGCCCCTTGAACCCGCCTCCGGGGTGTCGCTTCCACCCTCGGTGCCCCTTTGCGATGCCCAAGTGCTCCGAGGGGGAGCCTGCCCTGGTAGAGGCGTTCCCCGGGCACAAGGTGGCTTGCTTCCTGCACAGTGACAAGGTAGCGCAACCAGAGGCGACGACGGTCTCTTCGAACGGGAAGAAGCCGAGCTAGCACGCCACTCGCGCACGTTCTACCAGAGCAGGCCGCCGGGACCTACGGCGGCCTGCCTTTTTGACCGAGGCCAACGCGAAGATCCAGGCCGAGCACTGGGACGGGCAGGCCGATGATGAGCGATAGGGTTTACCGTGCTGCACTGGTAGCCCTGCTGCTGGCCACCGCCGTGGGAGGCGTGTTCCTGGCGGTACGGGCGGCGGCGCCCCGCGGCGTGGAGGTGGCGCTACCCACGCCCACATCCACCCCTGAGCTGAAGGTGTATGTGAGTGGGGCCGTGCGTAGCCCCGGCGTGTACTCCCTCCAGCCGGACGAGCGGTGGGAGCAGGCGGTGAAGGCCGCCGGAGGGCCGGTCCCCGGGGCGGATATCTCCCGAGTGAACCTGGCCCGTCGGGCCCGCGACCAGGACCAGGTCCATGTGCCCTGGCTGGGAGAGACATCATCCCCCGTCACGGTCGGGGCCCCCACGCTCCTCAACCTGAACGCCGCGCCGGCCGAGGCGCTGGCCACGCTGCCGGGCATCGGGCCCGTGAAGGCGGAGGCCATTGTGGCCTACCGCGATGAGCAGGGCCCATTCCAGCGGGTGGACCAACTGATGCAGGTGCCGGGCATCGGCCCCATCACCTACGAGGCCCTGCGCAACCTGGTGACGGTGGACTGAGGTAGTTTCAGTGCGGCTCACGATCGTCTGCGGTGGCTTTGTGGTGGGGCTGTTCTTTGCCAGTGACCTGTGGCCCCTTCCGTGGGGCTCGGCGCTTCTCTTTGTGGCCGCCGCGGGAGTGGCGCTGGTGCTTCTGTGGCGGTGGCGTCTGGTGGTGGCGCCTGTCGTTCTTCTGGCGGCTGGGCTGCTCCTGGGGCTGGCCCGCGGCCCTGCGGGCACCCCGGAGGGCCTGGCGACGCTGCTGGCATACCAGGGGCAGCAGGTGGGGCTGTGGGGTGTGGTGGTGGACCAGCCCCAGGAGGCCGGCAGCCTCGTCAAGTTCCGGCTGTCGGTGCGGGAGGTGGCGCCTGCTGAGGGCGAGCGGGCCTCTGCCAGGGGAGATGTCCTGGTGTGGGCCCAGGCCACTGGCCCGCTGATGGCCGCGCGTCCAGCACCTTACTTCAGGTACGGAGACAGGCTGGAGCTGCGTGGCGAGCTGAGGGAGCCGCCCACTTTTGGGGACTTCGACTACCGCCGGTACCTGGAGCAGAGTGGGGTGGTGGCCGTGGTGGTGTCGCCCAGGGCGGTGACGCTGCTGGCGGAGGGAGAGGGCAACCCCTTCCAGTCCTGGGTGTACACGGTGCGGCAGAGGCTGGCTACCTCCCTGGACGCAGCCCTCCCTGAGCCCCACGGCTCTCTGGCGCGGACCTTGCTCCTCGGCCTGAGAGGAAAGCTCCCTGACCCCATACAAGAGCAGTTCCGCGTCTCCGGCACCTACCACATGCTGGCCATCTCCGGGCTGCACGTGGGCGTGGTCCTGGGCGTTACCATGGCGGCCAGCGCGGCGGCCCTGGGGCGGCGGCGCGGCATCTATCTGCTGCCTCCATTGGGTGCGATGTGGCTGTACACGGCCCTGAGCGGCTTCTCCCCCTCCGCCACCAGGGCGGCCATCATGGGCAGCCTCTACCTGGGGGCCTATGCGGTGGGGCGACAGCCCGCTCCCCTCCAGGCGCTGGCCCTGGCGGCGGCGCTCATGGCCGGAGCACAGCCGAAGCTGTTGCAAGACCTCTCTTTCCAGCTCAGCTTCACTGCGCTGGGAGGAATACTCCTTCTGAGTCCGTGCCTCCAGAGGCTGGCACGGCGGCTGGCGGCGGCCCTGGCCCGGGGCCAGCAAGGGGTATACAAGCCCCTGTACGCGGTGGGGACGGCGGTGGCCGTGGGGCTGGGGGCCACCCTGGGCTCCCTACCTCTGGTGGCCTTCAACTTTCACCGCATCCCCCTGTGGGGGGTGCCAGCCACGGTGCTGGCCTTGCCCGTGCTGCCCGCAGCGGTGGCCCTGGGATTCCTGACTGCCCTGCTGGGCCTGCTGCACGCCTGGCTGGCCGCGCCCTTTGCACTGGGCGCCTGGCTCGTGGAGAGCTACCTGCTGACGGTGGTGAGGCTGTTCGCCGCCGTGCCTGGCGGTGTGGTATCCGTGGGCGCTATCAGCCCAGCGCTGGTCTGGGGGTACTACGGCTTGGGGGCAGGGCTCTTGCTGGCCGCTAGCTGGAGGGCGTGGCTGCCCGAGGCCTGGCGTGCACTTGGTGCCGTCACAGCTCCACCCAAGAGCAAGGGCGTCCGCGTCATTGTGCTGGTGGGTGCTGTTGTGGCTGCCAGCTTGACCTGGTCGGCGGCGATGGCCCAGCCCGATGGGCGGCTTCACCTTTACCTGCTGGACGTGGGCCATGGGGACGCCATCCTGCTGCGCACGCCACGGGGGTACACTGTGCTGGTGGATGGCGGTGGCGATCCGAGGGTGACGCTGCCAGCCCTGGACTCGCGGCTCCCCTTCTGGGACCGCGCCGTTGACCTGGCGGTGGTGAGCCACACCCACGCTGACCACCTGGTGGGCCTGGTGGAACTGGCGCGGCGGGGGCGGGTCCGCCTGGCCCTGGAGCCTCCCTCCTCTGGCTCGGAGGCCCCTGAATACCGGCAATGGCAAGCTGAACTCGCTCGCCGCAGGGTCTCCCCCATGGAGGCTACGGCGGGCCAGGTGCTCCGGACGTCCGACGGCCTCTCACTGCGCGTTCTCAACCCGCCTGAGCCACCCCTTGCTGGCACCTCCTCTGATGAGGACAACAACTCGGTGGTGCTGCTGGCGACCTATGGGAACGTGAGCTTCCTGCTCACCGGCGACCTCCATCGGGAGGGGGAGTTCTCAATGCTGGACAGGGGTGTGGTGCCCAGGGCCACGGTCTTGAAGGTGGCCCATCACGGCAAGGCCACCTCCACGGGCGCCGACTTCCTGGCGGCGGTGCAGCCGACGCTGGCCCTGGTGTCGGCCAGTGCTGAGGGGCTTGGCCGGCCGGACTCCGGGGTGCTGGCCGACCTCCACAGCCTGGTGGGCGAGGAACGGCTGCTGGTGACCTCTGCCAGGGGGACGGTGCACCTGACCACAGATGGCAAGAGCCTGAGGGTGGATACGGAGCGGGCGGTAGGAGGAGCGCAAGAGAGGGCGGGCTGTGCTACACTTCCTTTCCTATCCCACGGCGGAGGCAGCAGGTGCGAATAGACTCCAGGGCCCACAATGAGCCCCGCAGGGCGCGGATTATGCCGGGATACCTTCGCTTCGCCGAAGGCTCGGCCCTCATCGAGTTGGGCCTCACCAAAGTCCTGTGCAGCGCCAGCATAGAGGAGCGTGTTCCTCCCTTCGTGAGCGGTCCACGCCAGGGGTGGGTCACCGCCGAGTACGGCATGTTGCCTCGCTCCACGCCTGTGCGCACCCGGCGGGAAAGGGCGCTGGGACGTGGGGAGGGGCGTCGCATGGAGATAGAGCGTCTCATTGGCAGGTCCCTGAGGGCGGTCACTGACCTGGAGGGCCTGGGGCCGCGCACGGTGGTGCTGGACTGTGACGTGATCCAGGCCGACGGCGGCACGCGGACGGCGGCCATAACCGCGGCCTATGTGGCCCTCTATCAGGCGCTTCTGGAGTTGGTGCGCCGCGATGTGCTGGCCTCGCTCCCCATCCGGTGTGGCGTGGCTGCCATCAGCGTGGGGATGGTGGACGGCCAACTCATGCTGGATATGTGCTACGAGGAGGACTTCCGTGCCGAGGTGGACTTCAACGTGGTGATGACCGACACCGGCCAGTTTGTGGAGGTGCAGGGCACTGCGGAGAAGAGTCTTTTCTCTCGCCAGACCATGAACGAGGTGCTGGCCCTGGCTGAGACCGGCATCTGCTATATGTTCCAGGTGCAGCAGGAGGCCGTCCGCAACCTGTAGCCCCGAGAATAGCGATTGACCCTTGTAGGGCATCCCGACAGGTCGGGACAACCTACAGATTGAATCGCTATTCTTAGGGCCGAAGTCCTCCTTGACACCAGGGAGCGGCGGCCAATACAATATTGGAAACGCCAGCCGTGGGGGATGGTGAAACCAACGCCGCAGTCCTGGTTCTTTTCGCAGAATAGGTGTCCCCATCGGCTAGCCCGCGGGTTTCCTGCAACCTACTTCGCAGTGGATACGTCGGCAGAGAGGGCCGGCGTTTTTTGTTTTCCATGACCAGATACGTATTCGTCACCGGTGGCGTGGTCAGCTCTGTGGGCAAGGGGATCAGCGTCGCATCCATAGGGCGCATCCTCAAGGGCCGCGGCATCTCCACCTCGGTGATGAAGCTGGACCCCTACCTGAACGTTGACCCTGGCACCATGTCGCCCTATCAGCATGGTGAGGTGTTCGTCACCAAGGATGGCAGCGAGACCGACCTGGACCTGGGCCACTACGAGCGGTTCATAGATGTGGAGCTGACCCGCTCCTCCAACCTTACCGCGGGGCAGGTCTACTCCTCGGTCATCGCCAGGGAGCGTCGCGGCGACTTCCTGGGGGGCACTATCCAGGCCGTCCCCCACGTCACCAACGCCATCAAGGAGAGCATCCTGACCCTGGCCCGGGAGTCGGGGGCCGAGGTCATTGTGGTGGAGGTGGGGGGTACTGTGGGCGACATCGAGGGCCTCCCCTTCCTGGAGGCCATCCGCCAGATGCGGAACGCCGTGGGGCGGAACAACGTCTTCTACATCCACGTCACCCTGCTGCCCTACATCTCCGCTACGGGAGAGCTGAAGACCAAGCCTACCCAGCACAGCGTGAAGGAGCTGCGCAGCATCGGCATCCAGCCCGACGCCATCATCTGCCGCAGCGACTACCCCATCCCCGAGGACATCAAGTCCAAGATATCCCTCTTCTGTGATGTTCCCACCAGGGCGGTGATACCCCTGACCACCGTCTCCAATATCTACGAGGTCCCTCTGATCCTGGAGGAGGCCGGGGTTGGCGGTCTTCTGGTGGAGGCCCTGGGGTTGGAGGCGCCTCAGCAGGACCTGGCCGAGTGGCGGGCCATGGTGGAGCAGATGCGTGCCCCCAAGGAGCCGCTCTCCATTGCAGTGGTGGGCAAGTATGTGGATATGCCCGACTCCTACATCTCGGTGCGAGAGGCCCTGCGCCACGCCGGCCTCTACCATCAGCGGGACATCCAGCTCTCATGGGTACGTGCTGAGGACGTGGAGCGGGACGGGTCCCATCGGTGGCTTCAGAGCGTGTCCGGCATTGTGGTGCCCGGGGGATTCGGTCCCAGGGGCATCGAGGGGATGATCGCCACAGCGCAGTATGCTCGGGAGGTGGAGGTGCCCTATCTGGGCCTCTGCCTGGGAATGCAGATAATGGTGGTGGAGCACGCCCGCCACCTGTTGGGGCTGGGCAGGGCCAACTCCGCTGAGTTCGACCCGTCCACCCCGGACCCGGTCATAGACCTGATGCCAGAGCAGCGCTCGGTGACCAACATGGGGGGTACCATGCGGCTGGGCGCCTACCCCTGCCGATTGGTGCCTGGGACTCGGGCCGCCAGGGCCTATGAAGTGGAGGAGGTGTGGGAGCGGCACCGCCACCGCTTTGAAGTGAACAATGCCTACCGCGAGACCCTCCAGGGCGTGGGGCTCATGGCCAGCGGCCTCTCCCCCGATGGGAGGCTGGTGGAGATTATGGAGCAGGTGGACCACCCCTTTATGGTGGGGATGCAGTTCCACCCGGAGTTCCTCTCCAGGCCCACCCGGCCTCATCCGTTGTTCAGGGAGTTCATCGGTGCGGCGCGGCGTGTGCTCCGGGAGGGTGCACAACCCGCCCTTCCTCTGGGCGCCGAGGCATCAGCGTAGCAGGGGGCGCCCTGGGAGGGGGTACGAATGGGGGTACTTGCAGCGGGCCCGCGCCTTGGGGTAGACTATCTTGTGGGCACTGATTGACAGCGTCCAGGTCACCACACCGTATGTCTTTGCCCTGAGACCGTTGACTTGCCATCCCGTTTTCTACGCGCGTAGTGGAGTGGTCTGCTTGGGGTTGGCGGGGGTGGTCAGGTCTAGGAGAAGCTAGGAGTCCACGCACTGTCCCGTTTCTCCCCGGATGTCAATGCCGCGGCACGCAGCAGCCCCGGCCTTCCTTTCTCGGCACGCGTTGCGGTTGGCAAAGCTCATGAGCGTGCCGTATGCACGGAATTAGTGGTGGCACATATGCCTCTGGCCTGGCAAGGGAGGCGGTGTGCACACCAGCACATATCCCAGGAGTGAACGACCCATGAACATCGCGGAGCTGGAAAACAAGACCAACGAGGAGCTGGTGGAGCTGGCCGAGGGGATGGGGGTGGAGGACGGCGCCGGTCTCAAGACGCTGCGCCGGGACGAGTTGCTGTACCGTCTCCTTCATGCCTACGCTGCAAAGCAGGGCTACCTGCTCGCCAGCGGCATCCTTGAGAGCATGCCCGATGGCTACGGGTTTCTCCGCCAGAACGGGCTGCGCACTGGCCAGGGGGATGTGTACGTCTCTCAGTCCCAGATCCGCCGCTTCGGGCTGCGCACCGGGGACATGATCATGGGCCAAGTGCGGCCCCCCAAGGACTCGGAGCGCTATTTTGGCCTCATCAGGGTGGAGGTGGTCAACGGCATGGACCCCGAGTCCACCCGCCAGAGGCCCGTTTTTGAGAACCTGACTCCCATCTTCCCCAACCGACGCCTCACTCTGGAGACCAACCGGGACAACATCTCCGCCCGCCTTATTGACCTGCTGGCGCCCATTGGCAGGGGGCAGCGGGGCCTCATCGTATCGCCACCCAAGGCAGGCAAGACCACGCTGCTCAAGCACATCGCCCACGGCGTGACTCACAACCATCCCGACGTGCACCTGATGGTGGTCCTCATTGGTGAGCGGCCCGAAGAGGTGACCGACGTGAGACGCTCAGTGCAGGGCGAGGTGTTCAGCAGTACCTTCGATGAGCCGGTGGAGGACCACTGCCGGGTGGCTGAGCTTGCTCTGGACCGCGCCAAGCGCCTGGTGGAGTGTGGCCGGGACACGGTGATACTGCTGGACAGCATCACCAGGCTCACCCGTGCCTACAACCTCTCGGTGCCCACCAGCGGTCGCACCCTTTCGGGCGGCATAGACCCGGTGGCACTTTACCCGCCCAAGCGGTTCTTCGGCGCGGCGCGGAACACCGAGGAGGGGGGCAGCCTGACCGTCATGGCCGCCTGCTTGGTGGACACGGGCAGCCGCATGGACGACGTGATCTACGAGGAGTTCAAGGGCACCGGCAACATGGAGGTGCACCTGGACCGCCGCCTGGCGGAGCGCCGTGTCTTCCCCGCCATTGACATCCAGCGCAGCGGTACCCGTCGCGAGGAGCTGCTCCTGGACGAGACGACCCTGCGCCAGGTGTTCCTGCTCCGCCGCATGGTATCCATGATCAGCTCCGACTCCAACAACTTCACCGAGGCCACCGAGAAGGTCATGGAGCGCATGAGCAAGACCAAAGACAACAAGGAGTTCCTGGCCACCCTGACCAAGGAGATCTAGCAGGTCGCTGAAAGACCCTTTCGACTATCCCCCAGGCCCCCGGCAATCCCGACCTGTCGGAACTGCACTTCCCTTTCTTAGCAGCCTGCCAGCGCCTACTTCTCCAGGACAATCTCCCCGCTCTTGCCGCCACGCTTTTGGGCCAGTCGAACGTCCTGGATGCGCATACCCCGGTCCACCGCCTTGCACATGTCATAGATAGTCAGGGCTGCCACCGCCACGGCGGTCAGCGCCTCCATCTCCACCCCCGTCTTGCTGGTGGCCCGGGCGGTGGCGGTTATGTGGACGGCGTTTTTCTCCTCGTCCGGCTCCAGGTCCACCGAGACGCTGGTGAGCGGTATCTGGTGGCAGAGGGGGACCAGCTCCCAGGTGTGCTTGGCGGCGTTGATGGCGGCGATGCGAGCGGCGCCCAGCACATCGCCCTTCTCCGCCTGGCCGCGTCTGATCAGCTCCAGGGTCTCCGGCCTCATGAGGATGGACCCCTTCGCCACCGCCTCCCGCTCGGTATCCGGCTTGGCGCCCACATCCACCATGCGGGCCTGCCCCTTTTCGTCCACGTGGGTGAGGGCAAGCGCGGCGTGCGCGGCCTGGTTGGCCAGGCGGTCGGCCTCCTCGTTGCCGGGGTCGCCTGCGTGGCCCTGCACCCACTCCCAGTGGACACGCCGCTTGCTGGCCTCAGTGTCCAGTCTGGCCCACAGGTCCTGGTTCATCCTTCGCTTCCAACCCCTGGTCATGGTGTTGACCAGGTACTGGCTATCGCTGAAGAGGGTGACCTCGGAGCCCTGCGGCACCGCCGCCAGCCCCTTGATAGCCGCCATGATCTCCATGCGGTTGTTGGTGGTCTCCTCCTCGTGTTCGAACAGCCACTGCCTGACGCCATCCTCTCCTATTACGACAGCACCCCATCCCCCGGGGCCGGGGTTGCCCAGGCAGGCGCCGTCGGTGTAGATGCGGTACATGGTGGTCTCTCTCCTGACAAAAAAGCCCCGGGGGTAGTGTGCCTTACCCGGGGCCGCAAGCGCAAGGGTCGCCTCGCGCCTTATCCCCCAATGCGGAACATCTCCACCCTCTGGGCTGGGCGCTCCGTCATGGAGGTGCGCAGCTCGGAGTAGCGGTCCTCGCGGACCCTCCACACATCGGCGATGATACTTTGTAGCTCCTGGTCGGAGGCACCGGCCCGCAGGGGCTCTCTCAGGTCATGACCGTTGCTGGCGAAGAGGCAGGTGAGGAGCTTTCCTTCGGGTGAGAGCCTGGCCCTGGTGCAGTCGCCGCAGAAGGGCTGTGTCACCGACGCGATGACGCCCATCTCGCCCCCACCGTCCCGGTACCTGTAGCGCTCCGCCACCTCGCCCCGGTAGTCCTTTTCCACCGGCTCCAGGGGCATCCCCTCGCCGATGAGCCGTACCACCTCCGCGGCGGGCATTACCCGCTCCATTCGCCAGCCGTTGAGGGTCCCCACGTCCATGTACTCGATAAAGCGGGCGATGTACCCGCGCTCTTTGCAGAAGCGCGCCAGCTCCACAAGGGTGTGCTCGTTCACTCCACGGATGACGACCACGTTGATCTTGACGGGAAGAAGCCCTACCTCTGCCGCCCGCTCGATCCCCTTGAGCACCAGGCTGGCGCCGAAGTTGCGCCCGTTCATCTGGCCGACCACATCGTCATCCAGGGAGTGGAGGCTCACGGTGACCCGCTGGAGCCCCGCCTCCTTGAGGGCCTGGGCCTGCTGGGCCAAGAGGTGGCCATTGGTGGTCAGGGCCAGGTCCTCCACCCCTTCGATGCCGGCCAGCATGGCCACCAGTTTCTCCACGCCGTTGCGAAGCAGGGGCTCCCCGCCGGTGAGCCTGATCTTCCTCACCCCCAGCGTCGCGAAGATGCGGGCCAGGCGGGCGATCTCCTCAAAGGTAAGTATCTCCTGTTTGGGCAGGAACTGGTACCTCTCACCGTAGACCTCAGCGGGCATGCAGAAGGGGCACCGGAAGTTGCACCGGTCAGTGACCGAGATGCGCAGGTCCCTGATGGGCCGCTGGAACCGGTCCAACACCACTTCACCAGGTACCGATGAAGACATAGTCATGACTTCACCATCACTGCCAGAAGCCGCGCCGCCATCCGCGCCGCCGCCCCCCGGTGGCTGATGGCGTTCTTCTCCTCAGAATTGAGATGGGCGATGGTCACGCCCCGCTCAGGAAGGTAGAAGATGGGGTCGTAGCCGAAGCCGTTCTCCCCTGCGGGCTCCAGCGCCACCATCCCCTCCACCTTGCCTTCGCAGGTCTCCACTCGCCCGTCGGGCCAGGCCAGAGCGATGACGCACCGGAACCGCGCCGTCCGCCGCTCCTGGGGGACACCCTCTAGCGCCTCCAGGAGGGCCTGGACACGGTCCCCGTCCGTCGCCCCCGGCCCGGCGTACCGAGCCGAGCGGACCCCGGGAGCACCCCCGAGGGCGTCCACCTCCAGCCCCGAATCGTCCGCCAGGGTGAGGAGGCCGCTGGCCTGGGCGAAGGTGAGGGCCTTGGCCACGGCGTTCTCCTCGAAGGTGGCGCCTCTCTCCTCCACCTCCAGCTTCACCCCCACCTCCGCAGGAGTCACCAGGACGTAGGGCAGTTCCCCCAGCAGCAGGCGGTACTCGGCCACCTTGCCCGGGTTGGTGGTGGCTATGAGCAGCCTGGGCCTCCCCACGCTCTCCTTTGACACCTTTATGCCACTACCTGGACCTGGAGCCGTGAGCACCAGGCTTCACACCGCATCCTTACGGGCCGGCCTGCCGTCTTCGTGAGCGAAGGCAAACCTGTTCACCAGCCCGGTCACAGTATCTCGAAAGCCACTGTACTCCAGTTCGGTGTAGGGGAGCATGGCGGCGCCCGACCACCCCTGCTCCCTCATGGCGTACCCCTTCTCCTGCGCCTTCCACCGCACCGCATCCCACGCGGGGTTGTCGAAGAAGTCGACGTGGCTGGTGGAAAACGTGCCATCCGGCGCCATGGAGAAGCCAACGCAGGAGACCAGCGGCAGGCAGTACATGCCGGTGACTGGGGTGTTGACGGACACCGGCATCAGGGGCATGACGTGGGAGCCCCTGGCATCGCCGCCGACGTAGTGCGCCTTGGCGTACGCGGAGACGAGTTCCTCCGGCGCGGGGAAGATGCCCTGGTTGCGCACAATGGCGACGGGGTCGTCCTTGCCGGTGTAGGTGCCGGCGATGTTGTGAAGCCGCTGAGTGGAGATGGCCGCCGCCTGCACGTCAAAGGTGCGGGAGAATATGGCGTCTATGCCGAACCGCTCGTTGTCGCGCAGCAGCGCGGCGAGTTGGTAGTAGTCCCCGGGCGCGCTAAGCTCGATGATGCTGTCCCCCTCGGTGTTGTCCATGTCCACGATGCGGAAGCGGAACCCCTTGATCATGTTGGGGAGCATGAGCCCGGCGCAGTACATGGGGTCGGCAAAGCCCAGGAACATGGGCAGGTTATAGGCGCCGGGCCCGCACTTGTCGGCGGCCAGCATCATGAAGGACTCGGCAGGCCGGGGCCGGGTTCCCGGGTTGTGGTCAAACTCCAACTCCGCCACGGCGGGCCCCGCCCCGCGAACGTTGCCTGACGGGGCGTCCACCAGAAGGTCCTGCCCCGCACCGTACAGCCCGAACTTTTTGGCGATGGCGGTGGCGTCCAGGAACGCTTGCCAGGCGAACTGGTGGACATCCGTGTTGTTCACGCCACGGGTGTGGGACATGAGGATAGCGATGTCATCGCCGGTGTGGGACACCCACGCGTCTATGAGCAGGCCGTTGTCTATGGCGTTGCGGGTGGCCCTCTCCACTTCGGCGATCATCTCCGCTGAAGGCTTGGTGTGACCGCCAATGGAGCCGACGTCAGCCTTGATGAGGGAAAGCGTGACTCTCATAATACCCCCTCTCGCTCTTTAGATGGGCGGCGCTGAACAGGCGGGGCCTCTAGCCCAGTCTAAGGAAGGGCCTACCCACTGTCAACCGTACCAGTTGGCCCATCGTGCCCCGATGGCCATCGGGGCACCAGGAAGGATGAAATGCCGCCTCCCCAGATGCTCCGACTCTGTCGCGAGTCCTCGACGGAGTCGGGACTTCGTCGGCAATCGGTGTTCCAGGCGAAGGAGTCCAACCACCTCCTCAGCATGACATCCCATGCCCACCAGTCCCATTTTCGTGAGAATGACATTTTGTGCAAAGACGGGACAAACCGTCCTTGCGAGTCCTTCCATCGAAGGAGTTGCAAAGACAAAGGACAAGGGGGACTTTGCACCCACGGAGTATGATTGACAGGCAAGGGGGGCCAGCTTACCATGGGAGCAGCGAGTCCGGAGTCCAGTTATGCCGTCTCTCCCCCTCCTTCTCCTTTGATGGCATGGATTCCAGTTCACCATCGGCTGGGCTGTCGTTTGGATACTGCCAGGAAGGAGCACTTCTATGGTGAAAAATGTGAGAAGACAAAGTAGGACTGCAACGCCCAGCAGGGATGCGGTTGATGGGAACCTTCGGTTCCTTGCCGCCATCGTTCAATCGTCTGAAGACGCCGTCATCAGCCAGACCCTCGATGGGACCATAACGAGCTGGAACCCCGCCGCTGAAAAGATGTTCGGGTACACTGAGAAGGAAGCACTTGGCAAGCCCATGTCCCTCATCGCTACGCGGGACCGCCTTCGAGAGTTTGAAACGATCATTGACCAGGTCAAGAGAGGGGAAAAGGTCGAACGCTACGAGACACAGCGGCGGAGGAGAGACGGGTCGGTGGTGGATGTCTCGGTTACGGTGTCCCCGGTAAGAAACGAGCGAGGAGAGCTGATAGGGCTCTCTGCCATTGACCGGGATATTACATTCCAGAAGGAAGCCTCCCAGAACCTTCGTTTCCTCGCTGCCATCGTACAGTCGTCTGAGGACGCCGTCATCAGCGAGGCGCTTGACGGGACCATAACAAGCTGGAACCCCGCCGCTGAGCAGATGTTCGGCTACACGGAGAAGGAGGCCCTTGGCAAGCCCATGTCCCTTATCGGTACGCCCGACCGTCTTAACGAGTTTGAGGCGATCATCAACCAGGTCAGAAGAGGGATAAAGGTCGAACGCTACGAGACCCAGCGGCGGAGGAGAGACGGGACGGTGGTGGACGTCTCGGTCACGGTGTCCCCGGTAAGAAACGAGGAGGGAGAGCTGATAGGGCTCTCTGCCATTGACCGGGACATCACATCTCAGAAGCAGGCCTCCCACTATGCTTCCGCGCTGGACGAGAACCTCCGTTTCCTGGCTGCCATCGTCCAGTCGTCCGAGGACGCCGTCATCAGCGAGGCGCTTGATGGGACCATCACAAGCTGGAACCCTGCCGCTGACAAGATGTTCGGGTACAGCGAGAGAGAGGCGCTTGGCAAGCCTCTCTCCCTTATCGGCACGCCCGAACGTGTTCATGAGTTTGAGGCGATCATTGACCAGGTCAAGAGAGGGGAGAAGGTCGAACGCTACGAGACCCAGCGGAGAAGGAAAAACGGGTCAGTTGTTGACGTTCTGGTCACAGTGTCTCCGGTAAGAAATCAAGAGGGCAAGCTGATAGGCCTCTCGGCCATTGACCGGGACATCACGTTTCTGAAGCAGGCTTCCCAGTACGCCCGGAGCCTGATTGAAGCGTCTCTTGACCCGCTGGTAACCATCAGCCCCGATGGCAAGATCACGGACGTGAACGAAGCCACCATAAGAGTCACAGGAGTCTCTCGGGAGAGACTCATAGGCGCCGACTTCGCCAACTACTTTACCGAGCCCGAGAAGGCACGGGAGGGGTACCAGCAGGTACTGGCCAAGAGCTACGTCACGGACTATCCCCTCACCATCCGTCACAGTGATGGAAAACTTACCGACGTACTGTACAACGCCTCGGTGTACAGGGACGTGGGGGGCAACGTCCTCGGCGTGTTCGCGGCTGCCCGGGACATCACTGCCCAGAAGCAGGCCTCCCAGTATGCCCGGAGCCTGATTGAAGCGTCTCTTGACCCGCTGGTCACCATCAGCCCCGATGGCAGGATCACGGACGTGAACGAAGCCACCATGAGGGTCACAGGAGTCTCTCGGGAGAGACTCATAGGCACCGACTTCGCCAACTACTTTACCGAGCCCGAGCAGGCACGGGAGGGGTACAAGCAGGTCCTGGCCAAAGGCTATGTCATGGACTACCCCCTCACCATCCGTCACAGTGATGGAAAACTTACCGACGTACTGTACAACGCCTCGGTGTACAGGGACGTGGGGGGCAACGTCCTCGGCGTGTTCGCGGCTGCCCGGGACATAACGGCCCAGAGAAAAGC
>JACPQL010000033.1 GCA_016190445.1 Chloroflexota bacterium
CCTCCCCCCTCTCCTTGCAGGAGAGGGGGCAAGGGGGTGAGGTATATGCCCCCAAAGAGGGTGTCCTCTCCGGTAGGGGAGCGTCTATTTTTGTAAAGAACTAAGGAGACAGGACACTAACAGGTTGCTGAAAAAGGGGTGTGCAGTCCCGACAGGTCGGGATCCAGCACCCTGCTAACAGAGTACGGAGTTACGCCCTGACGCCTGCCCGGGCCTGGTGCTTTTGGAGGAACTCCAGAAGGATGGGCCCCACCTTCTCAGCAGTTGCCTCGCGGTAGAGGCTCTGGTCCGCCAGAAGACGCTCTCGCTCCTGCGGAGTCCAGAGGGGACGATGGTACTCGGACTGGGGAAGCAGCTCGTGGAGCTTCTGGGCAACGGCAGTAGGGTGGACATCGTCACCACCCGCTATGATCACTGTGGGCACAGTGATGCGCCGAAGCTCCTCCTCTGTTGCGCCTACAACGGGCTTGTCTGAAGTGAAGAAGGCGCGCCAGTCCCTCATGACCGCCACAAACTCCTTCGGGTCCAGGCGGAGCAGCCTCTCCCGGTTGGATGGATTCTGCTGGACACGCTCCGCGAAGAAAGCGGTACGGAGCACCCCCTCCATGCCCTGGCGCTCAGCCACTTCCATGAACTGCTCGTAGTAGTTGTAGCCGAGGCGTTTCGCCGCCACCGCGCCGCCGGTAACCATCCAGACCAGCAGCCCCTTCACCGCGTCCGGATGTCGGATGGCCAGCAGCAGGGAGACACGGCAACCGGCAGAGACGCCACCGACCCAGCAGGGCCTGGCGTTCAGGTGGCCCAGGATCTCGTACATGTCCTCAGCGAAGATCTCCTGCTCTGAGAGCCCTGCGCCGGTGGCGTCCCAGCGTCGCTCGATCACCACGTCGGAGGCGCCGCAGTTGCGCCGATCGTAGATGAGGACACAGTAGCCGCCCTGGGCGATCTTGAGGGCTAGTGGCCTCAGTGAGTCCATGCCGTTGCGTCCCCCCGGCGTCAGGGCCAGAGTGGCCCCGGAGCCGTGGAGTTCGTAGTGAATGCGCGTGCCATCGCGCAGGGTAATCACTGACATGAGGTCGGCCCCTTCTCTATATTCCGCCAATGGATGGGGGGTGAGGTCAGGTCCGCTCCAGGGTCTGCTAAGAGGCGCGACATCGAGAGGGTAGCGCCACCGTGGCGGTGCCGGGCGTGGTCTTCTCCCCTTTGCCGTTCTCCAGCCAGATATCGCAGTGCACCAGGTGCTCACCGTCTTTCTCTTCTTTCCCTGTCACCCGCCCCTTGCAGGTCAGGGTATCCCCGGGGACATCCATGCTACGGTACTGCACGCTCAGGTGCCTCAGGGTGCCCTCCTCCCCAATCCAGTCTGTTAGAAGTTGGCCCAGGAAGGCGTTCTTTAGTGCCCCATGGACAATCACGCCTGGCAGGTCATTGCTCAGAGCATAGTCCTTGTCGTAATGGATCTGATAGTAGTCGCCCGAGGCCCCGGCGTACTTGACGAGCTGCTGAGTTGTAGGGTGCTTCACCAGTGACGAGACCTCCGAGCCCACATCTACGTCCTCGTAGTACACCTGCTTGCCCATGGCCCAACCCTTCCTCTAGTAAAAGATCAAGGTGCTGGTCTGGGTGGCCGCCACCTGCCCGAACTGATTGGTGTACGTAGTCTTGAGCGTGGTGAACAGCATTGGGCCCAGCCTGCTCCGGCGTTCCCGCACGTTCTCCAGACGGGTCACCGCCGTGATACGGTCGTCGGGCCATACTGGCTGGAAATACTCCCAGTCGCTGCCGCCGTCCAGAATGCGCCGAAGGTTCGGCATCTCCGGCAACGGCAGCTTTGGGAGTGGGACAGAGCGAAGAAAGGTCGGGGGCGCAATCATGCCACCGTAGCGAGTCCTGCGGGCGGCAGCCTCGTCGTTGAACAGCGGGTTGGAGTCACCTATGGCCTCGGCGAACTTTCTTATGGCGCCGCGCTCCACCTCCAGTGTCACCGGCTCCGACTCCCGGCCCACCCACTGGCGTACCTCGGTGCTGATCACCGACTCCTGTGTCATGCTGCTAGCCCCCTCGGTGCGGTGCCAAGTCTAGGTGGCGCCTCTTTTTCTGTCAAGGAAGATGATGTGGCCCGGAAACAGCGATTGAATCTGTAGGTCGGGTTTCGCAACCCGACCGTCGTGGGCGGGCAGGTTCGTCCCGACATGTCGGGATGCCCTACGGGGTCAATCGCTATTCTTCGGGTGTGCCCGGCCACACCCCATCCGGCAACCACTGTCAACCATCATCATGAGCGAGTGCAGGCCTGGCCCGGTCTTTCGTTGACAGCCCCAAACGGCTGAGCATAGAATCAAATACGATGTTTGGAGTGTGATTGATGATCCTTTCGGAAGCTCTGAATCAGTTTGTAGGCGTCCAGGAAGGACGCCCCCAACAGGACGTGGCGGAGGTGCACCGCTTTGTCCGCTGGTGCGGCCCCACCAGGGCGGTGGGCGATCTGACGCCTCTTGAGGTATCCGACTACGGCGAGCAGGTGATAACCGCTGGCGGAGACGCCCAGGGCCGGCTGCTGCCGGTCAAGGAGTTTCTGGCTTTTCTCAAGCGGCAAGGGCACCTCCAGGTCAACCTCTCCACCCACATCAAGATACCCCGGAGCAAGGTGCGCTCAGGCACCGACCTGCGGCCAAAGACGGAGCCTATAGCCCTCACCACCGCTGGATACCAGGCTATGGTGGAGGAGTTGGAGGCACTGAAGGTCCAGCGACTCGGAGTGGCAGAGGACATCAGACGCGCTGCCGCCGATAAGGATGTCCGGGAGAACGCCCCGCTGGAGGCGTCCCGCGAACGTCAGGGCCAGATAATGTCCCGCATTGCGGAGCTGGAGGAGCGGCTGCGCTGGACCGTTGTCGTGGATGGAAGCCGGGGAGAGGGGAAGCCAGTCCATGTAGGCTCGGAGGTGGTGTTGCGTCAGGTGAACTCAGGGCAGGAGGTCACCTACCTCCTGGTGGACCCGGCAGAGGCAGACCCGACCAACGGCCGGGTCTCAGTGGCGTCGCCCGTGGGGAAGGCCATTGTGGGCCGCAGGGTGGGCGAAGAGGTAGAGGTGGTGGCGCCACGGGGGGCAACCCGTTACCAGCTTGTTCAGGTGCGTGGTTGAGTGGCCTTGGGGACCTCTCCAGGCCGTGTGGGAGGTCCTGATAGTCAGGATTGAGCGAGACTGACGAGGGGAGACCTGTGCGACGGGTCTCCCCTCTCATGTGAGGAGAGAACGGAGAATGCCCTCTCCTGAAAGGGACCCCAAGAACTGGCTCTGGCTGGCCCTGGCCCTGGCGGCTGGGGTGCCCGCCCTCTACTTTTCGCACTTGGGCCCCGGCCATCTGGAAGGGGCGGGGCCCGCCGCCCTGGTGTTTGGCCTGGGCATCGTGGGCGCTGCCTTCTTGCTAGCCTGGGCCTCAGAGACGGCCCAGTTGGACATCTCGCAGGCGCTGGCCCTGGCGGTGGTGGCCCTGCTGGCGGTGCTCCCTGAGTACGCCGTGGACATGGTGTTCGCCTGGAAGGCCGGCCTGGACCCCCAGTCTGACTACGTCCACTACGCCGCCGCCAACATGACCGGAGGAAACCGGCTCCTGGTCGGTATTGGGTGGCCTCTGGTGGTGTTTCTCTTCTGGTTCTCCCGGAGGGCTGCCCTGCGGCTGGAGCGGGACTTGTCTCTGGAGCTGGTCTTCCTTGCCGCCGCCACTCTTTATGCCTTCACCATTCCCCTGAAAGGCTCCATCGCCCTCTGGGACGCCGCGGTGCTCATCGGGCTCTTCGTCGCCTACATGTGGATGAGCGCCCGGGCCAAGGCGCAGGAGCCGGAGCTGGTGGGGCCCTCAGCGGCTCTGGCGGCCCTGGGGCGCACGCCACGGCGCGGTGCCGTGTTGTTCCTCTTCGCCTACGCGGCACTGGTTATCATCCTCTCGGCGGAGCCCTTCGCTGACGGGCTGGTGCAGGTGGGCACCGAGGCAGGTATTGACCAGTTCCTCATGGTGCAGTGGGTTGCCCCCCTGGCTTCGGAGTCGCCGGAGATACTGGTAGCCGCCATCCTGACCATGCGGGGGCAGGCCACCGCAGCCATGACGGCGCTGGTCTCCTCCAAGGTGAACCAATGGACCCTGCTGGTGGGGAGCCTCCCAGTGGTATTCAGCGTCGCCGGAGGGACTGCCCAAGCCCTTCCCCTGGGCACACGGCAGATGGAGGAGTTCTTTCTCACCTCGGCCCAGTCACTGTTCGCGGTGGTGTTGCTGGTGCGGATGCACATCTCCTGGCGCGGCGCCCTGGCGCTCTTTGTCCTGTTCCTCACCCAGGTCGTCATACCCGACCCCCGTGTCCGCCTGGCCTTTGCTTTCGTATACCTGGCAGCCACCGTCTGGGTGGTCGCTGCCGACTGGGGCCGGGTGCGCGAGTTCGGCCGGCTGGGCCGGGCGGTGGTGGGCAGCCTGCTGGGCAGGACGGCGCCCTAGCTGCAATAGGCCCGGGCGCGAGGAGGAGGTTGTCATGGCAGAACTTGTGCATGAGGCATCTCCCTTTGAGCAGGTGAACGTGCTCTTTGACCGGGCGGCTGACCGGCTGGGCATCTCCGATGACCTGCGCGAGCTGCTGCGCATGCCGTGGCGGGAGCTGCGGGTGGAGGTGCCGGTGCGGATGGACGACGGCAGGCTGCGCGTTTTCATAGGCTACCGGGTGCAGCACAACGGGGCCCGGGGCCCTTACAAGGGAGGAGTCCGCTACCATCCACAGGCCGATCTGGATGAGGTGCGGGCGCTGGCGTCTCTGATGACGTGGAAGACGGCCATCGCGGACGTCCCCTTCGGCGGGGCCAAGGGAGGGGTCCAGGTGGACCCTGCCGAGCTGAGCGAGGGCGAGTTGAACCGCCTCACCCGCATGTACACCCAGAACATCGCGATGCTTATTGGCCCAACCAGGGACATCCCAGCCCCCGATCTGAACACCAATGCTCAGACCATGGCCTGGATGATGGATGCTTATAGCCGCCTCCACGGCCACACCCCGGCGGTGGTCACCGGCAAGCCGGTGGAGCTGGGCGGCTCCTACGGCAGGGAGGCAGCGACGGGCCGTGGCGCCATATTTGCCCTCACCTCCTGGGCGCGGCGGGCCCAGGTCAACCCCCAGGGAATGACCATGGCGGTCCAGGGCTTTGGCAACGCCGGGTACTGGGCGGCCCGGTGTGCCCAGGAGGCGGGGCTACGAGTAGTGGCGGTGAGCACCAGCAAGGGAGGGGTGTATGACCCGGAGGGACTTGATCTGGACCGGCTCTCTAAGTGCTACAAGGAGACGGGCTCCCTGGCCGCCTATGAGCAAGGGGACCAGATCACCAACGCGGAGCTTCTGGCGCTGCCGGTGGACCTGCTCTGCCCGGCCGCCTTGGGGGGCGTGCTTGCAGGCGATAACGCCGACCAGGTACGGGCCCGCGTCATCTTGGAGGCGGCCAACCACCCGGTGACGCCCGCTGGCGATGAGGTCCTAAACAGGAAGGGGGTCGTGGTGCTGCCCGACGTTCTGGTCAATGCAGGGGGCGTCATCGTCTCTTATTTTGAGTGGGCCCAGAACTTCCAGGAGTTCCGGTGGGAAGAGTCCCGGGTCAACGAGGAGCTGTGGCTCCGCATGCGGCAGGCAGTGGACCAGGTGTACGATAGGGCACAGCAGGAGAGGGTGACCCTGCGGGACGCGGCGTTCATCATCGCCGTCGAGCGTGTGGCCCGCGCAGTCGAACTGCGCGGCTTCGTGTAACGGCATGGACCTGTACAAAAGTGCGTTCCGGCCCTGGCTGTTCCGCCTGCCCCCTGAGCGGGCCCAGGGGGTAGCGGAGGCGCTGCTGGCTTTGGCCCCCCTTTGGCGGGCGGTGACTCCCACCTTTCGGCAGAAGTACCCCGCTCTTCGCCGGGAGGTGGCGGGCATCCCTCTTTCCAACCCCGTGGGGCTGGCAGCGGGCTATGACAAGCAGTGCGTCCATCTGGCGGCCCTCGGCCTGCTGGGTTTCGGCTACGTGGTGGGAGGCACGGTGACGCCGGAGCCCCGCCGGGGAAACCCCAGGCCACGCCTGTTGCGCCGACCAGGCCAGCAGGCCCTGGTTAACGCCATGGGCTTCCCCAGCAACGGCCTGGAGCGGGTGGCACGTCGCCTGGAGAGGCTGCGCCCTTCAGCCGAAGGGCTGCGCCATAGGCCAACCCCCATTTTCGTGAGCATCGCTGCCCTGGACGAAGAGGGCTTTGCCCGGTGCCATCAGAGGCTGGAGCCGTTGGTGGAGGCCG
Source organism: Chloroflexota bacterium (assembly GCA_016190445.1). GTDB lineage: Bacteria > Chloroflexota > Dehalococcoidia > Lucifugimonadales > JACPQL01 > JACPQL01. Next base: position 6,300 of record JACPQL010000033.1, read on the forward strand.
TGGAGCTCAACATCAGCTCCCCAAACACGGCGGGCATCCGCGTTTTCCAGGAGCGGGATGCCCTTCTCAGCCTGCTGCGCCGCCTGGGCGGCCGTCGCAAACCCCTCTTTGTCAAGCTCCCACCCTACTCCGACCCCCAGGGGCAGGAGAGGGTGCTCTCCCTCCTGGAGATATGCCGCCAGGCGGGGGTCACGGGCGTGACGGCCATCAACACGGTGCCGGTGGAGGAGCCCCGGCTCAAGGTCGGCACCGGGGGGCTTAGCGGTCGCCCCCTGCTTTCTGATATGCTGCGCATCGTGTCGGAGCTGCGCCGCGAGGGCGGCCCTGACCTGGTCATCAACGCCTGCGGCGGCATCTTCACCGGGGAGGATGCCTTCGCCGCGCTACAGGCGGGGGCGGACACGGTGCAACTGTTCACCGCCCTGGTCTACGAGGGGCCCGGGGTGGTGAGGTGCATATGCCGCAAGCTGGAGAGGCTGGTCCAAGCCCGTGGGTGGCCCCAGCGGACGTAGACCGTGGCATCGTTGCGCAACCGCTGTTCGTTAGAATACGGTGGGAACAGAAAGGAGGCAAGACGTGGGCGAGAGTGTCAAGATCGGGAACGTAGAGGTGCTGTCGCTACTCGACATGATCCCCCCAGCCTACGACCCAAAGGAGTTCATGCCGCTGGTGCCAGCCGAGGCATGGGCGCCGTACAGAAAGGAGTTCCTGGAAAGTGATGGGAAGCTCCAGCTCTACTACGGCTGCTTCGCGCTGCGCCTGGACAGCCGGGTCATCATGGTGGATACCGGCATGGGCCCAGGGCCCCATCCCACCCGAGGGAACCGCACCGGCGACCTCCTCAACCAGATGAAACAGAGGGGCATCAGCCCTGAAGACGTGGACACGGTGGTCCACACCCACCTTCACGCCGACCACGTGGGCTGGAATGTCACCGTGGCGGGCGGGCAACCCCGCCCGACCTTCAGCCGCGCCAGGTACCTCTTCCCCAGGGCAGACTGGGAGTACTATACCCGCCCCGAGGTGTTGGAGCGCTCGCCCTGGATAAAGGCATCGGTAGTGCCGCTACAGGGCCTGGGGGTCGTGGAGCTGATAGAAGAGGAGCGTACCGTGGCCCCCGGTGTCAGCACTCTGTCGGTACCGGGGCACACCCCTGGGCACCTGGTGGTTATCATCAATTCCAGAGGGGAGAAAGGCGTGCTGATGGGAGACGTCTTTCACAGCCTGGTCCAGATTCAGGAGCCAAACTGGTGCATCCGGGCCGACGTGGACCTGGACCTCTCCCGCCGGGGCCGGGCGGCCCTCCTGGACCGGATGGAGCGAGAGAAGATGATCGTGTGCGCCGGCCACTTCGCATCGGGCCAGACCATCGGCAAGGTGGTGAAGGCAGGCGGGCGCCGCCGCTGGCAGGCCCTGTAGACCTACATTCAACCTATTTCAAAACGGGTCTCAAGGGGGTGTGCAGAGGGGGCGAAGCCCCCTCGCCGGGGGGCTGGGGGTGTCCCCCAGCTTTCTTCCCCTTCCCCTGCTCCCTTGCCAAGGGAGCGGGGGACAGAAGGGGTGAGGGTTTTGAAACAAGCTCGTTGAGAAGGAGGGACCCATGCAAGTAGTAAAGCTGGATGCCGTGAAGCCGGACACCACCCCCAGGCCCCTGTTTACCGGGCCGGTAAGCCGGCAGAACCTGGTGGCGGAGGACGTGGGCAAGGGTATACGCGTGAGCATGATCAACTTCAGCAAGGGCGCCCGGACGCACATGCACACTCACACCAACGAGCAGGTGCTCTACGTCATCTCCGGGAAAGGTGTGGCGGGGACCGAGTCCGAGCACCACGAGATCGGGCCGGGCTCTGTGGTGTACATCCCTGCCGGGGAGCGCCACTACCACGGGGCCTCCGATGGCTCGGCCATGTCCCACCTCTCCATAGCCACGCCGGGCAAGACGGAGATGTAGGGGGGCGGGCGAGAGGCAGGGGCGGGCCAGCGGGGCACCGATACGGATGAAAATAGGCCTCCCCCATCTGTGGACGAACAGAGAAGGATTGCCCCCCACTCCGCCAGATTGGCGTGAAAATA
>JACPQL010000034.1 GCA_016190445.1 Chloroflexota bacterium
CCCCCAGACCCCCGCCAGAGAGGACTCTGCCCTCTCTGGACTCTCCCCTCGGGCAAGGATGTTAACAGAGCCGGATGACTTCATTGTCCAGCGGCGACGCCCTTCACCGGCAATGTGAAATAAAAGGATGACCCCTTGCCCGGTTGCGACTCGACCCATATCCGCCCGCCATGTGCCTCTACCAAAGTGCGACAGACCTTGAGACCCAGTCCGACCCCCTGCATGGCGCGTCTGCTGCTTATCTCCAATTGCTGAAAGCTCTGAAACAACTTCTTCTGGTCATCGGGCGAAATCCCGGGCCCCTGGTCACTGACACAGACAACCAGGTTATCATCCTGCCGCCTTGCAGAGACTCGCACCTCGCCGCCCTTCGGTGAGTACTTGATGGCGTTCTCAACAAGATTGAAAAGGATTCTCCTAACCCTGAGCGGGTCAGCCACGATGGCTGGCAGTCCATCTGGCAGATCAACACTGAGCCGCTGTATCGCCAATGCGCTTTGTAGGTTCTGCGCTACCTGCCTGGCTATTTGACCGAAGTCTGACTGTTCCGTATGAAGGACCAGGCGGTTAGCTTGAGAGCGCGAGAGCTCCAGCAGGTTGTCCACGATGCTGTCCAGGGCAAAGGTGCTGCCTAGGGTATCCTGGAGAAGCTCCTGTGCTTGCTCCTCGGTGAGTCCCTTCTCTGCAAGCATGAAGAGACCACCCATTATCACTGTCAGTGGCGTCTTGAGTTCGTGGGACACGAGGCCGATGAACTCGTCCTTTATTTCTATCGCCTGCTTTTGCTCGGTGATGTCCGCTCCCACAGCTACAGAGCCGCGGCTTCGCCCATCCGCGCCGAATAAAGGCACAGCCCCTATGAGCATATGCAGCCGATGCCCGTCGTCGAAGATGAATTCCACTTCCTGCGGAGAGACCACCTTTCCAGTAGCCGCGGCTATCTGGGCGGGCAATTCCTCCGGCTTCAACTCGACGCCGTTACGCAGCGCACGGTAGGTGATAGCCGCCTCGCCGGGCGGGGCGCTGCGGGAGATGTTATCGCCCCGGTGGACTCCTAAAAGCTGGTTGGCATAGATATTGCCTTCGATGTATCGGCACTGGGGATCACGGGCAATCCAGATGGCGAACGGGGCGGTATCCAGCACTGTCTGGAACTCGCTAAGTGTCTCAGCCGACTCTCCGGCCAGACGTTCCCGCTCCTCCTCTTCTTTCTTACGCCCTGTGATGTCCACGCCAACCGCTATGATCCCGTGGATTTTGCCATTTTTGTCACGCTGTGGTTCAACGTAGGTGTAATAGATTTTTCCTTTCGCTTCCATCTCGTAGGTTGCCGTTTCCCCTTTGAGCGCCCGTAGGCATGCCGCGATGGGGGGAGAGCTCTGGTCACCGGTATTAAGGTATTCGTAAAGAGTCTTCCCGATTATTGTATCCGGCGCAATACCCCGGCTGCGCAGGGTCTCACCCTGAACGAAGGTAACTCTAAGGTCTCTGTCCACGCTCCAGACATTACAGGGCACCTGTTCAAGGAACAGCCTGAGCCGTGCCTCGTTAGCACTTAGAGTCTCCTCCGCCTTCTTGCGCTGCATCGCCACGGACACAGCGTCCGCCACTGTCTTCATGAAATCCAGCTCGTTGTCCGTAAAGCTGGCCCGTGACCTGGTGCCAAAGGAGAGCGTTCCAATAGTACTACCACCCACGTGCAGCGGATGACAGGCGCACGCCTGTATCCCGTAAGAGCGGACCAGGGCCGCGCGTTCGTCGCCGTTTCCCTGGACATTCTCCGAGACAATCCGGCGCCCATCCTGGGCGACACCACCCCAGATTCCCACGCCAATGTCTAACCACTCGATGTCGCGAGCAGTTTCGGCAGGTATTCCGGCATAGGCGTTCAGCCTCAAGCGGCCCCTTGCTTCATCCAGTACGAAATTGAAGAAGACATCACAGTTGAGGTGCGTCATAACCCTGGTAGCGATAGCCTGGACGATGGCCTCCGGGTCTTCGCTCGTGAGAAGCGTGGCATTGGCTTCGGCGAGAATCTGGGACCGCTCCTCTATCTTCTTACGCTCGGTGATATCGGTATGAATTGCCAGCGCCCCAGTAGTCTTGCCCTGCGCATCTTTCAGAACAACACTGGATACGTATACATTCACCTTGCCCCCGTCTTTGTGTCGGTAGACTATTTCACCGCGGTACGTCCCTTTCTCAAAAAATGCTTTCCCGGCGGCTTCCCTGTCTGTACCAAAACCCTGGACTTCTATCGCCGGCAACACTTCTGAAGACCGTTTGCCAATCACCTCTCCGGCACGCCACCCATAAAGGGCTTCGGCGGCCTTATTCCAGGTGCGGATCACGAAGTTTTCGTCAGACGAGATGATGGCTTCGCTGGCGTTATCTACCAGTGCAGCGTAATACCCAAGAGCTTCTTCTAGCGCCGCGTGGGGGAACTGTGGCACGCCTGCACCCCTCCGCAGTGACAGTAGGGAGCAAACCTGACAAAGACCTCACTGTGACCTTGCCGCCCGGCTGGCGCGGGCCAAAGGCCCAATGAATAAAAGGTACTGCCGGCCTCGCGTTCTGTCAACCCACGCAAGGGGCCCTGAAATCGCCGGTTTCCGAGCCAAGAGGGACATTTCATTGCGCCATACGCATGGCTGTCCCTCAGGCCAGGGCGCTTCCCGATGTGATGGGGCTTAGCGCCCCTGGCCGCCTTTGTCAGCAGGGCACGCGCCGCAGGGGCACAGCTCCCTGAGGAGCCGGTAGGGGTAGATGCCATCGTAGTGGCCATCGCTCCAGAGTATCTGAATGGCGTAGTTGCCTACCACCAGGTGGTCCTCGAGGCGGACATCTTGCGGGACGTCCTCTTCCCGCAGCTTCCGCTCCCTGGTCCACTCGTCCACGCAGTGGGCGCACTGACATTGCAGGCGCAGGTACCGGTGCGGGTAGAGACTTCTGTGGCCGTCCCGCCAGGTAATGGCCAAACCCACGTCTTTCGTCTCTATGGAGAGGGGCTCCGTGCTCATGGACATGTGTTGCTCCGCTGCACCAGCAGGAAGATTACCCCTGCTACTCAGTGTAGCACTGGCGAGTGGGCAGCGCCGAGCATGGGGCACGCTCCTGTTAATCATTCGCATGGGGACACTTTACCAGGTGTCACCCATCATTCTGAACGAGAGCAGCCCCCCCTCACTGTACCGCGTACTGCTTGACGGCACGCTCGTCCAGGCGGACGCCGGTGCCAGGGTGCTGGGGCAGCACGAGCATTCCCTTCTCTACCTTGGGCGGCTCCTCCAGGATGCGGAAGGACCAGGGCATGTACTCCACCGTGAGCCCGTTGGGGACCGCGGCTACCGTGTGGCACAACACCTCTGGGCAGATGTGGCTGGCCACCGGCACGCGGAAGCCCTCGGCCATGCCCGCCGCCTTCATCCAGTCGGTGATGCCACCCACCCGCATCAGGTCCACCATGAGGATGTCCACCGCCTCGTTCTCCAGGAGCACCCGCAGGGGAGGCATGCCCCAGTGGTACTCCCCGGCGGTCACCGGCGCGGTGATGGCGTGGGCCACCCGGGCGCTGCCTCGCACGTCCTGGTGGTCCACCGGGTCCTCCAGCCAGTAGAGGTTGTGCTCCTCCAGCATCCTGCCGATGCGGACCGCCTGGTGGGGAGTCCAGGTCTGGTTTATGTCCACCATCACATCCACATCGGGGCCCACGGCCTCTCGCACCACCCGCATCCGCTCCACCTCCTTCTCCGCCGAGGGCTCGCTGCCCAGCCGCAGCTTCATGGCGCGGAACCCCTGCTGCACAAAGCGCGACGCCGCCTCCTGTAGCTCCTTCAGGCTGAAGTTGCGCCATAGTGCGCCGCTGGCGTAGGTGGGCACCCGGTCGCGGAAACCGCCCAGCATCCTGTACAGGGGCTGCCCCAGCAGCTTCCCTTTCAGGTCCCACAAGGCCACGTCCACCGTGGCGAGGGCCGCCATCACCACGCCGCCCGGCCCGCCCCAGTTGGTGGCCAGCCGCAGCTTGGCCCGGATGGCCTCGATGTCCATGGGGTCTTCGCCCACCGTCAGGGCCGTCATGTCCTCCAGCAGAGTCCGCAGCGAGCGGATGAGAAGATGGCTGTGGGTGTAGAGGTAAGAGACCCCCTCCGTGCCGTCGCCATCACGCAGGCGCAGCAGCACGTGGGGTACGGAGGAGACCATGTACAGCCCTCCCGCCAGGAAGGGCCGGTCCAGGGACACTTCAAGGAGCGAGGTGCGGGCCTCTTTGATGGTGCTCACGGGTATCCTCCTTCGCGGCGGCGGTCTCTCTGGCCACCAGCCGGTGCAGCTCCTCCAGAGTCAGAGCGTTCTCCTCAAGCGGGAAGCCGTCCACCGCCTCCTCCACCTGGCACGACAGGCCGTCCACGGCACCCAGGGAGGCCAGGCGCCGGACCCACTCCTTCTCCTGCTCCACGGATGGGAGCAGGTTGCGGCCACACTCCAGGGAAAGGGCGGCCACCAGGCCATAGGCGCCCCAGTTGGAGGCGCCGGCGATGATCAGCTTGCTGGTGGAGGTGACGGCGGGGCTGCTGGCCACCTCCTTGGGGACGTGCTGGGCCACCACACCCATGCCAATCTCGTTGCCACCGTCCCCAATGCCGATGGTGTGTGGGTGCTCCAGGAAGAGGTAGTCCACCTTGGCCGAAGTGTGGGAGATGTCAACACCGAAGCGGTTGACATACCGCCGCTCCTTGTCGAACCCCGCCCGCTCTACTGCGATGAGAAGGGACGGGGAGAGCCTGGCCAGCAAGTTTTTCGCGAACGTGCGGCTCGTCGCGTGGTCAGCGATGGGGAAGTCTATGACTCGGGAGGGATCGTGGGCCACGGACCGCACCAGCGTCAAATTGGGCTGGTCAGTCACGTAGTAGGCCGTATTCCCCAGCTCCTGGAGGGCATAGCCCATGGCGGCGGCGCCGGGAGGGCCGTCGGTCTCTCCTGCGTTGCCTCGGAGGATGAAGAAGCCGGTGGCGATGAGCACGGTGCCCGGATGCGCCAGAGCGAAGCGGGCTGCCTGGGTGCAGAAGTCAGGCGGGAGGTAGGGGCGCACGCTGGCGATGCCCCTCGGGTCTCGCGCCAGGATGGTGTCCTCGATGGCTCCCATAATAGCGGGGCTAACCCTCGGCGCGGTGGAAGCGGTGGTAGTCCAGGGCCTTCTTAATGGCGCGGGCGGCCCTGGCATATGAGGGGAAAACGGGTACCCCCACCGCCCTCAGGCGCTCCGCCAGAGAGCGCAGCAGCTCCGCCTCCTCCAAGGGCATGGGGCTGAACAGCACCCCCGCTGCGGGCTTGCCCGAGTGGTCCCGGTGTCGTATAAGCGCCTCCACCTGCGCTTCCACCTGTGACTGGTCCTGCCGCCAGGCCTGGGGGGTCAGTTGCATCACCACGATGTCCACATTGGGGTCCTGGCTCAGGACATCCAGGATAGTCTCGATCTCGGTCCGGTTGGAGCCCAAGTCAATGGGGTTGCGGTAGCTGGCCCCCACCAGGCTGAAAAAGGAAGCCAGGCGGTAGTAGGAGGCCTGGGTAAGAGTAGGCACCCGAAGCCCGGCCCGGGAGAAGTCGTCGGCCAAAGAGACCGACTGTCCTCCGGAGCCTCCCGTGATGCCCACGCCGTCGCCGGTGAAGGGGGGCAGGTACACCAGCGCCTGGAGCACGTCCACCAGCTCCTCCAGGGAGGTCACCTGGATGGCGCCGGCCTGGCGGCACATGGCGTCCCAGATGACCGCGGCCCCCCCCAGAGAGGCGGTGTGAGAGGCGGTGGCCCGCTGGCCCGCCTCGCTGACGCCCCCTTTCCACACCACCACTGGCTTGTGGGGGGTGGTCTCCCTGAGCACCCGAAAGAGGCGGCGGCCGTCCCGCACCCCCTCTATGTACATGGCGATGTACTTGGTGTCGGGGTCCTGGGCGAAGTACTCCAGATAGTCCACGCTCTCCAGCATCACACCATTGCCAAAGCTCACCGCCAGCCCCACGGCGATGCCATTGGCGTGAGCCGCCAGGCTGAAGCTCCCGGTGTGGCCGCCGCTCTGGGAGATGAAGGCCACCGGGCCGCTGAAGCCGGTGGGCTGCTCGGCGCCGAACCTCAGCCCCACCGAGGGGTTGTACACCCCCATGCAGTTGGGCCCCACGATCACCAGGCCATTGCGGCGGGCCAACTCCTTGACCTCATTCTGTAGCTGCACCCCCTCCTTGGTGTCCGTCTCGGCGAACCCGGAGGTGAACATGGCGACGCCGCCCACCTTCTTCTCCACGGCGTCCCGCAGCACGCGAGGGGCCACAGCCCGGGGCACCGCCAGCACCACGTAGTCCACCTCGTCGGGTATGTCCATGAGGCGCTGGTAGTTGGGCACACCCATCGCCTCGATGCCTGGGACCTCATTAGGGTCAATCTGTACCGAGTAGACCTTACCCCGGAACTTCTCCATGGCCCGCAGCCACCGATAGCCCGTGGACTTCTTGTCGCCCACCACGGCCACGGTGCGGGGACTGAGGACCCTGTGCAGTTTCTGTTTATCTACTGTTGTCATGGCGCTCAGAGCATAGCATGTAGAAGGGCCTTCAACAATTGGTCACTGGCCCACCCGCGCAGTTGACAGCACAACACACCGGCACTACCCTTACCGCTGGCACTTCGCGAGTTGGGGGATGCCATGCAGTTCGGGGTCGCCATCACAGCTATGCTCCAGCAGCCTACGAGCGAGGACATGGCAAAGCGGCTGGACGACGCCCTGGAGCGCGTGCGCCTGGCCCGGGAGCTGGGTTTCAGCTTCGTGGCCATGGGCCAGCACTACCTGACCCAGCCCTACCAGATGCTCCAGACGGTGCCCGTGCTGGCCCGGGTGGCCGCCGAGGTGCCGGACATGGGGCTGCTGGCCACCATCGTGCTGCCGCTGCACCATCCGGTGGACGTTGCGGAGCAGTTCGCCACCCTGGATATCATCAGCCGGGGCAAGGCTATCCTGAGCGTGGCCCTGGGGTACAGGGACGAGGAGTTCAACGCCTTCAGCGTGGACCGCCGCACCCGCGCCGGACGGTTTGAGGAGGCGCTGACCTTGCTCCGGCGCCTGTGGACCGAGGAGTCGGTCACCTTCCACGGTAGGTTTTTCCAGCTTGAAGGTGCGCGGATGACGCTGCGGCCCGTGCAGAAGCCGCACCCGCCCATCTGGGTGGCCGCTAACAACGACGTGGCCATCCAGCGCGCGGCCCGCCTGGGACTGCCGTGGTACATCAACCCCCACGCAGCCTTCGACACCGTCCAGCGGCAGGTGGAGATGTACAGGCAAACGTCTCTGGCTTCCGGTCACCCGGTCCCCAGCAGGCTTCCCATCCACCGCGAGATGTACATTGCGCCGGACAGGGAGAGCGCCTTCCAGGATGCCGCCGTCTTCCTGGGAGGCAAGTACAACGCCTACGCCCAGTGGGGCCAGGACCGGGCCCTTCCGGGCCAGGAGCGCTTCGGCACCTCCTTCAATGAGCTGGCCCAGGACAGGTTCATCGTCGGCTCTCCCCAGGACGCACTGGAGGCGGTGGGCCGGTTTACATCCCTGGGGATAAGCCACATGACCTTGCGGATGCAGTGGCCGGGCATGGCACCGGCGATGGGTGCCCGGAGCATGCGCCTCTTCGCCAAAGAGGTGATGCCCCACTTCTCGTAGAGTTGTTCGGAAAACCCTCACCCCCTCGGTCCCCCTCTCCCACCCGTGGGAGAGGGGGAGGGAAAGAGACCTGGGGGACACCCCCAGACCCCCGGCAGAGTCCCGATGCTTCGGGACTCTGCACTCCTTGACCAGAGTTTCTGAACAGGTTCACACACTAGGGAGGTGCACATGAAGATTGCACGGTTCCAGCGCGGCAACCAGGTGGCCTACGGCGTGGTGGAGGGGGACCAGGTAATTGAGCTGGAGGGGAGTCCCTTTGAGGGAATCAGGCGGACCCGACGCAGCTACCCCTTGGCCCAGGTGAAGTTGCTGGTGCCCGTGGTGCCGTCCACCTTCTACGCCGCCGGGGTCAACTACATGGACCACGTGCGACGTATGGCTGCCATCACGGGGCGGCAGGCCTCGCCCCCCAAAGCGGCGGACGTGGGATATCGGGCAAACAACGCCCTCATCGCCCATGAAGAGGCCATCGTGATACCCAGAGACGCCACGGAGCGCACCCAGTACGAAGGCGAGCTGGTGGTGGTCATAGGCAAGAAGGCCAAGAACATCTCGGAGGAGGAGGTCTGGGACTACATCTTTGGCTACACCATCGGCAACGACTTCAGCGAGCGGACCTGGCAGGCCGGCGACCGTACCCACTGGCGGGCCAAGAACTCCGACACCTTCAAGCCCATGGGGCCCTGGATCGAGACTGATGCAGACCCAAAGAATATGCGCACCATTGTGAGAGTCAACGGTCAAGAGGTGCAGAACTTCGCTACCAACAACATGATCTTCGGCATCGCCCAATTCATGAGCCGGATGAGCAAGTACATGACCCTGTACCCAGGGGACGTGCTGTGGATGGGCACCGACGGCGTACCGGAGAACGTGAAACCGGGCGATGTCATAGAGATAGAGATAAGCGGCATCGGCGTGCTGCGCAACCCCGTGGTGGCCGAGAAGTAGGTTCGCGGCCTCCCGGTGCTTGCGGCCATCTCTATGTCGTGGTTCGAGTCCACGACGGCCCCCCACGAACACTCGAACTGAATGCGCTAGCAGAACGTAAGAATCGAGGCAGGGACGATGAAGATTATCCCCCTCTTCAATTACAGCGAGCAAAAGGTCTTACGCATTGCTGATGCCGTCCTTGGTGCGCCGCAATACCGGGTATTCGGCAAGTTGAGGATGGCAGATACCCTTAAGCCGGAAGTCGACGAGTTGTCCTATACTGACCAGACCTTTCTCATTCGTGCCCACTTTGACTTCGTGGTGGTCGACGCAAAGTCGAAACGCCCGCTGTTTGCCATGGAGTTCGACGGGCCTCACCACAAGGATTCGAGTCAGGTCAGAAGGGATATCCAGAAAAACCGGCTGTGCTACTTGGCCAAGTTTCCCCTAGTTAGAGTTAGCAGCGCACATCTTTACGAACATGATCAAGTGACTCTCTTGGAGTTCATGCTGCACCGCTATGCCACTTGGCCAGCCGAGCATGAGCGGATAACGACCGAATTAGAAGAATACATTTCCACCCTAAATAAGGATGAGCTAGGTCGTCTAACTGAGGGGGGCATACTCGACCCCCCCATCGATCCACACTTCTTATTCAACTTGGACGACCTCTTCCCTGGCATAAGGCGAGTGGCGCGGCGGCTGCACGAGCGGTTCGGCATTGTGACCGATTTCTGGAGCGGTGGTCAGAGAGGACCAGTGCGGTGCCATACATTCATCGCCCGTTATGAACCCCTTTCAAAGTGTACCGCCACATGTGCCTACGTTTTGTACCGTCCCAAGGGCAGGTCTCACCTGCGTTACGACCAAGGGTGCTTCGATGTGGGTGACGGGGCGAAACTCTGTGAAGGCACCGTTCAGTTCGGGATGCCATGGGGCGTTTCCATTGTCGAGGACTGGCAACCCAGTGAAGCTCCCTTTGATTATTTCGCCAGGACGCACCGATTCCCCTGGTGGGACAGCGAACCGCCAGGCATTCACATCCCCGATATAGTGAAGTGGTTCGCTGAGTACCTCGCACTGCGTCAGGTAGAGGCGTGGGCCGCGCAGCATCTCGAACACAGTCGTGATCGGGAACATTCATAACCCATCGCTGGACCAATAGAGTCGCGAACCGCTAGCCAGAAGCTGCCTCAGCCTGGGCACCAGGTCAGGCCGCAGAAAGCTGCTATCAGCTATAGGCTGTTTCGCTTCGGCGAACTACCTTCAGTATGACCACCAGCGCTCGGTCGTCATGAATATCGTAGACCACCCGGTAGGGTCCGACTCTGATACGGTACGTCCCCTCGGCTCCTCGGAGCTTGGTGACCCCTTGGGGGCGAGATTCACCAGCTAGACCTCTTATGGCATCCCGCAGGCGCTCGGCAGATGACATCCCCTAGGTTCCGGCTTTCGCCGGAACGACGAACGCCCGCCGATCTCTTCACGGCCTCTCAGGGTGAGCGGGCATTCTGAGTGGCGTGGCTACTGCCGCGTCACCCGTACCTTGGCGCCGGACTGCACCTTCTTGAGCACCGTGGCGTCGCCCTGGATGCGGCCCACCATGTTGACGGGGCTGGCGGGCCGCACCTCGCTGCCATGGCTGGCAGGCGTGGGGCCAAAGAAGAGGCAGAGCGCTTTGCCGGGGGGCCAGTAGCCCACGTCCCCCACCTCCACCACCTCCTGTGCCTTCTCCTCTCCGTGGGACACAGGTATGGGGAAGTAGATTTCGTCCCCCCAGGTACGGGCCGTCGCCTCAATAGGGAGGGCACTCCAGATAGCGTCGGCGGTGGCGCTGCCGTTCAGCGTCGCCGCCAGCGTAACAGGGCCAGCCGAAATGGAGACGATGTGTGTCATGGCACCTCCTACACCCAGGGCCAGGGGACATCCCTGTACCCTCTGGGGACGGGAAAGCGTGGTGTGGCCAGCGCCTCCTCCATCCGCTTGGCCAACGCCTCAACCTCCTCGGGAGCCAGCAGACCGCGCAGGTCCCGCTCCAGGTCAGAGCCGGGGCGCGCCAGGGTCTCGCACAGCTTCGCCACATCGCGCAGCAGTGGCTCCGGGATGGGCTCGCCAGCGAAGTCCCATATGACCGTGCGTAGCTTGGGCAGGTGGTGAAAGGTGAGGCCGTGGTCAATCCCCCAGACGTGCCCGTCGGTGCCCAGGAAGCAGTGCCCCGCCTTCCTGTCAGCGTTGTTGGCCAGAAAGTCAAAGACCGCCATGCGCCGCACGTCGGCGGTGTGCGTCTGGCGCACGCTGAAGTAGTTCGAGCCGGGCTCGGGCTGGATGAATAGCTGGACCGAGCCTACGCCGTGAGCCCCGTCCCGTATCACCGTTGGTGGGACGAACTCCCACCCCAAAGCCAGGCTCAGCAGGTAGGCGGCGTACTCCCTCCGGTACAGGGTGCCGTCGGGAAAGTCCCACAGGGGGGCTTCGCCCTCCCGAGGCTTGTAGACCACCCGGCACCGCTGGCCGTCCAGCTCCAGCCGGGTGAGGAAGGTGTAGTTGGAGCCGGCAGGCGCCAGGGTGCACTGCCCCATCCGACCCTCCTGAAGTAGCCGCTTGAGGCCAGGGTGGCCTGGTCTCACTGTGTCTCCACCCGACCCATGGGACGAGGCCCCTCTCTGGTGTGTGTTGCGGTCTGGAGGTTGTGAGGAGGACATGGCTGCTAGTGGTCAGTCCAAGAGACCAGTCTTGCTTCTGTCACCCTGAGGAATCCCGATGTCATCGGGACAACAAGCATCTGGGGTGGGGGCTCCACCCCAGATGCTTCGTCGGCGGGAGGCACGTTGAAGGTCGAGGAGTTCAACCGACTCCTCAGCAAGACAACTCTTGCTCCCAGCGGGGCATTTTCATGGCATTACCCGTTCGTGGTGAGCCCCGATGATATCGGGGTCGCGAGTCCTTCTCGGACCTGTCGAACCATACGAGCGAGAAAAAGTCTCGCTCATGTCCTTCGACAAGCTCAGGATGGGCGGGAACACAGGGTACGCTCTTGCGCACGCTGACTCATGCAAGTGAGCACTAGATGAGGGCATGGCCGTTGTGCCTGGGACAGATATGAGGCTCGGGCTCCGTGGGGGCGCCGCAAAGGATGCACAGGGGACGGCCCGCGGCCACCACGCCAAAGGCCTCATCGGCCAGGCTGTCCACCTGGCGGCGGTCCGCCCACCACGCCACGGTCGCCACCTGGTCCTCGGCATCCACCTCCTGGGCCAGGAACAGAAAGAGACCGCTCTCGCCGTCGTGCCCCAGGGTCATGCGGCCCACCTTGAAATCGAAGGTGCCCTCCACCGAGGGCCAACCGGAAGGTGGCTCGCTCCCTTGTGTTTCGTCGGTGGTGGCCAGAAGGCGCTTTATGGCCACGCCAAGCTGGTAGAGTTGCTCCTTCTCGACCCACAGGACAGCCTTGGCTCTGGCGCCGTCCACCAGCAAGCGAAAAGTCCGCTGGCCGGGCGGCCCGATGGACTCGGCGCCCAGACCGACGGCCAGCCCCAGATGGTTCCTTGCCTCGTTCAACTCTTCAGCGTCTTCCATGTGGCTAACCGCCAGGCATCATGTATGCCTGGACGCCTCCTCTTGTTCGAGGGTACATAGCCTGTCCAAGAGCTGTCAACGGCGGCTCTCACTTTGCTGCTGGGGCGGACTCTTCATCCAGCGGCCCAGTAGCCGCGAGAGGCGCCAGAGCAGCCGCCACCGGCGCCGGATGCCGCGGGCCACAAACCAGGCGGTCTCCCGGTTCCCGATGATGAGCGGCCGCTGCCACCGGCGCAGAGACTGCATCCATTCACCATCCGCGGCACGGGCGAGCGGGAAGGCCTCCATCTCCACCCAGGCGCGTCTGCCGGGGGGCCGGGTGAGCACCACACCGCCAGCCTCTCGCACCAACACCACTCCGGCCGCCACGTCCCAGGCGTGGGGGCGGGCCAGCAGCGAGTACTGGGCCACTCCCTGGGCCACCAGCCCCATCTCGTACACGATGCTCCCGAGGGTGCGTATCTCGCCCACGCCGCGGCCCAGCTCCCGTCGCACCAGGTAGCCGCGCCAGAAGTAGCCCGGCAGCACCACAAGCCGCCCGTTGGCTGGGCGAGTGGACTCGGCCACGTGGATGGGGTGGTCGTCCCGGAAGGCACCTCCGCCCACACGGGCGTGGTAGATGGAACCTTCGGGGCAGTGGATGGAAGGAACGAACATGGCCCCCGCCACGGGCCGACCTCTCTCCACCACAGCCACCGAGACCCCGAAGGCGGGCATTCCGTTCAGGTAGTTGGTGGTGCCATCCAGTGGGTCCAGGACCCACACCACGTCCGAGGCGGAGTCGCCCGCGTCGGGGCTCTCCTCAGAGAGAATGCCGTGGCCCGGGAACCGCCGGGAGATCTCCTGCTTCAGGTACTCGTCGCTCTCCCGGTCCGCAGCCGTCACGGGGTCGCGGTTGCGCTCCGACTTGTACTCCACCGCTACCGGTTGGCCAAAACGGTCCAGGAGCAGCCTTCCGGCGTGGCGGGCCATCTCCACGGCAGCCGCCTCCAACTCAGCCAGTTGGGACTCCGATAGCGCCATACGCTCATGATACATCAGAAGTGGCATGGTATACTTGGTACGAGGTTGCGACCCATGGAGAAGAAGAGCCAGTCGCTGCTTGAGGTCCACGACCCCTCCGCCATCGCCACCAGTGAGCTGGAGCGCATCCCCTTTGAGTACCCGGAGTCGGCCACCGACGTCTCCTACGAGACCGAGGAGTTCACCTCGGTGTGTCCCTGGTCGGGCCTGCCGGACTTTGCCCGGCTCAGCATCACCTACAGGCCAGGGGCCCACCTGGTGGAACTGAAGTCGCTGAAGTACTATCTCACCTCCTTCCGCAACGTGGGCATCCTCCAGGAGCACGTAGTGAACCGCGTGCTGGAGGACCTGGTGGCCCTCCTATCGCCCGCCTGGATGACGGTGGAGGCGTGGTTCAACGAGCGCGGCGGACTCAGGACCTATGTGATGGCGAAGCATCCGTCCTCGGCCCCGCTGCCGGAGGGCGACGGCTCAGGAGCCAGGCCGTGAGCGCGCGCGCCCACCGGGTGGTGGTCATTCGGGGCGACGGCATCGGGCCTGAGCTGGTGGACTCGGCCCTGGCCGTGCTGGATGCGGTGGAGCGCCACAGCGGTGGCTTTCACCTGGAGTTGGAGTTCCACGAAGGGGGCGCAGCCCAGTACCAGCGCGTGGGCCAGGCCCTGACGCCCGATAGCCTGGATGCCTGCCGCAAGGCCGATGCCATCCTGAAGGGGCCCGTGGGCCTTCCATGGGTCCAGCGCCCCGACGGCACCGAGGCGGGACTGCTGGGCGGCATCTTGCGCAACGGCCTGGACCTGTACGCCAACGTCCGCCCCATCAAACTGTTCCCTGGGATCCCCGCTCCCATCAAGAGGGAGCCTGGACAGGTGGACTACGTCATTGTCCGTGAGAACACCGAGGGGCTTTACCTTTCGCGGGGGCTTGGTGTGGGCAACGACAACGCCGTGGCGGACGTGATGCTCATGACCCGCCCCGGTGTGGAGCGCATCGCGCGTTTCGCCTTCGATCTGGCCCGTACCCGTAACGGCGCGCCCAAGGACGGCGTGCGCCGTGTCACCTGCGTGGACAAGAGCAACGTCCTGCGCAGCATGGCCTTCTTCAGGCGCGTGTACGATGAGGTGGGGGAGCGGTACCCGGACGTGCAGCGGGACTATCTCTACTCCGATGCCTGCGCCCAAGCCCTGGTCATGGAGCCAGAGCGGTTCGATGTGCTGGTGATGGAGAACTTCCTGGGGGACCTCCTCAGCGACCTGGGCGGTGGGACCGTGGGCGGGCTGGGCCTTTGTCCCTCCGGCAACTACGGGGACCGCATAGCCTACTTTGAGCCCATCCACGGCAGCGCCCCCACTCTGGCGGGGAAGGACCGGGCCAGCCCCCTCTCCCAGATCGGTTGCCTGGCCATGCTACTGGACAAGGTGGGCGAGGCCAAAGCAGCCAGGCAGGTGGAGACGGCCATCTGGCGGGCACTGGAGTCGGGGGCTTTGAAGATGGGCGCCGACGGCTGCCCTGTCGGCGGGACACGGGCCGCCACCCAGGCCGTCATCGAGCACCTGGGGTAGTCCGAGGTTGCAGTATGCCACGTAGCCGTCGCACCGCCGCCAAGCTGGGGCACGAGGAGTGGCCCGTCACCAGAGCTAGGCCACGCTCCTTCTTTCGCGCCCCGCTGGTCAATGACCTCACCCAACTCAAGGCCGATGTTGCCTTTCTTGGCGTCCCCTACGACCAGGGCACTCTCCAGCGTCCGGGCGCCCGCTACGGGCCCAACGCCATCCGGGACGTGGAGCGCGTGTACGATTACCTGGACGCCTGGCAGGAGAAGGAGGCCCAGGGGTACTTTGACATTGACGCTGCCGCCACGCTGCTCCAGGGGGTGACCATGGCCGACTGCGGCGATGTCACCATCCTGCCCGCGGACGTGGAGCGCAACTTCGACAAGATCACGCGGGCGGTGCGCCAACTCCTGGACCGAAGAGCTTTCCCAGTCATCGTGGGCGGCGACCACTCCATCACTTTCCCAGTGGTGCGCGCCTTCGATGGGCATGGCCCTCTGGACGTGGTCCACCTCGATGCCCACCAGGACTTTACCCACTCACTCCAGGGGGTGCAGTTCCACCACGGCTGCCCCATCCGGCGGGTCCGGGAGTTGCCCTTCGTGGGCCACATCACTTCGCTTGGCATCCGCTGGGCCCGCAAGGACGTGTACGAGGATGCCCTGCGCCTGGGGGTGCACACCATCACCCGGGAGCAGTTCGCTGAAAAAGGGGCTATCCAGGTGGCCGAAGAGCTACCGACGGCGGAGCGCCTCTACATCTCCCTAGACATAGACGTGCTGGACCCGGCCTGTGCCCCGGGCACGGGCGCCCCGGCGCCAGGGGGCCTCACCTACCTGGAGGTGCGAGACTTCTTCAGGGCGCTGGCCAAGCGCAGTCATGTGGTGGGGATGGATGTGGTGGAGGTAGCGCCCGTCTACGACTCGGCCCAGGTGACGGCCTATACAGCCGCCAAGCTGATCATAGACCTGCTGAGCGCCGTCTTCCCGCCCAAGTAACCACGGCGCCGGCAACACCTGCGGATGGCCTGTTATGAAAATGGGCGATTGGGCGGGGCAGGAGCCGCGCCCCGATTGCATCGGGGCTCGCAAAGACAAGCAAACGTATTTTCGTCTTTGCGAGGCTCACATGCCCCTTCAGGGCACCCGGAGCAAATGAAAAACGTGTTTTTCATAGGAGCGCGTCTTCGAGCAAAGCAATCGGCCATGCCCCTTTGGGGCGCCACCGGGGGATGAAAAACCCGCTAGTGTAGTGCTTTCTCAATAGCGTTAGTTATGATAGACTGCTGGGCATGAGAACCAGCAGACACGTGCTGATCACGGAAGAGGATCAGATCGCGTTGAAACAGGTCGTGCGGAGCGGGAAGACGACCCAGAAGGTGGC
>JACPQL010000035.1 GCA_016190445.1 Chloroflexota bacterium
GGAACTGGAGCAGGCCATCCTTGATTACGTCCAGGCGACCAATGCCCAACCTAAGCCCTTCCAATGGACGAAAACGGCTGACCAGATACTCACCACCTTAGCCCAATTTTGTGAGCGAACTCTTGACTCAGGACACTAGATACTCATCCTGCTGGCGGCGATGAGCACGGCAAGGACCAGGGCCAGGACGCTGAAGAGTCCCTGGAAGATGGCGGTGTCGCCCAGGAGCAGGGCCACGGTGGCGCTGACCACCACGCCCGAAGCCGCCACTATCTGGAGACCTCGGCCCCGCTTGCGGTTCACACTCAGGCTGACCCCCTCGCCGATTACATAGCCGACGCCTAGCAGGAGCAGCAGGCGGAACCAGAAGAGGAAGGGTAGCGTGCGGAGGGCAAGCACGTCCACAAGCACGATGGCAACGCCGCCCGCTACCCCAAGGAAGAGGGATGCCAGGATGGCCCGAAGGTAGTGGAGCGGGCTTACCTGAAGGGTTGGCACCGGCGCGGGCCGTGCGCACTCCTTGCACCGCACTCCCACCGGGTGCTCGCGGACGCAGCGGAGGCACACCGGCCTGTCACACCGGCCGCAGGTGAGGGCGGTCTCAGTGTCGGGGTGCCAGTGGCAGCGCATGGTGCTGCTCATGGTGCCCCGCTGTCATCCGGCTTGCGGTAGAGCCATTTCTCTCGCTGGGGAACGTCCCTGTCGTACAGCAGGCGGTTCAGGAGCAGTTGCCTCAGCGGCACAGTGGGAGCGCTTGTGCCTGGGTTTGAGAGGAGGCGTTTGAGGGCGGTGACCGCCACCAGGCCCAGCATCAGCACCAGAAGTGGAAAGGGGCGACTCTGGAGTCCGCTCCACATGAGCAGCCCGGTCCATACGGGCAGTAGCAGCAGGGAGATGCCCACCCAAAGCGCAGAGCTTCTGGAGAGACGCCAGCCCACCACGGCCACCGTGGCGAAGAGGGCCAGCTCCACCTGGGCCAGTACCGCCAGTATCCCGATGGCGGGCGCGACGCCCCTGCCGCCACGGAGCCGCAGGAACGCGGACCAGTTGTGTCCCACCACCGCCATCAGCCCTGCCGCCACCTGCACCCACAGGGAGAGCCCCAGGACGTATCCGGCAATCCACACCGGGCTGCCCGCCTTGATGAACAGGTCAAAGAGGCCCACCGGAATGATGTACGGCTTGCCCACGTGGACCCAGACGTTGGAGCCCCCGAGGTTCCCGCTCCCGTACTGGCGGAGGTCAATTCTCTTTACCAGCCGGCCCAGGATATAGGAGATGGACACCGAGCCGATCAAGTAGGCGTAGAGCAGCACCAGGGGAATCTGTAGCCATTGTGGCATTGCCAGCCTGTCCTCTGGGTGTGAAAGGGTAGTCCGACGCTACCAGGCAGGGTGTTCCAGCTACTGCCCTCGGGTTGGAAGGCGCATTCCGACCCGACGCATCAGCTCCTCAGCCAGTTCTAGTGGCGGGCCCAGGTCCCCGGGCGCTGCCTCTTCGGGGGTGCCGAAGGCGTGGTAGTCGCTGCCGCCGCAGGGCAGCAGGTCGTGGCGGCGAGCCGCCTCGGCCAGCCTGCTCCGCTTCGGCGCCGGGTACTGTGCGTAGTATACCTCCATGCCCACCAGGCCCGCGGCCTTCAAGCTCACAAGCACTGTGTCCAGTTCGGCCACCTCCGCGGGGTGGGCCAGCACGGGCAACCCGCCCGTCTCCACCACCAGGCGTACCGCCTCCTCCGGCGTCAGCTTGAGGCGCTCCACGTAGGCGGGGCCGTCTCTTCCTATGTACTTGGTGAAGGCCTCCGGGATCTGGCTTACGTAGCCCTTCTCCACCATGGCCCGGGCGACGTGGGGCCTTCCCACCGCGCCATCGCCCGCAAGCTCTCTTACCCGCTCCCACTCAATGGGCATGCCCAGCTCTGCCAGCTTCTCCACTATGCGCCTGCCCCGCACCTCCCGGCCTTCCCGGAAGCGGCGAAGAGCGTCCTGGAGATGGGGGTCATTGTAGTTCGAGAGGTAGCCCAGCAGGTGTATCTCACCGCCGGGCACATCGGTGCTCAGCTCCACCCCTGGGATGATGGTAAGCGCAGGATAGCGGTGGGCTGCCTGCAACGCCTCCTCCATCCCTGCGGTGGTGTCGTGGTCGGTGATGGCCGCCACTCGCAGCCCGCGGGCCGCCAGCATGTCCACCAGGCGGGTGGGGGAGAGCTGCCCGTCGGAGGCAGTGGTGTGCAGGTGCAGGTCAACCAGCGCGCTAAGGCTCATGGATGTCCACCACCCGGTCCACGCGCTCGATGCGTTGGGCCAGCCCGGTGGCGTCGTCCATCTCCACCAGCACCGAGTTGAAGTGGACCGAGCTGCCCGAGGCCACCCTGAGGCGGCGTGGCATCCCCAGAGTCATGCGGGCCAGCACATCCCTGGGGTCGTTGCCGATGATCGAGTCCCTGGGGCCAACCATGCCCACGTCGGTGACGAAGGCAGTGCCCTTGGGGAGGATGCGAGTATCGGCTGTGGGCACGTGGGTGTGGGTGCCCACCACCGCACCCACGCGGCCGTCCAGATACCAACCCATGGCCTGCTTTTCGGAGGTGGTCTCGGCGTGAAAGTCCACCACAACGGCCCGGGGCCGTGGGGCCTCCAGTCCGTCCAGCAGGGCGTCCATAGCGCGGAAGGGGCAGTCCAGCCCGCTGGCGGTGAATGCTCGCCCCATAGCGTTCACCACCAGCACGTCACCCAGTCGCAGGGACCCTCTCCCCGGCACACCCGGGGGGTAGTTGAGAGGGCGCAGCAAGGGGATCTCGCTCTCCACCAGTTGCTCCGCCTCTTTCTGGTCCCAGACATGATTGCCGGAGGTTATGACATCTACCCCAGGGCGGAGCAACTCCTGGGCTGTCTCCAGAGTGATGCCAAAGCCACCAGCGGAGTTCTCTCCGTTGAGCACCACCAGGTCCGCACTCAACTCGCGGCGCAGGCGGGGCAGCAGCGAGGCGACCGCCCGTCGCCCCGGCTTCCCCACTACGTCGCCTACAAAAAGGATGCGCACGCCTCTAGGTCTCTCGTTGTGTCTGGGATAGGTATCTACTTGGCGTACTCCACGGCGCGGGTTTCCCTGATGACGGTGACCTTGATCTGGCCCGGATAGACCAGGTTCTCCTGTATCTTCTTGACGATGTCCCTGGCCAGGGTGGCGGCGGCCACGTCGTCCACGTCTTCAGGTTTCACTATTATACGCACTTCCCGCCCCGCGTGTATGGCGAAGCACTTCTCTACGCCCGGGAAGCTACTGGCCGCCTGCTCCAGCGCCTCCAGCCGCTTGACGTAGTGTTCCAGGGTGTCCTTGCGCGCCCCCGGCCTGGCGGCGCTGATGGCATCGGCGGCGACCACCAGGAACGCCTCCACCGACCCCATCTCCTCGTCATGGTGTTCCATTATGGCCTGCAACACCTCGTTAGGCAGCCCGTAGCGGCGTGCTACATCGGCGCCGATCTCGGCGTGGGGTCCCTCTACCTCGTGGGTCAGGGCCTTGCCTATGTCGTGGAGCAGGCCTCCTGCCTTGGCCACCTGTATATTGGCCCCTATCTCCGCCGCCATCATCCCTGCCAGCAGGGACACCTCCACGCAGTGTTTCAGCACGTTCTCTCCATAGCTGTACCGGAACTTGAGCCGGCCCAGAAGGCGTACAAGCTCCGGGTTGAGCCCCTGAACGCCGGCTTCAAAGACGGCCTTTTCTCCCTCCTGGCGGATGATCTCCTCCACCTCTTTCTGGGCCTTGACCACCATCTCCTCTATACGAGCGGGGTGGATACGGCCGTCCGTTATGAGTTTGGTGACGGCCAGGCGTGCCACCTCCCGACGCACCGGATCGAAGCAGGAGAGGGTCACTGCCTCCGGGGTATCGTCAATGATCAGGTCCACGCCTGTGGCGGCCTCCAGGGCCCGGATGTTGCGCCCCTCGCGGCCAATAAGGCGCCCCTTCATGTCGTCGCTGGGCAGCGGGACCACCGAGGTGGTGGTCTCCGACACTACATCCGAGGCGAGGCGCTGGATGGCCAGCGTGACTATCTTTCGTGCCTTCTGGTCCGCGTCCTGCTTGAATTCCTGCTCTATCTCCTGGTAACGGCGGCCCAGCTCGTGCTTCATATCGGCCTCAGCCCTGGCCATGATCTGGGTCCTGGCCTCCGCCATGCTGAGGTTGGCCACCGCCTCAAGTTGCCTCTGTTGGTCGGCGGCCAGCTTTTCTACCTGCTCCTGGGTCCGCGCAATCTCCTGCTCTCTCTCGGCCAGTGCGTGTTCTTTTCTGTCCAAGCCCTCCTGACGCTTGTCCAGCGCCTGGTCCCTGTTGGCCAGGCGGCTCTCCAGTCTCTGGACCTCCCGCCTTCGTTCCTTGAGTTCGTTTTCGGCGCCGACGCGAATTCGCAGGGCCTCTTCCTTGGCCTCCAGCGCCATGGCCTTCTTTTGTTCCTCCGCCTCTCGGAGGATGCCGGCCGCTTTCTGTTCCGCCCCTTTGAGCCCGCGGCTTGCCAGCAAGGCGCGCAGCAGGTAGCCTAGTGCAGCCCCTGTGCCCAGGCCGGCGAGAGCCGCCCCGAGAATCAGTCCCATGGTCTCCACGGGAGTTCACCGTCCTTTCCTTAGATTCAGTTCCAGATTGTTTTCTTGACTGCCCCGTCCGCGCACCGTGGACTTTAGGCCGTGTTCGGGCCAGGTTCCGGGGCACTCTGATGTATTTCTTGTCCCTCCGCCCACAGGTGACGGAGGGTGCGCCGCACCACGGCCTCTCCAAAGCCCCGACGTGCCAGGTACGGCCCCACCTTGCGACTAAAGGTTGAATAGTCCACTTGGCCCAGACGCCGGGCGTAGTGGGTCGCCAGGCGCAAGGCTGTCGAGTCGTCGTCCAGGCCCACCACGGCCTGATCCGCCATCTCCCGGGAGACGCCCTTCCCGACAATCTCAGCCCGTACCAAGGCGGCGCTCCTGGGGTGGGTGCGCAGGCGCATCTCCGCCCAGAAGCGGGCGAAGGCGCTATCGTCGAGCAGGCCCTCTCGCTCCAGTTGGGCAACTGCCTCCCCGGCCAGTCCTTGGGGGAAGCGGCGACCAAGCTTCTGCGCCAACTCGGCCACGCTGCGCGGGCGCGCCGCCAGATAGCGCAGCGCCAGCGCTCGGGCCTGCTGTATCAGGTCGTGCTGACTTGGGGAAAGATCAGACACGGGACTTGCCACCGCCCTTTCAGGCTAGCGGCGGGTGAGAGGCGAGGTCGGGGAGAAGGGGTGCCTGCTACTGGGCCGTCTCGTCTGCGGCGACTGCGGCGGGCACCTTTGCCGTGGCCGCGGTGGTCCGGAGTTGTCCCTCTAGCTCTTGCAACAACTGAGGGTTCTGGCAAAGGAACTCTCTGGCTGCCTCGCGGCCCTGGCCCAGGCGAACGTCGCCGCAGGAATAGAATGCGCCGGCCTTGCGAACAAGCCCCACGCTGGTGGCTATGTCCAGCACGTCGCCTTCCTTCGATACGCCACGGTTGAACAGGATGTCGAACTCGGCCTGCCGGAAGGGGGGAGCCAGCTTGTTCTTCACCACCCGGGCCCGCACCCGGGTGCCTATGACCTCCGTCCCCTGTTTGATGGAGTCTACTCTTCGCAGGTCAATGCGCACAGAGCTGTAGAACTTGAGGGCCCTTCCGCCGGGCGTCACCTCGGGGTTGCCGAAGACCACGCCCACCTTCTCCCGTAGCTGGTTCACGAAGACCACAGCAGTATGGGAGCGATTGATGGCGGAGGTGAGCTTTCGCAAGGCCTGGGACATGAGTCTGGCTTGTAAACCCATATGGGCGTCGCCCATGTCGCCCTCTAGCTCTGCCCGCGGCACCAGTGCCGCCACACTGTCCACCACCACCACGTCCACGGCGCCGCTTCGGACCAAGTACTCCACAATCTCCAGGGCCTGCTCCGCCGTGTCGGGCTGGGAGACCAGAAGTTTCTCCACATTCACTCCGCAGCGAGCGGCGTAGGTCGGGTCCAGGGCGTTCTCGGTGTCTATGTACGCCGCTTCACCCCCTGTGCGCTGGGCCTCGGCGATGATGTGGTGACAGAGGGTGGACTTGCCCGACGACTCTGCGCCGTACACCTCAGTCACTCGCCCGCGGGGAACTCCACCAATCCCCAGGGCCAAGTCCAGGGAGATGGACCCTGTAGGTATGGCGGCCACGCTTGCCAATTCGGTTGCTTTGCCCAGCCGCATGACGGCACCACGACCGAACTGACGCTCGATCTGGCTCAAAGCCAACTCCAGCGCCTTTTCCTTCTCGGTCACGCGACTATACCTCGCCTCTTCTTGTGCCGCTGCTCGATGGCATCATAGCATACCTAACCTAACCCAACAAGAGCCGCGTGGCCAGCACGTTCTTTGGGGGTTTGAGCCCACCGGCGCGGCTTTACTTGCCTTACAGCCTGACCGGAGACCTTTGCAGCGACCTGCTATAATGGGGCCGCACTTCACTGGCGGGGAGTAGCGCAGCCCGGTAGCGCGCCACGTTCGGGACGTGGAGGTCGCGGGTTCAAGTCCCGCCTCCCCGACCATCCGCTTGACCTGTCGTGTCCCAGAGGCAGGATGGTGGGCGATGTGCAACCGTTTCGTATGGCAGGTGCCAGCGCTCAGGGAAAACCCGGTGGTGGCCAGCGGTGCCTGCGGCGCTATGGCCGCGCGCGACGCCATTATGGCAAGCCTGGCGCGGGTGCCGGGGGTTAGCCGGGTCGTCGCGGATGACATCGGGGGCACGGTGGAGGTCTGGCTAGACCCCTCAAGCGATGCTCTTGCAGCCGTGGCGGGGATGCTCTCCCATTTGGGCTATCCGCCAGAGGGCCAGGCCACGCTGGTTGCTGGTCCCTCTCGTGCAGGGAGAGCTTAAAGAGCGGGGGAGCTGCGCCCCGGTCTTCGGGCGAGCGAATGCTGGCGTCAGGAGGGGCGGCGAGGGTCGTCCCGGGGCTGGAATATGGAGCCCTCTCCTGGGAGGTCGTTGGGGGTCGGTCGCGGCACCCTTGAAGGACCGGCGCCCCGGCGGAACAGGCCCCAGGCCAGCGCCGCAAGGGTCCCCAGGGCTGTCTTCCGAACAAAATCTCGCCGTCGAAGCTGACGTTGCCTCAAGCTGTTCCCCCTCTTTCCGGCCCCCCTGGCCGGAGCGGTCGGTCACGTGAGAGTTAGCCAACCCATTATAGCAAGGGTCTCAAGAAAGGGTAATGGAGGACGGGGGTGTACTCCCTACCGAGAAGAGTAGGGTCACCCTACACGAAAGGGTAGTGAAAAGGGCTTGACAGCAACGTGTGGGCATAGTAGTTTTCATTACCATTGTGCATGTCGTAACTATCTAGAGATGGGCGGTGGGGCCAGGCTCCGCGGCGGCGCCCCGGCTGTGGTGCCTTCGGTGGAGTGAGGTCATAGGCTGACGCGAGGACATCGGGCTAGCGAGGGGAAGCGCCAGTATGCCGGACCCGCAGTTCATCACCAGTGCAGACTGGAACAACCTGGGCAGGCTCCTCACGATGCTGTGGCTCTTTGTTGCAGCCGTGGTGGGCCTCGCTGGCTCCTTCCTGCTCGCCCACGCCGTTATCCCCTCTCTGCTCACTACAGGTGAGCTGGAAGAGTGGACGCCGCGGCTCCAGCGACTCCGGCCAGTCCTGTACGCCGCGGCTATTCTGTTCCTGGTCCTGGCGGCTGTGATATTGGCCATTGCCACAGACCTGACCCACAACGTCGCCAGGATATACGATCGCTGGTGGTTCTAGCGGTTAGCGCCGCGCTCCCTGCAAAGCGAAGCAAGGTGGCGGCGTTCACGTTCTCGGGCCATCGTAGTCGGGTCGGCGCTCAGCCCCTGGGGGCAGCCTGCCTCCAGCGATAAGGTGAGGGGAGTTGCTACCGGATAACCTGCAAATACGGAAGGTCGCTCTGGCCGTAGGTGGCCTGGTCTTCTCTATCATTGCAATGCTGGTGGTCGGCTACATCATCTGGAGTTGGTGGGCGCTCCCGCCCAAGGTATTCGGGCTTGGGGCCGCTCCCGACCAGCCCATCGCCTTTCCCCATACGGTGCACGTGCAGCCAGACAAGGCCGGGCTGGACTGCCAGTTCTGCCACCGAACGGTGGCGGAGGACGCCGTGGCCAGTGTGCCTGCCGTGCAGCAGTGCATGTACTGCCATAAGGTGGTGGAGGGCAGCACTGAGTTGGCCCAGGCAGAGATAGACAAGCTACAGCAGGTGGCCCAGGCTGGGGAGCCCATCAACTGGAGGCGTGTCCACCGATTGCCGGACCACACGCAGTTTGTCCACGAGCCTCATGTCCGCTTCTTTACCCAGCAGGGGCTGGGGACGGCGCAGACCTGCGCCACCTGTCACGGCGATGTGGGCGCCATGGTGAAATTGGAGCAGGTGCGAAGCCTGAAGATGGGAGACTGCGTGGACTGTCACCGGCAGTACAGCGCGCCCACGGACTGTGCCACCTGCCACTACTAGATAGACACTGTCGTTCCGGGAGACGCATGGAAGTAACTCGCCGCAACTTCCTGAAAGCGATGGGCACTGTGACCCTGGGCACGGTGGTGTTCAACGCCTGCCGCTGGCCGGAGGAGGAGTTGCTGGTCCAGAGCCCCTGGGAGATACCCGAGGACATGGTCAGCGGCGTTGACACCTTCTATGCCACCCAGTGCGGGCAATGCCCCGATGGCGCCGGTGTGGTGGTGCGGGTCGTAGAGGGGAGGGCCAAGAAGATTGAGGGGAACCCCGACTTCCCCCTGAACCGGGGCAAGCACAGTGCCCGGTGCGAGGCCGGCCTCCAGGCCCTCTACCACCCTGACCGCATTCAAACGCCTCTGCGTCGTAGTGGCGAGCGGGGCTCAGGCCAGTTTACCCCGATCTCCTGGGACGAGGCACACCAGGAGCTGGTGAGAGAATTGCGTAGCCGCAACGCCTCCCAGGTGGTGCTGGTGACGCAGCCCTTGCCGGGCCATCTGGGCAAGGTGGTACACGATTTCGCCAAAGCCTATGGAGGACAGCACATCCAGTTCGAGCCCCTGGAGCGCACGGTGCTGCGGCGTGCTGTGAAGGAGGTCTTTGGCCAGGACCGTCTCCCCGATTTCGACATAGGTAAGGCACAGTACGTGCTCTCTTTCGGCGCCGACTTTCTGGGCACGTGGGTCTCGCCTGTTCGGCATTCCATAGGCTACGGGGAGTTCCGACAGGGCGAGGGGCGGCGCCGTGGTACCCTCGTCCAGGTGGACTCCCACTTCTCCCTGACCACAGCCAATGCCGACGAGTGGGTCTACGTGAGGCCTGGCACCGAGGGCATTCTGGCCCTCAGCATTGCCCACGTCATTGTCTCTGAGGGGCTGGGCGACCGGGCAGCCGCCGATGCCCTGACCGGCGGCGCCGGGGCGCAGGCGCTGGACGCCTTCCGGCCCCAGCGGGCCGAGCAGTTGACCGGCGTGCCTGCCGCAAAGGTGCTGGAGATAGCTCGTGCCTTTGCAGCCAACCGGCCCAGCCTGGCCCTCGGCGGCGACTCTCCTGCCAGCCACACCAACGGCCTCTTCAACCTCATCGCCATATACTCCCTCAACTACCTGGTGGGCAGCGTGGGCAAAGAAGGGGGCGTTATCTTCAATCCGGCATCGCCGCTGGCTGTGCCCGACTCTTCATCAACAGCTACCCTCAAGGAGTGGCAGGGCCTGGTGGAGCGGATGCGCAGGGGTGAAGTGAGCGCGGCGGTGGTGAGGGGTGCCAACCCGGTGCACGGCTTGCCGGCGGCCACAGGCTTTGGGGAGGCCTTCAGGCAGGTGCCCTACATAGTTGGCTTTGCCACTGTGATGGATGAGACGTCGGCGCTGGCTGATCTGGTGCTGCCCGACACGACCTATCTGGAGGAGTGGGGCTCGGTGGTGCCCGACCCCGGCCCGGGCCATGAGGTGGTAGGCTTCCAGCAGCCGGTGGTGCGCCCCTTGTACCAGGCCCGCAGCTTCGGCGATGAGCTGTTGTCGGTCTCCCAGGAGCTGGGGCTGGAGCTGGCCCAGGGGACAATGAGGGAGTTTCTCCTGGAGGGGGCCGGGAAACTCCAGGGGCTACCCCGTGGCTCGGTGCGCTCCGCGACGGTAGAGGGGTTCTGGAAGGGCGTCTTGCAGCGTGGCGGCTGGTGGGACGTGAACGCCAAGGCCAACGGCGATGCGCCTCGCCCACCACGCCTCCCGACCCAGGAGAAGCTACCCTCCTACACCGGCTCGCCGACGGAGTTCCCCTTCAGCCTGACGGTTTTTCGCTCCCTTTCCCTGGCAGAGGGGCAGAACGCTCACCTGCCCTGGCTCCAGGCACTGCCGGACCCGCTGACCACGGTGGTCTGGCGGACCTGGGTGGAGGTGAACACCAGGACCGCCGCCCAGATGGGGCTCAAGCTGGGCGACATGGTGGAGGTGGTATCGCCCCAGGGGAGGATCATGGTGCCCGTGTACCCGCATCCTGCGGTCCATCCGGATGCGGTGGCCATACCATTGGGCCAGGGCCACACCGCCTACGGACGGTACGCCCAGGACCGTGGGGCGAATGTGCTCTCCATCCTGGCGCCAGCGGTGGAGGGGGAGACGGGTGCCCTGGCGTGGGGTGCCACCAGGGTGCGCCTGGTGAAGACGGGGGAGAGCATAGACCTGGCCAAGTTCGAAGGGATGGTGCCTGCTTTCCCTGTCAGCGAGGAGGAGGCAGTCATCCAGATTACAACGTTGTAATGAGCCAAGCGTAGAGCAAGGGCCGACTATGGGAGGGCTCTGATGACGACGGAGCGCCCCAGGCACAAGTGGGGCATGGTGGTGGACATAGACAGGTGCACCGGCTGCGAGGCCTGCGTGGTGGCCTGCGAGTCGGAGAACAACGAGCCCATCAGCGAGGAGGGCCACTTCCTCCAGCGCCGCGCCATGGAGTGGATCCATGTCCAGCGGTACTGGGAAGGGGAGTTCCCCGAGGTCAAGGCACGTTTCATACCGGTGCTCTGCCAGCACTGCGAGAACGCGCCCTGCGAGCCGGTGTGCCCGGTGTACGCCACCTACCACAATAATGAGGGGCTGAACGTTCAGGTGTACAACCGCTGCGTGGGCACGCGGTACTGCGCCAACAACTGCCCCTACCAGGTGCGCTTCTTCAACCACTGGGAGCCGGTGTGGCCGGAGAGCCTGCGCAACCAGTTGAACTCCGATGTCACCGTGCGCAGCAGGGGCATCATGGAGAAGTGCACCTTCTGCGTGCAGCGCATCCGCCGGGCGGAGCGCCAGGCGGCCCAGGATGGCCGAGAACTGAAGGACATGGAGTTCCAGCCAGCCTGTGCCCAGGCTTGCCCCACCAGCGCTCTGGTCTTCGGCGATCTGAACAATCAGGACAGCAAGGTGTCGAGGATGGCCAAGGACCAGCGTCATTACAAGCTCCTCGAGGAGCTTGGGACTGGCCCCAATGTGATCTACCTGAAGAAGGTGGACGTGAATGCACACGCCTAGCGGCAACTCCCATCAAGGGACGGTGCCGTCCACACCTCAAGAGGTGGTGCGGCATGGCCTGGAGCGGATGACCTCCGCCGGGCCCCTCTTCCGTGGCACGGTCATCGTTCTGGGGGCGTTATTCGCTTTGGGGATTGTGGGCTTCATCATTCGGGCTAGCCAGGGTTTCGACGACCGTCTGCCCTGGGGCTACTACGCCGCCGTGTTCGGCTACTTTCTCACCACGGCGCAGTCCGCTCCCATGGTGGCCATCGCCTTGCGCGCGGTCAAGGCCGGCTGGCGCCGACCCGTGGCGCGTGTCGCTGAGATGTGGACCGTGGTGGGCGTTCTGAACCTGCTCTGGTTCCTGCCCATCATGGCCCTGGTCCCGACCATTGAGGGGCGCAGGAGCCTTTGGGTGACCAGGCCCATCGGAGCGCCCCACGCCTGGGACCTGCTGGTGGTCCTTTTTCTGGCGGTATGCGGGCTGGGGCTGCTCTATACATCGGCGCTGCCTGACCTGGCGGCGGTGCGAGAGAAAGGGTCGGGTTTCCGGCAGCGGTTCGCCCGCACCCTCTCTTCATTCTGGCGCGGCACTCGCTTGCAGTGGAATGTCCTCTACGGCGGGATCGCCCTCCTCGGCACCTTTTATGCCATGTTGCTGGTGTTCGGACATGCCCTCCTGAGCACGGACGTGGCCATGAGCATGGTGCCCGGGTGGAAGGACGCCATATTTCCTGCCTTTCATGCCCTGAGCGGGCTCCAGTCGGCGGTGGCCGTGGTCATCGTGACCCTCTTCGTGCTCCGCACCTGGGGCGGCTACAAGGAACAGATACACGTGGACCAGTTCTGGGGGCTGTCTAAGCTCCTCCTGGCCTTTTCTCTTCTCTGGTTCTATTTCTGGTTTTCCGGTTTCATCACTTTCTGGTATGGCCGCGCACCCACGGAGCAGGTCCTGCTCAGGTACCTCTACTTCGAGTCGTACCGTCTGCCATTTCTTATGGCCTTTTTCCTGAACTTCGTGGCGCCCATCTTCCTGGTATTGCTGTGGAACCCCTTCCGCAAGAGCATTCTGGGGCCCACCCTGGCTGCGGCGTTCATCCTGGTGGGCACGCTGTTCGACCGTATCCGCATCTACGTCGCCGCGTTCTCGGCGGGAGACCCCTTCGCCGATGCCCTGGAGCACGTGCCGGCAGCCCACCTGCCGGGGGTGCCTGACATCCTGATCGTCGTCGGCGGGTTGGCCGGGGCGGTCCTGATGTACATGCTGGCCGTCAGGCTCATACCGGTGATGGCGTGGTGGGAGCTGAAGGAGGGGCTGCTGCTGCGGCGCGTGCGCCCCTTCCTTCGCAGGCACATGACGGTGGTGGCCAAGCCCGACTGAGGACGAAGGAGCTATATACCCATGCAGGAACGGGTAGAGCTAAGTCACAGGCAGATCAACCAGGAACTTCTGGCGGCCAACTTGAAGGGCCCGCGCTGGTGGTGGCTGCTGGTGCCGGCGCTGGTGCTGGTGGTGATGGGTGCCGCCTCCGCCGCAGGCTACATGTACAACCGTGGCCTGGGCGTCACCGGCCTGAACCGCCCCATCTTCTGGGGGATATTTATCGTCAACTTTGTCTTCTGGATCGGGATAAGCCATGCTGGTGTGATGCTCTCCGCTATCCTGCGGCTCTCCCACGCCGAGTGGCGCCGCCCCGCCACCCGGGCGGCGGAACTCCTTACCGTCTTCTCCCTCATGACGGCGGCCATGTTCCCCGGGATAATCCACCCCGGACGCCCATGGCGCATCTACTGGACGTTTCCCTTCGACTTCTCCAGGGGCATCTGGCCGGATGTGCGCTCGGCGCTGATCTGGGACCCCAGCGCCATCTTCACCTATTTGACGGGGAGCACCCTCTTCGTGATCATCGCCCTGATACCGGACATGGCGGTGCTGCGCGACCGGACCACGGGTGTGAAGCACGTTATCTACCGTTTCCTCTCCCTGGGGTGGCGGGGCACGCCCCGACAGTGGAAGCTCCAGATTGTGGCGGGGATCCTGCTGTCCGCCTTGCTCCTGCCCGTCTTTGTGTCGGTGCACAGCATCGTGTCCTGGGACTTCGGCATGGCCGTGTCGGTGGAGGGGTGGCACGCCACCATCTTTGCTCCCTATTTCGTCATCGGTGCCGTCCTCTCTGGAGTGGCCGCCGTTGTGACCATGATGGCCCTTATGCGCTGGGCCTTCCACTGGGAGCACTACATTCGTCCTGAGCACTTCGACGCCCTGGGCCGTCTCCTCATCGCCATCGCGCTGGGATGGTTCTTCTTCTTCTCCCTGGAGTTCATGTTCGGGCTGTACAGCCTCGAGGGGCCGGAGGTATCGCTGCGACAGATGCAGATGTTCCAGATGCCATGGGGCGCCCTATTCATCACGTTCATCACCACCGCCTTCTTCATCCCCATCACCCTTTGGCAGTTCAAGCGGGTGCGTCGCAACATACTTCTAATGTTCCTCATATCCATACTCGTGAATATCGGCATGTGGCTGGAGCGTTTCCTCATCGTTGTGCCCGGCCTCATGCGCAAGCAGCCACTTACCTTTGTGTGGGGTGGCTACACACCCAGTCCCGTTGAGATCACTTTGGTGGTGGCCTCCTTCATCTTTGTGGCCTTGATGGTCCTGCTCTTCGCCAAGGTCTTTCCCTTGATCCCCCTGTTCGATATCAAGGAGGGGCAGGTGCTGAAGGACGAGGTCCAGGTGGGGCGGGTCCGGGTCCCCGCAGTGATGCGCGAGGAGTAGAGGGGAAAACCCTGCGAGCGAGAGGAATAGCGCGATGGCAAAGCGGAGCGTACTGGGGCTGTTCAAGGATGCGGATTCGGCGGCCAACGGGGTGGACGCCCTCAAAGGCCTGGGCATCTCTCCCATGGACTACGACATCCTCACGGGGATGCCCTACCCCGACGGCGCCTTTGGGGAGCCTCATACCCAACACAAGCTGTTTGTCTTCCCACTGGTGGGGGCGATCTGTGGCCTGGCGGTGGCGATTCTGGTCACTGCGGGGACCCAGCTTTCGTATCCCATGGTGACGGGGGGCAAGCCCATCCTCTCTGTTCCTGCCATGGCTATCATCAGCTACGAGGCCACTCTCCTGGGCGCCATTCTATTCACTGTACTGGGCATCATATTTGAGTCGCGCCTCCCACGCATGCAACTGGGCCTGTATGACCCGAGGATCACGGAGGGCTACATTGGCCTGGCGGTCTCCTGCGACGAGAGGCTTCTCGGCACAACGGAAGAGGCCCTGAAGGGGGCTGGTGCCGAAGAGGTGAAACACAACTGATGAGAATGGACTCGCCTGGAGTGTCCTCAAAGGGTCGAGGGGCGATCTCCTGTGGGGGCCGGCTGCTCCTCTGGGCCATGCTGGCTGCCGGCATCCTGCTGGTGGCGGGCTGTACCACCCTGGCGGGCGGAACAAGTAGGACGGGTGGCACCTATCCTTTTGATATCTTCCCCGAGATGCACTACCAGCAGTCCTTCAAGGCCCAGGAGCCGCCGCGACTGCTCCCGCCCGTGGGCTCCGTGCCCCAGTCTGTGCGGACGGCGCGGAAGACGGGCCAGGAGCTGTACACTATAAACTGCGCTGCGTGTCATGGCAGCCAGCTCCGAGGCGATGGGCCCGCTCTTCAGGTCATGCGCCAGACCTATGGCTATGCCCCGCTCATGGACCCCGACCTGACGGCGGCG
This sequence comes from Chloroflexota bacterium, assembly GCA_016190445.1. GTDB lineage: Bacteria > Chloroflexota > Dehalococcoidia > Lucifugimonadales > JACPQL01 > JACPQL01. Next base: position 15,204 of record JACPQL010000035.1, read on the forward strand.
GTGGTGCGGCAGTTGACTGACCAGGGGGTGCTAGCGATTGTGATGGGCGGGGTGAACGTGATGCCCGCCTTCCGCAACCTTCTGACGGAGGAGGAGGCCCAGCGGACCGTGGACTATGTGCGCCAGGTCGCGGCGGGGACACCGCCCTCCTCCCAGCCGCTGCCTGCCCCCTCGGATGGCGCAGTCGGGACGGTGGAGAGGGGCCGTCAGGTCTTTACCATCAACTGCGCGGCGTGCCACGCCATAGAGGGGCTCTCCACCGCCACGGTGGGGCCAGACCTGACCCATATCGGGACGGTGGCCGCCACCCGAAGGCCGGGCATGACGGCGGAGCAGTACATACGCCAGTCTATCCTGGAGCCGGGCGCCTTTGTCGTAGAGGGATTCCTCAACATAATGATCCCCACTTTTGGCCAGATACTCAGCACGGGGGACCAGGATGCGGTGGTGGCCTTCATGCTGGGCCGGAAGTAGGGGACGCTCAGGCGTGGTTTTTCCTCCCGCCAGGTAGCCGCGCCGCTCTGGCAGGGCGGTAGGCCCCATCCACCACCACCTCTACGGCGACACCGGGCCTGGCGTGACTCCGGTGCAGGTAAGCCAGGGCCAGGGTCTTGTGCCTGCGTGGCGGGCAGGCGGCGCTGGTGACGGAACCCACGCGCTGACCGTCTGCCTGCACCACGGCGCCCGGAGGAACAGCGCCTCTGCCGTCCACCTTCAGCAGCACCAGGTGCTTCTGGACCTTGTCGTAGGTGCTGAGCCGGGCCACCACCTCCTGGCCTACGTAGCACCCTTTGGCAAAGCTCACCGCGTCCCACTGCTCGGCTTCCAGCGGGTTGAACTCCTGCGTTAGCTCCCTCCCTTGGAGTGGGACTCCGCGCTCTACTCGCACCATCTCCAGGGCGGCGTGCCCCACGGGGGGTATGCCGCTATCTCTCAGGTGCTCCCACAATCTGGGAGCGTGCTCGGTAGACGCGATAAGGTCGTAGCCGGGCAAGCCGACGGGATCGGTGTGCACCGCGGTGACGGGCATCCCCGCCACCGAGAGGGCTCGCCAGTGGTAGAGAGGCAGGCCCTCCAGGTTGCCACCCATCAGGGTGTCGAGGCGCAGCGCCGAGTTGGGCCCGGACACGCTGAGCACGGCCGTGCCCTCGGTGGCGTCCTCGACGCGCGCATCCTCCAGAAAGGTGTACGTGTCTATCCACCGCGCCACTTCGGTCCGGGTGCGGGGGCTGGTGAGAAGGAGGACGCTGTCATTCATGTGCAGTACCACCAGCCGGTCTATGATGCGGCCCTTGTTGGTGGTGAGGATGGTGGCGCCGCCGGAGCCTGGCACCAGCCCCATTAGGTCGTTGGTGGAGAGCCGGTTCAGCAGGTCCAGGGCATCCTTCCCCATGACACGCAGGCGGCCTACGTAGGACCGGTCCGATAGGCCGGCATCGGTGGTGAGACGCTGGTACTCGATGGAGACGGGCCCGTACCGGCGGGGTGCCAGCCGTCCCTGGTGCGGGGCGAAGAGGGCGCCCGCCGCCTTGTGGGCTTGCCAGAGAGGGCTGTTGGACATGGGGACTGCCTTATCCATGGGACAACACGTACCGCCCTGTCTGAGGCAGCAAACGCAGCAGTGTGGCCTTGGAATGCCGACGCTGGCCCTGGCTTACTATACCGAGAAGGAGGTACCGCACCCGCAAGTGGTCTTGGCGTTGGGGTTGTGGAAGACGAACCCCTTGCCGTTCAACCCGTCGGAGTAGTCGAGGGTCGTTCCGGCCAGAAAGACATAGCTCTTCTTGTCCACGAACAGGCGGAGGCCGTGCTCCTCGATCACCTTGTCGTTCTCTCCAGGTGCCTTCACAATGGAGAGATCGTAAGTGAGACCAGAGCACCCGCCTCCCTTCACCGCCACGCGAATGCCGAAGCCCTCTTCGAGCCCTTCCAGCCTGGCGAAGTGCTTCACATGCTCCGCCGCCTTGGGCGATACGTGTATGGTAAGGGGTTGAGGCTTCTCCTTTACCGCCATCTAGCTTCCCCCTGGGTCTGCAAGCTATTCCAGCGCGTCTCTGAGTGCCAGGATTCCTATTATATGGTATCGCGCTGACCTAATTGGGTCAAGCTTGGTCTTCCGGCTCACGCCGAAGGCTGCCGCCAGCTCGGCGACGCTGTACCGGCCCGTCTTGTGCAAGTGCGCCAACTCAATCCGCTCACGCATGGGACAGGTCTCCTTCCAAGGCAAGGCGTCACCTCCTTGCCCAAGACTCTACCTGTTACCCATGTCCCCGGTCCATTTGTCACCAGTGTACCCGGTTAGAACCCCCATCCTAGCCTTCCCCCGTAGACGGGGGAAGGGACGTGCAACGGGGGAGAGTCGGAGAGGGGGCGAGAACTGAAAGACCCTGTTCCGGCCCCGCGCCTAGCGGCCCGGCCTTGCCCCCAGTTGCTCGGCGAGGGCGTGCGGTTCGGTGACCGGTGCCTGACAGGCGTAGTGCTGGCAGACATAGGCCGTGGGACGGCCATCCACCATCCCCCGGCTCTCCAGGAAGGGTATACCCTGGGCTGCGGCCTGGCCATCGGCGGGGTCCCAGGCCACCACGACCTTGTTGGGCAGAAATGGCCGCTGCGCTACCTGGAGCAACGCCAGGGTCGCCTCGTCTTGGAGAGGGCCCACAATGGCCAACTCCTTGGGGGTGGAGAGATAGAAGTCCAGAGCGCACAGCCAGTGCCCGAAGCCCAGGGGGTGCTCGGCCACTAGCTTTCCCATGGAGCGCAGCGAGGCCGTGGCCCGCCGGGAGTAGCTGTCTGCGCCCGCGAGGACAGCCAGCCGGAGCAGGACATCGGCGGCGGCGGACTGGCCGCAGGGCAGGGCGTTGTCGTAGGTGTCCCGTGGCCGTACCACCAGAGGGTCGTGGTCCCGGCCGGTGTCGTAGAAGAGCTTGGCGCCATCGTCCCAGAAGAGGTCCAGCATGGCGTCCGCCAGGCCGCGGGCCTCGTCCAGCCACTGGCGGTGGAAGGTGGCCTCGTATAGGGCCAGGAGGCCGTCTATCAGCAGGGCGTAGTCCTCCAGGCAGCCCTTTAGCTTGGCCTGGCCGTCCTTGAAGGTGCGCAGGAGCCGCCCATCCTGCCGCAGTGTAGTGGTCAGGAACGACGCGCTGGCCGATGCCACCCGGCGGTAGTCCTCACGACCCAGGACAGCGGCGGCCTCGGCCAAGCTGCGCAGCATCAAGCCGTTCCAGGCGGTGAGGAGCTTGTCGTCCCGGCCAGGAGCCACACGTCTCCCTCTCGCCTCAAGGAGCCGTCGTCTCCCCCGCTCTACCACCGTGGCAAGCTCTTTCACACTCATCCCCAGCTCCTGGGCCACCGCCTCTGGCTCCTGGGGAACGTGGAGGATGGTGCGCCCCTCGAAGTTGCCCTCCGGCGTGATCCCGAAGTAGCGATTGACTACCTGGCCATCCTCCTTGCCCAGGGTTTCCAGGACCTCGCTCGACGTCCACAGGTAGTACCTCCCCTCCTCGCCCTCGCTGTCGGCGTCCTGGGTGGAGTAGAAGCCGCCGTCGGGGCCGGTCATCTCGGCCAGCACGTAGTCCAAAGTCTCCTCCGTGACGCGACGGTAGAGGGGCTTGCCGGTGGCCTGGTAGGCGTGCAGGTACAGGCGGCTGAGGAGGGCGTTGTCGTAGAGCATCTTCTCAAAGTGCGGCACCAGCCAGAAGGGGTCGGTGGAGTAGCGGTGGAACCCACCTCTGAGCTGGTCGTAGATGCCTCCCATGGCCATCCTGGTGAGGGTCAACTCCACCATCTGGAGGGGCTGAGGGTTGCCCGTGCGATGGTGGGAGCGCAGCAGGAACTCCAGCACCATCGGCTGCGGGAACTTGGGGGCACTGCCAAAGCCGCCGTACTGTGGGTCAAAGTGTCCCCCCAGCTTGCGGGTCGCCGCGTTGAGCATCTCTGCCGTCAGCGGCTCCATGGTCTGGGTCGGCGCCGAATCCCTGAGCCTGGTCGTCAGTTGCTGGGCGGCCCGAAGTATGTCGCCGCGCTGTGTGCGGTAAGCTTCGGACACCGCCCGGAGCACCCTGGGAAAGCCGGGCATCCCGTGGCGGTCCTCCGGCGGATAGTAGGTGCCGCCATAGAAGGGCCTGCCGTCGGGCGTGAGGAAAACCGTCAGGGGCCAGCCACCCTGGCCCGTCATCATCTGGACCGCTGTCATGTAGATGGAGTCCACCTCGGGGTGCTCCTCTCGGTCCACCTTGATGCTGACGAAGCTCTCGTTCATCAGCCGGGCAACCTCTTCGCTCTCAAAGGACTCCCGCTCCATGACGTGGCACCAGTGGCAGGCGGAGTAGCCGATGCTGAGGAGTATGGGCTTGTTCTCGACGCTAGCCTTCCGGAGGGCCTCCTCGCCCCACGGGTACCAGTCCACCGGGTTATGGGCGTGCTGAAGGAGGTACGGGCTCGTCTCTCGGGCCAGACGGTTGGCCACAGGTCTCCTTTTCTTTTCCCTGGGACTTGCCGCTGAGGGGACGTGGAGATTTTGGTGATTGGTTGCAGTATAAACATCTTAAACCCTCGCCGCTGGCATGTCACCCCGTCCCTGTGGCTCTTCGGGCGAAGGTGGTACAATCTTCCGTAACCCATTGCAGGAGCGACGATGGCAAACGGCTTTCTGGAGCGCCTGGTCCAGGGGCCTGTCCTGTGCGACGGGGCCATGGGCACTCTCCTCTACGCCAGGGGTGGGGTCCCCTTTGAGCGATCCTTCGACGAGCTGAACCTCTCCCGGCCGGACCTGGTGCGGGGTATACACCTGGACTACATACACGCGGGTGCAGAGGTTATTGAGACCAACACCTTCGGGGCCAACCGGGTGCGGCTGGCCGCACATGGCCTGGCGGAGCGGGTGGCCGAGATCAACGCGGCAGGGGTCTCCCTGGCCCGGGAGGCACGCAGGCTGACGGGGCAGATGGTGTGGGTGGCTGGGTCTGTCGGTCCTCTGGGCCGCCCCGTCACCCCTCTCGTTCCCTCATACCTGGCTGAGGCCAGGGACGCCTTCCGGGAGCAGATAGCGGCGCTGGTGGAGGCAGGGGTGGACCTGCTGGTCATGGAGACCTTCTCCGATCTTCAGGAGGCGCGGGAGGCGGTGCTGGCGGCCCAGGAGGTTGATGGGGGAGTACCCCTGTTGGTGCAGATGACATTCACTGAGGAGGGCCGGACTCCCAAGGGGGAGACGCCGGAGGAGGTTGTGGCAGCCCTGGAGGAGCTGAGGGTCGAGGTTGTAGGGGCCAACTGCGGCGTGGGCCCGGAGCCTATCCTCCAGGTGATGGAGAGGATGGTCCGCGTTAGCCATACCCCCCTGGCCGCGCAGCCCAATGCAGGGTTCCCCGCTTACATGGAGGGGCGCCTGGTCTACATTTCGTCGCCGGAGTATATGGCGGGCCAGGCCCGCCGTATGGTTGAGGCGGGGGTCTCCCTGGTGGGCGGGTGCTGCGGCACCACTCCCGAGCACATGGCCGCCGTCCGAGACGCCATTCGCGGGCTGACACCGTCGCGGGCGCATCGGCGTGCGCCAGTGGTGGCGGTGCCCAGAGAGCCAGCCCCAGCGCCCGCGACGCCCGTCTCGGAGCCCACCGGTCTGGCCCGCAAGCTCCAGAGCGGCGGCCTGGCGGTGACGGTGGAGGTGGACCCTCCCAAGGGCTTCGATGTCACCAGCGCCCTCCAGGGCCTGCGCCAGCTTGCGGGGGTGGTGGACGCCGTGAACGTGGCCGACAGCCCGCGGGCCCAGGGCCGCATGAGCGCCCTGGCCATGTGCAGCCTCATACAGTCGCGCCTGGGTCTGGAGACCGTCCTGCACCTGGCCATCCGGCACCGCAACCTGGTCGCTCTCCACTCGGAGCTTCTGGGTGCTCACGCCCTGGGTGTGCGCAACGTCCTGGTGGTGATGGGAGACGTTCCCCAGACTGGCGACTACCCCAGCGCCACAGTGGTGTCCGACATCACCACCTCTGGCCTGGTGAGGCTCATCAACTCCTTCAACCGTGGGGTTGACCTCTCCGATAGGGCCATGGAGCAGGCCACATCCTTTTTCGTGGGGTGTGCTCTCAACCTGGCTGCCCCTGACATGGACCAGGAGCTGCGGGTGCTGGAGCGCAAGCTGAAGGCGGGAGCCAACTTTCTGCTCACCCAACCTGTATACAGCCCGGAGGCCGTGGAGAGGGTCTGGCAACGCCTGGGGGGATTCCCGTTGCCGGTTGTCCTGGGCGTGCTACCCCTGCGCAACCTTCGTCATGCCGAGTACCTGCACCACGAGGTCCCAGGCATGTACATACCGGAGGAGGTGAGGGAGCGGGTACGCCAGGCGGGGCCCCGCGCACCGGAGGTGGGCGTCCAGATATGCCAGGAGCTTCTCAAAGCGGTTCGGGACAAGGTGGCTGGGGCCTACTTCATGGTGCCCTTTGGCCACTACGAGGTAGTCACCGAGGTGCTCGCGGGGCTGGGCTTGACCGGCCGCTCCCGGTAGCAGGGGGGCCAGATGGGCGAAGAAGTCCGTATAGAGCGGGACTCCATGGGGCCGGTGGAGGTGCCGGCCAACGCTTACTATGGCGCCTCCACTCAGCGGGCCGTGCTCAACTTCCCCATCAGCGGCCTGCGCTTCCCGCCGCGCTTCATCCACGCCCTGGGGCTCATCAAGCTGGCGGCTGCCCAGGTCAACGTGGAGCTGGGGCTGCTGGACCCGCGCATCGGGGATGCCATCGTGCGGGCGGCGCAGGAGGTGGTGGACGGAAGGCTGGACGACCAGTTTGTGGTGGACATCTTCCAGACCGGCTCCGGCACCTCCACCAACATGAACGCCAACGAGGTCATCGCCAACAGGGCCACCGAGCTACTGGGTGGCAAGCTGGGCTCCCATCTGGTGCACCCCAACGACCACGTGAACCCTGGCCAGTCCTCCAACGACGTGATACCCACCGCCATCCACCTCTCGGCGCTCCTGGCCATGCGGGACGAGTTGCTGCCCCCTCTGGCCACGCTGCGGAGGGCGCTTCGGGCCAAGGCGCGGGAGTTCTGGGACGTGATAAAGACGGGTCGCACCCACCTCCAGGACGCCACGCCAATCCGGCTGGGCCAGGAGTTCCTGGGCTATGCGGGGCAAATCGAACATGGCATACGCAGGCTGCGCCAGGCCCAGGAGGAGCTTTCATGGGTGGCCCTGGGCGGCACCGCCGTGGGCACGGGGATGAACGCCCACCCGGAGTTCGCGTCCCGCGTCTGTGCCCGCCTTTCGGAGCTGGCTGGCGTCACCGTCCGGGAGACGGAGGACCACTTCCTGGCCCAGAGCACGCTGGATGCGGTGGTGCACGCCAGCGGGGCGCTGCGGACGGTGGCGGTGGGCCTGGGTAAGATAGCCAACGACGTCCGCTGGCTGGCCTCGGGCCCCCGGGCGGGCCTGGGGGAGCTGGCCCTGCCGGAGGTGCAGCCGGGCAGCTCCATCATGCCGGGGAAGGTGAACCCGGTCATCCCGGAGTCGGTGGTCCAGGTGGTGGCGCAGGTCCTGGGCAACGACGCCACCGTGGCGCTGGCAGGGCAGGGGGGCTACTTTGAGCTGAACACCATGGTGCCCGTGGCCGCCTACAACCTCCTCCAGTCCGTCAGCCTGCTGGGGGCGGCGGCTGCCAACTTCACGGAGCAGTGTATCCGAGGGCTTCAGGCCACCGAACGCGGCCCGCTCCTTCTGGAGCAGGGGCTCGCGTTGGCCACGGCGCTGGCGCCGGTCATTGGCTACGACGCCGCGGCCAGGATAGCCCAGGAGGCGGCGCGCAGCGGGCGCACCATCCGGGAGGTGGCCAGGGAGCGGACGTCCCTCTCCGAAGGGGAGCTGTCCCGGATCCTGGACCCCGCCTCCATGGTTGGCGGCGGCGGGCCTCCAGAGGCGTAGGCTATCAGTCTGCGGCGCAGGCGCGGCTCTGGCCCGGCACTGTAAATGGGTTTTTCTGGCGTTGGGAATTGATGAATGCAGTGAACACTGCTATACTGCTTGCTGACCATGACACGCCTTATGTGAGGAGTCGTATGGGCTCAAGGATGACGCGGTTTACCCTCGACCTGGACCCTCTTTTCCAGCGACGGCTGAAGGTCATGGCGGCTCTCAAAGGAGCGACCATGCGCCAGTACTGCTTGGCCGCAATTGAGAAGGAGTTGGCTAAGGATGAAGCAGAGGGCTCTAAAGCCTTCCCTTTTGGGGAAGAGGCACTTAGCCGCCTTGCCTCTCTTCAGGAAGAGGTATTCGGAGGACGGAAGGTATCCGGGGACTCCGCGAAATTGATCCGCGAGGCCCGAAAGACGAGGACTAGCGCGCAGTGAACGGGCAGGTGGTTGTGGACGCCGGCCTGGCTGCCAAGTGGCTGGTGAACGAGGTCCATACGGAGAAGGCCCTTGCTCTGGCCCGCACATGGGCCCGCTCCGGTGTGCAACCTGTGGCCCCATACCTTATGCCGGTAGAGGTATCGAATGTCCTTTACCGCAGACTGGTCCAGGGACAGATCTCCTTGGAGGTGGCCACCAGGCTACTGGGCGCCCTGCTTGAGTCTGGGATCGAGCTAAGGGAACCTGCGGGTCTCCACAGAATGGCCATAGAGCTGGCGGTGCAGCTTCGCCTGGATGCTGCATATGACTCGCACTACCTTGCACTTGCTGAGATACTTAATTGCGAGTTATGGACTGCTGACCAGCGGTTCTTTAGAGTGGCCAGCCCGCTGCACAGGCGAGTCAGGTGGCTGGGTAGCGTTGAGGGATGATAGCGGCGGCGCGCAGCGGGCGCACCATCCGGGAGGTGGCCAGGGAGCAGACGTCGCTCTCTGAGGAGGAGCTGGCGCGCGTCCTGGACCCCGCCTCCATGGTGGGCGGCGATAGGCCGCCGGAGGCGTAGGCCATCGGTCTGCGGCACACGCGCAACCCTTGGTGGGCCACGCTAATTCAGGACAAAGATGGAGTATTCGATCATCAATGCAGCTTCACCATTCTTCTTGCCCCATACAAGGACTGTGTAGACTCCTTTACCGTGTATGTTGAGCACGTCGCTCAAGTCCACATGAACAACGAAAGAGTTGCCCTGTACGCTCAATACATTTGCGGTAACATGTGGAACAACGGCCTCACGGGTCTCGGGAGGAAGAACTTGCGTGACCCGAGGCAGACCCGAACACGAGTCTACAATCGGCTCTGTTGATGGACTTATCTTGTATGGGTCTGGATAGACAGTCCACTGTTCCCGTGTACTGTCCGTCGTGTAATAGTATCCGCCGCTGAGGGGCTTACGGACAAATGCGACCGGGCGTTGACCTACAGTGTAGGAATGAGTTCTCTGAAGCTGCCCGATCGTGAGTGCGTGGGGAGGCTCGTCGTACCAGACTGCAATGAGCGCTTCATCATTCACCACGAACCCATCCTTCAAATATCCTGACATCCTCAGGATACCACCCGAAATCTGCGGAAGTTGGTGGAATTCCACGTAGTCGCCCTCGAACTGCTGCACAACCGAGCAAGTATACTGGTCACAGGCTATACCGAGGTTCACCTTCTTGTGCCACTTGTCCAAGATCGTTGCCCTGTGCCCCGGGCTCTCCATGAAGCCTTGCTGCTGCTTGCGAAGCTCATCCTTGATAGAGGTTATCTTCCTGTAGTTACAGCTCCTATCCAGTTTGTATGGCATACTACTAACGTTTTCCGCGTTGTTATTCTGACCACCGGCGAGAGTGTATCTCATGTACGGCTTCAGCCCGCTCAACTCCCAGTGTGATAGGTAACCCTTCTCTGGCATCTCCTCCGCGTGTTGTTGGGCCGCAGGGTTGTCACCAAGCGCCACAGGTGGCACCCCATTCTTTGCCCTGTCCGCGTTGATGAGCCCCAGCATGTACTCTCTGAGCGCTCTGAGCTCTTGTGCACGGGCATCGGGCGTGGCGGTTGGTGTTGGTGTTGGCCTCGGTGTCGGAGTGGGCGTGGGCGTTGGCGTGTGCGTCGGAGTAGGGAGGGGAGCGCTCGTAGGTGTAGGTGTAGGACACGAGAAGGGGATAGGGGTGGGGGTGGCCGTAGGGGTGGGAGTCCTTGTAGGAGTGGGTGCCGGTGTTGGAGAAGGGGTGGGCGTTGGTGTAGGGCGCCCAAGCGCTGCATCGAGGGCGGCTGCCCTGGCTTCTCCCAAGACCCGGACCGCCTCATCTCGACTGATGCGGCCATTGACGTAGTTGCCAGTGGCCTGCTGGACCTCTTGCTCTGTGGGCGTGGGCGTAGGAGTGGGCCGTGGCGTAGGAGTTGGGGTGGGCGTTGGGGTGGCCGTAGGGGTTGGCGTCGGTGGGATACAGGGGGTTGGTGTGGGCGTGGATGTGGCCGTGGGGAGGGGTATGGCCAGCAGCGCAACGGTTGGAGTCGGCGAAGGCGTTGGCAGTGGAGTTGTTGGCGTGGGTGTGAGTGTGGGCAGAATGGCTGGAATGCTGATCCCATCGTCTTGGCGGGTCTGCGAGTGGGAGCGTTCATACTCTATGTAGCCGAACACAGCACCAGCGGCAGCCAAGATGAGCGCTGAAAATAGGAAGACATTCAGCCTTCCGGGTTGCGCGCGGGGCTTCTGCGACGTCTGGTCGGCGTCAGGTGTCCTCTCTTCTACTTCTGTGCGGACGTCGGTAGATGCATGATGCTTCGGGGGGTCGAATCGGGGCAGGCTTGCCAAGACACCATAGCCCATTGAATAGCCGCATTTGTGACACCTGACGTGGCCTATGGCATACCCTGACCAATAGCTAGTCGGAGCAGAGGTATCCTTCTCGAACGCGATCGAACCGCACCTGGGACATGGAATGGGAGCCGGAGCCGCTGGCCGTTGCTCCCTGTCTTGTTCCCCGGTGGTTGGCTGGCCTTGTCCGCTGGTGGGGATGCTCGCCTGATCGGGTGCTCGCGCGGGTTTTGCTTCTTGCTTTGCATCTGGAGGTTCCTGTGGCTGTTCAGGCTTCTTCTCTGTCCGGGTGCTGGTCTGCTGCGCACCCACATGCCTCGAACACGACGGGTTCAGACACTCGTATGAGTCGCTGCCGGCTTTGCGAAAGAAGGACCTCTGTTTGCACTCAGGGCATTCCAGCAGCTCATATCTGGGTTGCCGGGTTGGTTCTCCGCCGTGTGGAACTCGGCTAACACCCTGGCCAAAACAATCGGGACACCTGGTGAGTCGTCCACCGCTACTCCGGGGTGTCTCGAAGAACTTGCCTTCTGACGTCCACGTTCCAACGACTTCACCTTTGCCGCCACACCTGGTGCATGGCAAGTATCCTTCATCAAAGCGCGCCTCATGCCTGCTGTTTATGTGCGCAAGAAGGTGGTTGGAACATAGCGGCCACCAGCACGTTTGGCACCTGCCGCGACTAACCTTTCCACATTCGTGGCACGAGGTTCCCTGCGGCTTCTGTCGTCCTTCGTCCCACCAGGGCGGACGAATACTAATGTCGCCAGACGGTCGTTGAGAGCCACAAAAAGAGCAGCTTGATTGGGCTGCGTAGACCGGGTTTCCGCAGTTGGGGCACTCTACAGGGTCGGCCATGTCGCCACCCCCGGTAAGCGGTGCTCAAAGCGCTTTCAATACGCGCCAGGGAGGCACGCCGCGCCTTTCAGGACTTGAGGTCAGTGCAGGCTGGGCCGTTCACCTGTGTGTGCACCGGTGCGCAGCGTTTTCACGCTTGCCGCGGCAACGCCGCGCTATACAAAACCTAGCCACGCGTCAATGCCACAAGCGCTGAATTTACGCCCATGGGCTGACGAGCACAGTAAGTAGGGTGGGTGAAACCCACCACGCAATCGGATATGTTGGCTGTCCGCAGAGCCCCACCATCTTCTGGGGATTGATCTGAGTGCAGGTCACACGCTCTGGGACCTCGCGAGGACCTGGATTTCTCTGTCCAACCGATCCCCAAGCCGGTCCTTCTCGACGTCAAGGTCATACTGCGCCTGAAGGTTCAGCCAAAACCGGTCGGAAGTGGAGAAATAGCGCGAGAGCCGGAGGGCGGTGTCCGCGGTTACAGCGCGCTTGCCATGGACAATCTCATTAATGCGTCTGGGCGGCACACCAATATCCTTGGCCAGACGGTACTGGCTGATTCCCAAGGGTTTCAAAAACTCTTCAAACAGGACTTCGCCAGGATGGACTGGCGCTACTTTCCCATTGGACATTGAACTGCTCCCTTAATGGTAGTCCACAATCTCTACCTCGTAAGCATCCCCGTCGCTCCAGCGGAAGCAGATCCTCCACTGGTCATTGATCCGAATGCTGTACTGACCTTCCCTATCGCCTGATAGCCTCCCCAGCCGGTTGCCCGGCGGCGCGCGTAGGTCTTCCAGCGACTCCGCTGCGTGCAGGATGGCCAGCTTTCGTTGGGCAACACGCTGGACGTCAGCGGACAGCCTCCGCAGCCTCTCTCGGAGAAACACGCTCCTCGTGTCCTCGTTGCGGAAGCTTCTGATCACTGAACTATGATAACGCGTGGCGTTATTATAGTCAAGCGAATACTCGGCTAGTCGCACCTGCGGCCGATGGATTCCATGAAACGCCGCACGTCCTCCGACGTGATCACCTCCTCTATTGGGCCCAGGGCTATTCCCTCCTGGGCCTCGTGGGGGCCACCTCCTTGGGCTGAAATAGCTGGGTCATGGCCTGTCCTCCTCCTTCTCGGGTGCCAATGGCTGGCACGGTGCACACCACCATTGGCACGTGCCGTCAAAGGTGGGTCTTGAGCGTCCTAGTACCTACTATCAAGAATCAGCGCACAATTGGCAGCACCCAACCCCGCTCACACTGAGCTCCGACTTCATCGGAGTCTCGACATAGTCGGACCTGTCGAAAGGTGAGCCGCTCATGGTTCGACAAGCCTGTCCTAAGCCCGCCGAAGGGCTCACCACGAGCGGCTGGTTATGACGCCTTTTTCCGCAAGCAAGTAATAGCTCACTTGCATAAGTCAGCGTGCGCAAGAGCGTACCCTGTGTTCCCGCTCGTATGGTTCGACAGTAAGTAGGGTGGGAGAAACCCACCACGTGATCGGATATGTTGGCATGGTGGGACTTGCTACGCTTCACTCACCCTACCTGCTGGGCCGTTTGTGCGTGACATCTCGTATGGCGCCGCGACTTTACCTTGAACCAAAACCAAGGGGCCGGAGACGTCGTCTCCGGCCCCGGTTGCATTGCCGCGCTTTGGGGTGGCTACAGGCCCGCCAGCCGCGTCAGCCGGTCCTGGTGGTAGTTGGCGTCCCCAAAGGTCATCTCCCACACCTTGCACCGGCGGCTGTACAACTGGAGGTCGTACTCCAGGGTGAGCCCGATGGCGCCGTGGCACTGGTGGCCCAGGGCGTAGAGGTGGCGGGTCGCCTCGCTGGTCCACCCCTTGGCCATGGACACCATCCGGTCGGTCTCCGGGAGCCCCTCCGCCACGTGCCAGGCGGCCTCGAAGGTGATGGCCCTGCTGGACTCGGCATCCACCGCCATGTTGGCGCAGTGGTGCTGGATGGCCTGGAAGGCGCCGATGGGCCGCCCGAAGGCGACACGCGACTTGACGTACTCCACCGTCATCTCCAGCACCTTGTCCGCTGCTCCCACCATCATGGCGCAGGAGCCCACGGCGCCCCACTGGCTGATCTTGTCGAAGATGGCCGCTCCGCCGTCCACCTGGCCCAGCACCGCGTCCCGGCCCACCTGCACGTTGTTGAAGGCCACCTCGTGCTGCGGGTCGTAGGCGATGGTCTTGAGCGGGGTCAGGCTGATGCCCCGGGCCGAGGTGGGCACGATGAACATGGTGATGCCATCATCGGCGGTGGCAGTGCGCACGGCGCGGGGCCTGGCCGTCTTCTTGGTGCGTGCCGACACCAGAAGGGAGTCGGCGCTGTTGGCGTAGGGCACCAGCAGCTTGGTGCCGTTCAGAACAAAGCCGCCATCCCTGGCGGTGGCCTCTAGCTGCACGCCCGCCGTGTCGTACCGGACGCTGGGCTCCAGGGTAGCCAGCGACATGATGAGCTGGCCGTCACCTATCTTCTTCAGGTACTCCCTTTTCTGGGCAGGGGAGCCGAACTGCGCTATCGGCAGGCCGCACAGCGCCACGCTGGTAAAATAGGGGCCCGGCAGGCAGGCGCGGGCCATCTCCTCCAGCAGCAGGGCCACCGTCACAAAGTCCTGGCCGTCCCCACCGCTCTCCTCCGGGAAGGGCATGCGCAGCCAGCCCACCTGGGCCAGCCTCCGCCACAGCTCTGGGGTGAAGCCCCGCTCGTCATGCTCCATGGCCCTGACGAAGCTCTTGGGGCACTCCCGCTCCAGGAACTCCTTGGCGCTGGTCTTGATCATCTGCTGGGCTTCAGTCAGTCCAAAGTCCATGCGTCTCTCCTTTTCGACATCGTAGATGAAGGGCTAGCCCCTGGGCAGGCCCAGGCCCCTGGTGGCCACCACGTTCCTGTTGATCTCTGAGGTGCCGCTGCCGATGGTGCGGGCGAAGTTCTCCAGGTACTGGTTCTCGATCTTGCCATACAGGGGCGCCCACTTGGAGCCCGGCTCCAGGAGGCCGTAAGCGCCTATCATCTGCATCCCCACCTTGCACGCCCGCTGCATGAGGTCGGGGCCAAAGATCTTGGCTATGGATGACTCGCGGGTGGAAGGGATGCTCTTGGACTGCATCCACGCCACCTTGTAGATCATCATCTTGTAGCACTCCACAGCCATCATGATCTCCGCGAGCTGGTTGCGGATGCCTGGCCGGTCTATGACCTTCTGGCCGTCGAACTTGGCGACGCGAGCGTACTCCACCAGCCAGTCCGCAAGGCGCCGGGCATTGGCCAGCCGGTCCAGAGTGGCCCGCTGCACGTCCAGGGAGCCCATGGCCACGTAGAAGCCGCGCTCCCTCTCGCCTATGACGCAGCTCTTGGGCACCCGCATGTTGTCGAAGGTCACCAGGGCGCGGGAGCGACCCCACATCATGGGGACCTTGCTTATGGCGATGCCTGGAACGTTCATGGGCCAGATGAGGAAGGAGATGCCCCGGTGCTTGGGCTGGTTCAGGTCGGTGCGTACGAGCCCGAACATGTAGTCGGGGCCGATGTGGGCACTGTTCCAGATTTTGGAGCCGTTGATGACGAAGTCGTCCCCGTCCTCCACGGCGTAGGTCTGGATGTTGGCCAGGTCGGAGCCGCCGCTGGGCTCGGAGTAGCCCTCGGCCCACTTCCACTTGACCTGGGCGAGGCCCGACAGGAAGTGTTTCTTCTGCTCGTCGGTGCCGTGGGCCATGAGGATGGAGGCAACCTGGTTGACGGGCTGCCCTCCCGAGGGGAGCCCCCAGTAGGCCAGCTCCTCGGTCAGGAC
This sequence comes from Chloroflexota bacterium, assembly GCA_016190445.1. Classification (GTDB taxonomy): domain Bacteria; phylum Chloroflexota; class Dehalococcoidia; order Lucifugimonadales; family JACPQL01; genus JACPQL01. The sequence continues at coordinate 30,552 of JACPQL010000035.1, forward strand.
CATGTGCTTCATGTGGTCCCCTTGGCCACCATACTCCTTGGGCCAGTGCGGGACCAGCCAGCCCTTCTGGGCCAGTTTCCTCTGGAAGTCCATGGAGAAGACCACCCCATCGGGCTCCTCATAGTCCAGGAGGCGCTCCCTCTGATCCCAGTCGGGAGGGATCTGCTGCTTGATCCACGCTCTCGCCTCTTTTCGGAACGCCTCTACCTCAGGGTCCAGACGAAAGTCCATTCACTACCTCCTCGGTGCGATCTCCGGCCTTTGGCGGCCGTCCTTCTAGACTGGTGGCATCCGGCTAACCCCGGGGCAGGCCCAGCCCGCGGGTGGCTATGACATTGCGCTGTATCTGGTTGGTCCCCGCACCCACGCTGTCGTTGACTGTGGCCCGGTACAGCCACTCGATTTTACCATCAACGGGCGCGTGTGGTGAGCCCGTCTGGAGTTGTCCATAGAGTCCCATAAGCTGCGTGCCCACATTAGCGATGCGCTGGTGCAGCTCCGAGGACCACACCTTGCTGGATGACGCCTCGTAGTTGGGCACCATCCCCTTTTCGATGAGCCATACGTCCCTGTAGGCGAACAGCCGGGCCACCTGGGCGTCCTCTGCCAGCTCCGCCAGCTTCTGCCGGACCACCGGGTTCCGGCTAAGGGGACTCCCATTGGCGCTTGTCTCCTGGGCCCACTGCACCAGGGCCCCCAGGGCCCGCATGCACCGGACGTACCAGTTGGCTGCCCCTGAGACGCGCTCGAAGTCGAGGGCCATGGCCACGTGGTACCAGCCCCGGTTCTTCTCGCCGATGAGCTGCCTCTTGGACACCCGCACGTTGTCGAAGAAGACCTCGTTGGTCCTGCCGTTGCCTATGGTCCACAGGGGTCGCACCAGCACACCCTCTGTCTGCATGGGGACGATGAACACCGAAAGGCCCCGGTGTTTGGGCTGGGTGGGGTCGGTGCGGGCCAGCAGCCAGATATGGGTGGCATAGTGGGCGGCTGAGGTAAACATCTTCTGGCCGTTGATTACGTAGTCGTCCCCGTCTTCCACTGCCCGGGTCTGAAGGGCTGCCAGGTCAGAGCCGCCGGTGGGCTCGGTGTAACCCAGGGCAAACTCTATCTCCCCCTTCAGGATAGGGGGCAGGTAGTCTCGCTTCTGCTCCTCGGTCCCCACCCGGATGAGGGTGGGCCCGATGAGGTTGAGGGCAGTATCGGGGAACCAGGCCCCCGCATAGCCCAACTCCTCCTGCCAGATGAACTGGTCCAAGAAAGAGCGGCCCTGGCCGCCGTACTCCACCGGCCAGCCCATGGCCAGCCACCCCTTCTCGGCCACCTGGCGGACGAGTTGCTGCTCCTTGGGGCTTATCTCCACGTGGTTGCGCTCGGGGAAAGGGACAGGCTCCCACCGTTCTCGCAGGAACTGCCGCACCTCTTGGCGGAAGGCCTCCTGCTCTATCGTGAACCGGAACTCCATGGCCTGCTTCCTACAGGAAACCCGCCTCTTCTTGGGAACGAGGACTGTTGCTCCCTGCGGTCGGTAGGATAGCCTCCACAGGAAGGGGTGTCAAGGCACGGCCCGTAGCCGGGCAGGGTAGTGTATCAGTTTGCTGTGTCAGGTGATGGGGGCTCTACCCGTCACACCGGCGGAGGCCGGTGTCCAGGTACGGCCGCGGTTGAGATGCCCTGATGGATTCCGGCCTTCGCCGGAATGACGAGAACCTACCTGATACA
>JACPQL010000036.1 GCA_016190445.1 Chloroflexota bacterium
CCCCAGACCCCCGCCAAAAGGGCTTTGCCCCTCTGGACACCCCTTTTTCAGCAGCCTGCTAGTAAACAAAGTAAGGATTTCCCAGACCTTCGACCCTGGTAATCTCTCTACAGCATTAGCTTCTGCAAGGGAATATTCTGCAGTCTGGGATACAGGGGCTACTAATTCAGTCATTACGTAGAAGGTTGTTAATGAATGCCTATTGCAGCCCACGGGTATCACAGAGGTACATACTGCACAGGGACGCTATACCACAGAGACTTTTCTGGTAACCTTGTGGCTCCCCAACATGGTATACGTCCCGTCATTGATAGTGTCGAAAGGGGAACTGCTGGGGGACTCAGAAATCCTAGTTGGTATGGACGTGATGGTAAGGGGTGATTTTGCCGTAAGTAATTTCAATCGGTAGGCTCTGGTTCTGGCGGTGCTTCTCCGGTTTGCACCGTTGCCTCTTGAACAACGCGGAAGGCTGTGACGGCGAAGTCGTACTCCTTCTTCTTGCTTGACCGCTTAGCCATGCTTCCACGGTACCACGCCCCTCAGCCCCCATCAACCTCAAACTGATACACTACCCGGACGGCGGTCTATGTCATTCTTCGTCCCTGCCTGGAAGGACTACCTCAGAATGGCCAAGAGAGGTCCCCTTAGCAGGAGGTCTTGCAGCAGCTTCTATTGGCCGGATGCGTCGCCCAGCCGCAGGGCCACCCGGGCCAGTCGTTCCCCCAGGTCCCGGGCCAGCGCCAGGTCGTCCGCAGCAATCTCCCCGGCGGCCGCGGCGCCGTAGTAGGCGCCGCTCACCCGCATCCTGTCGCTCCAGGGGAGGCCCACTATGATCATGCCATTGGCCAGCATCCAGTGGATGAGGCTGAGGAGGGTAAACTCGATGCCGGAAGAGCGGCCCCGTCCGGTGGTGAAGGCGGCCCCAGGCTTGCCGTTGAGCACTCCCTCCTCCCAAAGGTCACCCAGATCATCCATCCACTGTTTCATCAAGCCGGTGATGCCGCTCCAATTGGGGGAGCCGAGGGCGATGGCGTCGGCTCGCTCCAGGTTACCTCGGCCTGCCTGAGAGACGTCCTTGACCTCCGCCTCGGCGCCGGGTGCTCTGTGCACCCCCTCGGCCACGGCCTCCGCCATGCGTGCTACCCGGGGGCTGCGGCCATCGTGTACGACCAGTACCCTCGCACCCATTGTGCGCCTCCAGCAAGCCGCCGCAAGGTCTCTTCCGACCTGTGGACCCGCGCCGATCCCGATGGCGGGACGGTCCTCGGCATGACCCCGGGCGGGCGCGTCAACTCCTCAAGCAAAAGGGGAGGTCCCTCGCCTGAGGGACCTCCCCTTCTCCGCTGTCTCTTCAGACTCAGGCCACCCTGCGCCTGCGGAGCATCAGCAGTCCCAGCGTGGTGAGCGCCGCGCCGGCAAGCAAGGCGTACAGGGCAAGTTGAGGCACCGCCAGGTCACCGGTCACCGGCGTGGTTGGGAGCCCCTCCTTGCCCTTCTTGAGGCTGAAGCTCCCCATGTCCTGAGCGGAGGTGTACGCAGTCTGCGCCCCACCCTCGCCAGGGATGCCATCTATCACCCCACTGCCGTCAGCGTCGCGGCCAGTGGCTGCCCAGGTGAGCGACTGGGCAGCGTTGGAGATGAATATGGTAGCCAAGGACAGGTTGGTCTGCTGGATGGCCAGCAACGCGTTGTCCCTGGCGCCTCCGGCCCAGTCCTTGACATTGGTGGCGGAGTCAATGACGCGCTTGCTGTTGCCCACAATGAGCGCCCGGTCCGGGACGGCCTTGGCCGTCAGCCCGGCATGGGCAATGGCATCGTCGGCGTAACCCAGAACGCCGCGTCCGTCGCCCGGGTTCTCCACCGTGCCGTTGCCGTCCTTGTCACCGAAGTTGGCCCCCTTGGAGCCTTCGATGATGTTGACCACGTGCTCGGCGTGCTGTTTCACATCGGCCAGAGTGGTGGCTTTGGCCGCCAACTGGGCATGAGTCATAGCCAGGGCCGTCTGCTGTCGCAGTCCAACGGCGATCCCCTTCTTGTCGGGGTTGGTGTCCCATGCCGACAGCAGGTGGCGGACGTGGGCCATACCGGCGGCCGGGATGGTGTCCGAGTAGGCCACGTCGCCCGATGGCTTGATGGTGATCTGGAAGCCACTGTATTTGGCCGCCAGGTTCCCACTCGCGGGCTCAACGTACGTGAACACTATCCCGCCCTGCACGACCTGCCGTTGCAGCTCCCCTATGCTCAGCTTGGTGGCACCCTCCAGCAGCCAGCCCTCGTACTGAGTGCCGGCGGCGGGAGCAGGGACGTCAACCAGGTCTATTGCCAGGCTGTCGCTCAGGGCTTTGGCGTCCCGGAAGACTATGGTGCCTTCCAGCGCAGGGGGTTTCTCCTCCTGGGCCTGGACAGTGCCAAGGGAAGCCAGGAGCGCGGTGGTGAGAGCCACAAGGATAGCAACTCTGATAACGCGCCTGGTAAACATCTCACCTCCTGAAGCTACGGAGTATTAGTGCGGCCACCGTGGTGGCGTATTACTTGCTGATCGCCCAGCCAGTTTCGCCTCTTCTCGCCCTGATGTTTCCTGCTACACCAAGGGCGCATCCCAAGCTGGAGCGCGCCATTCCGGCGAATCCTATAACAAAACGCTGCGCTGTGCAAGGGGCAGGAAGGGCCGGTTGCGCCTAATGGTGCAGCCTGCGTGCGGCGAGCCGTTTGCGGAGCCCGTCCCCACGCCCTTCTCCTTGACACAGGGGAGGGGAGAAGGCTATCATGGCCTCAACAATTGCATAGAGTGCAGATGGGCCGAGGGGGAGCCCGGTGAGCCGGGCTGAGAGGGCGACCGGACGGATGTCGCCGACCCCTGAAGAACCTGATCTGGGTAATGCCAGCGGAGGGATGCGGTACTCGCTTGACTCCTAAATGGAGCCGCCAGCCTCCCGGCTAGGCGGCTCTTTTTTGGGCTGCTGCCGGTGCCCCCCGCAAGGAATATGTCCGTGGACAACCCTGAGCACAAGATTTGGCTGGAGGGGGTCAGCAAGGTCCTCTACACCAACGGCAGGCCCCTCCCCGTGCTGGAGCGCGTGGACTTCTTCGCCCAAGATGGGGAGTTCGTCAGCATCATCGGCCCCAGCGGCTGCGGCAAGAGCACCCTGCTGAACATCATCGCCGGGCTGGAGGAGCCCGACGGAGGCGCTATTCGCTTTGGGGGACACGATGCCCCTTCCCGACTTGGCCTGGCGGGGTACATGCACCAGAAAGACCTGCTGCTGCCCTGGCGGACAGTTTTGGACAACGCCATCCTTGGCCTGGAGGTACAGGGAGTCCCTCGGAGCGAGGCCCATCGCCGTGCCCGCCTCCTCATGGGCCGCTTTGGCCTGACGGGCTTCGAGAGCGAGTACCCGTATGCCCTCTCCGGTGGCATGCGCCAGCGGGCCGCTTTCCTGCGCACCGTTCTGGCTGAGAAGGACCTGCTGCTGCTGGACGAGCCCTTCGGCGCCTTGGACGCCCTCACCCGCGTCCACATGCAGGAGTGGCTCCTGGACCTGTGGGAGTCTCTGAAAAAGACCATCGTTTTGGTCACCCACGACGTGGACGAGGCGGTGCTCCTCTCCGACCGCGTATACGTCCTGACGGCGCGGCCGGGTCGGGTGAAGCTGGTGCAGCGGGTGGACCTTCCCCGGCCCCGTCGCTACGACATGGTGACGTGGGGGGAGTTCGTGGCCCTCAAGGCCACCCTGGTGCGTTCCCTGCGCGAGGAGAGCCATCCAGACCGGGGCGCCGAGGCCCACATTCCAGGTGCGAGGGAGCTTCGCCACGGCTCCACGGAGGTGCCCCAATGAGCCTGGCGCCTGCCTCCGCGTCGCAGGAGCCGTTGGTGGTCTCCGAAGAGGGCCCGTGGCGCCGACGGTGGAGCGCCCTGGCGCGGTGGGCCCCGCCTCTCTCCATCATCGTCCTGGCCCTGGGCGTCTGGGAGGGCGCGGTCCGGCTGGCCCACGTGCCACGCTGGCTGCTTCCCACGCCTTCGGTGATAGGCGGGGAGCTGGCCTCCAGCCATCGCCTCCTGCTGCGGCATACTGGCGTCACCCTGGAGGAGGTGCTGGTAGGCCTTGGACTAGCCCTGGCGGCGGGCGTGGTGCTGGCGGTGGGGATCGCCTACTCTCGGGTGCTGGAGCGCTCGGTCTACCCCTTTGTCATCGCCTCGCAGACCATCCCCATCATCGCCATCGCACCCCTGCTGCTTATTTGGATCGGCTACGGCCTTCTCCCCAAGGTAATTGTGGTGGCCCTGATCTCCTTCTTCCCCATCGTGGTCAACACCGTGGACGGCCTCAAGTCGGTGGACCCGGACGTGGTGAACCTGATGCGCACCCTGGGGGCGTCCCGGTGGCAGGTGTTCACCAAGGTGCAGGTGCCCACGTCGCTCCCATTCCTTTTTTCCGGCACCCGTGTGGCCGTGGCGGTGAGCGTTATAGGCGCCGTCATTGGAGAGTGGGTGGGCTCCAGCCAGGGCCTGGGCTACCTAATGATCCGCTCCAAGCCCCAGTTCCTTACGGAGCGGGTGTTCGCAGCCATCTTCATCCTCTCAGTCATGGGCATTGCCCTGTTTGTCATCACCGGCCTCGTGGAGCGGTATGTGGTGCCCTGGTCTCACACCGAACGACGGCAGCGCGCCCTGGGAGAAGAGTGACGCTGAAAGGAGAGCACGGTTGAGAATAAGGACTGGAGTAGTGCTGGCGCTGTTGGGGTTGGTGCTCCTGGTGATGGTCGCCTGTGGCGGCGGTGAGAAGCAGACGACAAAGGTGAAGCTGGCCCTGGACTGGTACCCCAACGCCAACCATGTCGGCCTCTACATCGCCCAGAAGAAGGGGTACTTCAAGGACGAGGGGCTGGAGGTGGAGATGTACACGCCGGTGGACCCCTCCACCGTGCTCCAGACGGTGGGAGCCGGCTCCGACGACTTCGGCATCAGCTACCAACCCGACCTGCTGCTGGCGCGGGCGCAGGGGGTGCCTGTGGTGTCCGTCGCCGCTATTGTCCAGCACCCCCTGAACGTCGTGGTGGCCCTGAAGGAGTCGGGGATCGCCAGGCCCAGTGACATGGTGGGGAAGAAGGTGGGCTATCCCGGCATACCCCTGAACGAGCCCCTGCTGGACACCATGCTCAAGACGGACGGGGCCCGTGGCCTGGCAGATGTGGAGCTGGTCAACGTGGGGTTCGACCTGGTGCCAGCTCTCATCAGCAAGACGGTGGACGTCTGTATCGGCTGCTACGTCAGCCACGAGACCATCATGGCGGAGAACCAGGGCCACCCCGTGACGGTGATGCGCATGGAGGACTGGGGCGTGCCTGACTTCTACGAGCTGGTCCTGGTGACCAGTGAGGAGAAGCTGTCCAAGGACCGGGACGTGGTGGAGCGCATGGTCAAGGCCGCGGTGCGCGGCTACAAGGATGCCATGGCCGACCCCCAGGCGGCTGTGGAGACGTTGCTGGCCACCGCCGGTGGTGAGGTGGACGCCGCCATCGAGCGGCCCGGGGTCGAGGTGCTGGCCCCCCTGTGGGGCGACGGCGTCCCCTCCTTTGGGTGGCAGACGAAGGAGCGTTGGGAGAGGTTCGCCCAGTGGATGTACAGCAACGGCCTGTTGACGAAGCCGGTGGACGCCAATGCCGCTTTCACCAACCAGTTTGTGGCGGAATCCCAGTGAGTGGGAGGGACGGGCGATGTCCACGCTGACCGAGGAGCTGCGACAGCGTCACGGGGACTTGTGGGAGCGCATGGTGACCCATCCCTTTGTGCGGGAGTTGGGCGACGGCACGCTGCCCAGGCGGAAGCTCCGCCACTACTTCCTCCAGGACCGCCTTTTTGTGGATGCCCTGGTGAAGACGGTGGCCCTGGCCATCGCCAAGGCCCCGGACTCCGGCGTCGCCAGGCCGCTGGGCGATTTCCTCCGCGACGTACTGCATGCGGAGGACGACCTCTTCCGCCGCACCTTCCAGTCGCTGGGGGTTGACGCTGAGGAGCAGCGTGCTGCTCGGCCCTCGGAGGTCACCCTGGCCTTCTCCAGCTACCTGGTCTGCCTGGCCTATGAGGGCACCTTCGAGGAGACTGTCTGCGCTCTCCTGGTGACCGAGTGGACCTACCACGACTGGGCCACCCGCCTGGTAGCAGCAAGGAAGCTGCCTGGCGATGACCTCTACCGTGGCTGGATAGACATCCATGTCGCGGAGACGCTGGGCCAGTTCGTTGCCTTCTTGCGCTCCCACTTGGACCGGGCCGACCTGGGCCCACGGGGGCGGGAGCGTGTGGAGCAGGTCTTCTCCACCGTTCTCCAGTACGAGCTGGAGTTCTGGGAGGCAGCCTACCAGGGCTAGCGCAGCCCCATGCGCTCCATGGCCTCGGAGAGCGTCTTGCGGGCAATCTCCTGGGCGCGGCTGGCCCCGTCGCGCAGGACCTCGTCCACCAGCCCCGGCTTCGCCTCCAGCTCCCGACGCCGTTCCCTGAAGGGGGCCAGGGCGCAGTTGATGCCCTCCGCCAGCAGCCTCTTGTCCTCCACGCAGCCCAGGGTGGCCTTGGTGCACCCCTCATAGACCCAGTCCAGCTTGTCCGGGTTGAAGTGTTTGTGGAGAGAGTACACATTGCAAACCCAGGGCCGGCCGGGGTCGGTGCGGCGTATGCGCTGGGGATCAGTAAAGGCCTGCATCACGCGCTGGCGCGTCTCCTCCTCGGTGGCTGCCAACTCCACTTGGTTGTCCAGGCTTTTGCTCATCTTGTTCTGGCCGTCCAGCCCGATTATCAGGGGGGCCTGGGTGAGCTTGGGCTGAGGCTCAGGGAAAGTGGGGCCGTAGATATGGTTGAAGCGCCTCACAATCTCGCGGGCCAGCTCCAGGTGAGGGAGCTGGTCCTCCCCCACGGGGACGGTGTCCGCCTTGTAGAGGATTATGTCGGCGGTCATCAGCACTGGGTAGCCCACCAGCCCGTAGCTGACGGCCTCCTCCGTCTCGTGCATCTGCCGCACCCGCTCCTTGAAGGTGGGGACGCGCAGCAGCCATCCCAAGGGCGTAACCATGCTCAGCAGGGTGTGGAGGACCATCACCTCCGGCACGTGTGACTGGACAAAGAGGATGCTCCTCTGGGGGTCTATGCCCGCGGCCAGCCAGTCCAGCACCATCTCCCGGATGTCGCTCCGTATCTCCTTGGTGGCTTCACCCTGCACTGTGGTCAGGGCGTGGACGTCCACGGCGCAGTAGACGCACTGGTACTCTTCCTGGAGGGCCACCCAGTTCTGTAGGGCTCCCAGGTAGTTTCCGATGTGCAGCCGCCCCGAGGGGCGCATCCCGGAGAAGACTCTCCCCTTCATGACCATGTCCACATAGCGGTGTGCCAGCAGTCTAGCACAGGCCAGCTACGGGCAGCAAGGTGAGCGTCTTGCACAAATCGGAAAGGGAGCTACCAGGTAGGAGGTTGCCCCGTGGGCCGCATTCCGGCTAGAATACCCCTTGAGTGCATCGAAGCCGAACAGGTCGGAGAACCCAATGCGGGATGTGATCGAGGCGGCACTGAAGGGCGCCGAAGCTGATTACGTAGAGATACGCCTGGAGGAAACGGAGCACACCTTCCTCTGGTACCGGGGGCGCGAGCTAGAAGACATCGGGCGCAGCACCGGCGTGGGTGGAAACGTGCGCGCCCTGGTCAAAGGTGGCTGGGGCTTTGTCTCCTTCAACTTCAACGGCTCCCCTGACCTGAGAGAGAAGGTCTCCCTGGCGGTAGCGCAGGCCCGCCTGGTCAACGGCGACGACTTTCGTCTGGCAGAGGCACCGCCGGTGGTGGATATTGTGCCTGCCCACGTCCTCAAAGACCCCAGGGCGGTGTCCCTGGCAGAGAAGAAGGCTGTGCTGGACCAGTACATAGAGGTCATCTGGGGCGTGCCGGGCATCGAGAGCTCCTCCATCTACTACGGGGACGGCAGGCGGCGGGTGACCTTCGCCAGTTCCCTGGGCTCGTACATCGAGCAAGAGAACGTGGACGTATCCCTGCGCCTGAACGCCATGGCCCGCGACGGGGGAGAGGTCCAGCAGGCGGGAGTGAGCCTGGGCAGCCTGGGGGACTTCTCCTTTGCGGAGTCGCTCCACCCCCAGGCGCGGGAGGTGGCGGAGAAGGCCGTTACCATGCTGAAAGCTCCGAAGGTGAGGGGTGGCGATTACACGGTGGTGCTGGACCCGGTGCTGGCCGGGGTGTTCATCCACGAGGCCTTTGGCCATCTCTCCGAGGCGGACCACGTGTACCAGGACCAGCGGATGCGGGATATCATGGTGCTGGGCAGGCGGTTCGGGGGCCCGCACCTCAACGTGGTGGACGGCGCGGCGGTGCCTGGCCTGCGCGGTAGCTACAAGTACGACGACGAGGGGGTGCCGGCCAGTCGCACCTACCTCATCCGCGATGGGGTGCTGGTGGGGCGACTCCACTCCAGGGAGACGGCGGCCAAGATGGGCGAAGGCCCCACTGGCAACGCCAGGGCCATAAGCTACCGCTTCGCCCCCATAGTGCGCATGACCAACACCTTCATCGAGCCCCGGGAGGGCACCTTGCAGGACATCATCGCCGACGTCAAGGAGGGGGTGTACGCCTGCAACTGGTACGGCGGTATGACCAGCATGGAGCAGTTTACCTTCTCTGCGGGAGAGGCTTACATGATACGGAACGGGAGGGTGGCGGAGTCGTTGCGCCCGGTCATGCTCTCCGGCAACCTGTTCACCACCCTCCAGAACCTTGACGCGGTGGCCGGGGACCTGGACATGAACCAGGGAGGGGGGTGTGGAAAGGGTGGACAGTCCCCCCTGCCGGTATCCAACGGGAGCCCTCACATCCGCATTAGGAAGTGCCTGGTGGGAGGAGCCTAGCTGTGCTGGAGCGTTTGCTGGAGCGGGCCAAACAGGTGGCCCAGGAGGCCGAGGCGTTCCACGTGGAGCGGCGGGAGACCCCTGTCGTTTTTGAGGCCAACCGCCTCAAGGCGGTGGAGACGCATGAGACCGAGGGCGTTGCCCTGCGGGTCATCAAGGAGGGGCGCATCGGCTTCTCCTCCGCCAACACTACCTCGGACGTGGAGGGCCTGGTGGCACGTGCCGTGGAGGTGGCCCCCTTTGGCGCTCGGGCCTACCTGGACCTCCCCAGCGCCCAGAGCTACCCGGAGGTCCGGGTGCACGACTCCGCTGTTTCCCAGGTGCCCATTGACGAGATGGTCCACCTGGGCCAGACGCTTATAGACCGGGTGCGGGACCACTCCCAAGAGGTACTGTGCGACTCGCGCGTGGTGCGCTCCGAGGCCACCGTCACCCTGGCCAATACCCGGGGCTGCTATTTCCAGTACTCCAGGACCGTCTTTGCCGTCGCCATTGAGGGGACCGTCATCCGCGGCACGGACATGCTCTTCCTTTTCGACTACCTGAGTTCGTGTCACCCCATTCGCGACGTGGCGCCTCTGGCCGAGTCCCTGGTCCAGCAACTGGAGCGCAGCCAGGTAGTGGCCCCGGTGCAGAGCGGGAGTATGCCGGTGGTCTTCATGCCGTGGGCAGTGATTGGCGGTCTGCTTCCCCCTTTGTTGGCCGGGCTCAATGGCAGGATGGTCCTTCAGAGGACCTCGCCCCTAGTGGACCGGCTGGGCGAGCGCGTCGTAGCGGAACAGTTCTCTTTGATGGACAACCCGACCCACGAGTACGTGCCCTCCAGCCGCCCCTGCGACGACGAGGGCATCCCCAGCCAGCAGACGCCTCTCATCCAGCAGGGAGTGGTGACCAACTTCCTGTACGACCTCCAGACGGCGGGGCAGGCGCGTAGGCGCAGTACCAGCAGCGCCGAGCGCGGCTCTGGCTCTCTGCCTACCCCTTCGTCTAGCGTGCTTCTGGTGTCGCCTGGGCAGCACTCCTTTGATGACATGGTAAAGGACATGGAGGTGGGGCTGGTGGTGGAACGGTTGCTCGGTGCGGGACAGAGTAATATCCTTGGCGGAGAGTTCAACGCCAACGTGCTATTGGGCTACAAGGTCGAACGCGGTAAGATGGTGGGACGGGTGAAAGACACCCTGGTCTCAGGCAACGTTTACCAGGCATTGAGCAGGCTGGAGGGCCTGGGCAGGGAGGCGCGGTGGGTGGGGGGTATGGCCCAGGTGCCGCCTCTCTACTTTAAAGAGCTGTCTGTGGCTGCCAAAGGCTGATTGAGGGCCGGACGGTGGTGCTAGAAAAGTTCCTGAAGGAGTTGGCCGACGGTGCAAAGCCACCAAAGTACGCCGACTTGCTGAAGCTGAGCGGCCTGGCCCCTGAGGAGTTGGAGCCGTTCCGCCGTGTCTGGTCTGCCACGCTCCCTGTGGAGCTCAAGCGCGACATCCTGGCCCGCCTGGTGGAGCTGTCCGAGGAGAATGTGGATGCGGACTTCGCTGCCGTCTTCCGCCACTGTCTGGCCGACCCCGACCAGGGTGTCAGGGAGAAGGCTGTCCTGGGCCTGTGGGAGTGCGATGACCGTACGCTGATAGCTCCCCTCATTGACCTGCTTTGCCACGACGCATCGGAGGCGGTGAGGGCCGCCGCAGCCATGACACTGGGGAAGTTTGCCTACCTGGCCGAGACGGGGAAGATACTAGCCAGGGACGGTGCCCGCATCTGCGAGGCCCTGGTGGGGGTTATCGAGCGCAACAACGAGTCGCTAGAGGTGCGTCGCCGTGCCCTGGAGGCTGTCGGTTATTTCTCTTCCCCCAAGGTAAGTGAATTGGTCCGTGGGGCCTACGAGAGCGGGCACGCCAAGCTCCGGCACAGCGCCGTTTACGCCATGGGGCGCAACTGCGACCCTCAATGGCTGCCCGTTATCCTCCAGGAGCTGAGGAGCCAGGACCCTCTCATGCGCTATGAGGCCGCCAGCGCCTGCCGTGAAATGGGCGAGGAGGACGCGGTGCCGCACCTGGTGCCGCTAACCCAGGACGAGGACAGCCAGGTCCAGCTTGCGGCCATCACTGCCCTGGGTGTCATTGGTGGTGGCCTGGCCAAGAAGGCTCTCCTCCGATGTGCACGCTCCCCTGATGACGTGGTGCGGGAGGCCGCAGAGGTCGCACTGGAGGCCGCGGAAATGGAAGATGGCCCGGTGGCCTTCAAGTTCAACGTGTAGAGGCGCCTGGTCTGCCCTTGCAAGTGGGCGGAGCAGGCGGATGGCTTTGTAGCTATGGCCAAAAGGGAACAGGTGGTCCACCTGGTATCGGCGGGGGGCGTGGTGTACCGGGAGGAGGATGACGTGGTGCAGGTGGTCCTGTGTGGCCGTCGCGCTCCCCTACTGTGGGGGCTGCCCAAGGGCACGCCTGCCCCGGGAGAGAGCTTGGAGCAGACGGCAACACGGGAGGTCCGGGAGGAGACCGGGCTGGAGGTGGAGGTGGTGGCGCCGCTAGGGAGCATCGAGTACTGGTTTGTGCGCAACCAGAACGGCGCCCGGTGCCACAAGACGGTCCACTTCTATCTCATGGTCCCCAAGGGTGGCTCTCTGGACCAGCACGACCCGGAGTTCGATGTGGCGCAGTGGTTCCTGGGAGAAGAGGCCCTCCGTACCCTGACATACCCCACCGAGGTACAAGTGGTGAAGAACGCCCTCGCAGCCGCGCGAGAACGAAGACCAGACCATGGGTGACGTGCTTGCTCGGGGTGGGAGAGTGGTGCTGCGCAACAAGCGACTGGATGACGCTTGGGACGACTACTGCTGGCGCCGTGATGAGGAGCTGGCGCGGCTGGATGCGGCTGATCCACTGAACATGCCCTTCCCGGAGTACCTCCAGTACTACCGCGAGGACATGCGCCACTCCACCCCCTGGTCTCGTCGCTTCGCCATAGAGACCCCGGACGGACGGCACATAGGGAACTGCATGTGCTATGACATAAACGGCCTGACTCGGGAGGCAGAGATCGGGATCATGATAGGCCTGCGAGAGTTCTGGGACCACGGCTACGGGTACGATGCCGTGGTGACGCTTACTGAGTACTGTTTCTCCGCCATACCTCTGGACCGGCTTTACCTACACACTCTGGACTGGAACATCAGGGCCCAGAAATGCTTCCTCAAGTGCGGCTACCAGAAGGTGAAAGCGGTGCGCCGTCAGAGGAAGAGCTTCCTCCTCATGGAGCTGACCCGCTCCCGCTGGGAGGAGATACGCAACGAGAAACTGGGCCTCGCGGAGCCCGCCGCCTCCTCCGCCCCCAATGATTGAGTGGGGTCTCACCCCCGTCGCCTCATCGTGCTGACTGGCCGGTGCCGCCTTTGGAGCAGGCACCCCAAATACTAGCCCCTTCCACCGCTCCAGTACGAGTCCCCTATCAGGGGTTGCAGTCCTTGTCCCAGGTGCAGCTAATGTCCTGTAACTGAAATACGTTGAATGAATCGGGGCTCGTGCGGGTGCAGGGGCACAGCCCCTGCCGGGGGTCTGGGGGAGTCCCCCAGATTTCCTCTCCTCCCCCCTCTCCTTGCAGGAGAGGGGGCAAGGGGGTGAGGTATATGCCCCCAAAGAGGGTGTCCTCTCCGGTAGGGGAG
>JACPQL010000037.1 GCA_016190445.1 Chloroflexota bacterium
CCAACCAACTATCCCCCTCGGTCCCCCTTCCTTCTTCGAGGAAGGGGGAAGAAGGTTTTTTCTGGGGGACACCCCCAGACCCCCGGCCTGCGGCGCTTTCTGCGCCGACAACGTAACGAAGCGTTAGATGCACTACACTAGGAACGCAGGCCATAATAGTGGCGGCAGGAAGTGAAACAATGGTGCTAACCCCAGGTTCGCCAGCACAACCATTAGCACTCCACAGAGCGATGCCCAAGCCCATCAAAGCCTTTCCATCTACTGTGCGGGCGGCTGGCCTCGCTCCTTGGCTCGAAAGCAAGACTGTAAAGGAACTGCAGAAAATCGAAGAGGAGATGCGAGCCGAGATCCCCTTCGGCCCGGTTTTGAGGGCTCGGACTGACAGAGGTCTTGAGCGGGGTCTTATGAGAGCGATGGATGTCGCAATCTCGTACTATATTCAGTCGGGCGTCATCCTGTGGCGGGCGCTCAAACACGACTACTCCAGGCTGCGGGAAATCTCGCGGGCGTCCTGCCGGAGCATAGAGGAGGCATTTTTCCAACACGCTAACCGTCTGGATAGAGAAACCTTCGTCAATATAGTTGCAGCGGTGCGAGTCTGGAGTAAGGTGAGCGAGTGGGTCATCACGGCGGAAGAGAAGAAGGAAATCAACGAGCGAACGCCCCCACTCGACTTCCTGAATTACGTGGTAGAGGCCACGTTCCTTACCGCCTGTCTTCTTGAGTATGTGACGGGCAAAATCAGGGGAGCGCGGCAGTACAACTTAAAGCTTCTTGCTGACTTGCTTTGCCAAAGGGCGGAAACAAAGTACGAGCAGGCTGTTGAATCAAAGTGGTACGCAATAGCTGGTGAGACCCAACACTGGTTCTGGAGCCCTGCGTGGCAAGAGGGAGAGGTAGAGGCTGATCTTGACCGGCATCTTGGCAATGTCAAGCGCTTCGATTCGGCTGAGGACCTGATCTACAGTCTCAGGACTTCATCGTAGCTCCATGAAAATCGAGCGCACGGGGAGATTCGAGAAAGCATATCGAAGGCTAAGTCATCAAGATCAAGAACGAGTGGATACAGCTATCAGACTCTTCATGACCAATCCACTATCCCCGAGCCTTCATGTTGAGAAAATAAGTGGGACAACTGCCAAATGGAGCTTTCGTGCCTCTCCTAGAGTTCGCTGTACGTTCTATTTCACCGGGGACTTGCAGGACCTGAACGACCCGGATGCTCTCATTAGCTTGAGCAACGCTGGCGGCCACAAGGTTTACAGGAGCCCCTGAATCTTCCCACATGCACCTGCTCCACCTCTCTCTAGAGGGCTACCGCAACTACCGGCACCTGGAGCTGGACATACCTCCGGGGCTGGTGGTGCTGCACGGCCCCAATGGCCAGGGGAAGAGCAACCTCCTAGAGGCGGTCTACCTGCTGGCCATCGCCCGGTCTCAGCGCGCCGCCACCGAGCGGGAGCTAGTCCACTGGGAGGCCACCCAGGAGGAGGGGTACGCCATCCTGGACGCACGGGTGGAGCGGCGAGCGGGCCCGCTCCACATACGCATGGGGCTCCACTGCTCGCCAGTCCGCGGCGAGGACGCCGAGGGAGTCAACGTACAAAAAGAGGTACGGATCAACGGCGTGCCGCGACGCACCTGGGAGCTGGTGGGCCAGCTCAACGCCGTGCTCTTCAGCGCCGAGGACATCGAGCTGGTGCACGGCCCGCCGTCGGGGCGCAGGCGCTACCTGGACGTGCTGCTGTCCCAGGTTGACCGTGCCTACCTGCGTGCCCTTCAGCGCTATCAGCGGGTGGTGACCCAGCGCAACCATCTGCTCCGCGCCTTGAGAGAGGGCGCAGGTAACAGGGATGAGCTTACCGCATGGGACGCTTCGCTGTGCCGGGAGGGGGCCATTATTCTAGAGAGACGGTTGCTGGCATTGTCCCGGCTGGCGCCTATGGTCCAGGAACTCCACGCTCACCTGATGGGCGAGGGAGGGTTGCTGGAGATGCGCTACCAGCCGAGCGCGACGCTGGAGGAGGAGTCCTCCGGCAGCCTGGGGGAGGCGCTGGAGAGGGGGCTGGCCGCTTGCCGCCAGCGAGAGACGGTCCTGGCAATGACCTTGGTGGGGCCACACCGCGACGACCTCTCTTTGACGGCTGGCGGGGTGGACCTTTCGCGCTACGCCTCCCGGGGCCATGCGCGGCTGGCGGCCCTGGCGTTGCGGCTGGCAGAGGCACGTTTCCTCCAGGAGCGCAGCGGTGAGGAGCCGGTGATCCTTCTGGACGACGTCCTCTCCGAGCTGGACCCCAGGCGCCGGGAGCTAGTGCTGGAGATGGTGTCCGGCCATGAACAGGTCTTGGTGACAGCCACCGACCTGGCGCCCTTGACCCCGGCTGCCCTGGCGCGGGCCCACCGCTTCCGAGTGGAGGGTGGGACGGTCATGGCCGAGTAGCGCGCCTCACCGGAGAGGCAGCGTTAGCAGGGCCTCCTCCCTCACCTGCGGCCCGTCGGGCATGAGCTGGTAGAGGCGCACTCGGGCGCTTCCCCCATCCAGGTCAAGGAGCATGGCATTCCCCGGCACGTCCATTCGGTGGGAGACCCCTGGCACTGTGGCGCTACCCGGGTTCAGAATGGGGATGCCATCCACCGCCTCTATGGAGGCCACATGGGTGTGACCCCGCACCACCAGTCCCAGCGGCCCGCGGAAATGGCGCTGCGCGTTGTACGGCGGGGGGAAGTCGTGGGTAAGGCCCACCAGGTGTCCCTCCAGCTCCAGGAGGTGGACGGTCTTCACCCTGGCGTCCTGAGCGGGGTCTGTGGGCCCACCCGCCGCGTACACGGGCGCCACCTGCTCCAGCGAATCCAGCACCGACGCGGCATAGATGTCACCTGCGTGAAGGATCAGGTCCAGGCCTTTGAAGAGGGTGAACACCGCCGGGGGCAGGTCACGAATGTGAGATGGGATGTGGGTATCGGAGATAAGCCCAATGTGGAGCACTGCACGAACCTCAGAGTTTTGGGAGGCATACTACCACGGCTGCGCTGGCCTGCACATCCCCCCTTCTCCTATGGTACCATACCGCCGGACTCGGCCAGGGCGGAGGATGCCATGACGCAGGAAGGCGAGAGGGCGTTGACGAACGAGGAGTTGGAGCGGGCCAGCCAGGTGGTGGCAGGGGCGCAGTATGTGGTGGCCCTGGTGGGAGCGGGGCTTTCTGTGGAGAGCGGCATACCGCCTTTCCGGGGCCCCGGGGGGTTGTGGACGAAGATAGGTGAGCCGACCTCCCGCAACTACCAGCGGTTCCTGGAGGACCCTGCCACCTGGTGGAGGGAGCAACTCAAGCCCCAAGAGGGCCCGCGGGCTGAGTTCACCGCATCCTTCGCCACCGCCAAACCCAATGCCGGTCACTACGCCCTGGCAGAGCTGGAGCGCATGGGGACCCTTCGGCACGTCATCACTCAGAACGTGGACAACCTCCACCGCGTGGCCGGTAGCGTCAACCTGGCGGAGATTCACGGCAACCGCACCCTGCTGCGCTGCATGGAGTGCAACAGGCGTTTTCCCCGGGCGGGCTTCCCAATTGACGAGATGGACCTGCCACCCCGATGCCCCCGGTGTGGTGGGGTGGTCAAGGGCGACGGGGTGATGTTCGGCGAGCCCATCCCCAAGGATGTGCTGGCCGTCTGCCACGAGCAGGCCGAGCTGTGCGACTGCATGATAGTAATCGGCACCTCGGCCACTGTGTACCCCGCTGCGGGCTTTGCCGAGATGGTCTACCAGAAAGGGGGCTCCCTCATCGAGGTGAACATGTATGAGACCCCGCTAACGCCATTCTGCCAGGTGGCCTTGCGGGGGCCATCCGGCGAGGTCCTGCCCAGGCTGGTGGCCAGCGTGCGAGAGCTTGCCAGCCAGCGGACCTAGTACCTGTTGTCGCAAATCAGCGCACAAATGGCCACACCCAACCCCGCTCGCCCTGAGCTCCGACTTCATCGGAGTCGCGACAAAGTCGGACCTGTCGAAGGGTGAGCCGCTCATGGTTCGACAAGCCGGTCCTGAGCCCGCCGAAGGGCTCACCACGAGCGGCTGGTCATGACGCCCTTTTCCGCAAGCAGGGCTAGCCTCGCTGCATTCAACAGAGTACGGCCCGCCACTGGCGGGTATCGCCGCTCGGCAACTACAGCCCCATGACCACCAGGCGGCCAAAGGCCCTTCGCTCCCGCAGCAGGTGGTAGCCTTCTACCACCTGGTCCAGGGCCAGCTTGCGGAAGACCACGGGCCGCACCTTGCCCTCCGAGGCCAGGCGCGCCGCCTCCAGGATGTGCTCCCGGTCGGCGCCGGACGAGCCCATGATGAGGGCGTCCCTGAACACCAGTTCCGCCAGGCTGAGCGGGACGCGCTCGCCGCCCACCTCCCCCAGCAGCACCAGCCGTCCGTACTGGGCCAGGCTGGCCAAGCAGGAGCGGAAGAGGGGAGAGCCCACCGTGTCCACCACCGCGTCCACCCCCTCGTCCTCCGTCATGGCGCGGGCAAGCTCGGCGAAGTCCACGTCGCCGTGGAGGATGGCCTGCTCCACCCCGGGCAGCGCCTCTAGTCGTTCCAGCTTCTCCGCCGACGTGGTAACGGCGAAGACGCGGGCGCCGATGGCCGCGGCCACCTGCACTGCATGCACCCCCAGGCCGCCGGTGGCGCCTGTGACCAGGGCCGTCTCTCCGGCCCGCACCCGGGCGGCGTCGCGCACACCTTTGAGTGCCACGCCTATGGGGCAGCCCAGGAGGCACGCCTCCTCTGGGGCCATGCCGTGGGGGACGGGGGCCACGCTATGGGCGGAGACGGCCACATACTCCGCCAGGCCGCCGTCCACCGTGTGGCCGATGCCGGTGCCCACGCGGCAGCGGTGGTGGCGGCCCGTCTGGCACCGGTCGCAGTGGCCGCAGGCGTTGGTCTGGAGGGTGGCGACACGGTCCCCGATTCGGATATCAGCTACGCCGGGCCCCGCTGCCACCACCTCGCCCGCTATCTCGTGGCCCAGCACCACTTGTGGCTTGACGCCCCGGCGGAGAGTACCCCGCATCACCAGTACGTCGTGGTGGCACAGGCCGCAGGCCAGGACCCGCAGCACCACCTGCCCTGGCCCAGGCACGGGGTCGGGCACCGCCTGCACCTCCAGGTGGGGCGTCTCGCCCGGATCCACCAGCACCAGTGCTCTCACAGGCACCTCCCGCAGCCCTTGCTCAGAGAATAGACGCTCACCTTTCAACAGGTCCGACTTTGTCGCGACTCCGATGAAGTCGGAGCTCAGGGTGAGCGGGCAACAACTCCCGCTCATGGTGAGCCTGTCGAACCATGAGCCTCTGCGTTACGAGTTTACAGGGTGAGTGTCGAAGCCTTGCTTCATGAAGAACCTCAAATGGTCGCAAGGGGCATGCTATCACCAAGGGCGTTGGGGCGCACCCCGCCTTTGACATGGGGCTGGCGGCGTCAGCATAATGGGCGTGTCAGTGGTCTCACCGTATTCTGTGCCTCCGGCGACGGGGCCACGGAGGGAGCCATGCGAATAGGCGCCCATGTTTCAGCCGCGGGCGGCCTGCCCAGGGCCATAGACCGGGCCCTGGAGATCGGCGCGGAGGCGGTGCAGGTATTCTGCTCGCCCCCGCAGGGCTGGGCGTTCAAGCCTGTGCCTGAGGAGCAGGCCACGGCCTTCCGGGAGAGGGCGCGGGCCGCGAACATCGGCCCCAACTTCCTCCACGGCATCTACCTGGTCAATCTGGGGGCCACCGAGGCCGACCATCTGCGCAAGGGCATCCAGTCCCTCATCAACTACATGCACGTGGCCCACGACATCGGCGCCGCAGGTGTCATCTTCCATGCAGGGAGCCACAAGGGCGCGGGTTTCGAGGGGGTGCTCCGCCAGGCGGCGGAGGCTATGCGGCGCATTCTGGACAACAGCCCTCCTGATACCTGGCTCATCATCGAGAACAGCGCAGGTGCGGGCCAGCACATCGGCGCCCGCTTCACCGAGCTGGCCACCCTGGTGCGGGAGCTGGGCAGCCCCAGGGTGAAGGTTTGCCTGGACACCCAGCACTGCTTCGCCGCCGGCTACGACCTGACTACCCCGGAGGGCATCGAGGCGGCCATGCGGGAGTTCGACCGGGAGGTGGGCCTGGAGAGGCTGGTGGCGGTGCACGCCAACGACTCCAAGGTACCCCTGGGCTCGGGGGTGGACCGCCACGAGAACATAGGCAAGGGGCACATGGGGCTGGCTGGCTTCGAGACCATCCTGGCCCATCCCGCCTTTCGAGACCTCCCCTTCTTGCTGGAGGTCCCCGGCCCCGATGGCAAGGGGCCGGACAGGGAGAACGTGGAGGCGCTTAAGGCGCTGCGGGCCAAGGTTGGGCTGAAGGCGTGAGGCGCCCATGAACCGTCGGGCGTTTGAGCGACTGGTGCGAGAGGCCCTGGAGGGCCTGCCTGAGGAGCTACTCGCCTGCATGGACAACGTGGACGTGGTGGTGGAGGACTGGCCCACCAAAGACCAGCTTGTTGCGCAGGGGATGGAGGACAGATACGACCTCTTTGGCCTCTACGAGGGGTACCCCCTCACTGATCGGGAGCACTACAACATGGTCCTGCCCGACAAGATCTCCATCTTCCAACGGCCCATCGAGGCCTGCTGCCGCAACCCCGAGGAGATGGTGCGGGAGGTGCGGATCACCGTGGCCCACGAGATCGCCCACCACTTTGGCATAGACGACGAGCGGCTGGAGGCCCTGGGTCTGGGGTGACAGTGGCTCGTCGGCCTACTGCTCGACTATCTCCACCTTCAGCAGCGCGTCCCCCTGGAAACGGGGGTTCTGCTCCGGGTCCCTGGGCGTGAGCCGCTTCAGTGCGTCCATCCCCTCTATCACTCGCCCGAAGATTGTGTAGCCGCCGTCCAGGTGAGGCGTTGGGGCATAGGTGATGAAGAACTGGCTGCCGCCCGTGTTGGGCCGACCGGTGTTGGCCATGGACAGGACGCCTGTCTCGTGCTTGAGGTCGCTGATCTCATCAGGGACATTGTAGCCGGGGCCGCCCCGCCCGGTGCCCGTGGGGTCTCCCCCCTGCGCCATGAAGCCCGGGAGCACCCTGTGAAAGGTGGTGTTGTCGTAGAACCCTTGCCGGGCCAGGAAGACGAAGCTGTTGACCGTAGCCGGCGCCTCCTTGGGGAGCAACTCGACAACGATGTCCCCTCGCTGGGTCTTGAGCACGGCTCGATAGGTCTTGTTGGGATCAATGGCCATGGGGGGCGGGCTGCTGTAGGTGCGCGGCGCCTGTCTCACGGGAGTGGGCGTGGCCGTGGGCATGGCTGTTGGCGTTGGGGTAGGGGTGGCGCACGCCTCCGCCAGCAGCAAAAGCGCCATAGCCGCCGCTGGAGCAGCCATTCCTCTGTTGAACCGCATCAAATCCATTCCCTCCTGGGGGGATTACGGTGGCTCTTCTACCGCAGGCCACCGCTCATTCCACCTTCCCCCCAAGGGGGAAGGGACTAATAGGTCACAGCCTCTCACCATGAGCGGGCATTTTCGAATGCCTCTACGAATGGTGGCCCAGGAACACCCTCTTGGCCTTCCGGACGCTGGCGATACGCTCCTCGGCCAGCCGGTCCGCGGCCTTGGCCGTGGTTATCTCCTGTCGCTTGGCGGTGGCGATGACCCGCTGCATGGTGTCGAAGATGGCTGCGGTCTTCTGCTTGGCGGCGGCCTCGCTGTACTTGGCGCCGATCTCGCAGGATATGCTGATGACTCCGCCGGCGTTCACGATAAAGTCCGGGGCGTAGAGGATGCTGCGTCGCTGGAGGCGCTCCCCGTCCTCCTCTGTCAGGAGCTGGTTGTTGGCGCCGCCGCACACTATCTGGCCCCGCAGCCTGGGGATAGTGTCCTTGTGGAGCACGCCGCCCAGGGCACACGGCGAGAAGATGTCGCAGGGGACATCGTAGATCTCCTCTGGTGAGACCACCTTCACCCCGTCCAGTTGGCGGGCCGCCATGAGCTTCTCAGGGTAGATGTCGGTCACCACCAGCTTCGCCCCGGCCTCCAGCAGGTGCTGCGACAGAAAGGTTGCCACCTTGCCGAACCCCTGGATGGCCACCGTCCGGCCCTCCAGCGAATCGGTATTCCACACCTCCTGGGCGCAGGCCCGCATCCCCTGGAACACGCCGAACCCGGTGATCTGAGAGGAGTCGCCGCTGCCTCCCATGGCCTCCGGAAGGCCGGTGACGTGGCGGGTCTCGTAGGAGATCCACACCAGGTCTGGAGTGGTGGTGCCCACGTCCTCGGTGGTGATGTAGCGCCCTCCCAGGGAGTCCACGAAGCGGCCAAAGGAGCGGAAGAGGGCCTCAGTCTTCTGGGTGTTGGGGTCGGCCATAATGAGCGCCTTGCCGCCGCCCAGGGGCAGGCCCGCCGCCGCCGACTTGTAGGTCATGGCCCGGCCAAGGCGGAGCACGTCCATGAGCGCTTCGTCCTCAGTGCGGTGCGCCCATACCCGGCAGCCGCCCAGGGCGGGACCCAGGGTGGTATCGTGGATGGCGATGAAGGCCCGCAGGCCGGCGCCCGGGTCCGTGTACACCGATAGCTGCTCGAAGCCGTACCGCTCCATGTGTTCCAGCACGTTCATGGGACCCTCCTTTCAGCGTGGCCAGCAAAAAGCCCCGCCCTGGCTATGTGGGCGGGGCCTCTCTTGCCATTGCGCTGTCCCGCTCTGCCCCGGCAGCCATGACGGATTCCTCCGCCTGCATTATACGCCGCCAGGGGCGGGGAGGGGAACCTCTACCCTGCGCTGTGGACCTACCGGCGCCTGTACGCCTCGCGGCGGTGGGCCACGGCGAATATGGTCACTTTCTGGCTGCGGTCATTACCGGTAGAGCACCCGGGAGTCACCGACACGAAGCCGGTAACTGGCCTGGCTACCTGACAGCTTGCGGCCTCCGCGTGGCCTGGGCGTGGTTGCAAGGCCCTGGATGGCCAAAAAAATACGCCGGCCCGTGGGGGCCGGCAGTTGCTCTAGCTCACGAAGGGCGGACAGCTTGAAGCTTATGGCGTAGTCCGCCACAGTCTCTCCAGATCAGCCTTGGCTTCGTCCCAAGGGACCGCCTCTTCGTCCTTGCGCTCGGCGATGATGGCCAGATCAGCCAGGTCCTCCATCAGCCGCTGGTACTCCCTCAGGCTGAGGACGATGCCCTGCTTTCTGCCCTTTTCGTCCACCAGGAAACGACGCCCTTCCTTTGCCATGGTCTCCTCCGCCAACCCATTGTACTACGCCCGCTATGATCTCTCCTCCACCAGACGGCGCTCCGAGGCCGTTACAGGTAGTCCACAAGGAGCCGGGCATCAAGGCAAAGTAGCCTCTGTCTCCTTTATGAGGCTGGAGAGGGAGCTGAGGATAAACTCTTTGGCGTCCAAGATTTCCAGCAGCACAGGGTCTCCTTCTGGCGAGAAGTGCACGATGAGTTGCCCCGCCTCCTCCGCGTGGTCAATCTGCCCGTCCGATAGCTCAATAAGCAGGGCGTCCACGTCCTTGCTATACCTGATCTTCCTCATACCGCTCCCTCCTCCCAGGGTACACCGTGACCACCATGATTCGTTCTTCGCGTTCCTCGTAGACTACACGCAGGACATGTCGCTCACCCTCTTTTGCGCAACCCGCCTTCCCCTGTACCCCTCCTCAATCCTATCAGGTTGGCGGAGTGTGAGCACCACGGCCTTCTCCGCCACGGGGAGACCGTGGCGTGCCAGCACCTCCAGCTTGAGCCGGGCGTGATGGCTGAGGACAATGGGTTTCATCTCATTCGGCTCTGCTGCCCGGGCTAGCTGTCGAGGGCACTCACCCCTCCTCCACCACGCGCCGCTCCGCCGCCGTGAGACAACGAAGGCAAACCAGGCAGTTTGACATCTTAGGAAGTAGCAGTTCTTCGGGCGAAGCGGGAGATGTCCCGCACGACTGCCTTCAACTCAGGCGTGGCTTGACTGTCGGTCATCGCTGACGCTAGTCGCGCCGTTGACACGGCCACCTTGTACTGCTGCTGAAGCCGCTGGTTAAGCTTCGCAAGTGCCGACTTTCCCCCTATCCGAGACAAACGCCAGTCTCGTGACTGCCAGTCTTTGGAGAAGCTCTGGTCAAACTCCAGGATCACGGTCGCTAGATTCTTACCCCTGCCCTGTTCTTTTTGAAATTCAGCAAGCCTCTGCGCGTGAGTTTCATCCCTGAGCTCTTCGGCGATCTCATCTAGCCACAGGCCAACGAAGCTGCTGATATCGCTCTGGGTAGCCCCCATCGAACTCCGGACAGTACTTGCTACGACGCTCGCGATCAGGTCAGGGACAAGGAGATAGTTCTCGAGCTCCTTCCTCTCCCAAACGTGGTACTGGACCCCCCCCGTGTCGGAGTTTCTGGAGGACATTTTCGACCGCAGACTCGGTTCTATAGTCACGGTCCAAGATGACGAAAGCCTGAACTCGATCACCCAAGATGTTCTCAAACACCCAATCAACCGCTTCGAGCAACCGCCAGTTTTCGAATCCTTCAAGCGGGAACACCGAGAAATCACGGCTCTCTTCCCAAGAGCCAGCCCCGAGCTTGGTTGCCACTCGTCTTAGTATCCTGATGTCATTTCCCTCAACAAACAAGCACTTTCGGCTCCTGGCGAGTCGGCTAAGCTGGATGTTCTGTGTCGACCCCAATCTCGTGATCGCTTCCTGGACAGCCCCTACGTCGAAAAGCCTCTTTGATCTGGTGAGGGCATAGTCGATGGTGACGATCTGTTCCGGCTCTACCTCGTTAACGATCTCAACAGAGTGTGTAGCAATCACTACTTGGGAGGCTCTGGCGACCAAAGCTGCGGGGCCTATTTTTCTCTGCACATCAGCGTGCAGGTATAGCTCTGGCTCGTCAAGCACAAGGATATGTTCGTCGTTGCGCTTGACCAAGAAAGTCAGGATTTGCAGCCAGATCTGGAGTCCGGTGCCAGCCCAGGCCACCTCGCGTGGTACCCTTTCCTCTTCGTAAAACATATATAAGTTGCCATTCTCATAATTGACTACTGGATTTGGCCGATCGCGCCCTAAAGTCACTCCAGGCCAGGTTAGAGAGAGTTTCTCGCCTAACACGTCGATTAGATCGGGGAAGTGATGCCATAGATTCCTGAAGTGCCTTGGGGCCAGATAGGTGTTCATTGTTGTCCGAACATGATCCCGTTGAAGAACTCGCTCGTCCTCCTCGAGAGGTCCGACTGGAGGTAGGAATCCGATGATGTTCTGTGTCCGCCTAGCTGTCGAGTCAACACTTGCCAGGATCCCCTGACCGGGTGCATCGATTCTTAGCGTCACAGATTCACCCTCGGTGAATTTGCAGGTAACCTCGGCAACCTCAGTGTCTGGCGCATAGAGATTGCGGGCGTTGCGAAGGCTAAACGGAATCTTGTCATCACCAATTTTGAACTCACGTTGACCTGTTCGATTGAACGCACGTAGCGCCAAGTCAACCGCGCGGAGCGCCTGAACGATACTTGACTTGCCAGCGTTGTTAGGGCCTATTAAGACATTGCGGTCAGAGAATCCGACAGTGTAATCTCTGAAGGGTTTGAAGTTGGCTAGATGAAGCTGCGTAAGCATGATCTTGTCTGCGCCTCACAAGCCACGGTACACGTCGCGGCGGTGTCCCACTCTGGCCACCGTAACGGTCTGCGCCGTGTCGTCAATGGCGTAGACCACGCGGTACTCTCCGACCCGGATGCGCCATAGGTAGGCGCCACGAAGCTTCTCCACGCCCCTGGGCCTAGGCGTAGCGGCCAGGGCCTCGATAGCTTGCGCCAGTCTCGCTTGCTCCTGCACCGGCAGATGTCCGAGCTGACGGGCGGCCCTGGGCCTGACGACCAGCCTATACGCCACCGGTCCGCATCCTGGCCTCTAGCTCCGCCTTCACCGCTTCCCACGGGATGCTCTCGCCAGGCTCAATCATGGCCTGCGTCCCCTCGCGGGCGTCCATGGAGTCCTCCAGCTTCTCCACCAGGGTCTCGATGACCCACTCGTTCAGCGTCTTGCCCGCCAGGGCTGCCTCTGCCTTGCAGCGGGCCCACAGCTCAGGGGGAACGCTGGAGAGCATAACCCTGCGGCTTTTTGTTTCTAGTCCCATAAGTGGCCCCCTCCGCGTCTTCTGTCTTCCTCACAGTGCGCCACTGTCAACATAAGCAGCTTATCATGGGTATGTTGCATCCGCAACGTCAGTTTTGTGAAACAGGGTAGGGCATAAGGCGCCTCCTACCCGAACAGGTCCTTCAGGTCCTTTTCGGCCTCGCGGGCAAGCTCCGCCTGCTCGCGGAAGCCGAACTCGGCGTAGGTGCGGGGGCCGTACTCCCGGGTGCGCACCACCACGGGCATGGGGAGGGCGTGGCCGAAGATGAGGGCCTGCTGCTTTGGCTCCAGCCGGGCGAGCACCTGACGCAGCTCCCTGGCCCCGGAGGCGCCGGTGAGCACGGCCTCGATGTCGCGCTCGTTGTCCAGGAGGCAGGTGATCCTGGTGCCCACCTGGCTCAGCACCTCCTCGTCAATGCCGCTGGGGCGCTGGTCCACCACAAGGAGGGTGACGTTGTACTTGCGCATCTCGCGGGCGATGGTGCCGAAGATGGTGAGGCCGGCCACCTGGGGGTTGAGGAAGCGGTGCGCCTCCTCGATGGTGATGACCAGGGGCCTGGGCTCCTTGGCCCGGTCTCCCAGGGACTGTTCCTTGCGCCGGACGTAGCTATCGTGGATGCGACGGGTGAGCAGGTTGGCCACCAGCAGGTAGGCGGAGAGGTCGCTGCCGTACCTGCCGAACTCCAGCACCACGTGGGTGCCCCGGTCCAGGTACTCCAGGATGCGTCGCACCGAGTCTTCGGGGCTCCTCTCCACCAGGAAGGCCATCCGATTGAGCCTGTCCAGGCGCCGGCGGAGCGACTCGATGGTCTGCTGGTGTTCGCCGAGCTGGTCGGCCAGAGCCGCCAGCTCCTCCCGGCCCTCCAGCGCAAGGAACTCCCTGAGCCACTGCTGCCCGTGGCGGCTGGCCAGTTTGTAGGTGGCCTGGGCTGCATTTTGGGTTAAGTTTAGCATCTCAGCAAGTGTTTCGATGTCCTGAGGCTCTATCTGGTCGTAGCCGATGCGCACCAGGTAGTCGGGGGAGAGGCCCCGGCGCCGGGAGGACTCCTCGTCCAGGGAGAAGACGGCCACCCGCGAGCCAAAGAGCTGCTTCAGCCCCTTCACGGCGTGCCCCTCCTCGCTGCCGCCCTCCCAGCCGTACTCGGAGTGCATGTCGAACACTAGGTTCACCGCCACGTCCCTCTGGAGGATGCCCGCCAGCAGGATGCGGGTGAGGAAGCTCTTGCCGGTGCCGCTCTTGCCGAATACGCCGTTGGAGCGCTTGACGAACTCGGCCAGGTCCAGGCAGACGCGGGTGTCCTCCATGTCCAGGGGGCTGCCGATCCAGATGTGCCGCTCGTCTTCTGCGCCGAAGACGGCCTGCACATCCTCCTGGGAAGCCCGGTACGCGCGGGAGAAGTGGAAAGGGATGGACCGGGCTGGCTGGGGCCCCTCCAGGAGGAGGGATGTCTCCTCGCCGCCCACTACCAGCGAGGGCGTGACCTGCATAGTGGCGTAGGCGCTGGTGCCGGAGAGGATGCGCACTATGGCGGGGTTGGTGGTATCGGGCAGGGCAGAGGGAAGCCGGGGATCGGCGGAGGCCAGCCCCAGGTCCGTCACCATGCCGAAGAAGCGGTGCCTCTCCCCACGGATGGTGACGAAGGTGCCCACCTTCAGTTCCTCCACAACGCCTCCATCCTCCAGCCGCACCTCCAGGCCCTGGCTGAGGGAGCCGCCCACCACAACCCCTAGTAACTGGGGGCCAAGCACCTCAGGTGATTCTTCGCGTCCGGTCAAAGGGGGAGCCTCCTCAGGATGGTGTTGAGGCGTTGCATCTCACCCCCTAGCAGAAGGGCCAGCTTTCTGCCTGCCTGCACCAGGAACTCCGTGGGCTGGTCGTGGGCGGAGGCCGCCTCTCGAAGACAGGCCGCCAGCACCTCGTCCCCAGGGGGAGTGCGGGCGCCCACCAGCAGGGGCAGGAAGTCCAGCCGCTGGGTGAAGGCGCGTACCTCGTCTGGGGTGCAGCGGAACACGAAGGCGTGGATGTGGGGAGGCAGTGGGGCCAGGTACTGGTGGATGGTCCCATCCTGGGTGTGGCCCACCGTCATGGCCTCGAAGTCAGTGCGCAGCAGTCGCTCCAGTTGCGGGTTGCTGCGGTAGATGGCCTCCTCGGTGGGCTCCGAGGCACCCCGCGCCACCACCGGACGGGTGGGGTCCAGGCTGGAGGTGGTGACGGAGGAGACTATGCCGTACACGTGTGGCTCGCGCTCCCCGGCGCGCACCAGGGAGCCAAGGGGCGGCGCCCCGTACAGCCGGTAGCACTGGGCGGTGAACCGGTCTGTGGAGGCCTGTACCACCTCTCCGAGCCGCTCTGGCGCTTCCATCACGGCGCTATTGTGCGGCGCCGGGGAGCGGATGGCAAGGCTTAGTAGGATGCTGAAGAACCCTTTCGACCATCCCCCTTGTCCCCATTCCTACAAGGAAGGGGGACAGGGAAAGGTATCTGGGGACACCCGTTCGACAGGCTCAGGGCAGGCCCCAGACCCCGGCAGGGGGCGGAGCCCCCTGCACCCCGGAGATTTGAACAGAGCCCAACCACTTCTAGAGGAAGATGGGCGCCATCACCAGGGTGATGGTGCTCAGCAGCTTTACCAGGACGTGCAGCGAGGGGCCCGCAGTGTCCTTGAAGGGGTCGCCGATGGTGTCGCCTACCACTGCTGCGGCATGGGTAAACGAGCCCTTCTTCACCACCTCGCCTGAGTCGCTTGTCATGGCGCCAGACTCGATGAACTTCTTGGCGTTGTCCCAAGCGCCGCCGGAGTTGTTCAGCACGGTGGCCAGTATGAGACCCGCGATGGTGCCCACCATGAGGAAGCCACCGACTGCCTCGGCGCGCAGAAGCACGCCCACGATGATGGGCATCAGCACCGCGAGGAGGCCGGGCACCAGCATCTCCCGTAGCCCAGCGCGGGCTGTGATGTCCACGCAGCGGGCGTAGTCTGGGCGGCTGGTCCCCTTCATAATGCCGGGGTCCTCGCGGAACTGCCGCCGTACCTCGTTAATGATGGCACCAGCGGTGCGCCCCACGGCGCGGATGGCCAGGGAACTGAAGAGGAAGGCCAGCATAGCCCCCAGGAACGCGCCGATGAAGACCACAACCTTGGATAGGTCTACCGACACCAGCTTGGCATCGGTTAGGTAGGCACTGAAGAGAAGGAATGCAGCTAGGGCCGCCGACCCCACTGCGTACCCTTTGGTGAGGGCCTTGGTGGTGTTGCCCACGGCGTCCAGCTTGTCTGTGACGCTGCGCGCCGAGGCCGGGTTGCCCGACATCTCGATAATGCCGTTGGCGTTGTCGGTGATGGGACCGAAGGTGTCCATGGCCAGAATGTAGGCGGCGGTCATGAGCATACCCATGGTCGCCACTGCAGTGCCGAAGAGCCCGCCGGAGATGTCGCCGGGGAGGGTCGCCTGTGAGCCCAGCCAGTAGGACAGCCCCAGGGCGGCCGATACCACCACTGCTGTGGCGAAGGTGGATTCGAAACCTACGGCGATGCCTGCGACCGCTGTAGTGGCCGGGCCGGTCTGGCTGGCCTTGGCGATCTCCTTCACCGGACGGTATTTAGCCTCGGTGTAGTACTGGGTGATGAAGACGAAGGCCACGCTGGTGAGAATTCCCACCACCCCTGCGAAGAAGAACCACTCCCAGCTATCGCCCAACATGCGGTTTGTGGTGAAAGCCAAGAATACTATCGCCAGGATCACCGAGAGGAAGTACCCCTTGTTCAAGGAGGTCATGGGGTCTTCCTTGTCGCTGCCTCGAACCGAAATGATGCCGACACCAGTGGCAATGAGACCGAAGGCGCGTATTACGAGGGGGAAGAGGATCCACTCGATCTGCTTGGTGGCCAGGTAGAGGGCTACGCCCAAGATCATGGCGCCGATGTTTTCGGCTGCGGTGGACTCGAAGAGGTCAGCGCCGCGGCCTGCGCAGTCGCCCACGTTATCTCCCACCAGGTCGGCGATGACGGCAGCATTGCGGGGGTCGTCCTCGGGGATGCCTGCCTCCACCTTCCCCACCAGATCGGCCCCCATGTCGGCGGCCTTGGTGTAGATGCCGCCGCCGAGTTGAGAGAACAGGGCCACGAAGCTGGCGCCAAAGCCGAAGCCCACGATGAGGAACGGAGCGATATCTGGTGTGGTATTCCCGCCGTAGGCGTAGAAGATGGCCGTGACGCCCAGGAGGCTCAGGGCAACGATGAGGAAGCCTGACACTGCGCCGCCACGGAGGGCCGTGACGATGGCTTCTTTCAGGCTCTTTTGGGCGGCAGCGGCGGTGCGCAGGTTTGCCTTCACTGAGATGTACATTCCGACGATGCCAGCTATCGCAGAGCAGAAGGCGCCCACGAGGAAGGCGATGGCGGTCTTCCAGCCGACCTCAAGCTTCTCCGCCGTGTCAACGGTCCCATCACTGTTCAGGTCTGTGCCGGAAAGGAGAAACAGCACGACGCCGATGACCGCCGCCGCTAGGATGGCCAGCAGACCGATGGTGCGGTACTGGCGTTTCATGAAGGCGACAGCTCCCTCGGCGATCCTATCGGCCACATCACGCATCGGCTCGCTTCCCCGATCTTTCCTGAGCACGTCCCGGATAAGGTACACCGCGAAGAGGATGGCAGCTATCCCGGCGACAGGCACAAGCCAGACCAGAGCCATTCAATACCTCCCAGCACTTTTGTGTGTGCGGTTTTCGGTTACAAGGGCATGGGAAAACTATCACGAAGGGAGGAGGGCGTCAAGGGAAGCGCGCTGGATGGTGGACGAAACTACTCTCCCTTGCCCTCGAGATCTGCCAGGCGCTGCTCCAGACGGCGCTGGCGCACCGCCGTGGTCAGATCGGCGCGGGTGCGCTCCATGATGCCGCGCACCGCGTCCGTGGTGCGGCGCAGGCCCCCCGTGACCGCCTCCGGGAAGTCCATGGTCACCAGGACGTTGTATGCGTCGTCCATCTTGCTCATCAACTCCTCGCACCGGGAGACGTCGTCCCTGCGCAGGGAGTCCAGCAGGTAGCGGCGAAGCTCGCCCACCGCCTCCCCCAGGCCGTTCAGGTAGGCGGGTACCTCCACAGCCAGGTCGTCGGGGGAGGGCAGGGGGCTGTCGGTAATCAGAGCGTAGGTGGTCCTGGCCTCGGCGTACTCCTTGTGGGCGTCCTGGACATAGCCGGTGTGGTACAGGTCAGCGTGGCCATCTGCCAGGAGCGTCTGGGTCTCGGCGACCAGCTTGCCTGTCGCCTGCATCATGCTGATGGCCTCCTCCGTCTCGTTGCGGTGGATGGCGCGGATAGAGTTGGCCGAGTGGCGGATGATCTCCCTGGAGAGATGGAGGGCGCGCTCTCTAGCCCGGTGCTTCTCCTCCAGGCGCTGGCGTGCCGCCTCCCCGATGGCGGCGAGCTGAGATGCGTGGTCAACCACGGCGCACCTCCTTGATGCGTTCCACCAGGTGACGGGCTGCCTCCTGGGGGTCTTTGGCCATGCAGACGGCGCTGATGACGCAGGCGCTGTCGGCGCCGGCGGCCACCACCTGGTCCACGTTCTCAAGGTTGATGCCGCCGATGGCCACGATGAGGGTGTCTTTGGGCACTGCCCGCCGCACTCTGCGGAGGGTCTCCACGCCCGCGGGGATGGCGGTGCCCTTGGAGGGGCTGGCGAACATGGAGCCCACCGCGATGTAGTCCGCGCTCTGCTTTAGCGACTCCAGGGCCTGCTCCACCGTGTTGTTGGACCGCCCGATGAACTGCCAGGGCGCCACTATGGCCCGCGCCTCGGCTGCGGGCAGGTCCCGTTGGCCCACGTGAAGGCCGTGGGCGCCGCAGGCCGTCGCCAGGTCGGCGTGGTCATTGACTATGAAAGCGGCCCCGTGCTCATGGCACAGCGCCGTGAGGCGGCGCGCCGTGGGGAGCACCTGGCCCTTGTCGTGCACCTTGTCCCGGAGCTGGATGGCGGTGGCGCCTCCCCTCAGGGCCAGCTCCGCCATCTCCACCACGTCCCGGCCACAGGTGTGCTCCGGGTCCACTATCACGTACAGGCCCCGGACCCTCTGGGCGGTGGGCCGGGGAAAGCACGCGGACAGGGCCCCGTGGGCCCGGTCCACCACCTCCCTGGCACGGGCCCGCCAGGCAGCACTTTTGGGGTCAACGCTGGGCTCAGCCAGAGAGACGCGGAGAGAGCTGGCCAGTGCCAGGCCCTCTGCCAGGGATGGGGTCTCATCTGCTGCTGACGTGGCCCTTTCGTCTATGAGTGACCGTAGGTCGGAAGAGAGGGCCCCGTCTTGCAGTTGGGCCTCACAGGCATCGGCCAGGCGCCGCAGGGAGGATGTCATGGCTAGACGTCCAGTTCCTTGGGCATCACCCCCTGGCGGGCGGCGTCTATCTTCTCGCGGATGCTCTGGGGGAGCTCCACGTCGTGTTTCTGGAAGGTCTCCTCCACATGGCGCCCGATGTTGCGGGGGTCGCTGTAGTAGTCGGGGGTGGGGAAGGCAGGTGGCGATCCGGACTCCTCGTGGACCTGGGCCACAGTCTT
Source organism: Chloroflexota bacterium (assembly GCA_016190445.1). Lineage (GTDB taxonomy): Bacteria > Chloroflexota > Dehalococcoidia > Lucifugimonadales > JACPQL01 > JACPQL01. The sequence goes on from JACPQL010000037.1 coordinate 18,705, forward strand.
GTGGTGGGCGAAGGCCGACATCAGCCGCTCCATCCGCTGGCTACCGCACGAGGAGCACACGGGCTCCACGGCCTGGCTGATGGACCTGGTGAAGAAGCTTGATGTCCTGTTGCACTCCTGGCAGCGGTACTCGTAGATAGGCATCTGATTTCCTCCGCCTAGCAGGGTGCTAGTTTAGTGTCTCGTATATGACCTTACAACGGGCGACCTCACGATGCGCTGGCGGCGAAGCCGATTGATTGTCAATCTGTTTGAGAGACACTACACTAGGAAGGCCCGCGCCGCTCACCCTGAGCACGTCGAAGGGGCGGCGCGGGCCAGGTCGTTCCCGCTCGTGCTGAGCTCCGACAGGAGTCGCGAGCCCTTCTCGGACTTGTCGAAGCACGCCACCCCGTCTATCAGCACCCTGCTAGAGGTCGGCGTCCTCGGCGTCGCCGCCGGCGTCCTCATCCGGTAGCTCTCCCGCCTCCATCCTGTCCACCATCTCGTCGAACTCCGGCCCCGCCTCCTCGCCCATCTCATGCTTCATGCGCCGCAGGTACCCTGCCATGGCCCTGGGGTCCTCCTCGTCCACATCGGCCCCTGCGTCGGAGAAGGGCACCTTGTCCAGGCTCGCTCCCCACGACTTCATGACTGCGAAGGAGGAGACCAGGCGCTCCAGGTTGTTGCCGTGGCACCGGTCGCAGACGGGCGAGGGCGCCTGACCGATGGTCCGGACAAAGATGGTCACCCTTTTGCGGCAGTTGAGGCAGCGGTACTCGTATATGGGCATCCTTGCCTCTGGGTTCGAGAATTCAAAGGTATTGTAGCACCGCCTTGGCGCGGGCGTCACGGGCCCATCACCGCGTTGGGGATGTGCCGGAGCCGCTGCTGACTCCCGTCCATATCCACCGCCACCAGGTCAATGCGCCACGGTTCCCCATCCATGCCGTGCTCCTGGAGGTAGGTGGCTGCGGTGGCCATGATGCGTTTTGCCTTAGCGCGGGTGACTGACTCCTCGGCGGAGCCGAAGGTGTGGCTGCGCCGGGTGCGCACCTCCACGAAGACAAGGGACGGGCCGTCCCGGGTCACCAGGTCCACCTCTCCCCAGGGGCAGCGGTAGTTGCGCTCGACTATCTCGTAGCCCAGGGAGGCGAGATACCGCTCGGCGGCGCGCTCGCCCCGGGTGCCCAGGCGACCCCTGGAGCTAGGCATGGGACGCTGGCTCCCCGCCCTCTGCCCACTGGCGCACGGGGGCGAAGGAGCGGCGGTGGATGGGGCAAGGGCCCAGCCGCTCCAGAGCAGCCAGGTGCTCCGCCGTGCCGTACCCCTTGTGGCGGGTGAAGCCATAGCCGGGGAAGGCGGCGTCCTCCGCGACCATCAGCCGGTCCCTTTGCACCTTGGCGACGATGGAGGCGGTGGCGATGGAAAGGCAGCGGGTGTCCCCCTTGATCAGGCTATGGCAAGGGAGGCCCTGCCACTCCAGGGACACGGCGTCCACCAGCAGGCAGTGGGGCGTGAGGGGCAGCGAGGCCAGGGCGCGCAGCATGGCCCGGCGGGTGGCCTCCGCGATGCCGACGCTATCTATCTCCTCAACCGCGGCGGAGCCCACCCCCACCCCCAGGGCGGAGCCCCGTATCAGGGGGGCCAGCCTCTCCCTGGCCGCCGGGGAGAGGGCCTTGCTGTCCCGGACATGGCCCAACCAAGGGGCGTCCAGTTCGGGCGACAGCACCACGGCAGCCGCCATCACCGGCCCCGCCAGGGGACCCCGCCCCACCTCGTCCACGCCAGCCACCAGTCGGTACCCCTGCCGGTGCAGCAGGCGCTCCATTTCACGGGTGGGCAGGGTGCGCCCTGCACCCACGCTTGCCAATCGCATATCTGACATGTGATCTGCTGCTTGGCTTATCGAGTACGGCACCAAGAACCGCCCAGTGGGGAGACATCCCCAAGCCCTGGCAGGGGACTGAGGTTCCCTGCGCCCTCCTACGAAGTCACCAGAGCCAGCCCGCCTTTACCGCATCTTCCAGGCCGGCGGCCGCTTCTCCACGAAGGCCCTGGCCCCCTCCTTGGTGTCCTCCAGGGTGTAGAGCCAGTCCAGGATGGGCCCGGCCAGCTTGTAGGAGTACTCCCTGGGCACATTGCGGCCCTCCATCACAACCTTCTTTATCCCCTGGAGGGCCAGCGGCGAGCACAGCTTGATCTCGCCAGCGATGGCCTCCGCCTCCTTCATGAGCGCCTCCCGGTCGGGCAGGACGGCGTGGATGAGGCCGATGCGGTGCGCCTCCTGGGCGGTCTGGTGGTGGCCGGTGAGCTGCATGTACAGGGCCTCCCCCAGGGGGACCATCCGGTTGAGCATGTGCAGCCCGTAGCCCGCCATTAGGCCCACCCGGGGCTCGGGCAGGCCCAGCCGCGACCTCTCGGTGGCGATGCGGATGTCGCACTGGAGGGCCAGCTCCAGCCCACCCCCCAGGGCGTAGCCGTCAATGGCGGCGATGAGGGGCTTCCATACTCCCAGATCGGTGAAGATGAGAGGCTGCCGGCGGCGGCGCTCGCCGCCAGTCTGCTGGTCCGACACTCGCTCCCTCTGGTCCAGGCCCGCGGAGAAAGCGCGACCACCGGCCCCGGTCACGATGGCCGCCAGAAGACTGTCATTGTCCCGGTACTCGGTGAGTGCCTCCTCGATGCCGGTCGTGATCTCCCTGTTCAGGGCGTTCATCACGTCCGGGCGGTTCAGGGTGATATAGGCGACCTGGTCCCTGGTCTCATAGATGACGGTGGATGTGGTGACTGGCATGATGGCTCCTCCTTTCTTCTTGGACCCGGCTATACCTATCAGACCGCAGCGGCGCAGGCCTCCGCCTCCTCGATGACCCCACCTCCCAGGACCTCGGGGCCGTCGTAGAAGACCACGGCCTGGCCTGGCGTTATGGCACGCTGCGGCTCATGGAAGTGCAGCGCGGCCCGGTGCCCCGGCAGGGGCTCCAGGAGCGCCGCCACCTCAGGCGCCTTGTAGCGCACCTTGGCCCGTACCTCCAGCGGGGCCTTGGGTGCCTCCCCGGCTATGTAGCTGACGCCGGAGGCCAGGAGCTGGCCTTGGAGCAACTCGTCCCTGGTGCCCACCACAACGCGCCCGCTGTGGGGCTCCACCTTCACGACGTACAGAGGTTCCCGGCTGGCAATGCCCAGGCCGCGGCGCTGGCCCACGGTGTAGAACTCCACTCCCTGATGGCGCCCCACCACCGTGCCCCGGGTGTCCACAATCACCCCCTCTCGAGGGATTATGCGCTCCCGCAGGAACTGGCGGTAGTCGCCCGTTGGAATGAAGCAGATCTCCTGGCTATCGGGCTTGCCTGCCACCGGCAGCCCGGCCCGGGCGGCTATCCCACGTACCTCAGCCTTGGTGTATTCCCCCACAGGGAGGAGGAGACGTGCCAGGCTGCGCTGGGAGAGGCCGAAGAGGACGTAGGACTGGTCCTTGGCATGGTCAACGCTTTTCAGGAGGCGGAGCCGCCCCGTGGCGTCGTCTCTTTGGACGCGGGCGTAGTGGCCCGTGGCCACCAGGTCGGCGTCGAGGAGACCGGCCCTCTGCATGAGGAAGTCGAACTTGATGCGGTCGTTGCAGGCGATGCATGGGTGGGGGGTGCGCCCGCGCCGGTACTCGCCAACAAAGTAGTCCACCACGTGGCGCTGGAACTGGCGCTCGAAGTTCATGACGTAGTGGGGAACGCCGATGACCTGGCAGACGCGGCGGGCGTCGTCCACGTCCTCCACCGAGCAGCACCCCCGCTGCCCCGGCGGGGCGCTAGGGTCGGAGAGCGACCAGAGGCGCATGGTGACGCCGATGACCTGGTACCCCTGCTCGTTGAGCAGGCAAGCCGCGACGGAGGAGTCAACGCCTCCGCTCATGGCCACCACTATCCGGCCCTTGCTCATGCTGTATGGCCCCCGCATGGAAAGGTACCACAAGCGGCGCCAGCCCTCAAGGAAGATGACCAGTTGCCTCCTAGCTGGTTCCCTGAAATAATGGGCGAGGGGCTCAGCAGGAGGTTTTTCTCTGGAAGCGGGCGATCTGGCGCGCAGGGTAGTGGACGTGGCCGTGGACCGGCAGGCCGCCGATGTCCTTCTGCTTGACATGAGTCAGATAGGCGCCTTCGCGGACTTCTTTGTCATCATGAGCGCCGAGAGCCGCCGCCAGTTGGCCACCCTGGCGGAGGAGATCGCCCGCCAGGTGACGCAGCTAGGCGAGTCCTCGCCGCGCCAGGAGGGAGCCGCCGACTCCGGATGGGTGCTCCTGGACTGCGGCGACGTCATTGTGCACATCTTCTCCCCGGAGCTGCGAGGCCTCTATCGGCTGGAGCGGGTGTGGTCCCACGCCCGACTCCTCCTCAGGGTCCAGTAGCAATCCACCTGTCCACGTCGCGCTGGTAGCCCAGCACCTCTTGGGGGGCAAAGAAGAGGGCTATCTCCCGCTCCGCCGTCTCGGGGGAGTCAGAGCCGTGGACCAGGTTGCGGCGCGTGTCCAGCGCGAGGTCGCCGCGGATGGTGCCTGGCGCTGCCTTGGCCGAGTCTGTACTCCCCATCATCTGGCGCACCACCTCCACGGCGTTCTTCCCCTCCAGCACCATGGCCACCATGGGCGCCGACGTCATGAACTCCACCAGCCCCTTGAAGAAGGGCTTGTCCACGTGGTCCTCGTAGTGCCGGTGGGCGAGCTTCTGGTCCATCAGCAGCATCTTGGCCGCCACCAGCCTCAGGCCGCGGTCCTCCAGGCGGGCGACGATGCGGCCAACCAGGCCCCGCTGTACGGCATCGGGTTTCAGGAGCACCAGAGTGCGCTGCATGAGTCCTCCGATAAGTGGTGAGCTTGTTAGCTAGAGGTCGTCCGCAAACTGTTTTTGGACCCCCGTCTGATGGTGATTGACCAAATATGTTGACGCAGTGTCTGGTGCCGCCACCGTTCGCATCCTTCGACAAGCTCAGGACGAGCGGTGGCGGTTCCTGCCCGCTCATGGTGAGCTCCGACAGGAGTCGCGAGTCCTTCTCGGACCTGTCGAACCATGAGCGGCCGTTTTCGAATAATTTGTATTGCCGCTGGCGGCGCCCCGCTTGACCGGGCTTGGAGGCGACGGCTGGGTGATGGCCGGGGCCCGCAGGTAGCGGGGCTGGAGGGAGGCCAGGGGGTCAGCCTCGCCCGTGGCCAGGCGGGCCCACCCCAGGGAGGCCACCCCGTGCAGCCGCGTCATGGGCGCGTAGTTCGCCACTACCAGCGCCCGGGCAGCCAGGGACTCCTTCAGCTCTGCGCCATACCTGAGCACGCCTTCGCCGCAGAAAAGGGTGCGCCCCCGCACCCCGGCAAGCAGCTCCTCCATGGTACCCACCCTGTCCAGGGAGAGCCTGTTCCAGGCGCCATTGCGCTGGCGGAAGCGGGCCCAGGCCACCGCGCCTCGCCCCACCTCCAGCAGCGGGCACAGAGGCAACCCGGTATCCCGATAGGGGTACGCCTCCGCCTCCAGGGTGCTGACGCCCACCACCGGCAGGCCCAGGGTGAAGGCCATTCCCTTCACCACGCTCATGCCCGCCCGCAGTGCGCTGAAGCCACCCGGACCCAGGGCCACGGCGATGCCCGCCAGGTCCCGCGCCTTCACCCCAGCCAGCCGGAGCACGTTGTCCACCGCGGGCATCAGCTCCACAGTGTGGTTCTGCTGGGAGCGCCACACCGTGGCCCGCACCAGGGCGCCCTGTTCCCACAGGGCGACGCCGGCGTTCTTGGTGGAGGTGTCTATGGCCAGGACGGTCACCGTTGCACCTCGGCGCTGCCAAGGGCCAGGCGCAGCGCCTCCACCAGCTCCCGGTACCGGTGGCCTCTTGGCTCCAGAGTCAGGCGTCGCTCCTGCTCCCCCACGTGCTCCAGGCGCACCAGCAGATGCTCCACCGGAAAGGCCTCCACCGCCTTCTCCGCCCACTCCACCACGCACACGCCATCGCCCTCCAGGTAGTCGTCAATCCCCAGGTCAACCACCTCTCGAATATCGTCAATGCGGAACAGGTCCATGTGGTACACCGGGAGCCTTCCCCTGTACACGTGGACTAGCACGAAGGTAGGGCTGTGGGCGTACTCCTGTACCCCCAGGCCCCAGGCAATGCCCTGGGTGAGGCAGGTCTTGCCGGTACCCAGCGCCCCGGAGAGCAGGTACACGTCTCCCGCCCTGGCCAGCGCTCCCAGCTTGCGGCCCAGGGCCTGGGTCTCCTGCGGGCTTGAGGTGGTCATCACCAGTGGCTCTGTCATGCGCGGAAGTGGTCCCAGCCGGCGCCGGAGGGCGCCAGCTCCCTGCCACTGCCGTCCACCACGACCACATGGCCCGGCGTGTCTGCCACCACGCGGCCTATTATAGTAGCCGTGGTGAGTAGCTCCGCCAGCAGAGGGCGGACCAGTTCCTCGGGGCCGGTGAACAGCAGCTCATACTCCTCGCCGCCATGAAGGGCCATTCGCAGGTAGTCCTGGGGGAAGGCCTTCCGTAGCAGGGGATGTACCGGCACCCTCTCCGCCTCCACCCTGGCCCCCACGCCGCTGACCAGGCACAGCTTGGAGAGGTCGTCCACCAGGCCATCGCTCACGTCCATGGCGCACCGGACACCCGCCCTGGCCAGGACACGCCCCTCCACCAGGCGGGGATGGGGGTGGCGGTGTGCCTCCACCAGGTGCTGGCGGGCTTCGGTGGACACCAGGGCACCGTGCACCAGCACCTGGAGACCGCCAGCCGGGGAGCCCACGGTCCCTGTGACGGCAACCACGTCCCCCTCTCGCGCTGCCGAGCGGGTCAGAAGGCGGGAGCTCTGGCAGACTCCGGTGAGGGCCACGGTGACGAAGGCCACGGGCGAGCCGACCACGTCGCCGCCCACGATGGCCGTCTTGTATTCTCGGCACGCCTCCAGCATCCCTCGGTACAGCTCCTCCATGTCGGCCACGGGCGTGTCCGGAGGCAGGCCGAGGGTAACGAGGGTGTACAGGGGTTCGCCGCCCATGGCTGCGATGTCGCTCAGGTTGGCCACCATGATCTTCCAGCCCAGGTTCCGCCAGGGGGTGCTGGCCAGGGTGAAGTGAACACCCTGCACCGCGGTGTCGGTGGTGAACACCTCGGTGCCTCGGCCCACCTGCCATGCCGCGGCGTCGTCGCCAATGCCCAGTCGCAGGCGAAAGTCCGCCGCCTCCGGCGCGGGAGGGCCCTCCTCGGCCACCAGGCGTGCCAGGAGGTCTATCAGGCCGAACTCCCCGATGTCGCTCACCTTCATTGAGCCAATTATACGGGCTCACCTAGCTACCCACAACCGAGGCGGGTGTCCCAAGAATAGCGATTCAATCTGTAGGTCGTCCCGACCTGTCGGGATGCCCTACAAGGGCAATCGCTATTTTCGGGTGGTGTAGAATGCCGCCATGCGAGTGCTGGTTATGGCCGACATCCACGGCAACCTGGAGGCGCTGCGCGCTGTGCTGGACCACGCCCGGCAGATGGGGGGCTTCGGGCGGGTGTGGTGCATGGGGGACGTAGTGGGGTACGGGCCTGACCCCGGGCCTTGCGTGGACATGGTGGAGGAGCTTTCTTCCACCTGTGTAGCAGGCAACCACGACTGGGCCGCCGTGGGGAAGGTGGACACCCGGGACTTCAACCCCCACGCGGCGGCGGCCATCGCCTGGACTGACGCGCAGCTCACTCCTGGCCAGAGGGAGTACCTGAGTTCTTTGCCATTGACACTCCAGGAGGAGGGGGCCACCCTGGTTCACGGCAGCTTGCGAGACCCCATTTGGGAGTACCTGGTTGACACGGGTGCGGCGCGCGCGACTTTTGACCTGTGCCAGACGCCCCTCTGCCTGGTGGGCCACTCCCACATGCCCTTTGTCTGCACGCAGGGAGAGGGGTTCCGGCGGGTCAGAGGCGAAGGGGATGGGGTAGCCTTGGGCCCGGCCAGGCTCATCCTGAACCCAGGGAGCGTGGGACAGCCCCGCGATGGCGACCCCCGGGCCAGCTACATGCTTCTGGACATCGTTGCCCAGGCGGCATACCACTACCGGGTCGCTTATGCCATTGGTGAGACTCAGGGCAAGATGGAGCGGGCGGGCCTGCCCCGCCCGCTCATAGATAGGCTCAGCCAGGGGTGGTAGTCTACTGTCCTGAGTTATGAATAAGTTGTAGAATGAGTGGCATGAGCTTCATCACACCACAGGAGGTGCTCATGCCGCGAGGGAGACCGCTGCCACCCTTGAGGATCAGCAGAGATGAAAGAGAGACGCTGGAGCGATGGGTCGCA
>JACPQL010000038.1 GCA_016190445.1 Chloroflexota bacterium
CATGTTGCCTCCCAGAAGAAATACTTGAAGCTATTGTACCCATTCCTACCGTTGGGACAATTGCTCTCCGACCACATCAAAAAATCACAGGCTCTGAGCGCCAGCGAAGAATCTGGGGAGGCGGCCCCCATCCCGCCAGATGCTTCACGGAGTTTACCCTGAGCGACGTGAAGGGTTCAGCATGACAATGCCAGCATCCCATTATGCAGCGAATCCCTGACTCAGGACACCAGGCCTCCAAACAATGGACTGCCGTTGTTGATGCATGGCGCAGGCTGGCCCGTAGTAAAATCATGGCATGGGGTGGGGCGTGCCCCACGTCTGGTCCCTCAAGGAGGGCGGCAACCGGATCCATGGAGGTGGAGCCATGCCTAAGGCCAGGTATCTTCAGCTATGCAACATGATAGAGGAGGGCATCCAGGCCCCGCTCTCCGAGTTTTGTCAGAAGCTCCAGCGTGGCGAAGACCCGGAGGCGGCCCGCGCCAAGTTACAGGGCGCCTTATCCGTGGCCGTTGCCAGGGCCATCGTGCTGGCGGTGAGCAACGGTGTGGAGCCCTTCAGCTCCGGCGAGTTGCTGGCGTAGAGGGCTGCCTGGCTCCGATAGCCAGGGAGTGCCGCCCAATAGCTTCATGGTATAATGCCGAACAAACGGGCTAAGAGGCATTGCTATGTCTTTGGGCGAAGTAACCTGGGACAAGGAGCCGCATACAGAAGCCAAGCACGACATCTTTCGACGCTACCTGGCTGCATGGTTTCCTATCATGGCCAAATATGTGGAAAAATTGGGCGGTACACGCCTGGTTTACATAGATGGCTTTGCTGCCTCCGGCGCGTACAGCAAGGGTGAACCCGGGTCTCCCGTCATTGCGTTAGAGGCCCTCTTGCAACACAAGCTCTGGGCGAGCAAGTTGGCGCGCTTGAAGTACACCTTTCTCTTCATCGAGATAGACCCCGCCAGAGTCAAGCATTTGGAGGGGCTTCTTGCGTCGAAGCAAATACCGCCGAACATATCACACAGAGTTGTTCAAGGGGAATTCGAAAGTGTATTGACCCAACTGATTGACTCACTACAGGGCGCTGGTAAGGCTCTAGCTCCTGCACTGGTCTTTATTGACCCGTTTGGCCCTACTGGATTTCCCATGAGTCTACTGCAACGGATTCTGCGCTACCGCGCAAGCGAGTTGCTGATAACACTGAATCTCAGGGACCTAAACCGATGGTATGTGCCGGTTTTGGACAGGCATGGCCAAGTGGACGCGCTATATGGTGCTCAAGACTGGCGTCAATGCCTTAGTGTCTCTGATCCGGAGGAGAAAGAGAGGTGCCTAAGGCGCATCTATATTCAACAGTTACAGGTAGGTGGTGGGCGCTACATCAAAGACTTCCGCATGGTCAACAAGCATAACCAGACATCCTATTATCTGGTATATGCCACCCATGACCGGAAAGGTCTAGCGGTCATGAAGGAGGCAATGTGGCACGTAGATACTTCAGGTGCCTTTGAGTATTCTGACGTAACCAACCCGAACCAGCCGTTTTTGTTTGGCAAGGAGTTTGATGAGACACATTCACAAGACTATGCAACTGAGTTGCACATGCAATATGGCGGAAAGGAAGTGAACTACGAAAGCTTAAAGAAAGCGACAGATGAACACGACCATTACCTCAGGCGTCATTTGACTCAGGCTCTGGCCCTTCTCGTTGACACGAGGAGAGCAGATGCTTCTTCCCCGAGAGTAGGCAAGGGGTGGCCTTCGGAAACGATATTTCGGTTCTCCCCATTTCGACCATCCCCGTGAGGCCAGTCTCGCCACAACGTCCCGTCTAACAGGGCCTTGGAATGTCCTCGTTTGTCCCGTACCCCGCCCCACTGCTTGAAGAAGAAGGGGACGCCGGCTGCGACGCTCTGGTCGCGCATAGATCGCAGCCATTCCTCCTTCATGGGCCGTGCTCTTGGGCCGCTCTCACCGCCTGCGATCACCCAGTTGATACCGCTCAGGTCTAGGCGAACTGGCCCTAGAAGAGGCTCACAAGAGAGAAACCTCACAGCCGCTGGGACATGCCGCAGGTAGTCCACACGCCACACGTAGTCCTGGCGCTCAACCGAAACCCCTACCCAGACGTTTTTTGGCCACGGAAGTGAGGAGGCTAGCTCAACTAGCCTGCTTGCTCTCTTTGTAAGAACCTGGAAAACATGCCAGTGAGCGCATTCCATCGTCGCGAATACCGCCTGGATGAAAGCTAACGGGACCTCCTCATGGAATAGGTCAGACATGCTGTTCACGAAAACGAAGCGTGGCTGCCGCCATGTCAGGGGAAGGCCAACAAGGTCCGGATGAAGAGTAACGTTGAAACCACGAGCGTATCTAGGGTTGCCCATCCACTGAAGGCGGAGCGCTAGGCGCTCAGCATAGCAATGCTTGCAACCGGGAGAAACCTTGTTGCACCCTGTGACCGGGTTCCAAGTGGCGTCAGTCCACTCGATACCGGACCTTTCGGCCATTGCTTTATCCTCGTAGCCTATGCAGCCCAAGTGTAGAACATCTGTACGACAACGTCAACATCCACCCTGTCCAGCAACTGCAACGGGGATCCCTCGAAACAGCCGCGCCCAAGCGGACGAAGAGTGATTACCCCACCGCCTCCTGGGCGGCGGTAGTACCCGCGATCCTTCCGAAGACAGACCCCGCCGCCATGCCGGAGCCGGACGGGTAGTTCCAGTGCCACAGCCCGCCCATCATCTCGCCCACGGCGTACAGGCCGGGGATGGGACGGTCCATCACGTGGACCACCTGGGCCTTGGTGTTGATGCGCAGGCCGCCGAAGGTGAAGGTGATGCCGCAGCAGACTGGGAAGCCCTCGAAGGGGGGCGTGTCTACGGTCAGCGCCCAGTTGCTCTTGGGGGGCGTGATACCCACCGCCCTCTTGCCGTCCAGGGCGAAGGGGTTGAACTCCCCCGGCTGCACCGCCGCGTTGAATTCCCTCACCGTCTCAACCAGCCCTTTGGGCGCGACGCCAAGCTGCTCCGCCAGGCCCTCCAGCGAGTTGGCCTTGGCCCCGGTGGCCCGTTCGTAGTCGCGGATCACGTCCAGCCGGCGGCACTTGGCGTCGAATATCTGGAAGGCCACTCCCTGGGGCTGCGCCAGGACGGCGCGTCCCGTCTTGGCGTAGGTGAGACCTCGCCAGGTCTCCCCTTCGTCAACAAAACGCCGCCCGTGCACGTTCACCATGATTCCGAAGGGGTAGGAGTACCGGTTCCACTCGTCGCCCAGCTTGGCCAAGGCAGGCAGCCCGAAGGGTGGTCGGTTCAGGTCTTGGGGAGAGGCGTGGCAACTGCTCCAGCTTCCCGCGGGCAGCGCCCCTATCTCCAGCGCCATGCGCAACCCCTCGCCAGTGTTGAAGGGCACGCCTCTCATCTTCACCGTATCCCAGCCGGGCCCCAGGTAGCGGGCACGCATCTCGGCGTTGCTTTCAAAGCCGCCACAGGCCATTATTACCGCCTTTGCCCGGAAGATGCGGTAACCCTGTGGGGTGAGGGCGCGCACCCCGGTCACCCTACCCATGTCATCTTCAAGAAGTTCCGTGGCCGCGGTGCCGTAATGAATGGGGATGCCCATCCTTTCGGCCACGGCGAACCACCGCTCCTGAAGGCCATAGCCGCCGCCGTTGAAGGAGACCACGTTGGCAGAGACGGGGTTGGCGTAGCTGGGCACCCACTCGTGTCCCATATCCCGCATCCACCGCGCCGTGGGGTAGGCCTGGGTGACCACAATCTCCAGCAGGTCAGGGTCGCTGCGGCCGTCGGTCACCCTCATGACGTCGTCGTAGAAGTCCGCCACAAGGTACCTCTTTCTGGCCATGTGCTCGGCCATGTGGCGTATCTCCTGCTCAGACATGTTGGGGACCAGAGGCACCAGGTCCTCGATGCCCTCGTAGGGGAGCCGCATGTGTCCGGTGAGGGCGCTGTTGCCACCGCGGTGCTCCCTTGGCGCCTTCTCTATGATGACGACCTGGGCGCCCCTCTCCTTGGCGGCGACGGCCGCGCTCATGCCCGCGTTGCCTGCCCCCACCACCAGGACCTGGGTGTGCATCTCCTGCTCCACGGTTCTCCTTTCAGGGGCTTTGCCCCAAGACTGTCATTCTAACGAGTCCCGATGACATCGGGATGGTGCGGCTGGGGTCGAACAGAGCAACCTCACCCCTCCAGGCCCTTCGCTTAGGGTGACACGTGAAAAGCGACTTTTGAGGCAAGCCTCCTTTCAGGCTGGCCTAGCCGAACAGGTTCATCTGCTTCCTTCGGACTCCAGTCCCCGGATAGCTCGTTCCACCTCCTCCAGGGAGTCGTACTGCCCCTCGCACAGCTTGTAGCACCGGTCCATGTACAGGCGGGCCAGGCGTGCTCCGCGCTCCGAGGTGTCCTTCACCGTCTCTACTATCCGGCCCACCTTGTAGCCTTCAGGCAGGTATCGGGCCAGGGCGCGCACCGTTGTTTCTGTCTCGCTCATCAATTCCCGGTCTCCCCGCTCGGCGGCAAAGCGCAGGGTCCCCGCCAGTCGGGAGAGCTCGCCCAGTCGGTCTCGCTCCGACATCAGGCTGTACATGACCTCCTCCACGCTGGCGGTGCCGTGCCCCTCCTCCGGCGTGGTGGTTGCGGGCGTCTGGGCCAGATAGTCCGCGTACAGCCTTGCGTACTCCTGCACCACCTCGTTCACCTGCTGCATGGTGCGCATCACGTCCTGGGAGGAGACGTCCCCACCCTGGACTACGTCATCCGACCTCATGGCCGCCAGGTGCAGGAGATGGTCGTGTCCTGGTATCACCTCGGGCACAGGGGGCACCGCGAAGGCTGAGAACTCTCCGAGGTTCACCTGCTCCATCTGAGAGGCCAGCATAGGGGGGATGTACTTTGTGATATCCATCTCGATGGGCAAGACCACCACGTAGGAAGCCAGCAATTGGCGTGTGCTGGAGTCGCGAAAATAGAGGAGGGCGTGCCCTCGTGGCTCCGCCGAGCTTCCCTGTTCAAACACGAGCTGCATGTACGTGACGGGTGCTGCTCCTTTGTGCCCATTATAGCTGATGGCTGTGCCCGCGACACAGGGATCCCCTGCCATTGACACGTGCTCAAACCCTGGCTAAACTCCCCTCATGCTTGGCCTTCCGGCTATGGCTTGGGAGGTCGTGGAAATTACGTTTTCTGGAGGTAATGCCGATGCGCGTGACCAAAAACCCACTGAAGACCAGCCTCACCGAGGAGTGGGGGCTGGAGTACCCCATCATCGCCTTCGGTCACTGTAAGGATGTGATCGCGGAGGTGTGTAACGCTGGGGGCCTGGGTGTCCTGGGGTGTGCGGGGCTGGAGCCCGATGAGATAGAGCGCGACGTCAACTGGCTCAGGGAGCGCATCGGCAACAAGCCCTTCGGCCTGGACATCCTGATCCCCGCCTCTGTGCCACCTTCGGGCACCCGGGAGGACTTCGAGGCCCAGATTCCCCAGGAGCACTGGGCATTTGTCCAGCGGATCAGGCGGGAGTACAAGATACCCGAGCGGGACGCTCAGAAGGTGGCAGACGAGCGAGCGAAGAGCCAGAGGGATGTGCTGACTCAGGAGAGGGCGCGAGCGCAGCTTGATGTACTGATAGACATGAAGGTGCCCATCTTCTGCGCCGCCCAGGGGAACCCTGCCTTCATCATCCCGGAGTGCCACTCGCACGGGATCAAGGTGTTCGGGCTAATCGGGCTGGTGCGGCAGGCGAGGCGAGAGCACGAGGCGAAGGTGGACTACATTGTGGCGCACGGGCAGGACGGCGGCGGGCACTGCGGGCCCATAGGCACCTTCACCCTGGTGCCCCAGGTGGTGAGCGCGGTTGAGCCAACGCCGGTGCTGGCGGCGGGCGGCGTGGCGTGCGGCAGGCAACTGGCGGCCGCGCTCGCCTTGGGGGCGGTGGGTGTGTGGACGGGGACGGCATGGCTGGCGTCCAAGGAGCATGACGTGCACCCCATAGCCCAGAAGAAGCTCTTGGCGGCGCGCAGCGAGGACACGGTGCGCAACCGCTGGGCCGACGGCGCCTATAGCCGTCACGTCAGGACCAAGTTCGACGAGCTGTGGGACTCCAAGGAGGCCCCGCCTGTTCTGCCCCGGCCAATGCAGGGCATACTGATGCACGACCTGGTGGAGGCCGCCAGGGAGAGCCAGGTGGAGGAGTTCTTCTACTCCTCGGGTGGCGAGGCCGCCGGTATGATCCATGAGGTGAAGCCGGCTCGGCAGATCATGTATGACTGGGCCAACGAGGCCATGGAGACCTTTGAGCGCATGGGTGTCCAGCTCTAGGAGGGAGTAGGCCAGTTGAGGGCTCCGAGGGTGTTTCAGCGCCAGAAAGGGACAGGCAGATGTCTCGCGCAAGAGCCAACAATCCGCTGAAGACCAGCCTCACTGAGGAGTGGGGGCTGGAGTACCCGGTGGCAGCCTTTGGCCACTGCAAAGATGTCATCGTCGAGATATGCAACGCCGGGGGTCTGGGGGTATATGGGGCGGCGGGCCTGTCCCCGGATGACCTGGAGCGCGATATCAACTGGATGCGGGAGCGCATCGGCAACAAGCCATTTGGCATAGACATCCTGATCCCCGCCTCGGTGCCGCCCTCGGGCACGCTGGAGGACTTCGAAGCCCAGATACCCAAGGAGCACTGGGAGTTCATCAAGCGCATCAAGCAGGAACACAACATACCCGACCCCGATCCCACCAAACGGGCCGAGGAGCGCAGGCGGGGCAACCCGGTGCTGACCCAGGAGAGGGCCCGGAAGCAGCTCGACGTGCTCATCTCCACCAAGGTGCCCATCTTCTGCGCTGCCCAGGGGAACCCCGCTTTCATTATCCCTGAGTGCCATGCCCACGGGGTGAAGGTGTTCGGGCTCATCGGGCTGGTGCGGCAGGCGAGGCGGGAGCACGAGGCGAGAGTGGACTGCGTTGTGGCGCACGGGCAGGACGGCGGGGGGCACTGCGGGCCCATAGGCACCTTCACACTGGTGCCCCAGGTGGTGGATGCGGTGTCGCCGACGCCGGTGATGGCGGCGGGTGGGGTGGCCTCCGGTAGGCAATTGGCGGCTGCCCTGATGTTGGGTGCGGTGGGTGTGTGGACAGGGACTGCGTGGTTGGCGGCCAAGGAACACGATGTACATCCCATGGGCCAGAAGAAGCTGCTGGCGGCGCGCAGTGAGGACACGGTGCGCAACCGCTGGGAGGATGGCGCCTTCAACCGCCACGTCAGGACCAAGATGGATGACCTGTGGGAAGCCAAGGAGGCCCCTCCGATCCTGCCGCGGCCTTTGCAGGGCATACTGGTGCACGACATCAGACAGTCCATAAAGGACCACGAGATCGAGGAGTTCTTCACCGTCGCCGCTGGGCAGAGTGCTGGGATGATCAGCGAGGTGAAGCCGGCCCGGCAGATCATGTACGACTGGGCCAACGAGGCCATGGAGACCTTTGAGCGCATGGGGGTCCAGTTCTAGAGGAAGTCGGCACAGGGAAGGTTTCTGAGGGTGTGCGGCGTTTAGAAAGGGTTAGAAAGGGGAGGAAGATGCCAGCGAACAACAACCCGCTGAAGACCCGCCTTACCGAGGAGTGGGGGCTGGAGTACCCGGTGGTATCCTTTGGCCACTGCAAAGATGTCATCGTCGAGATATGTAACGCCGGCGGTCTGGGTGTGTACGGGGCAGCGGGCCTGTCCCCGGATGACCTGGAGCGCGACATCATCTGGATGCGGGAGCGCATCGGCAACAAGCCCTTCGGCATAGACATTCTCATCCCAGCCTCGGTGCCGCCCTCGGGCACGCTGGAGGACTTCGAGGCCCAGATACCCAAAGAGCACTGGGAGTTCATGAAGCGGATCAAGCAGGAGTACAAGATACCCGACCCGGACCCCACCAAGCGGGCCGAGGAGCGCAGGCGAAGCAACCCGGTGCTGACCCAGGAGAGGGCACGGAAGCAGCTCGACGTGCTCATCTCCACCAAGGTGCCCATCTTATGTGCCGCCCAGGGGAACCCCGCCTTCATTATCCCCGAGTGCCACGCGCACGGGGTCAAGGTGTTCGGGCTCATTGGGCTGGTGCGCCAGGCCAGGCGGGAGCACGAGGCAAAGGTGGACTACATTGTGGCGCACGGGCAGGACGGCGGGGGGCACTGCGGGCCCATAGGCACCTTCACCCTGGTGCCCCAGGTGGTGGATGCGGTGTCGCCGACGCCGGTGATGGCCGCGGGTGGGGTGGCGTCCGGCAGGCAGTTGGCCGCGGCCCTGATGCTGGGTTCGGTGGGTGTATGGACGGGGACGGCGTGGCTGGCGGCCAAGGAGCACGATGTGCATCCCATAGCCCAGAAGAAGGGGCTGGCGGCGCGCAGTGAGGACACGGTGCGCAACCGGTGGGGCGATGGCGCCTATAGCCGCCACGTCAGGACCAAGATGGATGACCTGTGGGATGCCAAGGAGGCCCCGCCTGTTCTGCCCCGGCCAATGCAGGGCATCCTGGTGCGCGACGTCATGGGGGCTGTAAGGGACCACGAGATCGAGGAGTTCTTCCCCGCCTCGGGCGGCGAGGCCTGGGGAATGATCAACGAGGTGAAGCCGGCTCGGCAGATCATGTACGACTGGGCCAACGAGGCCATGGAGACCTTCGAGCGCTTGGGGATCTCGGTCTAGCAGGCTGCAAGAGTTGGCGCTTGGATGAGGTGGTAGCGGTGCCGGACGTGGAGCAGAAGTACGAGCGAAAGTACGGCCTGGACAAGGCGCTGGCCGGCAAGAGGGCGGAGTGTGACGGCGGCGCCTCCTATCCCGCCGTCATGCCCAACGGCGAGATGGGCTACATGCCCAGCCGGGAGACCTTCAAGGGGCGCCTGACGGGCCTCTACTTCGACCAGGGAGACCCGCCCTGGCGCTGGTACGAGTTGATGGTCCTGGAGGACCGGCCACCCAACTATCCGGACGAGACTGTCTGGTGCGAGCAGGGGTTCCTGTTCATCTTTGACGACGAGACCGGGGAGGAGCAACGGTGAAGATAGCTGTCCTTGCAAAGGAGATACCCGATTCGGACATTGTGGACGCCTTTGCCTGGGCTGGTCGCCTCCAGATAGATCCCACCATCAAGGCCATACGTCGAGAGGGAATTGCCCTTGGCATGAACGCCTACGATGAGCAGGCCATCGAGGCGGCCATGCGGCTCCGGGACGCAGGAGTGAAAGGCACCATCTCGGTGCTCTCTGTAGGTGGCACCGCCCCCGACAAGTTGTTCCAGCGGGCCTTTGCCCTGGGGGCTGACGAGGGCTACCACCTGGCTGATCCGGCCTTTGATGAGGCGGACAGCGTAGGGGTGGCCCACATCCTGGCGGCAGCCATTCGCCACGTGGGCGGCGCCGACCTGGTCCTCTGTGGCCGTCAGGGCTCAGACTACGACCAGGGCATTGTGGGTCCCACTGTGGCTGCCCTCATGGACATCCCCTGCATCTCCATCGCCCGGGACGTCAAGGCTGTATCCGAGAAGGTGGTGCGGGTGATAAGGGTCATCCCGGACGGCGAGGAGACTGTGGATGTAGAGCTCCCCGCTGTGGTGACCATCAGCAACGAGCTGGGCACACCTCGCTATCCTCCTGCCATGGCACTGTTCGCCGCCCGGCGCAAGCGCGCCACCACCCTTACCGCCAAGGAGATAGGAGTGGATCCGGCCAGGGTCTCGGTGTCCGGGCAGCGCGTGCGCCGCGTGGACATGTACATACCGGAGCTGAAGGGCAAATGCGAGTTCCTGGATGGAGGTGGTCCCCGCGAGGTGGCGGCGAAGCTGGCCCAAAGGCTGCGAGAGGACGGCCTTATCTAGCGAATGAGCGGAGTGAGAAGAGCATGAGCAAGTCCATTCTCATCGTGGCCGAGGCGGAGGGGGGGCGCCTGGTGCGGATGGTCTCTGATCTGGCCGCCGTGGCCTGCGGGCTGGTGGGAGGTGCGGCTGGGTCGGTGGTTGCGGCGTTGAGCGGACCCCCCGGCACCGCTGGGCTGGCGAAGGAGCTATGGCCCCACGGCGTGTCGGTGGCATACGTGGCGGAGCACCCTCTCCTGGGCGAACTCAGGCCAGAGACGCACGCCAGGGCCGCGGCGGCGGCAGTGCAACAGGCCGGGCCCTCCCTGGTCCTGGTGGGACAGACACTGCTGGGGCGGGACATGGCCCCCTATTTGGCCGCCAGGCTGAATACTAGCGTCCTGATGAACGCTACGGAGCTGCGTCGGAACTCCTCCGGCGAGGTGGAAGTGGTCTGCCCGGTGTACGGGGGTAGCGTCCGGGCTGTGTACACGGTCTCGGAGTCTCCTGCGACAGTGGTGGGATTCCAGCCAGGGGTGGCGGTCCGGGGGGAGGCGGTGGCTGGGGGGGCACGTCAGGGGCAAGTGGTGTCTGTGGACCCGGGACTGGGCGGGTTCCAGAGCAAGGTGAAGCTGGTGAACAGGGCAACCACCGCCGGGCCCCGGCTGGAGGAGGCCCGAGTCATCGTATCGGGTGGCAAGGGGCTGGGGGACAAGAAGAACTACGCCTACATAGAGGACCTGGCCAAGGTGGTGGGGGGTATGCCTGGCGCGTCCCGGGCCATTGTGGACCTGGGCTGGGCCACCCGCGCGCAGCAGGTGGGGCTCACAGGCAAGAGGGTGTCACCGGACCTGTACATGGCCATCGGCATATCGGGCGCCAGCCAGCACATGGCGGGCTGCTCCACCTCCAAGGTAATCGTGGCCGTGAACCGGGAGCGGGACGCGGTCATATTCAAGTACGCTCGCTACGGCGTTCTGGGCGACTGCCTTGAGTTCCTGCCGTCCTTCATTGAGGAGTGCCGCAAGCTCAAAGCAGGCTAGCGAACAAACGGCACTGGCGAGGCTACTCACGGAAGGGAGAGCTAACGCTCATGCTGGTGGACCTGCACAACCACACTCTGCACCACTCCATGGATAGCGGCCTGACCCTGGATGCCCTTTTGGCGCGGGCTAAGGAGCGCGGCCTGGACGGCGTGTGTCTCACGGAGCACAACGCCGTTTGGAAGGACACAGCTCGGCTGGAGGAGGCCGCCGCCAGGTACGGCGTGGCAGTGTTCCGGGGCATGGAGCTGAGCACCGAGTACGGCCACGTGCTGGCGTACGGCCTCAGCGCTTTTCACCCCGCCATGCTCCGCTTCGATGGCCTCTGCCAGGCGGTGGAGTCCGAGGGCGGCGTGCTGGTGCTGGCCCACCCGCAGTGGGTCACCACCGACCGGCGTCCAGGCAGGGACCTTCTGGCTAGCTCCTTTCACGGCATCGAGGTGCTGAACGGGGAGATAGCCAACGACTCCAATGGCTACGTCACATCTACGGCCCGGTTGCTGGGCCTCTTCGAGACCGGCGGGAGCGACGCCCACAGCCTGGAGGCGGTGGGCCGCTGCGCCACCCGCTTCCACAGTCCCGTGGCGAGCGACGAGGAGATGGTGCGGGAGCTCCGGGCGGGCCGCGTCACCGCTGTCCGGCTGCACCCCAGCCACAACGGCCTGGGCCCCAGCAAGGAGTAGGTACCCGCACCTAGCAGGCTCACCCCACATCAGTGGGAGAAGGGCCGTCGCTGAAAAATCCGTTTTCCAGCGACCTGGTAGAGCGTGTATGAAGAAACCTCACAACCATGTCATTCTGAGAGCCTGTGACTTATTGGCGCACGCTACAACCGTCATTCCGGCGCAGGCCGGAATCCAGATGCACCTCTCCTGCATCGCGCACGCATTCGGCGGATTGGCGGCTCATAGGTTCCGGCTTTCGCCGGAACGACGAATGCCCGCTGATTTCTTCACAGCCTCTGAGCGAAGCGAAGAATCCAAGGCGTCAAACCATGCAGCGCTGAGGTCAACCCAGTTGGGATTCGCCGACTCTACCAGCGCTGTTTTCTTGCTCCGGCTCCATCCCTTGATCTGCTTCTCACGTGCTATCGCAGCCTTTACATCACTGGTAGTCTCGTAG
>JACPQL010000039.1 GCA_016190445.1 Chloroflexota bacterium
GCCCTGGTGGGGGTGGGGGCGGTGGCGGTGGCGGAGGAGGTGGTGGGGGAGGTGGTGGTGCAGGGGCCGCCTCGTCGGCGTCCACTATGCCCCAGCCGAAGAAGGGGTCTCGCCCAGCCGCGCCCAGGTCGTCGGCGGTCGTCGCCATGCGGCGGCGTACCTCGCCGTTCAGCCGGCCGTCGCCGTCGGTGTCGGCGATGCCGGAGCGGAGCACAAGCGCGGCCAGCCCCGCGACGTGGGGCGTGGCCATGGAGGTGCCGGATAGGTTGGCGTAGGTGCCCCCTGGCCACGTGGAGCGTATGGCCACGCCGGGGGCGGCCAACTCCACCTCCGGGCCGGCGCTGGAGAAGGAGGCCCGCAGGTCGGAGCTGTCTGTGGCCGCCACGGCGATTACCTCGTCATAGGCGGCGGGAAAGATGACGGAGGACGGGGAGCCACCGCCGCCCGCGTTGCCCGCGGCGGCCACCAGGACTATGCCTGCGTTGTTGGCGGCTATCACGGCGTCTCGGAGGGCACCTGGGGCGCTGGCGCCGCCCAGGCTCATGTTGACCACCTGGATGTGATTGGCGATGGCCCAGTCCAGCGCGGCGATCAGGTCGCTCCAGAGGCCGCTGCCGCTGGAGTCCAGCACCTTCAGCGCGTACAGGTCCGCCTCCGGGGCGACGCCAATTACGCCGCCGGCCACGACGCCCGCGGCGGCGATGGTGCCCGCCACGTGGGTGCCGTGGCCGTGGTCGTCCTGGGGTACCGCGTCATCGTTGACGAAGTCCCACCCCCCTGCGATGTTGGCCGCCAGATCGGGGTGGGTCAGGTCTATGCCGGTGTCTGCTATCGCCACCTTGATGCCGGTGCCCCGGTTCCAGCTATGCACGGTGGTGGCCCCTATGCGCACCACTCCCCACTCTCCGGTCACCAGGCTCATGGTGCCGTCCATCTCCACCTTGGCTACGTTGGCGGCGTTGGTGAGGCCATTGAGGCTGGATGCGGGGACGGTGGCCGCCACCACTGGGATGGAGCGGTACTGATAGGTTACGCTCCCACCCAGGGCGGTCACACGGTTACCGACGGTAGAGCCTATTTCGGTGGTGAGGGTTGGGGAGGGGGAGTTATAGCGAATGAGAACGGCAACGGGCCGGTCAGGGTCTTTTGCTAGAACGGGTTGCGCTATTCCTGCGGCCATTACAGCCAGGCCGAGCAGGACGCTCACCAGGCGGACCCACCTCGTTCGCATGAGGAGCACCTTCCGTGAGCAACGTGGTGAACCAGTAGCCGGGCGGTATTATTCTACGGCGGAGCGGCAATGTCAACTAAGATGGTGACAAAGGGGTTGCCGACATCCGCCGCGTTCATGATGCCGGAAAGCTGGTGCTGTGGCGTGGCGTAGCGGCGCGGACGGGTTGGCTAGGGTGCGGCGCCGGCTGCCCTCTTCCCAACGGTCGGGGCCGGAGTGGGCCTGCGGGCCAGCAGGATGAGGGCGGCGCCCACGATATTGAGGGCCGCCATGCCTATGAAGGGCACCGTGTAGCTTCCCAAGGAGTCGAACAGGTACCCCGTGGCCAGAGGCCCGGCGATCATCAGAATGTTCATGGGCAGCATGGATGCGCCCAGAATGGTGGCGAAAGCCTTGCGCCCGAAATAGTCGCCCCGTATGGCTATGAGCAAGGGATTGCGTCCACCGAACCCGATGCCGTAAAGGACGGCGAACAGGAATGCGAGGTACGCGTTTTGGGCCAGCGCGGCCACCAGCAGGGCGCTCGCCTGGATGGCGGTGAAAAGACATATCCCCACACGTTTGGATACCCGGTCTCCGAGGAAGCCGCCCACGAGCTGAAAGGCGATCCCAACAGCCGTATAGGTGGCCACCACTGTGCCCGCTAGCTCGAGGGAGAGGCCGACGTCGGTGAAAAAGGGGATCACGTGCACCGCCATGGTCGTGGACACAAGGGCGGAGAAGCCGTGGGATGCAGTTATGTACCAGAAGGCTGGTGTACGTATCGCCTGCCCCAAGGTGAAGTCTGCGGCTGGCCGGGTGATCTGGAGTGGGGCTTGGGTGGTTGCGACGGTCGCTGGCAGGCCGTCGGGGCGCTGGCCATATTCCTCGGGCCGGTTGCGGATGGCCCGGGACACGGGGATAGCCAGAGCGAGAACAAATATGCCCAGGCCCACGGCGGTGGCGCGCCAGCCGTGAGTGGCGATCCCCCATGCCAGGGCGGGGACCAGCAGCCCGCCCACGTTTGTTCCTGTCTGGGCTATAGCTATGGCGGTTGACCTGCGCCGGACGAACCAGTTGTTCACTGCCGCCATGATAGGGATGAAGCCGCCCAGTCCCGCGCCCACGGCGATGAGCAGGTAGGTCAGGTAGAAGGCTGGTGCGTTCTGGATGAGGGAGAAGAGGATGAACCCTGCACCCAGAATGAGGAACCCGAAGAGCACCATGCGCCGTGGCCCCAGTTTGTCGGCAAGGACCCCTTCCACTGGCCCTAGCACGGCTCCCTCTACCCTGGAGAGAGAGAAAGCACCCGAGAGGAGGGTCCGGCTCCATTGGAACTGGCCTCGAGGGCTACGAAGAAGGCTCCCAGGCCGTGGAAATAGGGGCCGATGACCACGGCCAGAGCGAATACCCCCACGCCGAGCAGCCACCACCCGTAGAAGATGCCCCGCCGTCTGGGGCCACCGGCGGGGGACTGAGCTGCTTCCATACGGCCTCGGTGCGCGTCGCTGGGACAGGGTGTCTTGCGCCAGGACTCGCTGGCGGCCCAACTGTACACTGCCGCAGAAATGGAGGCAATCCCTCACGGTCTGTGCCCATTGACGTCTACAGCCGTCCTTACCATACTGGGACTCGTCGCGGGGGAGCATTGTTGCCTGGGGCACAGTGGCCCGCCAGCCGGTACTTTTGTGGTGGAGACCCCACTATGCCCGAAGACCAGGAAGGGCCGGGGCAACCCTCCGCCCTCCAGGGGCTCCTGGTCCTGGAGCTGGGTGGGGGCATATGCGCCGCGTGGTGTGCGCGGCAGTTCGCTGACCTGGGCGCTCAGGTCATCAAGGTCGAGCCGCCCGGCTGCGGCGACCCCGCGCGGCGGATGGGCCCCTTTCCCCAGGACCGTCCTCATCCGGAGAAGAGCGGCCTGTTCCTGTATCTGAACGCCAACAAGCTGGGGGTTACCCTGGACGTGGCATCACCCACCGGCAGGCGTCTATTCCTGGAGCTGGCGGAGAGAGCGGATGCGCTGGTGGAGAACCACTCGCCCCAGGAGACGGAGGAGCTGGGACTCACTTACGAAACGCTGCGGCAGTCCAACCCCAGGCTGGTGCTGACCTCCATCAGCCCGTTCGGTCAGACCGGCCCATACAGCCACTACAAAGGGAGCGAGTTGGTGTGCTTCCAGATGGCGGGTATCGGGTACGAGACGCCTTGGGGAACTGTGACAGAGCCGCAGCGGCAGCAGCCGCTGAAGGGAGGGGGTCACCAGGCGCAGTTGACCGCCGGGTGGATGGCGGCCAGCGCCACTATGGTGGCACTCTTTCACCGGCGCGTCACCGGCCACGGCCAGCACGTGGACCTGTCGGAGCAGGAGACCCTGGCCTCCACGGTACGCCCAAACATCACCTGGTACTCCTATGAAGGCCGCATCCCAGGGCGTATCAAGGACACCTTTGCCCGCATCTCGCCTTGCAAAGACGGCTATGTCAGCATCAGCATCATGGTGGACTCTCACTGGCCCCACATAGTGGAGGCCATGGGCAACCCGGAGTGGGCCCAGAGCGAGGTATTCGATACAAGGCCGGGCCGCGTGGCCAACTATGACGTTCTGGAGCAGATGATGCTCCCCTGGTTTATGGACCACACCCGGGACGATCTCTTTCAGATCGCGCAGCGCTATGGTTTCATGCTTTTTCCCCTAAACACAGTGAAGGACCTCTACGCTAACGACCACTATGCCGCTCGTGGCCTCTTCCAGAAGCGGGAGCATCCCCTGGCGGGGGCGTGGCCCTATCCCCGGACCCCCTACCTGCTTTCGGCAACTCCGCCGCGCTTCTACGGGCCCGCGCCTCTGCTGGGCCAGCACAACGGCGAGGTCTATGGCGGGCTCCTGGGCCGTGCCGAAGAGGAGCTAGCGGCCCTGGGCCAGTTGGGCGTCATCTGAGCACCGGGGACAAAGTTAGACGGGCTTTCCCTGGAGGGTACGCGGCCACCGCCCTTGGGTGGGGGCCATAGCGCATGCTGGGCTCCTTCGTGGTAGAATACGCCCGCCGTTGCCCTTGGCAACTGGACGAGGTCGATCTGCTAAAGGGGGTGTCGAATGCTTGAACGGTTCAAACCCAGGGCTGAAGACCAGGTCGTGGTGAAGGAGAAGCCCCTGCGCACCACGGTGAAGGCCATCTTCGAGCGGTTGAACTGCCCGCCGGAGGACGCGGAGGTGGCCGCCGATGCCCTGCTGAGTTCGGACCTGCGGGGTGTGGAGAGCCACGGGGTGTCCAACATGCTTCGCGAGTACGTCCGTGGCTACATGGACGGGCAGATCAACCCCAGGCCGCAGATCAAGGTCCTGCGGGAGACGCCCTCAACCGCCACCATAGACGCCGACCGAGGCGTGGGCGTAATCACGGGCCCTAGGTGCATGCAGATAGCCATCCAGAAGGCCGAGCAGGTGGGCATGGGCGTGGTCACTGCCCAGAACGGCGGCCACCTGGGGATGCTCGCTTACCACGCTATGCTGGCGCTACCCCACGACATGATCGGCGTGTGCATGGGGAGCGCGACCTACGGCGCCAGCGTCCTGCCTACCTGGGCCCGCGAGCCAAGGATGGGCACTAACCCCATCGCCATAGCCGTCCCTGCCGGGAAGGAGGCCCCCTTCGTCTTCGACGTAGCCACCAGCGCCGTGGCTGGAAACAAGATAACCCTGGCCAAGCGTGTGGGGGCCCTCATGGAGCCGGGCTGGGTATCGGACGAGCAGGGCAACCCCATCATGGAGGAGGCGATGCTCCCCCAGAAGTACTTTGGGCTTCCCCTGGGCGGCACCCGGGAGCTGGGCTCTCACAAGGGCTACGGTCTCTCGGTCATGGTGGGCATCATGAGCAGCGTGCTGTCCGGCGCGGGCCTGTATCCCAAGACCCCCAGGCCGCCCGGACACGGGGCTGGCTATTACAACCACTATTTTGCAGCCTACAAGATAGATGCCTTCACTCCTGTGGACCAGTTCAAGGAACAGATGGACGACTACCTCCGCACTCTCAGGACTACGCCGCCAGCACCGGGCCACGAGCGGGTGTTTTACGCCGGGCTGCCCGAGGCTGAGGATGAGCGGGAGCGCCGGGCCCACGGCATCGCCCTTCATAAAGAGGTGATCCAGTGGTTCAGGGACATCTGCGGTGAGCTGTCCATCCCGTTCATTCTGGTGTGACCGGCCGACGCGAAGGGCTAGCCTCCGCCGCAGGCGCACCGTTTGTGGGCCCGCTCATGGCAAGTGTTCCGAGCCATGCGTGGGCCCTCTTCTTTCGCCGAGCGTCCTGAGGGGCGACCCCCGGCACCTAAGACACTGCGTGACAGCCGCAAAACAGATATGCGGCAGCTAGCTCCACCACGGTCACCGGCCTGTCCGTTTCCAGACCACCCTTTTCGTCTTCCCTGTTCAGTAGCCTGGCGGAAACGGTGGCCAAAGCCGTGGTAAGCTTGAAGGTGTGAGTCCTTGCAACCGTGGGTGGGCGGCAGGGCTCTGCGTATGGAGACGTAACAGCCTGGTTCGAGATGCTAGAGGCTGTTCGGAAACTCGTCTTGGGGGTGCAGGGGGCGAAGCCCCCGCCGGGGGTTCGGGGGTGTCCCCCGAACTCTTTCCCTTCCCACCCGCCCGCCGCGCGGGAGAGGGGGAGCAAGGGGGGTGAGGGTTTTCCGAATAGCTTCCGGTGCAGGGTGGAGGTGCACATGGCGGCAATCGGTCTTTCCAAAGGGGAGATGAGGCCCTTGAAGAGCTACGTGGATACCGGCAGCCCAGCCTTCAGGGCTAATAGGGAGCATATGTTGCGGCTGCTGGCGGACCTCAAGGAGAAGCTGGAGTTTGTACGCAAAGGAGGTGCCCCGGAGGCCGTGCGCCGGCACCAGGAGCGGGGAAAGCTGACGGCCAGAGAGCGGATCGAGCGCCTGATAGACCTGGATACTCCTTTCCTGGAGCTTAGCCCGCTGGCGGCCTGGGAGATGTACGATAACCAGGCGCCTTCCGCGGGGATCGTCACAGGCATCGGCTCGGTCTGTGGCCAGGAGTGCGTCATTGTTGCCAACGACGCCACAGTGAAGGCAGGCACCTACTATCCCATCACCGTCAAAAAGCACCTCCGGGCCCAGGAGATAGCGCAGCAGAACCGGCTTCCCTGCATCTACCTGGTAGATTCCGGGGGCGCCTTCTTGCCCTTACAGGCCGAGGTCTTCCCCGACCGGGACCACTTCGGGCGCATCTTCTACAACCAAGCGGTCATGTCGGCCATGGGGATTCCCCAGATAGCCGTGGTGATGGGTTCCTGCACAGCGGGTGGGGCCTACGTGCCCGCCATGTGCGATGAAACCGTGATAGTCAAGGGGACAGGCACCATATTCATCGGGGGGCCCCCCCTGGTGAAGGCCGCCACGGGAGAGGAGGTGTCCGCCGAGGAGCTTGGGGGGGCGGACGTCCATTGCCGCCTCTCCGGCGTGGCGGACCACTATGCTCTGAACGACCTGGAAGCCATCACCATCGCCCGGGAGATCGTGGCCAACTTGCACCGCCGCAAAAAAGAGGTGCCTTGGGAGTTGGCCTCGCCGCGGCCTCCTTTATATGGCCCTGAGGAGCTGTATGGCCTGGCGCCTGCGGACCTGCGGTCACCCATAGACGCACGGGAGATCATCGCCCGGCTGGTGGACGGCTCTGAGTTCCACGAGTTCAAGGCCCTCTACGGCGAGACGCTGGTATGCGGCTTCGCCCGGCTGATGGGCTATCCTGTGGGCATTCTGGCCAACAACGGTATCCTCTTCTCAGAGTCGGCCCTCAAAGGGGCCCACTTTATCGAGCTCTGCTGCCAGAGACGGGTACCTCTGGTGTTCTTGCAGAACATCACAGGTTTCATGGTGGGGAAGGAGTATGAGAACCGGGGCCTGGCCAAGGACGGCGCCAAACTGGTGACCGCGGTGGCTACTGCCCAGGTCCCCAAGTTCACGGTCATCTTCGGCGGGTCCTTTGGGGCTGGCAACTACGGGATGTGTGGTCGGGCCTATGGTCCCAGGCAGCTCTGGATGTGGCCCAACGCTCGCATATCGGTCATGGGAGGCAGGGAGGCGGCGAACGTGCTTCTGACCGTCAGGCTGGATGCCATGAGGGCTCGCGGCCAGGAGATGGCCTCAGAGGAGGAGGAGGAGTTCACCCGGCCCATCCTGGAGCAGTACGAGCAGGAGGGCAACCCGTACTACAGCAGCGCCCGCCTGTGGGATGACGGTATCATAGACCCCGTGGATACCCGCATGGCCCTGGCCCTGGGGATATCCGCCGCGCTGAACGCCCCTATTCCGGATACCCGCTTTGGGGTGTTCCGTATGTAGGTTGCTCTACCGCCTGGAAGCACCGGGCCTGGTTGCGCTCCAGACTGTAGAGTAGCAGGCTCCTTTGCCCGTTGCCTTTGCGTGCATCAACGGGCATGGTGGGAGGGGGTCGAGTGTTCACCAAGGTGCTGGTGGCCAACCGAGGCGAGATCGCCGTCCGCATCATCCGTGCCTGTCAGGCACTGGGAATCAAAGCGGTGGCGGTCTACTCCGATGCCGACCGGGAGGCCCTGCACGTTCAGGTTGCCGATGAGGCCTATCGCCTTGGGCCTCCGGCCCCTGCTGATAGCTATCTCAGCATCAACAGCCTTCTTGGCGTTGCCGCGCGAAGTGGCGCTCAAGCCGTACATCCCGGCTACGGGTTCCTGGCAGAGAGCCCGGACTTCGCAGAGGCCTGCATCGGCTCCGGCCTGATCTTCGTAGGGCCCACGCCTGATGCCATAAGGCGCCTGGGCAACAAGTCCATGGCAAAGCAACTCGCGGAATCGGTGAACGTGCCAGTGTTGCCTGGCTACTGTGGCGAGGAGCAGGACGATAGTTCGCTGCGGCGCCAGGCGAGGCAGTTGGGTTTCCCCCTTCTCGTCAAGGCGGCTGCGGGTGGTGGGGGTCGCGGGATGCGCCTGGTGGGAGAGGAGTCCCAGCTCCCGGAGGCCCTCAGCCTCTCCCGCAGGGAGGCGGAGGCGGCCTTTGGCGACGGGACGCTCCTAATAGAGCGCTATTTGGCGGAGGCTCGGCACGTGGAGGTGCAGGTCATTGGGGACTCACTGGGGCACCTGGTACACCTGGGAGAGCGGGAGTGCTCCCTCCAGAGGCGCTACCAGAAGGTGCTGGAGGAGTCTCCCTCGCCCGCGGTAGACGAAGCGCTGCGACGCAGAATGGGTGAGGCAGCGGTGCGGCTGGCCAAGGCCGGTGGGTACGCCAATGCAGGGACGGTGGAGTTCCTGCTGGACGGACAGGGGGAGTTCTATTTCCTGGAGATGAACACGCGCCTCCAGGTGGAGCACCCGGTCACGGAGCTGGTCACTGGCTGGGACCTGGTGCAGCTCCAGTTTCTGGTAGCCGCGGGCAGGCCCCTTCCTTTCGCCCAGGACCAGGTGGCGGTGCGGGGCCACGCTGTGGAGGCGCGCATCTACGCCGAGGACCCTGCCCAGGGCTATCTTCCACAGACCGGCCGTCTTCTGGTTTTCCGACCCCCGAGCTCGCCCTGGGTGCGCAACGACGTGGGTGTTTACCAGGGGGCGGAGGTCTCTTCCTACTACGACCCTCTGCTGGCGAAGGTCATCGTCTACGGCCACGACAGGGCGGGCGCGGTGGAACGGCTGGGATGGGCACTGGCCCGCTACGACGTCCTTGGGGTGACGACCAACCTGGACCTCCTGAGGGCCATCGTGGCAGACCCGGAGTTCAGAGCGGGCCGCACCACCACCAGATCCATCCCCTCCAGGATAGAGCCGCTCTTGCAGGCCGACGCTGTGCTTCCCGCCGAGGCCCTCATGGCCGCCGCAGTGGGCAGACTGGGACACCTTGGCCTGCTGGAGTCTGAGGGACACTCTCCCCAGGGGAAGACCTGGGACCCCTGGCGGGAAGGCGGTAGATGGCGCCTGGGTGGGTTGGGGGTCCAGTTCCGGTATTACTGGCGGGGCCAGACCTTCCAGGTAAACGCGAGCCGCCAGCCGGGGACGCGGCGGTGGACCATCGAAGCGGGGAGAGAGGTGTTCGATGTCGAGGTCAACGTGGCGGGGGACGACCGGGTGGCCATCCAACACGGTGGCCAGACGTACCATCTGGAGGTGCGCGTGAGTGAGGGGGCCGTCCACCTCCTCTGGCAGGGCAAGAGCTACCTGCTGGAGGAGCCGCAGGCCTGGGGTCACGAGGGGCACGCTGGGCCTGCGGAGTCCTCGTCCCAGGGCTCGGCCAGCGTTGTTGTCGCTCCGCTGCCCGGCAAAGTGGCGGAGGTCAGGGTGCGGGACGATGAAGAGGTCTCGGCCCACCAGACGCTCCTGGTCCTGGAGGCCATGAAAATGGAGCACCTCATCGTGGCGCCATATGCCGGGGTGGTCCGTCACCTTCGCTCCAGGGAGGGTGACCAGGTGGCCAAGGGCGCGCCCTTGCTGGACCTGGAGCCGTTGTGAACCCGAAGGTTTCCAGCGTGCCGCGCCCTGCCTCTATTGACGGGGGACGGCCTTTGCACTACCCTACTGTAGACGGTACAACTGAATAGGTGATGGCGGTGGTGCCCCCAGAGATGGGGGCTTAAACAGGGAAGCCGGTGAAAGGCCGGCGCTGTCCCGCAACGGTATGCCAGGGTAGGCCTGGCGAGTCCGGACCAGGGCCACCGTCGGTGTCTTGGCCTTCGCGGATAAGGCACAGGCACAAGCGTGTAGCATCGCTTGTAAGCCCTACCCTTTTCCCGGGCAGGGCTTATTGTTGTGTGGCGCCGGTTATCGTCTGGGCACAATCTTTCAGGAGGTGGGACATGGCACGTGCTACCGGTTTCGCTGGGGAGACGCGAAGGCCCTGGGCTCCACCGGTCCCGGCCCTCCGCCGGGTCGGGATGGAGTTGGCGGTCGTTGCCGCCTTCATTGCGGCTATCCTGGCCACCAACTACGCGCTGGTCAGGGTGCCCAACGTGAAGCTCCTTGACCTGATGGTCTTCGTGGCGGGCTACACCCTTGGGTTCCGGCGGGGCGCCGCGGTTGCCGTAGGGGCCTGGTTGGTGTACGGGACCTTCAATCCCTGGGGCGCGGCTGGGCCGCTCCTTTTGGGCACGCTCATGGCATCGGAGACGGTGTACGCCCTGGCTGGCGCCGGTCTCCGCAGGCTGGTGAGCCCCCAGCGGCTGCGGGCTCTCCCGAGCAGGGGGAGTCTTCTCTTTGTCGCCGTGGCCCTGGCCTGCACCCTGGCCTACGACCTGGCCACCAACATCTTTACTGGAGTGACCTGGGCCCAGTTCGCCGGGAGTTCCCAGTATGGAAGGTGGATTGGGGTGGCGTTGTTCAACCCGGGTGCGCTCCTCTTCTCTGCGGTCCACGTGGGCAGCAACCTTCTCCTCTTCCCCCTCCTGGGGCCTGCGCTCATCAAGGGGGCCGAAGGCGTGAAGGAGAGGCTAGGATGGGGCGGCTAGTCCTCACCTCCGCAAGTCAGGGTATGCAACAAGAATTGCCCTCTGCCGCTCGCCCTGAGCCTGTCGAAGGGCAGGCTCGTGGTTCGACGGGCTCACCACGAGCGGTTGATTGTGCTGCCCTTTTCCGCAAGGGAGTACTGGCGCTCCACCCCTGTGTCGGGGCTGTTTTGAAGCCCGCCGTTGCTGTGCTGGCGCTGGTGGCTATCAGCGTGCTCTTTGTGGTCGGCTGCGGGCAGGCGGCCCCCGTGGCGACGCCCACCTCCACGCCGGTCCCCGCCATCCGGGTCAGCCTTCTGGTCCAGGTCAGCAGGGACGACGCCCGATGGTTCCAGGGTGTGGAGGTGCCCCGGGGCACCAATGCCTATGAGCTGACGGAGCGGGTGACAGAGGGCAACCTGGATGCCACCTGGTATCCGGCGTACCGCTCCCACTTTGTCAACGCCCTGCTAGGGGTGAAAAACACGGACCCTCGCTACTGGCTCACGTACCTTTGGGACGAGTCCCAGGCCAAGTGGGAGCCGCTGCCTGTGGGCGCCGACCTTTTCTCCCTCAAAGATGGCCATGTGCTGGCGTGGGCCTACACGGATACCAGCGAGAAGCCTTCGTCCCTTCCCTCCGTTGTCCCATGAAGGGAGTGCGCAAAAGTCGGCCTGTTTCCGGCGAGAACCCTATTTACACGGGCAGGGCGGGTGTGTAAACTACGGCCCGCAGCGGAAAGGAGGTGAGCAGCCATGAGTCTTAGGGGTAAGACCGCCATCGTGGGCTTTGGCGAGATACCCACGGAGAGGAATTACCCGGGGCGGACCACAGAGTCCTTGTGTACCGAGGTTGCCCGCATCGCTATCGAGGATGCCGGGCTGCGCAAGTCGGACATTGATGGCCTCATCACCAGGGAGGAGAACAACCCTCTCGACGTTGCGCAGCACATGGGGATTCATCCCGTGTTCGCCCAGGGCATGACCCTGCATGGCGCAAGTGGCGCGGCCTCGGTTATGGTGGCGGCCTCAGCCATATACGCGGGCCTGGCCACCAATGTGCTCTGCGTCCTGGGGGCCACCCGTGACCCGGAGGTGGGGGGCGCTCAGCCGGGGGCCCCTCGTGTGCCACCCCCTGTGAGCTACCACACCGAGTGGGAGGACCCTTATGGGCCGGTGATAGCGGCCAATGGGCACTACGCGCTCCTGAAGCGGCGCCACATGCACGAGTTCGGGACCACCGACGAGCAGTTCGCCAAGATCGCGGTGGACGAGCGGTTCAACGCTCTCCTGAACCCCAACGCCGTGTGGCGGGGCGTGCCTCAGACCCTGGAGGACGTGCTCAAGTCGAGGTACGTGGCCGAGCCCCTCCACCTGCTGGAGTGCGTGATGCCGTGCGCCGGGGCAGGGGCGGTGATAGTGACATCGGCGGAGCGGGCCAAGGCCATGCCGAATCCTCCGGTGTACATTCTGGGCGCGGGGGGTGCCGCCACCAACCGCTCTGCCACCTGGCAGGCCCCCGAGATGACCACCACTCCCGTCGTGATGTCGGCCCCCAGGGCATTCCAGATGTCGAGGTACAGCCCGAAGGACATGCAGTTCGCCGAATTCTATGACTGATACACCATCCTCGTGGCCGTGTGCCTCGAAGATGCCGGGTTCTGCAAGAAGGGCAAGATCGGCGAGTTCTACGCCTCCCACGATACCACCTACAAGGGGAGCTTCCCCATCAACACCGACGGCGGCCAGATATCGGCCGGCCAGCCGGTGGGTGGCGCGGGCGGGTTCAGGCACGTGGTGGAGGCCACCCGCCAGGTGATGGGCCGGGCGGGCCCAAGGCAGGTGGCCAAACACGACCTCTGCGCGGTAAATGGCTGAGGGGGTACCCCGAGCGTGATGTGCACGCTCATATTCGGCACCGAAGCCTCACTGTAGGGGGTAACGTGATGACCACTCAATACAAGAAGCCAGTTCCCAGGCCCCTGAACCCTGAGCACACCAAGCCTTTCTGGGATGCAGCCAAGCGCCATGAGCTGGTGCTTCCACGCTGCACGAAGTGCTCCAGGTACCACTTCTATCCGAGAGAAGAGTGTCCCTACTGCATGACCCCGACCCTGGAATGGGTGAAGGTCAGCGGCAAGGGCAGGCTGTACACCTACAACGTGGTGTACCAGCCCCAGAACCGTGCCTTTGTGTCGGAGGTGCCCTACGTCTACGCCGTTATCCAACTGGAAGAGGGCGTCAAGATGGTCTCCAACATCGTGGGCCGCCCCAAAGAGGAGCTCAAGGTGGACATGCCTGTGGAGGCCGTCTTTGAGGACGTGACCCCGGAGTGGACACTGGTGAAGTTCAAGCCGGTGTAGGGTCCGGCGCTATCAGGTGGCCAGCCGGGAGGCCCGCTTGCCTAGCGGGCCTCCCGCTTTTGGGGGCCCCGTATTCGCCAGAGGCGGAATCCCATGGCGCCCCTGGTCAGATGCCTCCTCCTTTCAGGGAGGACGGTGCATGACGTGCAACGGCGTTGCCTGACCCTGCCCTGGCGGGGTGTACTGCACCCTCCAGTGGTCCCGATGATGAAAACTCCCTGACTCGTGGCCCTAATCTGTGAATTCTGTCGGGGCACCACTTAATTGTCATAGGAGGAGTCCCGATGACATCGGGACGACGAAGCAATCGGCCATGCCCCGATACAATCGGGGCGCCACAGGGGGATGAAAAATCCCCTAGATGCTCCGACTCTGTCGCGAGTCCTCGACGGAGTCGGGACTTCGTCGGCAGAAGA
>JACPQL010000040.1 GCA_016190445.1 Chloroflexota bacterium
CGCCCACCCCCACCACCACCACACGCCGGTCGTGCAGGTCGCCCAGCACGCGGCGGGCCAACTCCACGCAGGCGCGACTGACCGACAGAGCGTTACGGCCAATGGCCGTCTCCCTGCGGGCCCGCTTCCCCACACGGAGCGCCTGATGGAACAGCCCGTTTATAGGGCCCTCGGCGGTGCCAGCCTTGGAGGCAGCGGCAAAGGCGTCCCGCACTTGGCCCAGTATCTCCGATTCCCCCAATATCATGGAGTCCAGGCTAGAGGCCACGCGGAACAGGTGGAGCACGGCCTCGCTGTGGCGCTTGAAGTACATATAGCGCGCCAACTCCTGGGGCGGCATGCCGAAATAGCTGGAGATGAACCCCTCCAGCGCACTCCGGCCCCGGCGAGGGTCCCAGCTCACCGTGTACACCTCGGACCGGTTACAGGTGGAGATGATAACCCCGCACCCCAGCGCCTCTTTCAGAGCTTTGAGAGCGCCAGGAAGCTGGTCCTTGGTCATGGAGAGCCGCTCCCGCACATCCATCGGCGCCGTGCGGTGGTTCAGACCGGCAACCAACAGCTTCAGAATGATGTCTGTCCTCCCCCTTTACGCTTATGAGGGCGCAGCCCCTGCCTTCAGCATGGCAAGTAGCCGCTCCCTGGCCTGGGAGCTTCGCCCGTGGCGCACCATATCCAGAAGCTCGCTGTCCAGGCACCGCTGCCAGTGTTCCGGGTCCACCTGGACCCCCTCCCGGCGCAGTTGGGTGCGGACATCGGAGATCAGGCCAGCGGCATCGGCCCACGCCATGCACCGGCAGCTCTCCGCGTCCTGCATCTCCTCCCGCAGTCGGCGGGCAAGGGCAGGGCTGGCCCCGCTGGTGGAGATAGCCACCGTCACCGGCCCCCACCGCACGACGGCGGGCGCGATGAAGGTGCACAGGGACGGCACGTCCACCACGTTGAGCAGCACATTCAGCCTGCCCGCCTCCCACGCCACGTCCTTGTTGACGCTGGTATCATCGGTGCCAGCGATGGCAAGGAATGCCCCCGCCAGGTCTCCCACCTGGTAGCGGCGCTGTACCCACTCCACCTTCCCCTGGGCGGACCAGTCAGCCACAGCAGCCGTAACCTCAGGGGCCACAACCCTCACCCTGGCCCCGCAGTCGAGCAGGTGCCCTATTTTGCCCTCCGCCACCGCGCCACCACCCACCACAACACAAAGGTGGCCCTGTAGGTTCAGGTACACGGGATAGTACGCAGGCATATCCCTAATCATGTCCCACGATTTCTGGCGGCCCCGTAGGCCTCCACCGCGGCCAGCAGCACCCGGTCTGTCAGCCGGACCACCTGCCTCCATATTTGAAGTAGCTCCTCCACCGTCATGCTGGCGCGGGGAAGCGCCTCTCGCGTCGCGTCGGTCACGGCGTTGCGAAAGAAGAGGAAAGCGCTGACCACCTGGTGCAGGGGGAGGTCTCCCTGGGCCATCAGGGCCCCATACTTCTCTCCCAGCACCCGGACCTCTGCGGCCAACTCCGCTCTCCGGCGCTGCTCCCCGAGATAAAGGACGATGAGCCCAAGAAGCTGGCGGCCCATCTCCCGCAACCACTGTCGGTGGGCCTCTCCGATGTCCCGGTACCACCCCTCGGACACGCCATGAATGCTGCGCAGCCGCCGCCGGATCCGGCGAAGCGCCGCCTCGTCCAGGCCCAATGGCGCCCGCTCCGTGGACAGCCGCACCGAGTTTTCCGCCAGGGCGCGCACGTCGCTCTGGGAAAAGCGGCGGTGTCCCCCGGGCGTGCGGAATGTCCGGACCACGCCGTGGTCGGCCCACCGGCGCAAGGTGGCCTCGCTCACCGACAGGATGCTCCGGGCTGCACCCAGAGACATCCATCGCTCGCCATCGGCCACGCTGGTCACTCCGGTCATGGTCCTGGTCTCAGCTATAGGTGAACTCATCCCGAAATTCGTCCTCGGGGGAGTTCAGAGGGGGTTTGACCCACTCTGACGGGGGTCTGGGGGTGTCCCCCAGATTGCACTCTTTCTCCCCCGCTCCCTTGGTAAGAGAGTGGGGGACACAGGCATGTCCTGAGCCAAGCCAAAGGAGGGTGAGGGTTTTGGGACAGCTTCATACAAGAAATCTGCTAAAACCTTCTTCGGTCAACGGAATGCAGCCTATCATACCCTCCCCAACCGAGTCAACCACTACCGTGCCCCCAAGAATAGCGATGCTCACCGTAGGGCAGGTTTCCCAACCTGCCCGCCCCCGACGGTCGGGTTATCCCGACAGGTCGGGACGACCTACAGATTCAATCGCTGTCTTGGGGGTGGCACCCGTGTGCTATAGTACGGCTGGAGGAGGGGGAAGTGGACCTGGAGCAGGCCAGGGAGCGGCTCTTCGCCGCGCTTAGCCGGGAGGTCCCCGACAGGCGGGTCATCCGTGCCATGCGGGCCATCCGGAGGGAGTTGTTCGTGCCTCCTGACCGGATTCACGTGGCCTACGAGGACATCCCCGTCCCCATCGGTGAGGGGCAGACGGTCTCCCAGCCTTACATCGTGGCCCTGATGACCTCCTCCCTACACGTGTACAGCAGGGACAAGGTCCTCGAGGTGGGGACGGGCAGCGGCTACCAGGCCGCCATCCTCTCCCTGCTGGCCCGGCGAGTCATCACCGTGGAGCGGGTCTCAAGCCTGGCCGATGCGGCACGTGCCAGGCTGGAATGGTTGCGGAGACACAACGTGAAGGTGGTGCCGGCCGGGGAGACCCTGGGCTGCCCGGAGGAGGCCCCCTTCGACTGCATCATCGTGGCGGCGGGCGCACCCCACCTGCCAGGAGAGCTGGTGGGCCAGCTCGCCCCAGGGGGCCGCATGGTCATCCCCATCGGCTCCCGCTACGAGCAGAACCTCACCCAGGTCATCCGCACCCAGGAGGGCATCTCGGTGCACACCCTCTGGCCCTGCCGCTTCGTCCCCCTCATCGGCAAGGGCGCATGGCCCCTGGAAGAGGTGCAGTAGCACCCCGCTTGCGAAGAAACGCCAGGTCGCGTATCCTTCCTCCGAATTCACGGGACGCCAGGGACATATCCACCGTAGCGGGAGGCGATATGGGCAAGCACATCGCAATAATGGGCACCGGGGCCATAGGAAGCACCATCGGCGGCTTCCTCACACAGGCGGGGGAGGACGTGACCTTCATTGACCAGTGGCCGGAGCACGTGGAGGCCATGAACAAGAATGGCCTCAAGATCAGCGGCACCAAGGGGAATCACCTGGTCAAGGTGAAGGCCATCCACCTGAACCAGGTCTCCCTCCAACGCGACCCCTTCGACATCGCATTCGTCTCGGTAAAGTCCTACGACACCCCCTGGGCCACGCGCCTCATCGCGCCCTACCTGAAGCCCGAGGGGTACGTCGTCTCCGCCCAGAACAGCATCAACGACGAGGTCATCTCCGAGATTGTGGGCTGGAGCAGGGAAGTCCCCTGCGTGGTCCGGCTGGGCGCAGGCGTTTACGAGCCCGGCCACGTGATCCGCACCGGAGACCCCAATCGCCCCTCCTTCACCGTGGGTGAGCACCACGGCAAGACCACCCGCCGTGTCCAGGAGCTGGCCGCTCTCATGAACCCCATCGGCAAGGCCACTGTCACGGACAACATCTGGGGCGAGCGCTGGTCCAAGCTGGGGACCAACTGCATGGTCAACGCCATGGCCGCTCTCACCAACTTCCGCAGCGGCGAGGTGCGCCAGAGGGTGGAGACCCGTCGCCTGTGCATCAAGATCGCCTGGGAGCTGATAGCGATGGCGGATGCCCTGGGGGTGAACATACCCCACGTCGAGGGCGTCCCAATACCCATGTACAAAGAGGCCATGAAGGGCCACAACCTGGAGGACGTGGAGACCGAGATGGCCCGACACGGCGCCATGAGCGGCGAGGGAAGGCCCTCCATGCTCCAGGACGTCATGAAGGGCCGGCGCACAGAGGTGGACTTCCTCAACGGCTACGTCGTCCAGTGGGGAAATCGCCTGGGGATAGAGGCCCCGCTCAACGCCGACATGGTGAAGCTGGGCCACCAGTTGGAGCAGGGCAAGCTCAAGTCGGACCCGGCCAACCTGGCCTACCTCCAGAAGCACGTCTTCTAAACAGGGTGCTGATACAGCCCGCGCCGCCCCTTCGACGGGCTCAGGGTGAGCGGCGCGGGCTGTATCCCTCTCGCTCGTGCTGAGCTTGTCGAAGCACGCCACCCAGTCTACCAACACCCTGCTAAGAGAACTGAACGCCCTGTGGCCCCGGCGCAGCAAGCTAGCATACGCCCGGTCAGAGTGGGATTCCTATTGGCTCCCCCCACTGCGGGTTGAAGTCTCGGCCCTCTGGCGGTGCCCAGGTGATGTCTGGCGTCCAACATGGACCCAGGCAACATGGCAGGTCCTGTGGAAAAACAGAGAGATAGCACGCGCTGGAAGGCGGCGTTTGTTGCGCTGGCCTTGGTGGCTATCGTGCCCTTTGTGCTCCAGTGGCGGCTGGTGTTCGCTGCGCCGGTGGACGCACGTTACCTCTGCTGCGACTTCAACGACTACCACTACCCTGCCTACTTGACCGGACGGCAGTGGTTCCGGACAGGCCACTTCTCTCAGTGGGACCCCTTCGCCCACCTGGGCGGCGCCCCGGTGGCGTCAGACCCGATGCGGGGCCTCCTCTACCCACCCAACTGGGCCGTCTTCGGTCTGGGCAGCCTCTTGCCCACCGACGATGCCTACGTGCGGCTGATTTATGCCTCTCTCCTTGCCCACGTTGCCCTTGCGGGGATGGCCACAGCGCTCCTGGCACGTTCCCTTGCGGGTCTCCGGTGGCCGTACGCCGCCTTCGCGGGTGTGGTCTTCGGGGCCAGCGTGTGGGTCGAGTCGGAAGTGGCGGGGCCGCCCCACACTGTGGCTTTCTCCCTTACGCCCATAGCGCTCTACGCATGGCACCGGTTCCTCGTCAGCGGGCGCAAGCGGTGGGCGGCGGCAGCGGCGCTCGCCGTCGGCCTGGCGCTGCTCGGCGGCTACCAGTTCGTGCCCCTCTACATCACGCTACCTGCCATGGCGCTCCTCCTCGTATTCCACGACTGGCCCATTCGCGACCGCCTTCCAGTGGTAGCTCGCCACGGGCTGTGGCTCGGCGCCATCGCCGCGCTGGGCCTCGACCTCTCGGCAGTCCAGCTCCTCCCTGGGTATATCGGCTACAGCAGCTCCTACCGTCCGTCCATTGTGTCCCTCGACTGGAGCAGCGAGTACCTCTTCAGCTTTGAGGCGTTATACCAGTTAGTCATACCGACGCTGTACGCTGGGATAGCGCGCCCCTCGGGCATGGCCTATGGGGGCCAGTATTTGGGCCTTCTTCCGCTGCTGCTTATCTTCGTTTACGCCCTCTGGCCGAGCGTGCGCATGCGGGCCCTGCGGCCCGCCGTCGCGCTCCTCTCCCTGGGTTTCCTGCTGTCCCTGGGCAAGCAGACCCTCTTGCAGCAGCTCGCTTACCGGACCATCCCCACCATGGGCCTGTGGCGCAGCGTGAACTACTACTTCGTCCTGGTGGTCGTCTTCGGGGCCGTCCTCTCCGCCGGCGCTCTTCAGTCCCTTGCCGACCGGGACCAGGACGCCCGGCGTGTCGCCTACTGGGCCAGGGTAGTCGCCGCGGTGGCCCTCATCGCTGTGGGTGTGGCGTTGCTCGTCGCCACCGCCCAGCGCGGGGTCGCGGTAGCCTCGGGCAATGCCGGTGCCGCCACTGCCTATCTCGCCCTTGCGCGGACGCTCGGGGCCTTCGCTGTCGTCCTGGCCCTCACCTTCGTCGCCCTTCTCTGGTTCCTGCGAGCGCCATCCGCCACCCGGGCAGCCCTTCTCGCTGCGGTGCTGGTCCTGGACGGAGGGATATACCTCGCTTCCAGCGCCCTCGTCAACGGCCCAGTGTCCCCCGCCACCCTCTACGGCCCAAACGTAGTCACCGAGCGTCTTCTCGCTGCTCGCCAGGACCCCCTGGAGCGAGTGGTCTTTGACAACCGCCTGGTCTACCGCCACTCCACCGGCGACCTTGACATCTTTGCCCACCGCTCGTACACCGCCCTGAGGCCAGCCTACGCCGACGCCCTCCTGAACACCATGACCGGGTCCCCTGCCGCGCTTCAGGCCTTCGGGTTCCGGTGGGTCCTCAG
Organism: Chloroflexota bacterium; assembly: GCA_016190445.1. Taxonomy (GTDB): domain Bacteria; phylum Chloroflexota; class Dehalococcoidia; order Lucifugimonadales; family JACPQL01; genus JACPQL01. The sequence goes on from JACPQL010000040.1 coordinate 6,164, forward strand.
CACCTATCCTCAGCAAGAATCACCAGGGGCACAGGTTCTCAGAGACACCATCCCTGTCCCGCAGACAACTCCGCCGACGATATGGCTACAGGACCCGTACCCTGAGTGGCAGCCTGCCCGGGGGAGCCTCTACCTGTACGAGCTTCCCGGCGCTTTTCCCCGCGCCTTCGCTGTCCCGCGAGTCATCGGCCTCCGGGACCGCTCGCCCGAGGTCGCCGTGGCCGTCCTCCGACAGGTGGACCCCAGGACGACCGCCGTCGTCGCCCTTGACGACGTGGTCCCGGAGGCACGCGACGCCGCCTTTGCAGACGTGTCCTTTGCCACGGCTGATGTGAAAGTTGTGCAGTACGAGAGAGACTACGTCCGAATGCGCGTCGAAGCTCCGGGGCCCGCCTTTGTGGTAATGACCGACGCCTATCACCCGGGCTGGGCGCTCAAGATAGACGGCCAGGACGCGCCTCTGCTGCGGACAGACGCGCACTTCCGGGGCTTCGTCGTGCCGTCTGGCCAACACGACATCGAGATGACATTCAAAGACGCGGCCTTCCTATGGGGGGCGGTCGTCTCAGGCCTATCGTTTGCCGCCATACTGCTCCTCTGGGCGAGCGACCACGTGCGGGGTCGGGTAAGGGAGACGCTGAGAGAATGGACCGCCAACATACTTCGCAGACGACCTGCCTCACCCTAGTCGTCCCCGCTGTTCGGGACGCGGTGCGGGTACAGGCAACGGTCGAGGCTCTGGTCAAGGAGTTCCAGGCCACCGACCTATCTTTTGAGGTTATCGTCGTAGATGACGGGAGCCAAGAGCGCATAGCCGACCGCCTCGCGGGTTCGCACGAGAGTGTGCGGACTATCCGTTTCGAGCAGAACCGTGGAAAGGGTGCGGCGCTCCGTCGGGCCTTCGCCGAGTCCCGTGGCCGGTTCGTGGTCTTCACCGACGAGGACCTTCCCTACGGCCTCACGGGAGTACAGGACTGCCTTCGTGCCCTCCAGAGCGGTGCGGATGCCGTCATAGGTGACCGCACCCTTCCTGAGTCGCGCATGTCGGTGCACGTACCCCTGCCGAGGCGTATCTTGAGCTTCTTCAGTCACCCCATTGTGAAGCGGCTTTCCGGCGGTGTGCGAGACACCCAGTGCGGGCTCAAGGGCTTCCGGGGAGAGCTAGCACGCATGCTGGCGCCGCGCCTGGTGGTGGACCGCTACGCCACGGACGTCGAAATCCTCCATGCCATCGCGATGAACCACCTCCCTGTGCAAAGGGTCCCTGTAGTCTGGGTGAGCAACGGCCCTTCCCGTGTGAAGCTATTCCGCGACACCGTGCAGACAGGGTGGGACATTCTGCGCATCGCCGCTCGCGGGCGGTGTGGCCTCTACACTCTCCCTGCCGGGAGCAACATCGCGGATGTGTCTTGCAAGTGGAAACGAACGTAGACTCTCGAATTGGGGGCACCATTTGGAGGAGCACACCACACTACACATCCCCGGCGACTACCAGTACCGTGCCAACTACCTGGGGCCTGTTTTCCAAAGATTCTTCCATCACCAGCGACGGCTTCTCATCGACTGGCTCTTGGCACTGAGACCGGGTGTCCGGGTACTTGACGCCGGATGCGGCTCCGGCGTGTTTGCACACTATATGGCCAGCAAGGGGGCCACGGTGTTGGGAGTGGACACGAACGAAGATGCAGTTGAATTCGCCGCTCGCACATTCCACCAGCAAGCGTTGACCTTTTGGAAACAGCCGATGCATCAGATAACGTTGCCCAACTCCTCGATCGACAGGATATTGCTTTCAGAGGTGTTGGAGCATCTGTCGCCAGAGTACCTAGCGACAGTGGCCGCCGAATTTGATCGTCTGCTTTCACCCGGAGGCCTCTTGCTGGCGACCGCGCCCAACTACCATAGCGTCTGGCCTCTGGTGGAGAAGCTGGTAGATACCATGCACCTTGTCCCCTCTCTCCACGAGCAGCACATCACCAAGTCGTCCATTGCTTACCTGAAGCGCTGTCCTTTCAATCGTTATGGCGTACTCAAGGCCGTCGGCTGTTTCAACTATCTGGCCCCAGCGGTATCCCTCGTGAGCTGGCGTTGGGCAGAAAGGGTCGCCCGACTGGAGTTCCGTATGCCTATCCCCGGTGGGCTACAGATATACGGGCTGTGGGAGAAGCCTGCGTGCTCCACCACGTGAGAAGACCTTGCAGCCCTTCTGAAAGTGCCCGCACTCCGGGCGTAGTCGGAAACGGGGGGGACGGCGGAGGAATGGGCTCCCTGCCCAGATGCCCGATCTGTGGCGATGCCTCTGCGCCGCTCCCCCGGCGCAACTTCGGCCTCCATCGGACGGTCGTCTGCCGCAGGTGCACTCTCGAGTACCTGCTGCCGCAACCCACACGTGAGGAGACGCTGGCGCTCTATGCAGACGAGGGCTACTACAGGAGCGGCGCCGGGTCATATGGCTATCCTGACTACGAAGCAGAGCGCGAAGCCATCGCCCGGACGGGCCACCGCCGCCTCCGCCGGCTCCTACGGTATAACCCGGGACGGGACCTGATCGAGGTGGGTGCAGCCTATGGCTACTTCCTCCAGGTCGCCCAGGACTCGGGTTTCAACGTCGCTGCGTTGGAGGTCTCAGACGCCGCCGTTGCTCGCCTCCGCACCCAGTTCGACCACGTCCATCATGGAGAGTTGGCAGAAGCGGGGCTCTGCAACGCCTTCGACGTGGTCGTGCTCTTCGACACCATCGAGCACCTCCACGACCCTCGCGCTTTCGTGGAGGCAGCCCACCAGGCCCTCCGCCCTGGCGGGCTGCTAGCCTTCACCACTCCTAACAACCGGAGCATGTCGGCACGTCTCCTGGGAAAACGCTGGTGGTCGTACAGGGTCCCGGAACACCTCTACTACTTCAACCGCCGCAGCCTTGAACACCTGCTCCATGGCCGTTTTCAGATTGTCGCCGCTCACCCAGACTCGCAGTACTTCAGCGTTAAGGCGCTGGTGGCCCGCCTGCGCGCCCGCTCACCACGCATCGGTCGGGCGGCCGAAGTGGCCGTCCGCGCCCTCCACCTGGAGCGGCTCATGGTGCTCGTCCCCAACGGAATGGGCTTCTACATTGCAGTGAGCACCGACGGGCCCCGGCCATCTAGCGCTTAGTCCAGATGGAAAGTTGTCATCACCACGAAGATGCCTCCTCCCCCGCTTGCGGGGGAGGATTGAGGTGGGGGTCACCCTCATGCCAACCATGCCCCGAAGACGGGTCCTTCAGCGGAAGGGTCAGGGAAGAGTCAGCGAGGACCTCATTTCTGTCCTCCCAGGTGCTACACGCCAGCATGACGGATTGCGAGGAGTCCATCGGCAGAAGGACGATCCAATCTGGAGGAGGGCAGACCCCCCACCAGATTGCCACGGCCCTCCACAGCCTGCTGTGAGCTCTGACTCCGTCGAGAGTCGCGATGAGTGAAGTCTCATCGGACCTGTCGAGTCCGTCGGGCCTCGCAAGGACATAAAGACATTGGCTGCAAACTCCAGGGACGTCACATTAGCAGGCTCTAAGGCCTCCCCCTACCGGAACTGGTAGGCCCCAATGTTGGGGGCCTACCTCTTTATGTAGGCCCTGGACTACTGCTCCTGGTGTCCACCCCACGGGGCTTCTCCTCCACAATTAGGCTGCGCGAGAAACCCTGTGAAAGACACTCCAGGAGCGGTCCAATGCAATCTACGCGAGTGGTCCTGCTCAGCAGTCACTCCCTTCTGACTTCAGGCGTCCAGCGGCTCCTGGAGCAGGTGGATGGTGTGCAGCTATCAATCGTCGCGGCGGACAACCCTGACTGGGCTGACAAAGTCCAGCAATCTGCCCCCCACGTGATCGTCCTGGACTCTGACGGCCCATCAGGGGGAGACGGAGTTATCACCCGGGTCCTCAGGCAGAACCCCAGTGCAAAGGTCATCACCTTGGACCTGGCCCGAAAAGGCATTGACGTCTACCGCATGCAGCGGCTCTTGCAGACCAATCTGGAGGGACTGCTGGAAGTCATCCGCGGCAAGACCTCGACTTCCAGCCGAGGGCGTAGACACGAACGCGGGGAAGGTGAATGGAAGGAGGTGCAAGCTTGAAACGGTGAGCCTCCTCAACTGAAGGGACCAAAGGAAACATTGGAAAGGAGAAAAATCAAAATGCGGTCACGAATATGGAAAAAGCCCACCCTGCTACTGGGTGCCTTGGTGGCACTGGTAGCGCTGCTGGCAGCGGCCTGCGCCAGCGGCGTTCCCCAACAGGACCTGGACGCCGCCAAGGCCCAGCTCCAGGCCAAAGAACAGGAGCTTGCCCAGGCCAAGGGCCAGCTCTCCCAGAAGGACGGCGAGATAGCTTCGCTGGGCGCACAGGTCAAGGGGCTGGCGCCCACCACCATTGTCCAGACAGGCCAGCTCCAGCCTGCACCGGCGGGCGCACAGCCCACGGGCTGGGACACGGCTGAGTCCATGAGAGGCGGCTTGACCCTCTTCGCTCGGTACGACTCCAGCGGGCCCGATGCCTATGACGTGAAGAAACACCCCCTGGTGTACGTGAGCAGCGAGGGCATGGCCAAAGTTGGGAGCCCGGGGAAGAACAAGTACGCGGGCCTGTACATCATTGACGCCAACACCAAGGAGGTCGTGGCGTCGGCGACGTATAACCTGGGCTACGAGCATACGGGGGCGGGGCACACCACGGGCATCTCGCCGGACGGGAAGTGGTTCTACGCCGGCACTACGGTGAAAATAGATAACGAGTCCACCCCGCTGGTCCTCATCATCAACGCCAGGACCCTGAAGCTGGACAAGGCGTTGAAGGGCGTGGGGATCGCGAAGGGGTTTGCTCTCCACCACAGCATCGGGTTCATAGACTCGAAGGGAAAGGACCGCGTCACGCTCACGAAGAATAGCGGCCCGGGCTTCATCCTGGACCCCAAGGATGACAACAGAGTGGTGAGGGCGATAACCGCTCAGGACGTGGCCATGTTGGGCCACAACTACGTGACGATCTCTCCCGATGGCAAGTGGCTGTACTGGGCCCTGCGCCCCAGCTCCTGGGGCAACGAGCATGGGGAAGGTGGGGTGGCGAAGATCAACCTGGAGACGGGCGCCGTCACCTACATCTGGGGGCTGGGCGAGGGCGCTAACCCCCTCGGCATGGCCCACACGGCGGACGGCAAGTTCACCTACATCAACGACGCCCACGGCGACGCGGTCTACAAGATTGACAACGCCACGAATACGATCGTGGGCAAGACCAACGCCGGTGTGGCGGGACCCTACGGCCTTACCCTGAACTGGGACGAGACACAGCTCTATACGATAGGTAAGGGCGAGGGGAGCCACAACACCGGCCACGTGATAGGTGTCATTGACACTGGTACCAAGCCAGGGGCGATTTTCCGTCCGAATCGCGATTTCAATCAGCCGATCGTCCTTGGTAGCTCGGCCAAGAGCATAGACCACGGGATTCTCCACCCCGACCCCAAGGTGAATGAACTCTGGGTGAGCAACATGGCGGGCTGGGAGACCATTGTCCTGGACCTCAACACACGAGAGGTGAAGGCCTACATCCCCACCCCCAACGGTGGGGACACCCACTCGGGTGGGTTTGTCCGGTACAACCCGGACTGGACCGGCAAGCTAGTCAACGACATGGGCGGTCCCAAGGCGGACGTGTACGCCGCCAAGGTCCCGTTGGTAGCCGCAGCCCTGGCAGCCAAGTAGCACAGTGCTGGCGTGCCCCCAGCCCCGCGGGGCTGGGGGCACGCCTAACGGGAAATTCACTCCATCAAAAGGAAAGGGAGAGAGGGTGATGAGAGGTTTGGTTGCGCTAGTGGGGGCGGTGACGCTCTTGGCCACAGCGTGCGCGAGCCCGCCCACGCCCACCGCAACACTGCCGGCACCCGCCATGGTCGCGACGTCGCCCACGCTCGCCCCGACACCAACTCTCAAACCCACCCCGACGCCGACTCCAACGCCGACGCCGGAACCTACTCCCACGCCAACCCCCGCACCGTGGACACCCGCCGGTGCGCCAGAGTACTGCGTGGCACCGGAGAGGGGGGAGCCGCAGGAGATCCTAGGCACACCCGCCAGCCCGTATTTCGTCCGCCACCCAGCGCAGGACAACCCGAATGCCCAGACCATCGTGTTCCTGGGAGGAGGAGAAGGCAGCCGTCGGAGCGCGCAGAGGCTGTGGGCTAACTACCTCTCCGGCGGCCAGGGCGTGGATGCCTTCCGCGTTGTGCTTCCGTACTCGGTAGACATAGAATACATGGACTACTACCAGTCGCATCGTACCTTCACAGTGGTGGACGAGGTCCTCGCCTGCTACGGCGGCGACGCTGCCCAGGTCCACATCGCCGGCTTCTCCAACGGCGGCTACGTCGCCTTCGAGCTGATGCTCGAGCGCCCCGACCGCTTCGCGACGCTGTTGGGCGCACCTGGGTTGTTCCACCAGCTAACGACGCCAGAGCAATGGGCGAAGGCACTGTGCGGCAAAGCTGTCTTCAACGGTGTCGGCTCCGAGGACTATGACTGGAAACCGGACGTGCTGGCCCAGCACCAGGGCTTGCTGAAGATGGGCGTCGCGTCCCTGTACATGGAGTTCCAGGGCCAGAGGCACTCGCTCAGCCAGGCGTTCGACGAGACGGTCCTTTTCGACTTCTGGCGGGCCAACGGCCCCGGCAAAGCAACAGGTGACTGCCCAAGGGCTCAGGGCGCACAAGCGGGACGCACTCAATAGATTAAGGAGAGACTACGTTGAAGAGCAGCATGACCAGACTGGTAGGCACTCTATTGGCGGGGGTAGCCATGCTGGTAGTTCTGGCCGCCTGCGGTGGCCCCACCGGCGGGACCACCCCGGCCCCAGCAACCCCCCAACCCACGGCTACCAGCCGGCCCACACCTACATCGCTACCTACGCCTACGGCAACTCCAGTGCCCACCCCCACCCCCACCCAGAGTGCCGTGCTGCCTCCTACCCCCACGGCCAGCGCAGGCGGCAACGACCTCCTGGCCCTGGGGAAAGAGGTGTTTGAAAAGAAGGCAGGCAACGTCGGATGCAAGGCCTGCCACGGGATAAGCGGCAAAGGCGACGTCGGTATTGGCCCTGACATCCGTGGCAAGACCGCCGACGACATTCGCCGGGCTCTGAAAGAGTCGGACTCGCCGGAGGAACCCGGCTTGATGGCGCAGGTGGTCACGAACCTGAACGACCAGGACATCGAGGCAGTGGCTGCCTATCTAGCATACCTGGCTGAGCAGCCCTAAGGGAGAAGAAGTTGAAAATCGGCCGGCTGCCCCACCGACTAACGTTAGACCTCTCCGCCATTAGGGTTGCGGCGGCCCTGCTTTCCCTCGGCTCCGCCGCCATCCATCTGGCATTTGCCCCTGAGCACTTCAGTGAGTGGTGGGGCTACGGCTGGTTCTTCCTGGTGGTGGCCGCTTTCCAGGCCCTGTATGGAGTGGGGCTCATGGCCCCCAGAGGGCGTCTTTTCACGGCACCCTGGTATCTGACTACCGGCATCTCCCTCAACCTGTGGGTCGCCGGTCTCTACGCTGTGACCCGCACCGTGGGTGTACCCCTGCTGGGGCCCCACGCCGGCCATCTGGAAGGGATCGGTGTGATTGACATCCTCTCCAAGGTCCTCGAACTGGGGACGGTGGCGTCGCTGAGCGCCCTGCTATTCTGGCGCACGGAGTCCAAGAGCGTCCTGGCCAGGCGGCTGAGGCTGAGCGGGATGGCGTTCCTGGGCATAGCTGCCACGCTGGCCCTGCTCTGGGCCATGGCCCGAGTGCAAGATGAACAGCCCGAAGCCCCATTCAGCAGCACTACCCTGGAAGCAGGCCAGGCACCGGCCGTAGGCGCTGAATCTCCGGCGTTGCCCACCATTCAAGAGCTTCTGCCCCAGTTGGTCCGCGGAGGCTGGGGGCCTCGGGGGACCGCAGCGGACGTGCTCTATGCGCCCCCAGTCTTCTTCCAGGTCAAGGGCGAGGAGGTGCCCGCGGCCAGCCTGGAGCGGCCCACCCTCGTGTTTTTCCTCGAGGAGGCTGACCACGAACACGACGTCGGCCTGGCTCCCGAGCCACCACAGCCCCGCCTGCGGATAGATGGTGGAGACTCCATCGAGCCATACCAGGTCAGCGTGCTCCTCTGGGACGGAATCGAGCACCGCACCTCACAGGTACTGTTCCCATTGCCAGAAGGAATGGGCCAGGAGACCTTGGACCAGGGCGAGCATACCCTGACCTTCGGTATCCCTCTTGAAGACGGGGTAGAGAGCACCTTCACCTGGCGACTCCCCCTGGATGGGGTTGCCCAGCCCGCCGCTGCCACCCAGCCCTCCGTGCCGGAAGTGTCGGCCTCCTCACAGGCCCTGACCCGCACCGTCGCTGAGGTGGAGTATGCAGGTGCTAGGGGAATCAGGGTGGAAAGCCTCTTCGCCACGCCCGATTACTTCGCCACCTCCCTGCCGGCTGATGCGGCGTCGCGGTACGACCCCGAACGCTTCACCTTCTTCGTAGTGACTGAAAGACTCCACACGGCGGACCTTCCCGCTGACTCTGTGCCAATATCCTTGGCGCTGAACGGCCGGACCTACCAGCCGGACCTGAGCGAGCAGATCGCTGGCTCGGCCCACCACCGGGTCACGCTGGTCCGCTTCCCGGTCGAGCCCCCCCTGGGGCCACGCCACCAGGTGATGGAGCTATCCGTGGCCGGCGGGCAGGAAATGGTGTGGCATCTCCCCATCGTTGGGACTGCGACCACCGCCCCGGCCAAAACTGGCGTCCGGTTCGTCTGGACGTCGGTCCTGGCCATCATGGGCGGCATGATCGCGGCCATGTGGCCGTGCCTGTTCCAGCTCACTGTCTTCTTCATACCTTCCCTTGGCGGCCTCAGTATGCAGGAGGCCAGCGGCAATGTATCAGTCCGACGTCGCGTGCCTGTAGTGAAGGCTGCCATCTTCTTCGTGCTGGGCTTCACCCTGTTGTACACCGCGGCGGGCGCGCTCATCGGGTTCGCGGCGGGGCGCCTCGGGAGCGCCCCCAACTTCGAGGTATGGCAGAGATACCTGGGCATCGGCGCTGGGGTCATCATCATCCTCTTGGCGCTCCGGGTAGCCGCCAAGGTCCGGGCCCCACTGGTGTGCAAGATGCCCGTGCTTTCCAAGATGGCCCATAGCCGCCGGGTCGCCCGCCCCTGGGAGATGATGTTCGCCGGCGTGGCCTTTGCCACCGGCTGCATGACCTGCTTCGGGGCAGCCGTGGTGGTAGCGATGGTGGTCTACGTCGGCCTGGCGGGCTCCGCGGCCCTGGGCGCCCTGACTCTATTCCTGTTCTCCATGGGAATGGGCATCCCACTGGTCATCGCCGCCACCGCCATGGCCAGGGTCATGCCACTCCTCATGCGCCTGGAGAAAGTGATACCGTGGATGGGCCTCGCCAGCAGCCTGGTCATGGTAGGGTTCGCCATCCTGCTCATCACAGGCAACTACATGGCCCTGACCCAGTGGCTGTACCGCACAATCCCCGGTCTCTCACTCCCATGACAGGGGCCTTAGCCCCAAAACTGTCATTCTGACGAGCCCTTACCACGAAAATGGCCTCTTGGAGGAGGGGCTGTCATGCTGAGGAGTCGGTTGAACTCATCTGCCTTCAACATTCTTCTGCCGACGGAGCATCTAGGGGGTTTTCCATCCCCCGGTGGCGCCCCGATTTTATCGGGGCATGACCGATTGCTTCGTCCCGATGTAGTCGGGACTCGCAATGACGGCGTAAACCTTGGATTCCCTGGAATCGCCCACGAGGTGAGCTTCCTGAATCTGGACTCACGGAATCAAGGTCGCCACCCTCTCCTTGACACCCCCTATGGCCTCTGCTAGCATTTTTCTGCTTGGCGCTTCCGCGCCCTATTCGCCTTTCATCGGCTGTCCCGGTCGGCGGATTTGGAGTCCCAGTGAGGTGATGGTGCCTTGGCCCACGTGAAGGCGCTGCGGTGTCGCGAGTGTAGCCGCGAGTACCCCATAGAGCCCCTGAACGTCTGCGACTTCTGCTTCGGCCCCCTGGAGGTGGTGTACGACTACGAGACCATCGCCAGCGTGATTAGCCGGGAGCGCATTCAGGCAGGGCCCCTCTCCATGTGGCGCTACCACGACCTCCTCCCCGTGGACCGAGAGGCTGCGGTGGACATAAACGCTGGCTTCACCCCCCTTGTCCGGGCCAAGAACCTTGCCCGGTGCCTGGGCCTGGAGGAGCTTTACATCAAGAACGACTCGGTAAACCCGTCCTTCTCCTTCAAGGACCGGGTGGTGAGCGTGGCCGCCACCAAGGCCCTGGAGTTCGGCTTTGACACCCTCTCCTGCGCCTCCACGGGCAACCTGGCGTGCAGTGTGGCCGCCCACGCCGCCCGGGCGGGGATGAAGGCGTATGTCTTCATCCCGGCGGACCTGGAGAAGGGAAAGGTCATCGGCGCCGCCATCTACAACCCCACCCTGGTGGCGGTGCAGGGAAGCTACGACGAGGTGAACCGCCTGTGCAGCGAGCTGGCGGACAACTACCGCTGGGCCTTCGTGAACATCAACATGCGCCCCTACTACGCCGAGGGGAGCAAGTCCCTCGCCTTTGAGGTGGCCGAGCAACTGGGCTGGCGAGCACCAGCCCACGCCGTGGTGCCAGGGGCGTCTGGCTCCCTCTTCACCAAGATATGGAAGGGGCTCAACGAGTTCTCAAAGCTGGGGCTCATCGGGCCCGTCCGCACCAGTATGCACATCACCCAGGCCCGCGGCTGCTCCCCCATCGTGGAGGCATACGACGCGGACCGGATGGTCGTGCGCCCAGTGAGGCCCAACACCATCGCCAAGTCCCTGGCCATCGGCAACCCGGCCGACGGCTACTACGCCCTCAGGACCATCAAAGAGTCCCGCGGCTCCGCCTGCGTCGTGGAGGAGGATGAGGTCGTGGAGGGGATCAAGCTGCTGGCCGAGACCGAGGGCATCTTCACCGAGACCGCCGGCGGTGTGGTGATCATGGGGTTGAAGCGGCTGGTGGAGCAGGGCCGCATCAAGCCGGACGAGCCAACGGTGGCATTCATCACGGGCAACGGCCTCAAGACCCAGGAGGCCGTGGAGAGCGTGGTGAAGCCCCTACGTATCCAGCCCACCATCAGCTCTTTCGAGGAGGCCCTGGGCCAGCGGGCGCGGGTCAGCTAGGCTCCAGGGGGTAGCCATGAGTAGACGCGTCAAGTTCACCTTCCCTGCACAGCTTATCAAGGAGCCCATCATCTACCAGTTGGGCCGCGACTACGACGTGGTGACCAACATTCGCCGCGCTGATGTCCGCCCTGAGATAGGATGGGTTGTGCTGGAGTTGGACGGCCGGGATGAGGACGTTGAGCGGGGCCTGGAGTGGGTGACCTCCCTGGGAGTCCGCGTGGACCCGGTGGCCGGAGACGTGATCGAGGGGTAGATACCCGCACAGGGGCAACCGCGCAGACACAAGCAAGTCCCCAACCAGTCCCCTATTGGACATGCAGGGTTGATAGAAGGAGCAAGCGGATGAGTGTAACGGTGCGTATTCCCAGCCCCCTGCGCCGCGTCACCAACGGCGCGGAAAAGGCCGAGGTGCAGGGAGGAACGCTGGAGAAGTGCATCAACGAGCTGGAGGCGCAGTTCCCCGGCATTCGGGAGAGGCTGCTGGACGAGAGCGGGGACCTGCGCTACTTCGTTAATGTGTACCTGAACGGAGAGGATGTCCGCTTCCTCCAGGGCCTCAACACCGACACCAAGCCCGGCGATGAGCTGAGCATCGTCCCCGCTGTGGCCGGCGGGTAATGGCAGATGCGGCAGACCTCCCCACTCCAGCCGCCCCCAGGCCATCCGGTGTACGTGCCATGGGACGGCTTCGCGGAGGTCTTCCGGCGGGAGATGGAGGAGTGGGTCCTGCCGGCCTCCGGGCGCAGTCCTGGCCGCAAGGGGCCTCCGGTCAACCCAGAGCGGCCCGACCAGGCCAATGAGCTTGTGGGGCTGGCCCTCTCTGGAGGCGGCATCCGCTCCGCCACCTTCGCCTTGGGGGCGTGCCAGGCCATGGCGCGCTACGGGATGCTGGAGCGGGTAGACTACCTCTCCACGGTCTCCGGAGGCGGCTACCTGGGCTCATCCATCAGCTCCCTGCTCCACCACGGCGGGCCACCTCCCACCCCACATCCCCTGAGCAGCGACAGCTTCCCCTTCCGCTTCGACCCCACGGCGCCCAGCCCTGAAAAGATACCCGTGTTCAAGGCGGAGCGCCGGACAGTCCGCCACCTGCGAGAGCACAGCAACTTCCTGGCGCCTCGCCTGGGCCTTTTTGACGTCCAGACCTGGAACACCATCCTCCAGGTGCTCCTCCGCCTTGTTGCCACGCTGCTCCTCATAGCTCTGCCCCCCGTGGTCCTGCTGCTGGCTGGGTTGACCTTTGTGCCCGACGGCTGGTGGCACAGGGACAACCCGCTGAAGCCGTGGGGAGCCATCGGAGTCCCTGGCGCTCTGGGAGGCGCCGCGCTTCTGGTCTACCTGATGCTACTTATGCCTCCCTTTCTGCGCCGGAGGGAACGGCCCTTGACGGCGACTGCCCGGGTCCAGCGATTTTGTATCTTCGTCATCCTGGGTGCCGCCGCAGCCATCGGGTTCCTCTTTGGGGTGCAGGCGACAAACGCGGCCTTTCAGGCGAAAGCCACGGCATGGAACGCCCTCATAGGTGCCTTTGGCGGTGGTGCCTCCGCCCTGCTGCTCATGGCGCGCTGGGCCTTCGCCAGACTGGGAGAGATAGACAAGGCCCAGGAGTCGAAGCGAGGAGCAGGGCGAGAGCGGGCCACGGGGCTCCTGCTCCAGGTCCTCTTCAACATTCTGGGCTTCGTGGTGCTGGTGCTGGGAGTCTTGCTGGGATTCGTCCTGCTGGACGGCGCCACTTCTGGCGTCCGGCTGGCATTACTGATCGTCGCTGCCATTATCACCATAACGTGGGTCCTTCTGGACAAGCTCGTGGACGTGTTGAACTCCTTGTCCTTGCACACCATCTACCGCCAGCGGCTGAGCGAGGCCTATGTCCTGCGGGAGACGCCCCCGACTGGTCGGGGCGCCGAGACTGAGGTGGAGGGCGACGCCGACGTGAGGCTGTCGGGGCTCCAGGCCAAGCGCAGAGAGACTGGCGCACCACTGGGCCCCCTCCACATCATAGGGACCAGCCTCAACATCAGCGGAAGCAGCGACATCAAGCAACTGGGCAGAAGATCGGACTCCTTCTTCTTCTCCTGCCTCTACTCGGGCTCCCCTGACACCGGCTTCGTGGCCACCAGTCGGGGCTACCCCAGGCTTTCCCTGGCCACGGCCATGGCCATCTCCGGCGCGGCCTTCAGCCCCAACCAGGGCTCCTTTACCACCTCCTCCACAGCCATCCTCATGACCCTTCTGAATGCGCGCCTGGGCTTCTGGGTACGGAACCCTCGCCTCCACGCCTCCAGTCCCAGGGAGAGACCAAGCCCATTGCCCATCAGGTGGCTCTACTACCTTGCAGAGATGTTCGGCGCAGCCAGCGGCCGGCACCGCTTCGTCTATCTCACCGACGGCGGCCACTTTGACAACTCCGGCATCTACGAGCTTATCAGGCGTCGCTGCCGCTACATCATCGCGGTGGATGGCGCGGGTGAACCCTCGCCCACGGAGCCGGAGTTCGGCACGCTGGGCACCGTGGTCCGCCTGGCCCGCATAGACTTTGGAGTTGACATAGAGCTGGACCTGGCACCACTGATGCCCGACCCCGACACTGGCCGGACCCCCACCCACTTCGCCGTGGGCCGCATAGTCTACCCGCGAGTCACCCGGCCAGGCCGGACAAAAGAGCAGGAAGAGGCAGACCGCTACGGCACCATTGTGTACCTCAAGGCCACCCTCTCCCGCCAGATTAGAGAGCCCGACCTGGAGTTCTACCGGAGGCGTAACCCTCTCTTTCCCAACCACTCGACCCTGGACCAGTTCTTCGACGAGGCCCAGTTCGAGGCGTACCGCGCGCTGGGCTACCGCATTGCCCGAGACGTCTTCAAGGGCGTGGCGGTGAAAGAGGACGGGACGCGGGTGGACGACGCAGCGGCGTTCACCTGCCTGGCCCAGCCAGCGGCCAAACAGGTGGCGCCCTGACGCCTCTCGCCACTTGCTTTCCCCTTCCGATGTACAATTACCCCGTGCCTCCAGCAACTCTCCTGGGCCTCATAGGCAACACCCCGTTGGTGGAACTGCCACGCCTGGCGCCCAAGCCGGGCATCCGGCTTTTTGCCAAGCTGGAGGGACAGAACCCCAGCGGCAGCGTCAAAGACCGGATCGTCCTGGCGATGATCGAGGCGGCTGAGCAGCGCGGTGAGCTGAAGCCGGGCGACACCATCGTGGAGGCGAGCAGCGGGAACACGGCCATCGCTCTGGCCATGATGGGCAAACAGAAGGGGTACGGAGTGCAGGTGGTCATCCCCAGGGGCGTGACTCCCAGCGTGGCCGACATCCTGGGCCTTTGCGGCGCCGAGGTCACCTGGTGCGAGCCCCGCGCGGGCCTGAAGGGAGCCATTGACTTGGCCCTCAACATGGCCGCCACCCGGGGCTACTACCCCCTCCAGCAGTTTGCCAGCCAGGTCAACGTGGAGGTCCACTACCACACCACGGGGAAGGAGATCGCCGAGGCGCTGCCGGAGGTAGACCTCTTCGTGGCGGGCGTAGGCACTGGGGGGACCATCATGGGAGTGGGACGGCGGCTACGGGAGTCCAGCCCCAACGTGCAGGTGATAGGCGTGGAGCCCGCCCTGGGGGAGCGTCTTCAGGGACTGCGGAGTCTCGCCGAAGGGTTTGTGCCCCCGCTGCTGGACCTGCAACAGCTCGATGGCCGGTTCCTTGTAGATAGCGCCAGCGCCATCGCTGCGGCCCGCTCCGTGGCACAGGCGGAGGGCCTCCTGGCCGGCGTCTCATCGGGCGCCACGCTACACGCCGCCCTCCGGCTGGCCCAGAGAATGGACAAGGGCAACATCGTCGTCATGTTCTCGGACGGCGGCTGGAAGTACCTTCCTGCCAAGCCGTGGGACGCCGCGAAGGAGGGCTCCAGGACGCTGGACGAGGTCCACTGGTGGTGAACCCCAGCGCCAGCTCGTTTCAAAAGCCCGCTCACCCTTCAGCGCTCAGAGCTTGTGACTAGTACCTGCTTGCGGAAAAAGGCGTCATAACCAGCCGCTCGTGGTGAGCCCTTCGGCGGGCTCAGCTCCGGTCTTGCTGGACCCAGGACAGTACGGCCTATCCCGCCCACTAGCAGGGTGATGAAAAACCCTTTCGACCATCCCCCTGACCCCCTTCCTGGCCAGGAAGGGGGCGACAATTGTATCTGGGGGACACCCCCAGACCCCCGCCAAAGGGGCTTCGCCCCTCTGGACACCCCTTCTTCATCATCCTGCTAGTGACATGAATCCTATCACCTCATCCAAGATACAAGGAC
>JACPQL010000042.1 GCA_016190445.1 Chloroflexota bacterium
GACTAGCAGGTTGCTGAAAAAAGGGGTGTCCAGAGGGGCGAAGCCCCTTTGGCGGGGGTCTGGGGGTGTCCCCCAGATACAATTTTCACCCCCTTCCTGGCCAGGAAGGGGGTCGGTGGGATGGTCGAAGGAGTTTTTCATCACCCTGCTAAGACGAGCGCTTACCCCGATGTTGCCATCCCGCCCGGGGAGTACCTTGCGGAGGAGATTGAAGCAAGGGGCATCTCCCAAAAGGAGCTGGCCAGGCGCATGGGACGGCCCGCAAACACCGTCAACGAGATCATCAACGGGAAAAAGGCCATCACTGCTGAGACGGCCTTACAGCTTGAGGCCGTGATGCCAGAAATATCGGCCCGGTTTTGGCTCAACCTGGAAACCGACTACCAGCTCACGAAGGCCCTGATCAGTCGCCGCCAGAAGGTGCGGTGACGGTCTGCAATCGCTTGCGTAGTGGCGGGCCCTACTGGCCTTGGCCGCCGCCGTCGTGTAGCGTGCGTAGCGCAGCCGCCGCGAACATCGAGGCGTTACAGCACTCACACGGGCGCCAAGCAGTCTACGGGACACGGTCTATGACAAGTAACAAGGGGGCTTTCGTCTGATTGACAATGACTCCGCCGCAGTCTTATATTCCAGCTAGCGCCGTCCTGCCAAGGGAGGTGCGATATGGCCAAGACCAAAAAGGGGAAGAAAATTGTGCCAGTTCCGGGACATACGAGAGCTAAGCCAGGTGGCACGCGCAAGACCGTCACCGTTGCGCCCCACCGGAGATCCACGCCCAACCCACGAAACACATGAATGGGAATGGCTGAATGAGGCAACAGTTGGGCGGCAGTGGCCCGCTGCTATGCTTCGCTAAAGCGGATTCCCGCTCGTGCCGTCTCTGCGGGCGGTTGCCGATCGCACGCCCTACAGCGCAATCTCCGGCACGTCCCTGGGTATGACAAGCGTGGCCTCAGTCTGCGCCTGGACCTCGGCGGGGGTCCAGCCGGGGGCCACCTCCCTCAGCTCCAGGCCCGCAGGCGTCACCTTCAGCACCGCCAGGTCCGTCACCACCAGGTCCACGCAGCGCCGCCCGGTGAGGGGATAGGTGCAGCGGCGCACCACCTTGGACTTGCCGTCACGGTCGGTGTGCTCCATGGCCACGATGATGCGCTTTGCCCCAGCCGCCAGGTCCATGGCCCCACCTATGTTGCCGATGCCCCTGGATGGCAGCATCCAGTTGGCCAGGTCGCCCTGCTCGGAGACCTGGAGGGCGCCCAGCACCGCCACGTCTATGTGGCCGCCCCGGATCATGCCGAAGGCGTCGGCGGAGTGGAAGAAGGACATCCCAGGCGCCTTTTTGAGGAACTGGCCGCCGGCGTTGATCAGGTCAATGTCCTCCTCCCCCTCCTCGGCCAGGGGGCCGCAGTTGAGGACGCCGCTCTCGCTGTGGTAGATGACCACGCGGCCCTCGGGGACGTAGTTGGAGACCAGGGTGGGGATGCCGATGCCCAGGTTGACGTAGGCGCCGTCGGGCAGCTCCCGGGCCACCCGCATGGCGATGACCTCTCGCTCCAGCCGTGGCTTGGTCGTCATGAGGCCGCTCCCTGCTCCCGCGTATATATCTTGCCTGGGTGGCGGCGCACCACCACCCGCTTCACGTACAGGCCGGGGGTAAGGATGACCTCCGGGTCCAGCTCGCCGGGCTCCACCACCTCGTCCACCTCGGCGATGACCACACGGGCCGCCGTGGCCATGGGGACGTTGAAGTTGCGCGAGGAGCCACGGTACACCAGGTTGCCCAGACGGTCGGCCTTCCAGGCGCGGATGCAGGCGAAGTCCGCCTTCAGGGCCGTCTCCAGCACGTGCTCCCGCCCGTCCAGGACGCGCACCTCTTTGCCCTCGGCCACCAGCGTGCCCGCGCCGGTGGGGGTGTAGAAGGCGGCGACGCCCGCGCCGCCGGCCCGGATGCGCTCCGCCAGGGTCCCCTGGGGCACCAGCTCCAGCTCCACCTTCCCCTCCCGGTACAAAAGCTCGAAGGAGGTGGGGCGCGATGGTGAGGCGCTCACAGGGAAAGAGGCGATCACTTTCCTCACCTGGCCGTTGGCCACCAGGATGCCGTGGTTGACGGGCAGGCTGCCACCAGGCGTGCCGAAGCTAACGCTGTCCAGGCCCGCCGTGTTGCTGATGATGGTCAGGTCCCTGACCCCCCTCTCTCGCAGCGCCAGGATAAGCTCCTGGGCCATGCCACCCGGGCCCCCAAAGCCGTCCATCATGATGACGGCGCCGTCAAACACGTCGGCCACCGCCTCGCGGGCGCTGGGCCACACCTTGCTGACCGTCACGCCCTCACCTCCACCAGCTCCGGGCCCACCGCCAGGGGCGCCTCGGTGAGAGAGCGCACCTCCGCCGCCGTCCAACCGGGGGCTATCTCCCTTAGCAGAAAGCCCTGGGGCGTGACTTGGAAGAGGCCCAGGTCGGTCATCACCAGGCTCACACAGCGTGCCCCGGTGAGGGAATAGGTGCAGCGAGAGACCAGCCGGGGCTTTCCGTCACGGGTGGTGTGCTCCATCACGACGAAGACCTGCTTGGCACCCACGCACAGGTCCACGGCGCCGCCGGGGCTGCCCAGGGCCCGTGGAGGCACCAGCCAGTTGGCCAGGTCCCCCTGCTCCGAGACCTGGAGCCCGCCCAGGACGGCCACATCCACGTGGCCGCCCCGGATCATGGCGAAGGCGTCGGCGTGGCTAACGAAGGCACCCCCCGGCAGCAGGGTGATGAACCCCCCACCGGCGTTCACCAGGTTGGGGTCCTCTTCACCCTCTCGCGGCGTCGGCCCGAAGCCGATGACACCGTTCTCGGAGTGCAGCACCAACGAGCCATCGTGGGGTATGTAGTCGCTCACCAGAGTGGGCATGCCGATGCCCAGGTTCACCACCATGCCCGGCTTCAGCTCCCGGGCGAGTCGCAGGGCCATCAGCTCTCGGGAGAGCCTCTCCTTCTCCGACATGGCCTCCTCTAACCTCTACCCTGACTGCGCCTTCACTATTCGGTCAATGAATATGCCTGGAGTGGCTATGCTCTCGGAGTCCAGACCACCTGGCTCCACCACCTCGTCCACTTCCACGATGGTAACGGCGGCGGCCATGGCCATGGTGGGGTTGAAGTTGCGCTGGGCCTTGTCGTACACCAGATTGCCCAGGGCATCGGCGACACGAGCGCGAAGGAGGGCGAAATCGGCCCGCAGCGGCCTCTCCAGGATGTGCTCCTGGCCATTGAAAAGCCGCTTTTCCTTGCCCTCTTCAAAGACCGTGCCCACTCCGGTGCGCACCCAGAACCCACCCAGCCCGATCCCCCCGGCGCGGATGCGCTCCGAGAGCGTCCCCTGGGGCACCGTCTCCACCTCCAGCTTCCCCTGGCGGTATAGCTTCTCCGGGTAGCCCTCCACCGAGGCGCGGGTGGGCGCGGGGAAGGAGGTGATGACCTTGCGCACCAGCCCGGCGGCCACCAGCCTGCCCGCATCGGCCAGGTCCTCCCGAGTGCCGTGGGCGGCGTTGGCGATGACGGTGAGCTTGCCCACGCCCTTGCGGATGAGCGCCTTCACCAGCTCCTGAGGCACCCCGGGGCGTGCGAACCCGGCCACCATAATGGTGGCCCCCTCAAAGATGTCCGCCACCGCCTGGTCGGCGGAGGAGTACACCGGCTTGAGCGAGATCAACCGTCGCACCCCCTGCGCCGCTGGCGGGACTGCCACAGGCCCGCCGGCTTCCTTGGCATCCTACGCCACGAGATGGCGCGGTGTCGCCCCGTCTCCACCCGACGCCCTCACCCCCTCAATCCCCCTCTCTCGCCTAGCGGGAGAGGGGGCAGAGAAAAGGGAGGCTGGGGGACACCCCCAGACCCCCAGCAGGGAACCGAGGTTCCCTGCACCCTCCAGAGAAGCGCGCTCAGATAGCACCGAGGTAGGGCGTACCTAGCCGCGTCCGCCTACTTCAGCGGCGAGAACTCGGCGGGTATCAGTATCTTGGTCTCCTGGCTCACGACAAACTCACGGGTGTTGGGTGGCCAGTGGGGGTCCTTGACCGCCTCGGCCCGCACCTTCTGGCGCTGGTTCAGGTCCTCGTAGGCCCACACGTGGATCACCTGGTTCAGGGGGCCGATCTCCGAATGCCAGAAGGCCGTCAGCTTGGAGTACTTCTCCCGGTAAGGGAGCGACTCCGCGAACCGCTTCTCGAATTCGGCGATCGCGCCTGGCCTCAGGGTGTAGGTGCGCATCTCGTAGATCATGGCGTCCTCCTTGAGACCTCTAGAAATACCTCAGAATCGTCCATGCCCCTTTTACATGAGACACCACAACCCCCCCAGATGCTCCGACTCTGTCGCGAGTCCTCGACGGAGTCGGGACTTCGTCGGCGGACGGGTGTTGGGTGCTGAGGCATTCAACCACCTCCTCAGCATGACATCCCCCACCCCCGGGCCTCTATTCTCATAACAATGCCGACTCGCCCTGCTGAAAAAGGGCCCGAGGCCTTTTTCAGCAGCTTGCTAGTACCCCTTGGTGGGGTCCACCAGGTGCGTGAAGGGCCTGCCCGAAAGGAATCGGGCCAGGTTGTCCTCGAATATGGCGGCGGCCCGCTCCTCCTGCCGGGGGGAGTGGCCGGCGTTGTGGGGTGTGATTATCACGTTGGGCAGCCCCCAGAGTTCGCTCTCCTGCTCCAGGGGCTCGTTCCAGAAGACGTCCAGCCCCGCGCCAGCGAACCACCTCTCCCTGAGGGCCCGCTTCAGCGCCGCCTCATCCACCACCTCGCCCCGGGCGATGTTGACCAGGAAGGCGGTGGGCTTCATGGCCCTCAGCTCCTTCTCCCCTATGAGCCCCTCCGTCTCCTTGGTGAGAGGGCAACTCAGCACCACGTAGTCGCTCTGGGCCAGCAGGGAGTGGAGGTCTGAGGGCGGCAGAAGCTCGTCCAACCCGTGAACGTTCCGCTGGCGGCGGGTGGCCGTGCGACGAGTGGCCAGCACCCGCATGCCCATACCACGGCACACCTCGGCCACCCTGCCGCCGATGGCACCCAGCCCCACTACACCAACGGTCTTGCCGTACAGCTCGTCGGCCTGGGGCCTGGGGCGCCACTGCCTCTTGCTGTGCATCTCGCCCAGGGTCCTGGCGTTCCGGGCCAGCATGAGCATCAGCATGAGCACGTGCTCGGCGATGGGGATGGCGTGAATGCCGGCCATGTTGGTGACAGGGATTCCCGCGTCATACACGCCGCACTCCCGCACGTGGTCGGCGCCCGCGCTCCACGCCTGCATCCACTTGAGCCTGGGGGTCCACTTGGGCACCCAGCCGTGGGGCAGGCCCCAGGAGCAGATGATGTCCGCCTCGGCAAGATAGGGCTTCATGGGCCCGGGGTCCACCGTGGCCCCCTTCTCGCCCATGTTGAAGATGTCGCGGAACAGCGGCCACATCTCCCGGGGCAACTGCTGCGCCTTTTTCACCCTGGGGTCCGAGTTCAGCTTGGCCACGTACTCCGGGCTCATGGGGTTTGTGATAAGGATGACAGGCTTCTCCACGGCGCTCCTTTCTTTCCGCTCTGCCTACAAGCTGCGGACACCGCCAACCGCTACGCTACCTCCACCTGGCAGGGGTTAATGGCCTGGTGCTTGAACTTCTCCCCGGTGATGGCGAAGGCCTGGGGGACCTTGTCCAGGCCCTTCACCACGTGGGTGATGGCGGGCTGCAACTGAAGGGTGCCCTTGGCTATCAAGCCCACCAGTTCCTCCATCTCGGGCCGGGTGAGGGAGCGGGGCCAGGCCAGGTGCAGCCGCTTCTCACGCAGAAGGGCCAGGTCTATGTCCAGAAGCCCCGAAACGATGGCGGGCTGGATGACCATCCCCTCCTGCTTCACCACCTTCACCGCCTGGAGCAAAGTGTCATGCCCCGCCAGGCCGTTCTGCGGGTCGCCACCGGCGGCGTCCACCGCCACGTCCACGCCGTTGCCGTTGGTGAGGTCCATGATGGCCCGCACCGGGTCCGTCCGAGAGGCGTCTATTACGTCGTGGGCGCCCAGGCGACGCGTCAACTCCAGGTTCTCCTTGCGAATGTCGGCGACTATGACCCGGCCTGCGCCTTTCGCTCTGGCGAGCTGCATGACGCCGGTGCCGATGACCCCCTGGCCCAGGATGGCCACCGTTTCGCCCCCCTTGATGCCAGCGGTGAGCACCACCCCAAAGCAGGTGTCCTCGGGCTGGAAGGCGGCCCCAACGTTGTAGCCGATGCCATCGGGGATGCGGACCACCGCCGGTTCCGGGATTGCCGCGTACTCGGCAAAGCAGCCCGGTATCTCCCTCCCCACGTTGCGGCCCTTCCGGCAGACGTGCTCCCGTCCCGAGCGGCAGTCGGAGCACTCGCCACAGGCCACGTGGGGGTTGATAGAGGCCACCCGGTCTCCCACCTTGAACTGCTTGACACCCGGCCCCACGGCCACAACGTCCCCCGCGTACTCGTGGCCGAAGAGCCGGATGGGGGCCCGCTCCTCTATGATCTGCTTCACACGCCCGCTCATGTGGGTGGCGCCCAGGCGAGAGGCCACCACCTCGGTGACGCTGGGCTGGACCACCCGTACCTTGATGAGCACCTCCCCACGCCCCGGCTTGGGCTCGGGCACATCGTCCAGGCGCCAGTCCTCAATGCTGTGGAATTGCCAGGCCTTCAATATCCACCTCCTGCGCCGCCTGCGGGCCTCCGCAACCAAGAGCACCAGCTCCCTGCCAGACAACGCGGAGCCATTCTAGCCCCGCATGGTACCACGGTCAACGGGCGCAAAAGGAATGGGGCCAACCCCTGTGTTGGCCCCATTCGCCCTCACCCTTGCCGCTTGCTACGGGAGCGTCTGAACCCCCGTCGTGACCTCCCCAGCATCCACCAGGCCGTAGCCGTACCAGGTGTCGCGGCCAGCCGTGCCCAGGTCGTCGGCGGTGGTCTGAAGGGCAGCACGCACCGCTGTGTTGGGGCCCACGCCAGCAGCTATCATCAGCGCCGCCGTGCCTGCCACGTGAGGCGAGGCCGGTGTGCGTCCTCTACAAAGCAAGAGGCCCCTTTCGGGCGGGGCCTCTCTGCTCCTTGGCTGTCGCTTCATCTTGGGGGTGGTTGGCGTCTGCCTAGTCCGCCCAGAAGACCCACGTAAACGCCTTCGCTCCGCCGCCCAAGTTCTTCACAAAGAGGATGTCGCGGCCTTTTTGGTCCTTTTTCCCTGCTGGCGCTCCAAAGTCCTCATCACTGGGGTGACCATTCGGCGCTGGTGCCGCTCCCGGCTTGGTGCTGCTGGCGCTCGCGCTGGTGTACCCGTCCGTGTGGGCATAGATTGTCGCCAACTGGTCGTAGTCGTGCTGGTTCGGATGCGTGTTGTCGAGCTGGCCGTAACGCGAGCCATCCGGGTCGTTCGTGTAGTCCATGCACGATCCCAGATTTGCATTGCTGAAGTTCTCGTCCTGGTGATCGAGCCCCAACGTATGGCCGATCTCCTGGCACGTTACGTACTGCCTCCATGCGGGTTTATTGTACGTCGCGGTGTTAAAGTAGGTGTCGTTCAGCTTGACCACGCCCTGGCCAATGTGGTCGCCGCTGACCCAAACCTGGGCAATACCCAGCCAGCCGTTATTGCCGTATGTCGAGTTGCAGACCCGAACATAGCCGAGTACGGCTCTGCAACTCTTCCTGGTGCCACTGCTATCGCTGCCGGATACGATGGCCGTGTCAAGCATGGAGGACGCCGTCCAGTCGGCAGAGGCCCCTCCCAGATAGCTATTCCAGGCGCTCGTCACGCTGTCAACGAGCTTGAGGGTGAACGGGTTGGACGTCCTAGCCCAGTGGTAACCGTTCCACGAATGGTCGGCGAATGCCGCCGTCACAGCCAGAACCAAGAGTAGTCCCATTGCCAGAAGGGTTGCGACCAATAACCTCACCGGTGTGACCTTCATGAATCCGTCCTCCTCTCCACAGGGCCAAAGCTTCCACCACGCGCCTTCATAGGCGGCAATACCACTCTAGTGTAGGGCCGACTCCCCCTCTGTCAAGGCCTGGAGTTCTAGAACTCCTGCGCCAGTCCCACAACCAGGGTACTGGCCAGGAAATGCCCGCTCGCCCGGAGTCCCGACTCCGTCGAGAGTCGTGACTCCGACTCGTCTGGGTCGGACGGGGCCGAAGGGCCGGGGCGAGGTAGCAACGCAGCCCTTCTCAGCTCCCTGCTAAGCCCTTCCGCCGGAGCGCTCGAACTCCCGGACGGCGCGCACGTACCCCTGGGCGCCCTGGGCCAGGAAACCGGGGGCGCCGGTGCACAGGTACTGGAAGCCCCGCTCCCGCCAGTAACGGTACTCCTCCAGGTCCCTGGCCAACGTGCCCGCCGCTTTGCCCGCCGCCACGGCCTTCTTACCCAACTGCTCGATGAGTTCCCTCACCTTGGGGTCGCGGGTCTGGCCGGCCATGCCCAGAACCGAGGACAGGTCGGTGGGCCCCATGAACACCACGTCCGTCCCCTCCACGGAGAGGATCTCATCAATGTTCTTGACGGCCTCCAGGGTCTCTACCTGGACCACCACCAGGGTCTCCCGGTTGGCCATCTCCACATACTCGCCCAGAGGCCCGCTCAGCCCGTACCAGGAGGCCCTGGTGCCCGCCAGGCCTCGCTTTCCCATGGGCGGGTACTTCACTGCATCCACAACCCTCCTGGCCTCCTCTCGGGTGTTGACCAGGGGGGTCTGCACCCCCAGGCTGCCGGCATCCAGGAACTTCTGGATGACCTGCTGGCTGTTCTCTCCAATCCGGGTAACGGGGGTGATGCCCACGCTCTCCGCCGCGCGGTACATCGCCTCCGCGGTCTCCGGGCCAATGGGCCCGTGCTCCGAGTCCACGATGACAAAGTCCAGGCCAGATAGACCCAGGACCTCCACCACCAGGGGCGACGGGATAGGGCAGAAGGTGCCGATGACTATTCCACCGTTCTTGAGCTTCTCCTTCACCGGGTTGCTGCGCACGTTGCCTCCTTGCTCTGGCGCGGGATATAGGCCGGCCCAAATCATAGGCGAGGGCCGCTGGCCCGTCAAACCGGTGGCTGACGACTGAATCCGTCACACCAGGCCAGGTGCACAGCTTGCATGTGGACGCACATGCTGGTATTGTATGGTCATCCTTTTCCCCAGGGGGTCAGACATGAGGGTAAAGCATAGCCTGTGGATTCTCTTTGGCATGGCGCTGCTCCTGGCACTGGCGGCGGCGTGTGCCGGCGCCGAGCCCGCGGCGACTCCAACCCCCACGCCCCCGGCCGTGGCGACGCCCACCGCCATTCCCACCCCTACAGCCATACCCACACCTACGCCGACCCCGGGCCCCAAGCGCGGCGGCACCCTCAAGATCGGTTACTTCGAGGACGTGAGGTCCGTGGACCCGCACCGGGCCACCAGCGGGTGGGACCGCAACTGGGTGTTCTCCGTGTGTGACCCCGTCATCGCCTACGGCACGGACGGCAAGCCAGATGTGAAACTCTCTCTGGCCGAGTCCTACAAGCTGGAGGACCCCCAGACACTGATGGTCACGCTCCGCAAGGGGCTCACCAGTAGCTACGGGGAGCCGGTGGACGCGGCGGCGGTCAAGTGGAGCCTGGACCGCATCCTTGACCCCAAGGAAAACTTCTCCTACCGGGAGATGCTGCGGGAGATAGACGACATCAAGGTGGTGGACGAGCTGACCCTGCGCATCCACACCGCCAACGTCTTCGTCCCGCTGCTGTTCGGGCTGGGGGAGCGGGGCGGGTGCGTCGCCTCCAAGAAGGCGTGGGAGGAGCTAGGGAAGGAGAAGTGGGCCTCCCAGCCCAAGTACGCGGGGGCGTACGTGCTGAAGGAGTGGCAGCCAGGCAGCTACTTCCTGCAGGAGAAGTACCCTGGCTACTGGTTCCAGGACCGGGCTTTCGTGGACGCTCTCCGGTGGAGCATCATCCCGGACGAGCGGGTGCGGCTGGCGGCCCTTCAGGCGGGAGATGTGGACTTGGCGTGGCTGGGGGGCGGCGCTGCCGCCGAGACAGCCCTGAAGGACCCGAAGGTGACCATGACCTTTGGCATGTACGGGACCAAGCAGATGAAGTTCAACCACAACCGGCCCCCCACCAACCTGCTCAAGGTGCGCCAAGCGGCGGTCATGGCCATGGACTTCGAGGCCGTGAACGGGGCCCTGTACAGGGACATGTGGGAGACGGCCCAGGGCGGCGTCATGCCCAGCGACAACTGGGCCTACATTGAGCTGAGCAACGTGCGCAACAAATTCGACCCGGCGGGCGCGAGAAAGCTCCTCCAGGAGACGGGACTCAGCCTGCCCATCGAGGTGCTGGCAGTGGAGGCGGGGCAGGAGGACACCCAGGGGGCGGAGTTCATGCAGGGGTACCTGAAGGAGATCGGCATCAACATGAAGATCCAGGTGGTGACCACGGCGGAGGCCGACAAACTCCGGAACCAGGACCGCATCTCTCACATCACCTGGACCAGCGCCGGCGGGCGGCCCGAGCCGGATGGCATGCTCTCCATACACTACAAGAGCACGGGCTACTACAACTGGGGCGCTGCCGGGGCGGAGTTCGGCGACGCCGAGACCAAGGCCGCCCAGAAGCGGGTGGACGAGGCACTGGACGCCGCCGTCCGCACCTTCGACCTGGCAGAGCGCAAGAGGTACTACGATGTGGCCCAGAAGGACATCGTGCAGTACGTGCTCTCGGGTTACCCCATCTACTACCGCAAGATGTATGCCGGGAGCCGGGAGTGGCTCAAGGGCGTCAACAAGCTATGGGGTGGCGACGGCCTCTTGCGCGTCAACAACGTGTGGCTGGAGAAATAGGCAGAGGCCAGCCGAGACCCAGAGGGGCGGCCCCCCCAGGGCGGGGCCCCCCCCCAAAAATTACAACCCA
>JACPQL010000041.1 GCA_016190445.1 Chloroflexota bacterium
CCGGTTTGGCTGGTGGCTGAAACTGGTGATTACAAGTGGCGGGCCGCGGCGCTTGCATGCGCCGCTGCCCGCCGCCTCGTCTAGCCCTTGACTTCGATTACCTGGCTTTGCGGCGTCCCGGAGACGTTGTTGTAGAACAGGGCCAGGAACTGCCCAGCCTGCGCCGTGCCCGTGACGTCAACCAGCGTGCGCTCCCCCGGGGCCAGGAAGAAGAAGTTTGGCACCGTGTCCAGCCCAGGAGCGAAGGCGTTGAAGCCGGCACTGTCGCTGGCATCAAACGACCCGGTGTCCACATCGGAGGTCACCGCAAAGTAGGTGAAGTCCGGGTTGGCCAAGTCCAGGGTTGGGGCACCAAAAAGGTTGGCCAGCAGGTTCAGGTCGTCCACAAGGAAGGGCAGTGTCTGCCAGGAAGCGTTCCGCTCGTCGCTGATCAGGAACTCCGGTACACCGGCGCCGGTGGTCAGCTCAAAGAGCGCGGTGATCATCCTGCCGTCGAAGGTGCCCGTCAGGAAGAGCCCCAGGTCTGCGGCCACGACCACATAGTCTGGGGTCCCGTCCTTGTCCACGTCCAGGAACACCTCGGTCACCATGGGGTTGGCGGCGCTGCGGTTGCCGTGCACCGCCACGGCGAACTCCACGACCCGGCCTATGGGCGTGTCAAAGGCGTGGGCGCCAGTGTGGCTGATGTCGAACCAGTCGTCAGGGCGATTGGGAAGGCCAACAGCCTCGGCGATCAGGTCCTCATTCGGGTCCGAGACCCCGAGCTGGTACACGTCCACAGGTGTGCTTTGCATGCCTGAGTTTCGGAACTCTAGCTGTCCCGCTCTGGAACTCCCTTCAGCGTGGGCCCGGGCGATGGGGACAACGTGGAAGGGCACGCGCAGGACGTCCCCCCCGGCGAACAGTTCGGAAAGGGTGAGGAAGCCGTCGTACTCCTCAAAGGCCGCCTCCGGTGCCAGGTTACGGAAGCTGGCCACGATGCTGAAGTCGAAGGTCCGGGACTGGCCGGCAGCCAGACTGATGATGGAGGGATGGTTGAACCGCAGGCTGCCCTCGTCGTCAGCGGCGAACAGCAGCCCGGCACTCAGTTGGAACGTCTTGCGCTCCTGGGACTTGTTGGCCACCGTGAGCCTGCGGCTGAGGACCTTGAGTCCCGCCCTGTCCTCCTGTGCCACCCCGAAGGAGAGGGAGGCGGGGGTGACCACAGACTCGGTGGCCGCAGCTACGTCAACACGCACACGCCCGGCGCCCATGAGTGAAACGGGGTAGGGCTCGCCGCCGGGCGAGTTGTTGGTGGCGGTGTTCATCAGAAGGGCCTTGATCTCCTCCACGCTCCAGTCGGGGTGGAGCTGCCGGAGGAGGGCTGCGGCTCCTGTCACGTGGGGCGCAGCCATGGAGGTACCGGAAAAGGATACGGCGCCCGTACCGGTGCCCACCGCTGCGGCCATCACGTCTCCACCGGGGGCCGAGACGTCCGGCTTCAGGGCCGAGTCGAGGCCGCGGGGACCTTGCGATGTGAAGGCTTGTAGCCGGTCGGGAATAGAGTGGGCGCCGGCCGGGTCAAGGGTGAAGGTGGTCCCCGCCAGCAGGGCGTCCAGGACAGCCAGCCCGTCCGAATTGCCGACCATTACCGCCGGGATGGAGGCAATGGGGTCACCGCCCATGCTGAAGGGGGCTCCTCCCGGCACGTTGTTGGAGACCACGGCGGCGATGGCACCCGCTTCCTCAACGTTTTGCACCTTCTCGTCGAAGCGGCACACGCCTCGCTGGACCAACGCCGTCTTGCCCAGGAGGGAGCCGGGCGCGAAGGGGTTGGGGCCACCAGCACCACCCACATCGCACGCCAGGCCCGCGAAAACGGCAGGGCCGCTCACAGGCCCCACTGTGGCCAGTGGCGGAGTGAAAGAGGCCTCAATGGACTCGTAGTCGCCGTCGGCCCCGGCGGAGGCAAGCACCTGGAGGGGCTGGACTGCGATGCCGGGGTCATTGGAAGCTGCCACGCTGATGGCGCCGCTGGCGCTGGCTGGCGACCCAGTGATGTAGGGGATGGCGCCGTCATTGCCTGCGGAGGCGACCACGATCACCCCCAGCTCGGCGGCGGCATTGGAGGCCACGGTCAGAGGGTCGAAATCAGTGCCAAAGGGTGAGCCCAGAGACATGTTGATGACGTCGGCTTTGTCGGAGATGTCCCCGTCCTGGTTAGGGTCTAGAGCGAACTCGATGCCGGCAACCACGTCGGCATCGGTGGCGCTGCCCAGCCCGAAGACCTTGACGGCCAGCAGCTTTGCTGCGGGGGCAACGCCATGAGGCACGCTCCCAGCGGCCATGCCGGCGGCTATGGAGGCGACGTGGGTCCCGTGTGCCGCCTGGTCAAGGGGGTCTGGATCGGGCTGTGGAACGTTGGTGCAGGCGGGCGGAGGCCCCGGCGCCACACATGCGGGATCATAGAAGTCGCCCACCAGGTCTGTGCCGCCAACGACCTTGGCTGTCGGGAAGCTACCCGGTTCAATGACCGCTGGGTCGTTGGCGGCGTAGTCTGCGGGGTTGCCGCTTCCGCCCAGCGCCGCATGGGTGTAGTCAATACCCGTGTCTATGATGGCGAGGGTGATGCCGGTGCCGTCGGCGCCCAGATCAGCAAAGGTCTTGTCCCCCAGGACGAACGGCACGCTCTTGTCCAGGTCCAGCGAGACCTTTCTGATTGGGAGGACAGCCTCAACTTCCGGCAGGGACGCAATCTCCTTCAGCTTGGTAGCGTCCACTCGGGCCGCGACGCCGTTGAAAGTGATCCCGTACGTACGGGTCACTCGGGCGCCGCGGCTTTCCAGCTTGCCCTTGAGGGTCTCGTACTCCAGCTTCAGGCCCCGGACATGGCCCTTTTGCTCGGACCCTCGTAGCTCGGGCAGGCCCGTGCTGCGCCTCTGGGACTGCTCGTGCGCCAGGGAGTTGCCTTTCAGTTGGATGATGACCTCGATAGTCCCTTTGGCGGTAGCCGTTGCCGGGCGCTGGAGTTGGGTGGGCTGGAATCCTTCCGGCAGCGTCACTCGCTCCAGGCTGCGTTGAGTGCCGGTCCCGCCGGCTGCACCAGCGGGCATACCGCCGAGAAGCAGAGCCGCCAGCGTTGCGATGGTCAACGCTAGCGGCGCAATAGGACCCAGAGCAACACGTGACAGGAGCCGCCTTGGCCTCCCCTCCCAACGCCT
Source organism: Chloroflexota bacterium (assembly GCA_016190445.1). Taxonomy (GTDB): domain Bacteria; phylum Chloroflexota; class Dehalococcoidia; order Lucifugimonadales; family JACPQL01; genus JACPQL01. The sequence goes on from JACPQL010000041.1 coordinate 3,201, forward strand.
CATGGAACACCTCCCTCCCACCCTTTGTACTAACCCAGGCCTGTGACACACTCTTTAAAACATAAATACGCGCCCGCTGCATTGTTGGATGCATCCCTCCACGGCGGTCTGGGGACTGGGGACCGTCTGCGAGCATAGAGGGAAGTATGGAATAGATAAGAAGGCCCGTGGCATCTGCCACGGGCCTTCTGTTGGAGGCGGCAGGGCGTCGTCTAGCTTTGCACCGTGAACATGGCCATCATGCCGGCGTCAATGTGGTCGTTGACGTGGCAGTGGAAGAACCACGTGCCCGGGTTGTCAGGGACCATGTCGGCGACCTTCATGCTCATGGGGAGCAGCTCTGTAACATCCGTGCGCATGCCATTCTGCACGAGTGTCTGGCCGTGCCAGTGCGGCGTGTGCAGGTCTACCTCCGTCCCCATGCCCATCATGTACCAGCGCACCCGCTCGCCCTTGCGCATGGTCAGTCCGGGCAGGTTGCCGTAGACGTAGCCGTTGATGCCGTGCATTAGATTGCTCTCGTTGAACTCGTCATCCGCCTTCAGTTCCTCCGCTTCACTGGGGTCCATGCCCAGGAATGTCTCGATGTTGTTGTCTATGTAGAGTGAGCGGTTCTCATCAAACACCGAGTACACTGCCACGAACTCCCTGTCCACGCCCTTGGGTGAGCCATCCTTGCGGGCTTTCCCCTTGGCGGTGATGATCATGGGCCCAATGAGTCCAGCGTTGGTGTCGCCCGCCTCGTCAACGTGGGAGTGGTACGACCACATGACAGAGCTGGGGTCCATGGGGCCGGGGCCTGCTCGCTCGGGGACTTGCCAAAGGTAAGTGTGTGTCTCGCCTGGCGCCACCGCGTCATCCGCCCTGTCGGCTCCAGAAGTCCCGTCGTTATAGGGAGCGCCCTCCGAGTCCTTATTGTAGAAAACGCCGTGGGGGTGGACGCTCGCCGGGAAAGAGGTGTTGTTCTTGAAGTGCACCGCGATCGTATCGCCCACCTCGGCCCGCAGAACAGGCCCCAACAGGCCCAGGTGCTCCCACTCCGGGGCCCGCGGCTTCAGCGTGCTGAACGTGTCATCCGTGTACTCGCGGTAGACGGCCTTCACATACGTGCTTCCTATGCGGTCCGGCCCGCCTTCCAGGAACACGGCCGCTGCCTCATCAAAGGACGGGTCCACCAGATTGCCGCCGGGCGCATAGTCCCACTCCACCTCATCGGCGGCTATGTAGTAATGGCGCGTTTCTTGAGCGCTCGTTAGCCCGATGCTCAACAGCACGCCCATGGCGGCGGCCACAAATGCCAGACCAAGGACCAGCCGCCAGAAAAGGCCCCTCGACTGTAGCTTGGAAATACGGTCCACCACCTCAACCTCCTGTACCATCAGACTTGTCTAACAGAGTAGTGGTAAAAACCAGCAAGTAACAGGTTTCACAATCTAGTACTGTTGACTAGAATCTGGAGCTCTGTACCAGAACAGCGTTAGCGATGTTCGGGCTCAAGCTTTGGCACTGCCGCGACAGGCCGTGAAGGAGAGAACGGCAGCGGATCGCGGATGGGGTTCAGGGCTAAATCAATCGGGAGGCGACAATGATAGTGTGCACTCCGGCCCTTTTCCGCCGTTCGCGCGTTGTACCTGGCCGACGTTCCTGCTACACTGCTGCCAGCTTTCACAGGAGAAGTGCCATGCGCTTTGCCAGGCTCCGAGTCCGTGGCAGGGAACATTATGGGCTCATAGAGGGGGAGCAGGCCCGGCTCATCCGCGGGAGCCCCTTCGGACGGTGGGAGGCGACCACCCAGGTCCATAGTCTGGACTCAGTCCAGTTCCGCCCTCCGACGCAGCCACTCCAGGCCCTTGGAATCGGGGGCAACTATGCCGACCACATCGCCCAGGCCGAGGCCACCAGCGGGAAGGCCCATGCGGGACGAGGGATTCAACCCTGGGTAAAGGGCGCGGCCTCCCTGATCGGCCACGGGGCGCCTATAGTCATTACCCGCGAAGCTCAGGAGGTGCATTACGAGGCGGAGCTAGTCATTGTCATTGGACGAAGGTGCCGAAGGGCGAGCAAAGCGGAGGCGCGCGACTGTATCCTGGGATATACCTGCGGGAACGACGTCTCAGAGAAGGCCTCCTGGGAGAAGGACCTCTCTTTCTGGCGGGCCAAAGGGATTCCCTCCTGGGGTCCGGTCGGGCCATGGGTGGCAACCGACGTGGACCCCACCAAAGGCCTTGACCTCATTGTCCGGGTCAATGGCCAGGAGCACCACCGCACCAACACTAAGTTCATGTTCCACGACGTCTATGACATCGTGAGTTACATGAGCCAGTACACGTGGCTTTTCCCTGGAGATGTCATATTCACTGGCGCCGCCGGGGTGAGCCGGGCGCTGAAGCCGGGGGACGTGGTGGAGGTGGAGATCGAGGGCATTGGCACCCTCAGCAACCCGGTAGTGTCGGAGGGGTTGGGGGAAGGATGACATCGCGGGTGGTGGACGCCACCGCGAATGGGACGCTAGTGTGGTGCCCCTGAAGTTCGTTGCCAAAGTCATTGCGAGGCCCGGTGGTCCGAGGTCCTCACCACAGGCTCCGGAGGGCCGTGGCAATCCGGCGGCGGGGTCCACCCCTCCAGATTGGCGTGAAAATAGGTCTTGGGGGAGGGGCTGTCATGCTGAGGAGTGGGTTGAACTCATCTGCCTTCAACATTCTTCTGCCGACGAAGTCCCGACTCCGTCGAGGACTCGCGACAGAGTCGGAGCATCTATGGGGTTTTTCATCTCCCGGTGGCGCCCCAAAGGGGCATGGCCGATTGCTTCGTCGTCCCGATGGCATCGGGGCACCACAGGGGATGAATGACAATTTATGAGCGTATTTCGGAGACAGGACATTGGGGTGGACGAGGGGGAGAGGCGAGTCTGGCGGATAGACCAAATCAAGGGGAAGGAGGACCCCATGGACCGGGGCATTTGGGCTACGTGGTACGACCTGGCAGGACCCGGCAAAGAGGAGTACATCTCCTGGCTTCATGAGGTGCATATTCCCCAAACGCTCTCGCGTCCAGGGTACCTGTGGGCGGCCCACGTCGAGAACATCGTGACGGAAGAACGACAACGGGCAACCAGAAGCTATTACCACTATACGGATGACCCGTCCGTTCCCATGGGTAACGGCTACATCATGCTCTGTGGGGCGGTCTCGCCGCACGTCTTCGTTGACCCCAGTCCAGCCGAGCTGGAGGCGAGAATGACGGCTGAGGCCCGAGAGATGCTCGGCAGGCGCATCGCGGCCCGCTCTTGTATCTTCGTCGAGGTGGCCCGGGTGGACGGCCCAGAGGTGAGCCAGCGCGGCCCGGGAATTACGCCCGGCCCCGCATTTGAGCTGGGGAGCTTCAACATCAATGCCCTGGAGAACGAAGAGGAGGTGTCCACCTGGTACGCCAGGTCCCGGCTGCCGAGAATGACCAAGATGCCCGGATGCATCGGGGTGCGCAAACTCGTCTCAATAGCGGGATGGGCCAAGCACGGCATACTCTACGAGTTTGTCTCGCTCGAAGCGATCGAAAAGTATTTCACCAGGGACCCGTCCGAGTGGTCACAGCAGGTGATAAAGAATCTCGTCCACGCGCCGGGTTCGCCCAGCATCGGGAAGCGGCTCTGGCCTCCGGCATGAGGCTATTGGGGTTGCTGCTAGAACAACAGCGCCGCCGTGGTGCACCCGACCGGCAAGGGAAGGAGGTCTCTTGGCCACGCGCTTAGGGTTCATCGGTATCGGGAAAATGGGGAGCGCCATGGGCACCAACCTGCTCAAGGCTGGTTTCTCCCTGACCGTCCACGACATCCGTGAGGAGGCCACCAGGCCTCTGCTGGAACTGGGGGCGCGCCTGGCGGACTCGCCCCGGGCCGTATCCCAGGCCAGCGAGGTGGTCATGACCTGTCTGCCCGGCCCCCGCGAGGTGGAGCCGGTGGCCCTGGGGGAAGATGGGATCATCCACGGCTTGGCCCGCGACGGCGTCTACATTGACCTGAGCAGCAACTCACCCTCCCTCATCCGCCACATCCACCAGCGGTTCCAAGAGCGCGGTTGCCGCGTCCTGGACGCCACGGTGGCGGGGCGAGCGCCGCTGGCCTGGGAGCGAGAGCTGATGGTGATGGTGGGTGGTGACCCGGGGGTGTTCCAGCGTTGCCGACCCATCCTGGAGGCCATCGGCAACCGCATCGTCTACTGCGGCCCTGTGGGCAACGGGATGATCTGCAAGCTGATGCACAACTGCATCAACGCCATTTTCCGCCAGGCTGTCGCGGAATGCTTCACGCTGGGAGTGAAGGCGGGGGTGGATGCCCAGACCCTGTGGGAGGTGGTGAGGAACGGCATCACCTGCGCCGGCTCGGAGATCAACCGGACCATGCGCAACACCTGGCTCAAGGGGGACTTTGACACTCACACAGGAAGCCTGAGCATTAGCTATAAGGATACCCTGCTGGCCACGGAACTGGGAAGGGAGTACCAGGTGCCCATGATGCTGGCCTCATCGGCACTGCAACAGCTCATGGCGGCCGTGAACCGCGGGTGGGTAGAGAAAGACAGCACCATCGTGACGCTCTTGCAAGAGGAGCGGGCTGGGGTGCAGGTGCGCATATCGGAGCCATCCGGGACATAGCAGGTTGCTGAAAAAGGGATGTCCAGAGGGGCAAAGCCCCGGAGCCTGCCCTGAGCGAAGCCGAAGGGGTGGGGGTCTGGGGGGATGGTCGAAGGAGTTTTTCATCACCCTGCTAGTGCCCTGTGACTGAAATTCGTTTACACTGTGATGCTCTGAGGGGGATGTCACACTGTGCGCCAGCAATCCCCGTCATTCCGGCTTTCGCCGGAATGACGAAGGCAGAGCGCGTGCCGGTAGTTATGAGGTATCCTCAGCAGGTGTGTAAATAACATGAAAGGCGAGATATTTACACACTTCTTGACGAAACCTCGTGGTTATTGGTGCTCGCCCAAATAGGCAATGTACTTCAGAAACAGGACGCTAAGGAGACACATTGCCACCACGGGTTGTCACGGTAGACATTGACAGCACGACTGTAAGGATGCTCCAGTTGCAGGGCAACCGGGTGGAGCGATGGGCCTCCGCGCCCCTGGACGAGGGCATGGTGGAGAATGGGACTATCCTCAATCCCAGCCTTCTGGGGGAGCGGATCAGGCAACTGAGGAGGACCAGCGACATCACGGGCACGGAGGTGGTGGCCAGCGTCAACGGGCTGTTCTCCGTGGCCAGGACCCTGAACGTCCCGCACGTGTCCCAACAGGAGCTATTGCAGAAGCTGCCCGAGTACGCTCCGGAGACCGGGGGTAGACAGGACCTCCGGCTGCTCTGGCAGACGCTCCACGCCGATACTACAAGCCACCATGTGCTGGCCATGTGGGCCAATGACGGGCAGGTGTCCTCCCAGTTGGGCGCCCTGCGGGCCGCGGGGCTGGCGCCCACTGTCCTGGAGTTCAAGACCATGGCACTGTACCGGACGGTGGACCGGAAGCAGGCCATCATCGTCAATATGGAGCCCACCAGCCTGGACCTGGTGCTGGTGGTGGGTGGCCTTCCCCAGGTCATGCGGACCGTCGGTCTGCCGCAGGCGTCTTCACCGGATGAGCTGGCCAACCTGGTGGCCCAGGCCATCGAGCACACTGTGGCCTATCATAACGCCCGTCAGACCGAAGAGTTGCCTCCGGTCCGAATACCCCTCTTCCTGGTGGGGCCGATGGCCGACTCGCCCTCTGTGCGCCAGCAGGTACAGGAGCGGGTGGAGTACCCGCTGGAGAGCTTCGCTCCCGACCTGGAGTTCCCGGCGCACCTGCCCGCGGGCCAGTACGCCGTCAATCTTGGGCTGGCCATGAGGTACGTGGCGCGGCCTCGGGAGGAGGGTGGGGAAGACCGACCCCCCGTGCACATCAACCTGGTGCCGCGAGTGGTCTCTCCCTGGCAGATCACCCCTCAGCGGGCAGGCATGTTGGCGGCAATGGTCGCGGGGCTGGTGGTGGCCTTCTTCCTGTTCCAGCTCAACTCCGGCGCCGCCGAGGAGGTAGCCACCCTGCGACGTAGCGCTGGTGACGTCCGGCGGCAGATCAGCCTGCGGCAGGCGGAGATTACCCGCATGACCCAGCTTGAGGCCGGTATCAGGGACTTCCAGGCGCTCACTGCGCCCCGTGGGAGGGTCACAGAGGCGGTGGAGTACATCCAGAGCACGCTCATCCGCGGGGTCCGCCTGAACTCGGTCTCAGTGAAGGGCAATGTGGCGGAGTTCAGTGCCAGCGCGGAGAGGGTGGAGCAGGCCATGGCCTACGTGGAGGCGCTTCGTGCCACCGGCCGCTTCGGGAAAGTTCCCTACTCGACTCCCTCCACGGAGATACACACGACGCTTGATCTGGGCGCGCCACAAAGCAAGTAGCCCTGTGCCTTGTCTCTGAAATGCGCCCATTACAGAGCCTTGAACGGTGAGCTAAACATATGCGCTGTCATTCTGAGGAGTCCTTCCGGGGAAGGACGACGAAGAATCTGGGGCGAGGCTGTCCCCAATCCCGCCAGATTCTTCGCTTCGCTCAGAATGACACCCATCAATCCCGGCTGACCGCTGGAAACGTTTACATGGCTATGCATGACTCAGTAATTGTCTTTGCAAGCCCCCCGATGGCATCGGGCACCACAGAGGATGATAGCGACTAATTGTACCCCTTCCCCCTCCAGGGGGAGGGTTGGGATGGGGGTGGACCCCCACCTCAATCCTTCCCCGCGGACGGGGGAGGAAGTGGTCAGCCCTGCCATGTTCATGACAATGACACCCCCAGGAGCAAAAACAGAAGGGCCCCGACTTGTCGGGGCCCTCCCTGCCGGCCAGAGGCTGCCTGCGCTACAGCACTACGGGTTCTGTTGCGTGCCGGCAGTATTGTACTGGATCACCGTGCCGTTGGCATCCACCGTGTAGCAGTACGTGGTGCTCGCCGACGATAGATAGTTCACAATCGTCGTGGACGAGGAGGTATCTCCTGTGATGTCGTGGCCGTACAGAAGGTACCCTAGCTTGTCAGGCGACACCCACGTCCCGCCCAGTTGCGTCTGCTTTGATGCCAAGGAGGATGTGCTGTCTGGGAAAGCACCCATGTTCTGGGTGCCGGTGGTGCAGGGGGCAGTGTTGGCCGACACCGGGACTGGGATACTTGAGAGGATGTTGTCCACCATCATGGCGGCGGTGGCGTTCCTCACGTTCTCGTACTCGGTGTTCATGGCCTCGGTGCCTGCCCGGCCCAAGACGCGGCCCAGGTTGGGGATGATGACCGCGGCAAGGATGCCCAGAATGGCCACCACGATGAGCAGCTCAATCAGGGTGAACCCCTGCTCCCCTCTCTTTCTTAACATAGTAGTCCCACCTCCTAAACGAGACTTGTGCCCGTAGCCTCCCACTGTAGGGTGACGTGTGGGGGCTTGCATCACCCAAACGGGTGATTCTCCCTCACCCGACTGGGTGATTCGGACGGATTGCGGGCCGCGCCGCCTTCGGGTGGCACCTAGTGTGGTGTCTCGTATATGACCTTACAACGGGCGACCTCACGATGCGCTGGCGGCGAAGCCGATTGATTGTCAATCTGTTTGAGAGACACTACACTAGTAGGGTGGGTGTAGCGCAGCGGAACCCACCCTACGGCTTTCCTGGATACCGGCGGAAGCCGGTATGACATTGACAGGATACTACCGCCGGTCCAGGTACACCTGGCCGTCCTTCATCACCAGCCGGACGCTCTTCCCGCGCTCCAGGGTGCTGATGTCCTTCAGCGGGTCGCCCTCCACCAGTACAAGGTCAGCCTTCTTCCCCGGCGCCACGGTCCCGATGTCGGCCTCCAGGCCAAGGCACTGGGCCGCATGGCCGGTGGCCGCCACTATCGCCTGGGCCGGGGTCATGCCACTGCCGACAAGGCAGGTCAGCTCCTGGGCGTTGTTGCCGTGCACCCATCCCCCCGCGTCGGTGCCCGCCACCACCTTCACTCCCGCCCGCAGGGCCAGGCGCAGGCTCTCCACATGGTGGCGCCTCAGGTCTGCGGCACGCTCCCTGCCATGGGGCGTCCCCCTCTCGCCGTGATAGATATAGACGCTGAACGTGGGGACGAAGAATATGCTCTTCCTTGCCATCATGTCCAGGAGGTCGGGGTCCTCGTCCATGTATGACCCGTGCTCGATGGAGTCCACCCCTGCCTCTATGGCCGCTCGAAGCCCAGGCCCACCCAGGGCATGGCACATCGCTCTTCTTCCCAGGCCGTGGGCCTCGTCCACCAGCGCCTCGATCTCCTCACGGCTGATAAGCATGTCTTTTGGGCCGAACCCGCGCCTGGAGGCGGCCCCCCCGGTGACGGCGAACTTGATGACGTCGGCGCCGGCCCGGACCATCTCGCGCACCTTGAGGCGCATGCCCTCCGGCCCGTTGGCCACACCTGAAGGCAGGCTAGGGTCCGGGGGCACTGGGCTGCCGTGGCCGGAAGGGCTTACAGTGTCCCCGATCCCACCTGTAGGCGAGATGATGCTCAGCGAGACGTGGAGCCGGGGCCCGGGGACCAGTCCCTCCTGCACCGCCTGCTTGAACCCGGCATCCAACCCGCCGGCATCCCGGACCGCTGTGTAGCCCGTCTCCAGGGTCTGCCCCAGGACGGCGGCGATTCGCATATGCCGCAGGCTGCGTGGCTCAGTCACGCCCCACCGGCTGGCAAACTCGTACCCGAAGAAGGCCAGATGGTCGTGGCAGTCTATGAGGCCGGGGAGAAGGGTCATGCCCGAGGCATCTATCACCTCGGCGCCGGGAGGCCACGACTCGCCAGGGCTGGCGGCGGGCCCGGCCGCCTGGACACGGTCGCCTGCAACCACGACGATAGCGTTCTGGACGGGGGGACGGCCTGTGCCGTCTACCAGAGTAGCGCCCTTGAACACCTTCATGGGCTCAGCCTCCCTGCGGTCTGAGGACGGAGGGACACCCGCACCCGCTTTTCAGAGTAACTGCTCAAGCTCTCCAGACCGGAGGCTAGCCTCATGCCGTTTTCCGGAAACCAGCAATGACACCCGCTTACAGAAAAGGGTGTCATAGTCAACCGCTCGTGGTGAGCCTGTCGAACCACGAGCCCTTGCTTCTTTCCTGCTCACCCTTCGACAGGCTCAGGGTGAGCGGGCACATCCCCCCGTGCATGGTGAGCCTGTCGAACCACGAGCCCGCCCTTCGGCTGCGCTCAGGGCAAGCGGCAGAAGACCCCGGAATCTGCCGCCGAGCAAGTTTGTTCCCCGCATGTACGACTCAGGACGCTGGGCGGTCCCGAAGCAGACCCCTATCGCTCCGGGGGACGGTGGATCCCCACCGATACGGCGTAAGCGGCTGCCTGGCTGCGGTTGGCCAGGTGGAGCTTGTCCATGATGTTGCGGAGGTGGGTCTTGACCGTGTTTTCGGTGATCACCAGGGTGGTGGCGATCTCGCTATTGGTGGCCCCCCGGGCTATCAGTTGCAGCACCTCCATCTCACGGGGGCTCACGCCCTCAATGCGCGTTTCAGTCTGGCCCTCAACTACATGAGGCTGGTGGGTGAGGTCGGTGAGCAGCTTGGTGGCCATGGCGGGGGAGACGATTACGCCCCCCTCAGCGATGTGCCGGACGGCCCGCACCAGCTCCTCGGAGCCTGAGTTCTTCAGGATGTAGCCGCGGGCGCCGTAACGGATGGCGGCAAAGAGGTCAGCCTCGCTCTCCGAGACGGTGAACACCAGCACCTGGACGCTGGGCAGCTCGGTACGGATGACGGACGTGGCCTCCAGACCTCCCATGCCGGGCATCTGGAGGTCCATGATGACCACGTTGGGGAGAAGGGCACGCACCTTCTCCACAGCCTCCACTCCATTGGTGGCCTGGCCCACCACCTCCAGGCCCTCCTCATCGGAGAGCATCTCCACCACTCCCCTGCGCAGGAGGCCGTGGTCATCCGCCACCAGGACCTTTACGCGCTCCACAGCACACCCCCGGCCCTTTCCCTGGGCACAAACACACGCACCTCCGTGCCTTCCCCAGGGGTAGAGTGAATAGAAAGAGTGCCGCCCAGACCCTCTGCCCGCTCCTTCATGATGGAGAGGCCATGGTGGCCAGTGTCCCCATTCGCGGACTGAGACGATGGTATGAACCCCCGGCCATCGTCCTTGATCCTCAGCTCGGCCCCGCCGGGGACGCCTATCCATGTGACACACACATTTGTGGCCTGGGCATGCTTGCGGATATTGGAGAGGGCCTCCTGGGCGACGCGCAGGACTTGAAGCTCAGCGACAGGAGAGAGCCGCGGGGTAGGCTCTTGGGTCTCCAGCCGGGCCTGAATGTTGTTTCCTGCCTGGAAGTGGTGCAGGTACTCTTCCAGGGCCTCCTTTAGGGAGAGGGTGCCGACCTCGACGCTCAACTGGTCCAGGGACTCGCGGACGGACTTGTACGTCTCGCTCACCGCCTGGCGCACCTCCACCATCCCCTTAGTGGCCTGCGGTACCAGGCCCTGGGCAACCAGCTTGCTCACTGTGTCCGCCTTCATGGAGAGGTAGCTCAGGGCCTGGGCAACCCCGTCGTGGATCTCCCGCCGCATGCGTCTTCGCTCTTCGACGATGGCGCCCCGTTGAATACGCTGGCTGATGTTCAAGTTGGTGCGGTAGACGGAGGTGGCGACCAGGAAGCTGGCGATGATGTAGAAGATGAGCCACAGGAGATAGTTGCCCTCCATGATCCAGACGAACTGGTCTGTCCACCGATTGGCAATCCCGTGGGCCACAACCAGAGCCGTGGAGCAGAACCCCGCAGCCAGGAGGGCGAGTCTCTCCTCGAAAAGAAGGGCCGCTGTGATCACGGGTATGAAAGAGTAGAGAAGAAAACCGCTGGTGAGGCCGCCTGTTAGAAGCAAGGCTATCAGTGCCACCACCAGGTCGCCGCCCAGGACTACGTAGGTAATCAGGTCCCTCTGCCACCAGCGCAGCGGGCCCAGGCCTTTCACCAGGGTGTAGACCCCCATCGTTGCCAGCAGAAGGTACGTTTGAAGTCCAAGCTCGGTGGCTTCGCCGGGCAGGGCCTGGATGAGGACTACCGCCAGGGAGTACGCAAAAAAGCGGTACAGTGACAGAAAAAGATAAATGTCCCTTTCGTACTTCGTCCTCATGGTCGGCTTTACATTAGACTCGACCTGAATGCATGTCAAGGTGTCCACGATGGCCACTCCCATAACCGGCGAGCATGTTCTTTTGCACCGGAATGGCTTGTAGTAGCATCGCTAGCTGAACTTGAAGATACGCACGGCCACCACCGAGGTCACCACAATCCAGGCGCCCAGGAGACCCAACTCCATGGGGAACTCCCACAGGGGCATGGCGTCCAGGGCCACCCCCCGCATGGCATCCAGCATGGGCGTGAGGGGCAGATACGTCACCACTGTGGCCAGAAAGCGCGGCAGGTTCTCCGTGGGGAAGAAGACCCCAGAGAAGAACATCATAGGCACTGTCACCGCGTTGCCCAGCCCGCTGGCGGCGTTGACGTTCTTGGCGATGGTGCCCACGATGAAGCCAAGGTTCAGGAAGATGATGTTGCCCAGCAGGACCAGCAGGGCAATGTACAGGTAGTTGCCGTAGATCGTGCCGCCAAAGAGGAATACCCCCGCCGCCAGGATGATGGCCGCCTGGGCCAGGGAGAGGGCCAGGTGGGCCAGTATTACGGCAGCAAAGAAGGTGCGCACCCGCAGCGGCGTGGCCAGGATGCGTTTCAGTATCTTCTGCTCGCGGTACACGGCCATCACCGAGGCCAGGCCGATGACGGAGTATGTCATGACCCCCATGCCCACGAAGCCTGGCAGAAGGAAGTCAAAGTAGCTCAGGTGGCGGGCCGAAACCCCTCTGGCGTCCAGCTTCAGAAGCGGGTCAACCTTCACCAACTCCATGTTGGCCTTGTCCAGAAAGCGCTGCACCACACCGATGACCACCGCCGAGGTGGGAGTACCCTCGTCATAGATGAAGTTGACGGCGACGGGAGAGTTGGCCGCCACCGACCTGGCGAGCCCCTCAGGCAGGATGAGCAGGTACCGGAGGGTTCCCTCTCTCAGTTCATCACGGGCCTTCTCCTCGTCCGGGTGCTCATACACATTAAACGTCTCGATCTGACTCAGGCTGCGTACCAACTCGCGGGAGAGGTCATCCTGGGAGCGGTCAATGATTGCGATGGTGGTGGTGGGTGGCTCATCCAGTCTGAACAGGCCGAAGACCACCACGAAGATGAGAGGGAAGAACAGTGCCCAGAAGAGGGCCTGTCGGTTGCGGAATATCATCTTCAGGTTGGCCAGCACCAGTGTTCCCAGCAGCATCAGCGTGCCCTCCCCTGGCTACTCCCTCAATGCCCGGCCGGTGAGGGAGAGAAAAACGTCCTCCAGGTTGGCAGGCACAACCTCCAGGTGGGCCAGTCGCACCCCGGCTTGGCTGGCCCAGCCGAGCAGCGCAGGTAGCGTCCGGGCGGCGTCTGATGAGCGTAGAAGGAAGGTGCCATCCTCCTGGTGACGCACTCCCACCACACAGTCCAGCGCCTCAAGCCTGCCATCGTGGGCCTTACCATCAACAAGTGCCTTGATCTCATAGGGCGCGGGCAGGGCGCGAATGAGGTTGGTGGGCGTGTCCAGGGCCACCACCTTGCCCCGGTCCATTATGGCGACCCGGTTGCAGAGGAACTGGGCCTCCTCCATGTAGTGAGTGGTCAACACCACAGTGCGCCCCTCCTGGTGGATGCTCTGGATGAACTCCCACAGGTGGCGCCGCGCCTGGGGGTCCAGGCCGGTGGTGGGCTCGTCCAGAAAGACCACCTCCGGAGCATTGACCAAGGTGGCGGCTATGGTGAAGCGCTGTTTCTGACCGCCAGACAGCTTTCCCACGGTGGTATTGGCCTTCTCCTTCAGGTCCACCTTGGTCAGCAGTTCGTCGGCGCTCACATACTTCCCATAGAAGCGGCCAAAAAGCTGGAGGATCTCTTTCAGTGTCAGGTAATCGAAATAGGCCGATGCCTGAAGCTGGACGCCGATGCGCTCCTTGACTCTATCGGGCTCTCGCTGGGTGTCCATGCCAAGGACCAGGGTCCTGCCGGCAGAGGGCTTCAGCAGGCCCTCAATGCACTCCATGATTGTGGTCTTCCCGGCACCGTTGGGCCCCAGGATGCCAAAGACCTCTCCCTTGCGAACGGAAAAAGAGACGCCGTCCACTGCGGTGACGGCGCCGAAGTGTTTGCCCAACGCTTCGACTACAATGACCTCTTCCATGGCGTCAGCGGTCTCCGTTCCCCTCTCCAGTCCTGAAATGCGCGTACGAGATTGTCATTGCGAGGAGTCCCGACTTGTCGGGGCAACGAAGTCCCAATTCCTCCGATTCCATCGAGAGTCCCCGACGGGGTCGGGACATCGGGAGAGGGAGGCCCCCGCCGCCAGATTGCCACGCCCCGATTGCATCGGGGCTCGCAACGACATTGTGGCAAACTTCGGGCACCACACTAGCGGCCCCGTGTCAACAATACGCCCATGGCGGGAACGGCCACTATGATGGCCAGCCCGATGGCTATGGTGCCTATCCGGCCCACGGAGGTGAACAGCAACCCCAGCCCGCCCATCATCACCCCCACAGCCAGCAGCACCGCCACGGGAAGAAGAATGGGTAGCAGCACCCGCTCCATTGGCCAGTCCTCCTGGGACTCCCATCACCGGACCGTCACGTTGGCCCAGGGCGTAGCACCCGGTCGGGATTATACCAGAACCAAGCGCTGGCGCGCCTCCACTGTCACCGGCTATGATGCGGATTCACCACGTCTTGATTTTATTGCGTCGTCTTTGTATGGTGTTCGTGAAGCATGGCACTCAACGGCCTTGATTCCCACTCTATCCTCGGATACACTCGTCTCCGGTCACCCGGTGGAGGGCGGCATGCGCGTTAGCCTGGCCCAGTTCCTGGCCGCCGTCGCTGCCCTGGTGGTCCTCATCGGCCTAGTTCTGGCTGCTTGCACCCCTTCACACCCTCAGTCCACCTTTGATGCCTCGGGCCCGGTGGCGGGGATGGAGCGGAACGTCTTCTACTGGATCTTCTGGGCGGCGGTCTTCGTCTTCGTAACTGTGGGCGGCGTCCTGGTGTACACCTTTGTGCGCTTCCGCAATGGAGAGGGCATCCCTCGTCAGGTGCACGGTAACCGTCGCCTGGAGATAGCCTGGACCTTGGCTCCGGCGGTGGTCTTGGCCGTGGTAGCGGTGCCCATGCTCCTCACTCTGTTTCGGGTCTCCAGTCCGCCGGCTGGTGAGGTGGCGGTGAACGTCAAGGTTGTAGCCCACCAGTGGTGGTGGGAGGTCCAGTACCCCGACCTGGACATCGTCACGGCCAACGAGCTGCACATCCCGGTGGGCCGGGTGGTGGATGTGACCCTCACGTCCAACGACGTCATCCACAGCTTCTGGGTGCCCAAGCTGGGCGGGAAGATAGACGTCATACCTACGCGGACCACCAGCATTTGGCTCAAGGCCGACAAGTCGGGGACCTACTTTGGACAGTGCGCGGAGTTCTGCGGCATATCCCACGGCAACATGCGCTTTCGGGTGATAGCCAAGCCCCAGGCAGAGTTCGACGCCTGGGCAGAGGCCCAGCGGGGGCCCGCGGCCCAGGTCACCGGAGAGGCGGAGAGGGGTGCGCAGTTGTTCGTCGCCAAGGGGTGCCTGGCCTGCCACACCATCCGGGGCACTTTGGCCATGGGCAAGATTGGGCCCGACCTGACGCACGTAGGAGGCCGAACCACCATAGCTGCTGGTCTGCTGGATAACACGCCAGAGGACCTGGCCAGGTGGCTGCGGGACCCCCCGGAGGTGAAGCCGGGGGCCAACATGCCCAACCTGAAGCTGAGTGGTGAGGAGGTCTCCGCCCTGGTGGCCTACCTTCAAGCGCTGAAGTAGAGAGATGTGCTTAGCAGCCAGGACGCAGGCGTGTGGGCGATATAAAATTGTATTGATACGCTTCGCAGGCGGCGGAGGCGATCAGTCATGGCGACCATAGTGCAAGCGCTGAGGCGTCCCACCAGCTACACCGGGTGGTGGAGCTGGGTCACCACCGTGGACCACAAGCGTATAGGCATCCTCTATGGTGCTACCGCCATCATCTTTCTCCTCTTGGGTGGCCTTGAGGCCCTGATTATGCGCATCCAGTTGGCCCGGCCAGACCAGACGGTGGTAAGCCCAGAGGTGTTCAACCAGTTGTTCACCATGCACGGGACCACCATGATCTTCCTGGCCATCATGCCTCTCAACGCGGCCCTCTTCAACTTCCTGGTGCCCCTGATGATAGGAGCCGGGGACGTGGCCTTCCCGCGCCTGAACGCCTTTAGCTACTGGGCGTTCCTGGGTGGTGGAATCATCCTGAACCTGAGCTGGCTCCTGGGTGGGGCTCCCAACGCCGGTTGGTTTGGCTATGCCAACCTTACAGGGACGGCCTTCAACCCCGGTCACGGCATAGACTGGTGGGTGCTGGGGCTCCAGGTGCTGGGCATCGCCTCCTTGGCCTCCGCGTTCAACTTTATCGTCACCATCATCAACATGCGGGCGCCAGGGATGACCCTGATGCGTATGCCCGTCTTTGCGTGGATGACGCTGGTCACCTCCTTCATCATGATCTTCGCCTTTCCTGTGATCACAGTGGCGCTGGTCGAGCTGATGTTCGACCGCTTCTTGGGCACCAACTTCTTCGTCCCCTCGGCGGGAGGGGACCCCCTGCTGTGGCAGCACCTCTTCTGGATTTTCGGTCATCCGGAGGTGTACATCCTGGTCCTGCCCCCCATGGGCATCATCTCCGAGGTCCTGCCAACCTTCTCGCGCAAGCCCCTCTTCGGCTACCCCGTGGTGGTGTTTTCTGGCATAGCAATTGGCTTCATGGGCTTTGGCGTGTGGAGCCACCACATGTTCACCGTAGGCCTGGGCCCGGTGGCCAACAGCGTGTTCGCCATCACCACCATGGCCATCGCCATACCTACGGGCGTCAAGATATTCAACTGGATAGCCACCATGTGGGGCGGCTCCCTGAACACGAAAACGGCTCTGCTCTTTGCCGTAGGGTTCATCTTCACCTTCATGATGGGAGGCATCAGCGGGGTGATGCACTCCATGGCCTCCTCGGACTACCAGCAGCAGGACACCTACTTTGTGGTGGCCCACATTCACTACGTCCTCTTCGGCGGCTCCCTGCTCGCCCTATTCGCGGGGGCCTATTACTGGTTCCCCAAGATCACCGGGCGCCTTCTCCACGAGGGGCTGGGCAGGCTCCACTTCTGGCTGACCATCGTGGCCCTCAACGTCACCTTCTTCCCCATGCACTTCCTGGGGCTGGATGGGATGCCCCGGCGCATCTACACCTACGATCCCTCCATGGGCTGGGACCTGTGGAACATGGTCGCCACTATCGGGGCGTTCATGCTGGCCGTCTCCGTTCTCGTGTTCGTCTTCAACCTGGTCACCAGCCTCCGCAGGGGAGAGCGGGCGGGGAACGACCCGTGGGATGGTCGCACTCTGGAGTGGACCGTGCCCTCTCCTCCGCCGGCGCACAACTTCGACACTATCCCTGTGGTGCGCAGCCGCGATGCCTTCTGGGAAGAGAAGCACCGGCGGGCGATTGCCCCCGTGGCCGGCGGTTCCGGTCGGATGGACCCTGGTGAGGAGGGCGGCTACCGGCCTGGACATGACCCACGACATTCCACCATCCATATGCCATCGCCGTCCTATTTGCCGGTGGTGGTGGCCCTGGGCATCGTCCTGGCCGCCTACGGGCTGGTCTATCACCTGGCCCTCGCCGCCGTGGGCGGTGCCATCGCTGTGGCGGGCCTTTACGGTTGGTACATGGAGCCGGCCTCGGAGCCCGAGGACACCGGGCAGTAGCTAGAGGGAGGAAAGGCGCTTTGCAACAAACATGGGTCGGTGGCCACCAGGTGCCGCACCCAGAGACCGCCACCGGTCTGGACCACAGGAAGGTCCTGATGTGGGTATTTCTGGGCTCCGAGTGCATGTTCTTCGGGAGCCTTATTGCCACCTACCTGGTGTACGCAGGGCGTAGCGTGGTGGGTCCCTTTCCCAAGGAGATACTCGACATACCTGTCACGTCGGTCAGCACCTTTGTCCTGCTAACGAGCAGTTTGATGATGGTGCTGGCCCTGGCGGCCATAAGCCGCGGCGACGTCAGAGGCTTCAGGGTGTGGCTGCTGGCCACGGCCCTGATGGGCGCGACCTTCCTGGGGTTCCAGGTCTTTGAGTTCAACCACTTTGTCCATCAGGGGCTCACTCCCCGCACCAATCTATTTGGCACCACCTTCTTCACCCTGACGGGTTTCCACGGCGCCCACGTGACAGTAGGAGTTGTCTGGCTGCTCTCCCTGGTGGGGCTCTCCTTCCGCAAGGGCCACGTGACCCAGGAGAACAGCCTCAAGGTAGAGTTGGCCGGGCTGTACTGGCACTTCGTGGACATAGTCTGGATTGTCATCTTCACCCTGGTCTATCTCATTGGGGTGACGACTGGGTAGAGTTCATGGACAGGGAGAGGTCACCCATACGCGGAGCGGTGAAGCCCCGGGAGAGGGCCCATCCGACGCCCCTCACCTATGTGAAGGTCGGCACGACGCTGGCCGTGGTGACGGTGGTGGAGGTGGGCGTGTTCTATTTACACGCAATGCGGCCGGTCATCATCCCCGTCTTCATCGTGCTATCGGCGGTCAAGTTCGTCCTGGTTGCCATGTTCTACATGCACCTGAAGTTTGATAGCCGCCTCTTCTCCGGTCTCTTTGTGGGCGGCCTCATGCTGGCGACGGCCATCATTCTGGCGCTGCTGGCCCTCTTCGCCGTTTTTACCGGGTGAGAGCGCATCGCAAGTGGGGGTGGGCTGGTGGGTATTTGGCTGACAGGGTGGCACTGGCACGCAGACCAGGTCACCGGGATAGGGCTCCTATTGGCGGCATACCTCTGGGGAGTCGGGCCCCTGCGCCGCCGATACAGATGGGCGAAGAGGGTGGAGATCAGGCGAGTCGCCGCCTTCCTCAGCGCGCTCGTCGTTCTCTTCGTGGCTATCGCCTCGCCCATCCACGTGGTGGCGGAGCAGCTTTTCAGCTTCCACATGCTCCAGCACGTGCTGCTGGTCCTGGGCGTGGCCCCTCTGCTACTGGTGGGAACTCCGGGGTGGCTGCTCCGCCCGCTGCTCCGCTTTGGCCCCCTTCTGCACGTGGCACGTCTTGTCACCCATCCCGTGGTGGCCTTCGGCCTCTTCAGCGCTGTATTTGCTCTTTGGCACGTACCTGCCCTTTATGACCTCGCCACGGCGGTCGAGGCGGTCCACATCTGGGAGCACATGGCCTTTCTGGTCACAGGGGTGATGGTCTGGTGGCCCATCATGGGCCCCTTGCCCGAGCTGCACCGGCTCTCCGATCCCGGACAGATGCTTTACCTGGTCATTCTTTCCGTCTCCCAGACCCCTCTCTTCGCCTTCATAACCTTCTCGGGGCACGTGCTCTACCCCTGGTATGCCGGCGGGCCCCGGCTGTGGGGCCTCTCCGCCCTGGCTGACCAGCAGCTAAGCGGAGTCATCATGAAGGTCCCGTTCCTGGTAGCCTTTGTGACACTCCTGGCTGTGGTATTCTTCCGGTGGTTCAGCCGTGAGGAGGAGGCTGCCAAAGAGGATGGGAGGGAACAGCCCGGGCCTGTGGGGAACACCACTTCTGCACGTTGATTCCAACCAGGATCAGCCTGCGGCCGTCTGGACGTTCACTCTGGTACGAGGTCCGACTTGCTGAAGCGACTGTATGTGCCCACGGCCTGGGCCGTTCTGGCCAGCGCGCTCCTGGCCATCATTGTAGGCGGCGTGGTGCGGGTAACCGGCTCGGGCCTGGGCTGCCCCGACTGGCCGCTGTGCCACGGGCGCATCATACCCCCCGCCGACCTGGGCGCATGGCTGGAGTACTCTCACCGCGTGGCTGCCGCCGCCACCGGTGTCCTCACGGTCCTTCTGGCCATGGCTGCCTTTAGTCGGTACCGCTGGGGGGACAAAATCCTCTACCTGGTCCTGGCGGCGCCGGCGCTGCTTCTCCTCCAGGTGGCCCTGGGGGCGCTCAACGTTCTCTGGGAACTGCCGCCGCCGGTGGGCCTGGTCCATACCGGTGTGGCCATGGCCTTTGTGGGTTTGCTGGCTGTAGTGGCGGTGAGCACCGCCGGGCCGGTGAAGTGGCAGGCGGCCATTGCCCAGGGTCCGCGGGCCACTACCTACCGCTGGGTGATGGTGGGCTTGGGGCTGGCCACCTTCCTGCTCATCCTCTCCGGCGCCTACGCCACCCGCACCAACGCCTCTCTTGCCTGCCTGGGTTACCCCCTTTGCGGAAGGGTTGCCCAAATGGGAGAACCCCAGTGGGTCAGCATGATTCACCGGGGGATGACCGCTCTGGTGGCCCTTGTGATGTTGGGTGCGGTGGGGGTGGCTTGGGCCCTGCGCCGGCGGGTTGTCTTGACCCTCACTGTGCTTCTGGCCGGACTGCTGGCGGTGCAGACGGGGTTGGGAGCGACTAACGTGCTTCTGCTTCTTCCCGCCTGGTCCCGAGGTGCCCACCTGGCGGTGGCGGCCCTGTTCTTTGCTGCGGTGATGCTTCTTCTGGGAGTGCTGTGGCGCGGAGCTTCGGGTGAAAAGGCATTCCCTGGCCTGAGGCGACTGGTGAGGAGCCACGTTGGCCTTACCAAGCCCAGGATCATAGTGCTGCTGCTCATTACCACCCTGGCGGGTATGCTGGCCGCGGCGGGTGCAGCGGTGCCCTGGGATGTGACGCTGGCCACCCTGGCCGGTGGCTTCCTTTGCGCTGGCGGCGCAGGGACCATCAACTCTTACCTGGACAGGGAGCGGGACCTGGTGATGGCGCGCACCAGCCGCCGACCCCTCCCAGCGGGAGAGGTGAGCCCCAGGGTGGCGCTGGTCTTCGGCATAGCCATATCACTCCTCTCCGTCCCCTTGTTCCTGTACGTCAACACCCTGACCGCCATCCTGGCCGCCATCGCCTGGCTGTACTACGTATTCCTGTACAGTATGTACCTGAAGGGGCGCACCACTCAGAACATTGTCATCGGGGGGGCTGCGGGGGCCTTCCCACCACTCATAGGGTGGGTGGCGGTCAGAGGCGTGCTGGACCTTTCAGGCGTGTTCCTGTTCCTCATTGTGTTCTTGTGGACACCGCCCCACGCCTGGGCGCTGGCGATGCTGGCCAAGGACGACTACCGGAAGGTCAAGATTCCGATGCTGCCGGTGGTGCGGGGAGAGGCGGAGACGAGCCGCCAGATCCTTCTCTACGGCGTTGCCCTTCTGGTGGTGACGCTGGCCCCTGCGGTGCTGGGCCTCTTCGGGGCCCTCTACCTCGCGGTGGCTGTTCTGCTGGGAGGTTTCTTGCTGGCCCTGGCTCTCAGGCTGTACCGCTCGCCCGACCGCGTGTGGGCATCCCGCCTGTACCGGTACTCCACGGTCTACCTGGGGTTGCTGTTCCTGGCCCTGGTCTTGGACCGCACCCTGATGAGCTAGGAACCCTCACCCCCTGTATCCCCCGCTCCCTTACCAAGGGAGCGGGGGCAGGAAGTAAGGAAGCTGGGGGATACCCCCAGACCCCCAGGCAAGGGGGCTCCGCCCCCTTACCAATCCCCCTGAACTATGCAGTGAAACTCTGAGATACTACACTAGGGGGTGTTCGGGAAAACCCTCACCCCCTGTATCCCCCGCTCCCTTACCAAGGGAGCGGGGGCAGGAATTAAGGAAGCTGGGGGATACCCCCAGACCCCCAGGCAAGGGGGCTCCGCCCCCTTACCAATCCCCCGGAACTATGCAGTGAAACTCTGAGATACCACACTAGGGGGTGTTCGGGAAAACCCTCACCCCCTGTATCCCCCGCTCCCGCACACGGGCTTTGCCCCAAAACTGTCACTACTGTGAGAATAGGCCTGGCGGGCCTGGGATGTCATGCTGAGGAGGTGGTTGGACTCCTTCGCCTGGAACACCGATTGCCGACGAAGTCCCGACTCCGTCGAGGACTCGCGACAGAGTCGGAGCATCTGGGGCGGCGGCATTTTCACTCTTCGTGGTGGCCATCACAAAGGGGGCACGGACGATTCTGACGAGTCCGGATGACATCGGAATGGGGCGGCTGGGATAAGAACAGGGCAACCCCACCGCCCCAGACCCTTCGGGTGACATGTGAAGCGGAAAAGGCCTGTAGACGGCCTCAGCCAAGTGCCGGCGGGACGCTAAGAGGGGCGGCTTCTGAGGGACCTGCCAGGTGAGGCCGCCAGGGTAGAGGGCAGCCGGTGCAGGAGTTCCTTGAGCCGGCCAATGCCTGGCAGGGGGGGCATGGGGCCTATGTGGCGCACCTTGAGCCGGATGAAGACAGGGCCCCGAACACTCAGTACCTCGTCCAGGGTGGTGGCAAGCTCCTCCAGGTTGTCGAAATCGTACACAGCGGGGTAGCCGGCGGCCTTAGCCATGGCGGCCAGGTTGGCCTTCTCTCCCCCGGGAACTGGAATGTCCCCGATGCTGGTGTAGGCGCCGTCGTCAAAGACGAAGTGGGCCAGGTTGGTGGGCGCCTTGTTGGCGATGGTGACCAGTGTGCCCAGGTTCATCAACAGGGAGCCGTCGCCGTCCAGCACCAGCACCTGACGGTCGGGGGCGGCCAGGGCCAGCCCCAGGCCCAGGGAGGAGGCCTTGCCCATGCACCCTGTCAGGGGCACGTCCAACTCTGGCCGCTCGCTGATGGTCGTCCATAGCCGGAGGGCGCTCATTGTGGCCACCACCAGCGCCTCGCCGCGTCTCTGGCTGATGGCCCGCGCCGCGTCCTGCGAGTTGATGACCATTCTCGCCCCCTTACTGGCGCAGGGCCTTCCACACCCTGGGATATGCCTCGGGAGTGCGGGCAAAGGCAGGCCGCTGACCGATGGGCCTGGTCTCGATCTCTGGCACCGTCTTCAGGCAGACGAAGACCGGGCCGTTGCCTGAGAATATCTCCGGGGCGGTGGTGGCGAACTCCTCCAGGTTGTCGAACTCGTACGCCGCCTTGAACCCGCACTCCCGGGCCATCCCGGTGAAGCTGGCGAAATCGTGTCCCGGCACAGGCTGGCCCCCGGTAATGCAGTAGGCCCCGTTGGCCATCACGAAGTACACCAGGTTCTTGGGGGCCTTGTTGGCCATGGAAACGAGGGTCCCCAGGTTCATCACCAGGCTCCCGTCGCCGTCGAAAACGATAACCTTGCGCTCTGGGCGTGCCAGGGCGATGCCCAGGGCCATGGAGGAGCCCTTGCCCATGGCGCCTGTCAGAGCGAGGTCCAGGTCCGGCTTATCAGTTATGGTTGGCCAGTGGCGGCCAGAGGTCATAGCGGGAATGACCACCGCGTCGCCCCGGTACCGGGAGACAATCTCAAGGGCAGCGTGCAGATCAATCATGGGTCGTGCTCCTTTCCAGGCATCGTTATCGGGGCCGCGCCGTCAGCTAGCTGCGGAGCGCCTTCCACACCCTGGGCCAAGCCTCGGGAGTGCGTATCTGCCCTGTACGCTGGCCGATGGGCCGCGTCTCAGCTTCAGGCGCCACCTTCAGGCAGACGAACACCGGGCCCTCCCGTGAGAAGACCTCTCGGGCGCTGGTGGCCAGCTCCTCCAGATTGTCGAACTCGTATACCGCCTTGTACCCGCACTCCCTGGCCATTCCGGCAAAGCTGGCGAAGTCGTGCCCTGGCACGGGCTGGCCCCCGGTGGTGGCGTACATGCCGTTCTGCACCACGCAGTGGACCAGGTTCTTGGGTGCCTTGTTGGCTACGCTGATGAGGGAGCCGAGGTTCATCACCAAGGCGCCGTCCCCGTCCAGCAGTATCACCTTGCGGCCCGGCTGGCCCAGGGCTATCCCCAGGGCAAGGGAGGAACCCTTGCTCATGGCCCCTGTGAGAGGGAGGTCCAGGTTCTTGTTGTTGGTGAGGACATTCCAGTGACGGCTGGCGGTGGAGCAGGCGACCACCACAGCGTCACGCCGGTGTTGGAGTACTACCCGCAATGCATCGTCCATATCAATCACGGCTAGTCATACTCCTTCCCCACCAGTACCGCCACTGCGCGGTGGGTGCGCTCCGCCTCCTCAAAGGCGTTGGAGATGAGGGAGACGTCCCGGTTGGACTCGATCACGTAGTGGTTGATATGCCACGCAGTGAGGATAGGCTCCAGGTAGCGGGCAGCGGAGTCGGTGGTGACACGATGGCCTGTCCAGCCTCGGTAGCCTATCATCATGACCAGAGGGAGGTCCAAGTCCAGGACCAGGCCTCGCACAGAGTCTCCGGACTCCATCAGGCCCGTGTTCTGGATCAGCACGACCGGCTTTTTGCCCCCGAGCATCAGGCCCGCCGCCACGGCCATGCTCTCACCCTCACGGCAGACGGATACCAGGTCGAAGCTCTTGTCCGCCATCATGGCCTGGTACATGAAGTTGCTCTCACTATCGGGCAGCCAGACCACATGGGTCACCCCGTTCTTCTTCCACTGGGCTATGATATCTGCTGGGTTGAGCCGCTGGGTTCGAGTTGTCATCGTTGTAGTCCTCCTGGGGTGGATTTAGCCTGAAAGCGCTCTCCTGAACAGGGCAAGGCGCATTGTAACGGTGCCACCCCCGGTTGGCAAGGGTGTGTACCCGTCGGGCCTATGCAGGTTGTCTGCCAATGGGAAAAGTGCTACAATCCCGCCGTTTGTGGGCACGCGGCCCGCGTGCCCATGCGCTATTGGGCTGTCGAAAGGAGCTGGCAAGCTGTGGGTAGGATCAATGTAGCCATTATCGGCGTGGGGAACTGCGCTTCCTCGTTGGTGCAGGGCATCCAGAAGTACAGAGAAGCTCCTGAGGATGGCTTCATCCCAGGGCTGATGCACACGGTGCTGGGGGGCTATCACATTGGGGACATCCAGTTTGTGGCAGCCTTCGATGTGGACAAGAACAAGGTGGGCAAGGACCTCTCGGAGGCCGTCTTTACCCGCCCTAACAACACCATCCAGTTCGCCGAGGTGCCGGAGGTGGGGGTGAAGGTGGAGCGGGGCATGACCCACGACGGCCTGGGCAAGTACCTGTCCCAGGTCATCGAGAAGGCGCCTGGCCCCACGGCGGATGTGGCCGGCATTCTTCGGGAGCGCAAGGTGGATGTGGTGGTGAACTACCTCCCCGTGGGCAGCGAGGAGGCCACCAAGTGGTATGTGGAGCAGGTGCTGAGCGCCGGATGCGCCCTGGTCAACTGCATCCCCGTCTTTATCGGCCGGGAGGCCTACTGGCAAAAGCGGTTCCGGGACCGCGGTCTTCCTATCATTGGTGATGACATCAAGTCCCAGGTGGGCGCCACCATAACCCACCGCGTGCTCACCAGGCTGTTCCAGGACCGGGCAGTAAAGCTGGAGCGGACCTACCAGCTCAACTTTGGTGGCAACACGGACTTCCTGAATATGCTGGAGCGCGAGCGTCTCCAGTCCAAGAAGGAGTCCAAGACCAACGCGGTGATCTCTCAACTCGATCACGACATCGGGCCGGACAACATTCACATCGGCCCCAGCGACTACGTCCCCTGGCTCAGTGACAGGAAGTGGTGCTACATTCGTATGGAGGGGCGTACCTTCGGCGATGTGCCCCTGAACCTGGAGGCAAAGCTGGAGGTGTGGGACTCGCCCAACTCAGCGGGCGTGGTGGTGGACGCCATCCGCTGCTGCAAGTTAGCGCTGGACCGGGGGACAAGCGGTACCCTGGTGGGTCCTGCCGCCTACTTCATGAAGTCTCCGCCCATCCAGTACACCGACCAGGTGGCCCAATCCATGGTGGAGGCCTTTATACGGGGAGAGGAAGGGTAGGGGGCTGCGGCACATACCCATGACTGACACTCGGGAGCAGCCTGGCAACGGCCACGCCGGCGCCAGCGGGCTGAAAGTGGCACTGGTATCCCCATACGACTATGCCTACCCAGGGGGCGTGTCTGCTCACGTCTCGAACCTGGCCACCCAGCTCATCAGGATGGGGCACACCGTTAGGGTCTTGGCCCCAAGCTCCAGGCCCCCCAACTCCGATGACGGCGACTTCATCGCCTTGGGCCGGCCTGTGCCGGTGCCCAGCGGGGGGTCCGTCGCTCGCATCTCCCTCTCCTTCTGGCTGGAGCCCCGGGTGAAGGCGCTGTTGCGCCGGGAGGGGTTCGATATCATACATCTGCACGAACCCCTGGCGCCGGTGCTGCCTCTGACCATCTTGCACTGCTCCCAGACCGCAAATGTGGGCACCTTCCACGCCTTCCATGGCAGCAACCGGATGTACCGCTTCACCCACCGTGTCCTGAGGCGATGGTACCGCAAGCTGGACGGGCGCATCGCGGTCTCGCGGCCGGCCATGGAGTTCGTGAGCCGGTTCTTCCCCGGCGACTATCAGATCATACCCAATGGCATAGATGTGTCCCGCTTTGCTGGTGACGCACCGCCCCGAAGGGAGTTCTGCGACGGCAAGACCAACATTCTTTTCGTGGGGAGAATGGAGAAACGCAAGGGTCTCAAGTACCTGCTGGGGGCGTTCAGCATCCTCAAGTGGCAGTTCCCTGACCTGCGGCTGCTGGTGGTAGGGCCCGGCAACCTGAACGCCGAGTGCCAGCGCATCATCAGCGAGCGGAACATTCGTGACGTGGTCATTGTAGGCGGGATCCCCTTCGCTGAGCTGCCCCGCTACTACCGTTCGGCGGACATCTTCTGCTCCCCGGCGGTAGGCAAGGAGAGCTTCGGCATTGTTCTGCTGGAGGCCATGGCGGCGGGCAAGCCCATCGTGGCCTCGCAGATTGAAGGGTATGCCACCGTAATGGCCCACGGCCAGCAGGGGTACCTGGTGCCGCCGCGCAAGGAGGAGGCCTTGGCCGAGGCCCTGGCCTCACTGGTAAAGCAGCCGGACCTGCGTATGGAGATGGGCGCCCGTGGCCGCGCCAGTGCCGAGGAGTACCGGTGGGATCGGGTGGCCGCCAGGGTGGCTGATTTCTACTACCGAGTCCTGGACCGCCGGCAGGCTACGGCGGGGTCGGGCCTCTAGCCAGGCCATGGCCCACCACCGCGCACGCATCCTTCTTACCCGCTATTTCAGCGGACCGGTAGCTCGCCTGCTGCTGGCCCTGCATGTGGGCCCCAACGCTGTCACTCTGCTGGGGCTGGCGCTGAGCGGCGCAGCCGCCTATCTCCTTGCCAATGGCCATCTGCTGGCGGGTGGTGCCGTTACCCTGGCAGGCGGCGCCCTGGATGCAGTGGACGGCACTCTGGCCCGCCTGGGAGGCCGTGCCTCCTCCTTTGGTGCCTTTCTGGACTCGGCCACAGACCGCCTTTCGGAAGCGGCGGTGCTTCTGGGCCTGCTGCTCTGGTATGCCAAGGAGACCTCGGCGACAGGGGTGGTCCTGGTCTACCTGGCGCTGGTGTTGTCCTTCATGGTGAGCTATACCCGGGCGCGCGCCGAGGGGCTCGGCCTGCGGGCAGACGTCGGCGTCATGGACCGCGCCCTTCGCCTGTTGGTGATCGCACTGGGGCTGATGCTGGGCTTTCCAGAGGTGGCCCTGGGCATCGTAGCGGCGCTGTCTGCTTTGACTGCGGCCCAGCGGGCTGTCCACGTGTGGCGAGGCACCCGCGGCGGGTGAGGAGCGGCCCTCTGCGCCCGCTTTATCTGTCCTCAGTGTCCTTGGGTGCCAAGATCTCTTCTTCACTAGCTGGCGGTGAAGCTACCCGGCTGACCCTGACCCGTTTGATCCGGCGGCCTATGGTGTTGATCACCTGTAGGCGCAGGCCGTCAGATACCACCTCATCGCCCGGGCTGGGGATTCTGCCCAACTCGTGGTAAACGAACCCTCCCACGGTGTCGAATCCCTCGCCGGAGATGCCGGTGGCGAAGGTGGCGTTCAGGTCGTCCAGACTCGTCCGCGCATCCATCACCGCCTCGCAGTGGCTGACCAGCTCCACGTCCGGCTCCGCCACTTCGAACTCGTCGGCCAGCTCCCCGACTATCTCCTCGAGGAGGTCCTCAATGGTCACCAGCCCGGCGGTGCCTCCGTACTCATCCACCACCACGGCAATGTGAACCCGATGCTCTCGCATGTCCTGGAGAAGCTGGTCCGCCCGTTTGGACTCGGGAATAAAGTAGGGAGGCCGAGCCAGCTCCCGCAGGCTCGGCCCGGGACTGTTCCCAGTGGTAACGGCTCGGACCAGGTCCCGGGCATGCACAATGCCAACCACGCTGTCAATTGTCCCCTCATAGATTGGGATGCGGCTGTGACCACCCTCCTGCATCATGGCGACCACCGACTCCACCGAGCTATCAGCGTCGGCCGCCATGATGTCCACGCGGGGCACCATGATCTCCCTGACGGTGGTTTTCTCCAGCCCCAAGATGGCCCGTATCATGCGGCGCTCCGCCTGATCCAGGGGCTCCTCGGTGACCACCACGGGCAGCGCCTCGTCTTCGGGGGCGCCGCTGGCATCGAGGGCAGGCGGCGCCACGGGCCTGATCACTAGGTGAGCCAGACGCCGCCCAAGCCCCACCAGCCTGGACAGCCATGCGAACGGCCACAGCAGCACCAGGGCCAGCAGTGCCAGGCGGGAAAGGGCGGCCAGAGAGGCCAGGCGCTCCTCAACGCTCCGGGCCACGCCGCGGAGCAGGGCCAGGAATGCCCACACCCCCACGGCAGCCAGGGCCACTACAACCCAACGGGACGCCGCCGAAGCCAGGGCCACCGCTGAGACGGTGGTGGCCACCGCCGATGCCATGCGGAGGACCGCGGCGGTGTCGGAGTAGACGCCGAGACGGGGTCTCAGATACCTCAATGCCTGACCGCCAAACCCATCGGTCGGCTTGGGGTCTAGGAATGGCTCTCGCCGCAACAGGTTCAGCCCCGCCTCCAGGAATGCTGTCAAGAGGAACAGAAGGAGGGCAAGGAAGAGTACTACTGCGGCAGGCGTACTATCGCTCTCTAACAACTTTTCTCACCCCCGCGCGTCACAAGAGCGTGGGGTCTGCCTCCTCAAGGAGGAGCAGGCACACGGCGCACTCTCCGCGCCGGGACGCCCACGACCAGGTAACCGGGGGGAACGTCTTTCGTCACCACGGAGCCGGCACCGGTCCTGGCCCGCGCCCCCACCCTGACCGGCGCCACCAGCAGGGAGTCGCTGCCGATGAACGCCCCCTCTTCGATGATGGTCTGGTGCTTGGCAACGCCGTCGTAGTTGCAGGTGATGGTACCGGCGCCGATGTTGACCCCTGGCCCCACGGTAGCATCCCCAATATAGCTGAAGTGGCCCATGTGGGTGCCCCGGCCCAGGCGGCTGTTCTTCACCTCGGCGTAGTTGCCCAGGTGGACCCCTGACTCCAGGTAGGCGCCGGGCCGCAGATGGCTGTAGGGGCCCACGTGCACCCCATCCTCCAGGACAGCCTCCTCCAGAGTGGAGGCGTCCACCTGGCACCCCCTCCCCACCACGCTGTCCCGGATGGTGGCGTTGGGCCCGATGCGGCACTCCTCGCCGATGCGGCTGCTGCCGGAGACGGCCGTATTGGGCAGGATGACGGTATCCTGGCCCAACTGTACCTCGGCACCGATGTACGTGGTCTCAGGGTCAAGCATGGTCACGCCGTCCCGCATCCACCTCTGGCGCAGCCGGCGCTGCATCGCCTGCTCCGCCACCGCAAGCTGGGCGCGGTCGTTCACTCCCATGACCTCCAGGGGCTCCTCCGGCTCCACCGTCTCTATCCTGGCGCCTTCCTGGCGCGCCAGGGCCACGAGGTCGGTCAGGTATACCTCACCGTTGTTGCGTGTCTCAAGGCGAGGCAAGTGGGCCCAGAGCCAGGGAGCGAAGAAACAGTAGATTGCTGAGTTGATCTCTGAGATGCTCCTGACCTCCTCCCCGGCCTCTGCCTCCTCCACAATGGCCACCACCCGGCCGCTGGCGTCGCGCAGGATGCGCCCCATGCCATCCGTGGGGCACCGGGATGACGTGACCAGGGTTATGGTGGCACCCGACGCCGAATGGCGCTCCAGAAGGGCGCGCAGAGTGGCTGAGGAGATGAGGGGACAATCAGCGCCCATGGCCAGCACGGCGTCTGTGCTGGTACCCAGCGCGGGCGCTGCCTGGGCCATGGCATCGCCGGTGCCCCGGGGTCGGGGCTGCTCCACCAGCTCCACCGCATCCCCCAGGGCCGCCTTCAGAGCGGTGGCGTGAGGCGGGACCACCAACAGAAGCCGGGCAGGACCGGTCTCTCGCACCGCGTCCACCACATGGCGGACCATCTCTTTGCCCGCCACCTGATGGAGTACCTTGGGGAGCCGCGACTTCATGCGGACTCCTCGCCCCGCCGCAAGCACCACTGCTGACCACGCACTCATGTCTGCTCCAGAAGAGAGGCAACCGCTTCGCCTGGCGGCCACAGCGGCCTGCGCACTGTGCAAAGCGTCAGGTCGCCAACTGTTGGCTTCGTAGCCACGTAACCAGCCAATATGCATGATACGGAAGGCAAAACCTGGCTGTCAACCGAAAATGGCGCCCCGCCCTGGGTGGCAAGGCGATGCCCATGCTATAATCGGAGGTTGCGGAGAGGTGGCCGAGAGGCTGATGGCGCCGCTCTCGAAAAGCGGTACCGGGGCAACCCGGTCGTGGGTTCAAATCCCACCCTCTCCGCCACCAGGGCTTGCCCCGACATGTCGGGGGACCCGCGCTTCGCCTGCGCAACTTTCAGAAAGGTGTCGGTGCTCACAGCAGGAGGCGCGGACGAAGGAGCGCAGCGCCAGGTCCCATGTGGCTGTCACGGGCCTCCTCTGATAGAGGGCCCGGTGAGCGTGGGTCTGGGCGAGCCCAGACGCTGGAGAGGTGCTGGAGTGGCCTAACAGGCGCGCCTGGAGAGCGCGTAGGGGCTTTGCCCCTCGCGGGTTCGAATCCCGCCCTCTCCGCCAGCAGGGCTCGGCCCTGCACCCGGGCTGGGCGGAGGCGGACTTCGGGGAACACGCCGATGCCAACGGCGGGATGCGCCGGCTGCTTGGTTCCAGGACCCAGGCGACTCAACACTCTTTTCCCGCGCCCAGCGCGGTGCTACACTCCCACTCTATGTCAGACCTTTCATACTGGGTGGCCTTCGCCCGAATCCCCAGCGTGGGGCGGGTGCGGTTCGGCCTTCTGGAGCAGAAGTTCGGCTCCCTGGAGGCCGCGTGGCAGGCGTCTGCCCGGGAGCTGGAGAGCGCCGGGCTGGACCGCCACGCCATCTCTGCCATTACCTGGGGCCGCTCCCACATCTCGCCACAAGAAGAGATAGAACGGATGGAGCGCGCTGGGGTGCGGGCCATCACCTGGCGCGACGAGGGCTATCCCCCGCTCCTGCGCGAGATATACGACCTGCCGCCGGTGCTCTTCATCAAGGGGGGGCTGCTGCCGGAGGACCGGCGCTCTGTGGCCGTGGTGGGCACGCGCAACGCCACCGCCTATGGCCGGGAGGCAGCTACCTACCTGGCCGGGGACCTGGCCAGGAACGGCGTGACCATAGTCAGCGGACTGGCCCGTGGCATTGACGCGGTGGCGCACCGGGCCGCACTGGAGGCGGGCGGGCGCACCATCGCCGTGGTGGCCTCCGGTCTGGACATGGTCTACCCCCCTGAACACACGGGCCTGGCCCAGCAGGTAGCCGAGCAGGGGGCCCTGGTGAGTGAGTACCCCCTGGGGACGCGGCCCGAGGCCAGGCACTTTCCCCGTCGCAACCGCCTGCTCAGCGGCATGACCCTGGGCACGCTGGTGATAGAGGCCCCGGAGAAGAGCGGGGCCCTGTGGACGGTGCGCCACGCCCTGGAGCAGAACCGGGAGGTCTTCTGTGTCCCCGGCAGCGTCTTCTCCCCCGCCAGCCGGGCCACCAACTTGCTGATCCAGGAGGGGGCCAAGCTGGTGCTGGACTTCAAAGATGTCCTGGAGGAGCTGAACCTGAGCGCGGTGACGCAGCAGATGGAGCTGCCAGGCCTGCTGGTGCCTGAGGGGGACACTGAGGCGAAGGTGTTGCAGTGCCTGGGGTACGAGCCCATTCACATAGACGATGTGGGGCGCCGCTCCGGGCTTCCCATAGCCGCGGTGAGCAGCACCCTGGCCATGATGGAGATCAAGGGACTGGTGCGCTCGGTGGGCGCCATGAATTTTGTTCGCACCCGGGAGGCTGCTGCCGGGTATGCGGCTGTGGAGTGATGTCAACCATGCCTCGTGGAGAAAAACGCCTGGTCGTAGTGGAGTCCCCAGCCAAAGCGCGGACCGTAGGGCGCTTTCTAGGGGGCAACTATCTTGTAAAAGCCTCCTTGGGCCACGTCCGTGACCTCCCCAAGGGGAAGCTGGGGGTGGAGATCACCGATGGGTTCACGCCCGAGTACGCAGTCCTCAAAGAAAAGCAGTCCGTCATATCGGACCTGAAGAAGAGTTCGCGGGAGGTGGCCTCTGTGTACCTGGCCACCGACCCGGACCGGGAGGGTGAGGCCATCTCCTGGCACCTGAAAGAGGCAGTGGGATGGAAGACCCTGCCGGTGCACCGGGTGGTCTTCCACGAGATCACCCAGGGCGCTATCCAGGAGGCGTTCCGCAACCCCAGAGACATAGATATGCGGCTGGTGAACGCCCAGCAGGCGCGGCGGATCCTGGACCGGCTGGTGGGCTACCAGCTCAGCCCCTTGCTGTGGCGGAAGGTACAGCGGGGCCTCTCGGCGGGCAGGGTACAGTCGGTGGCGGTGCGCCTGGTGGTGGACCGGGAGCGGGCCATAAGAGAGTTCGTTCCCGTGGAGTACTGGAGCATCGAGGCCACGCTGGCCAAGCACGGCCAGCAGCCGCCGCAGCCATTCGTCGCCGCTCTCTACTCCATTCGGGGCCAGAAGGGCAAGCTGCGCATCTCGGACGACTCCCAAGCGTCCACCATCGTCGCCGACCTGGAGGGGGCCTCGTACAGGGTACAGGAGGTCTCCCACAAGGAGGTGCGCCGCCGCCCCGCTCCGCCCTTCATCACCAGCACCCTCCAGCAGGAGGCGTGGCGCAAGCTGCGCATGCCCGCTCGCAGGACCATGGCCATTGCCCAGCAGCTCTACGAGGGGCTGCCCCTGGGGGCGGAGGGCGATGTCGGCCTTATCACCTACATGCGCACCGACTCCACCCACGTGGCCGCGTCGGCCCTGCGGGAGACGCAGGCCTACATCCGGCAGAGGTTCGGCGAGCCCTATACTCCAAAGATACCCCGCCAGTACACCAAGAAGGTCAAAGGCGCCCAGGAGGCCCACGAGGCCATCAGGCCCACCGCCATAGCCAGGGAGCCCTCGGCGGTGCGCCCCCACCTGTCGCTGGAGCAGTACCGGCTGTACGAGCTGGTCTGGAGCCGCATGGTGGCCAGCCAGATGTCCGACGCCGTTCTCGACGCAACCCAGGTGGACGTGGACGTGCCGGGGCGCTCGGGCACGATCTACCTGTTCCGCGCCAGCGGCTCGGTCCTCCGCTTCCCCGGCTTCCTGGCCCTGTACCGCGAAGGGCGGGATGAGGACAAAGAAGAGGAGGACGGCGCTCCTCTTCCAGAGCTGGCAAAGAGTGACGCCCTGGACTGCCTGGGGCTGAAGCCAGAGCAGCACTTCACCCAGCCGCCGTCGCGCTACACCGAGGCGACGCTGATCAAGGCGCTGGAGGAGAGGGGCATCGGCAGGCCAAGCACCTACGCCCCCATCCTGGCGACCATCGTGGAGCGCAGCTACATCATCCGGGAGCGAGGCCGCCTGGCGCCAACAGCCCTGGGGGAGGTGGTCAGCGACCAGCTTTCCGCCCACTTCCCAGAGATCATGGACCCCGACTTCACCGCCCAGATGGAGGAGCACCTGGACGAGATCGCTCGCGGGGAGCGCCAGTGGGTGCCGGTGCTCAAGGAGTTCTACGGGCCCTTCTCCCAGGCCCTGGCCCTGGCCCAGGAGCAGATGCCCCGGGTGCGGGTGGAGGAGCCCACCGACGAGGTGTGCGAGCAGTGCGGGCGCCCGATGGTGGTGAAGACGGGGCGCTTCGGCAGGTTCCTCTCGTGCAGCGGCTTCCCGGAGTGCCGGAACAGCCGGCCCCTGCTCCAGAAGACGGGGGTGGCGTGCCCTCGCTGCGGCGGCGACCTGGTGCAGCGCCGGGGGAAAAAGGGAAAGGGCCGGACCTTCTACGGCTGTTCCAACTACCCCACCTGCGACTTTGCCGTGGGCCAGCGGCCCCTGCTCGACCCATGCCCTCAGTGCGGTGGGCTGCTGGTGGCCTTGGGGCGCGGCGCCGCCCGCTGCACCCAGTGCGCCTTCCGCGGCCCCGTGCCGGAGCGGGAAGCGGTGGAGACGGGGGCATAGGCGGTCGCCCGAAGGTTGCACGGACCCGTACAGGTGAAAGGAGGCGCCCAAGTGTGCGGAGGCAGGGCGTCGCCTCATGTATAATGAGCACACGAGGTCGTGAATGAAGCCTAGGCGAGGCCCCCGAAAGGTCGTGAAGCGTGACTCAGCAAAAGCCGAACCGCGAACAGAGACGGCATCCTAGCCGCGCTGCTGAGCAATTGCCATCACAGATACAGGTCAGCTACATCAACCGCACCGTCTCCCCTGTGCTCCACGCCGACGGCGTGTTCGGTGGTCTGACACCACATGGGTTGCTCTATATGGCGTTTTTTTCCGAGCATGCTAAGATTCCCGATAGTGCACAATTGGCCGTGGATAAGGTGGCCCGGAAAATCAGGCCGGTGCCCCAACCCGATACAGAGTGGGTACGGGAGGTGGGGACGGAAATCATCATGGGTTTGGATCTCGCCCGCTCCTTCCGGAAATGGCTAGATGACAAGATCAAGCTGATTGAGCAGAATGAGCCAGCCAATACCTTCACTGTAGTCGAAGAGCAACAGCCGTCATGACAACAATCACGCTTCCACCGCAGCCTAACGAGACTAGAACACGATATAGCAGCTTGTTGCCCATAAGCACAGCCTCCGCTGTAAGTGACGCCTTTCGTGGCTCTGTCATATCCCCAACTGCAAGTGTAGTCACGCGCCAAAGAGCCGATCCGCTTCGCGAGCAGTTCCGAGCCTTGGCCGATTGGTGGCATGACGCGACTGATGCCTTGTCATCTCCGGATGAAAAGGCAGAACATGTAGCTTATCAACGCATTGTCGCCGCAGGTCGCCCAGTGCTACGCTACATCCTCGAAGACTTGCGTGATCGTGGCGGCCATTGGTTCATGGCGCTTGAGGAAATCACGCATATGGAGCCTCCAATTCCGGACGGCGTGACTCCCAGTCTTCGGGCAGAGAGGGACGCGTGGCTTTCATGGGGAAAGGCTACGGGCGTTCTTGACTAGCCATCGGCTGAATCTCGGAATCTCCGATATGCAAGCACGTCAGCACTGGCCGAGTCTCACGCCAGATAGCTTCGTTGAAACCAGCCCCGTGGATCCCTTCTACAATTGCGCGGCGCATGCCGCCGACGATAACGATAAACCGTGGTGGCCTTCTCGCGCCCGCCGGTACTATTGGCCCCCGGATGTGCCGAGGACCGCACATCTCGCTTCCTTTGAGGCTGCCTATGTCACAAAAGGTTATGAGAGATGTGCCACCCCAGACCTGGAAGAAGGCGTCGAGAAGATTGCCGTCTATGCTCTTGATGGCGTGCCCAAACATGTTGCTAGGCAACTCGCCAGCGGTCGATGGACAAGTAAGCTCGGCGACCTGAAGGACATTGACCATGCTACACTGGACGACCTAGCAGGGCCTTTCTACGGGCATCCCATCCTCTTTATGAGGAGGCCGCGTGCCCAAGAGGATGCCGGATAAGCAACCGGAACACGTTAAGCTAGTTCCAGAAGAAAAGTTCAAAGAGGCGTTGAAGCAAGTGCTCTGCACCTCGAAAGTAGAATCTGGCGCTCAATTAGCCAACTTCCAGGCTTCGAACAAAGTACGCCGCGAGAAAAAACGCAAACTATAGCCCTGACCCGATGCTGCGTCAACAATATTATTGCCCTGCGAAGACCAAGCGACTGCGGGGTGGCTTGCCGGGCGACCCTGAGGGTAGTCGGCATTCCTGCGGATGCGTCCTGCGCCACGCCGTCCCTCTGCTATAATCAGCCGTAGCACCCATGGAAAAGCTGTTTGGCGAGTACAAGTCCCACCTGCTGGGGAGCCGTGGGCTCTCCCCTGCCACGGTGCGTAACTACCTGGACGACCTGCATCCCTTCAGGGAGTACCTGGCCAGGGAGGGCCTGGAGCCGGAGGCGGGCGTGGAGGCACTGCACGCTTTCCTGCTCCAGGACGGAGAGGCGGGTGTGCCCATCCGGTACCGGCGCCTGGTGCGCGACTACCTGGCCTGGCTCATGCAGGGGAGGCCCGTTCAGGAGGGCACTCGGGCCAGGCGGCGCGGCCACGCCCGGGACAGTGTCATCCGGATGCTGGTTGCCCTTCGGAGCTTCATGACCTACTGTATCCAGCTAGGCCTGCTGCCGGACGCGCCTATATGGAAGAGGCGCTCCTCCGCCATGCGCGCACTGATGCCCAAGCGGGAGCGCCGCCTTCCGGACGTCCTCACGCGCAGGGAGGCCGCCGATCTCATGGACGCCGCCGATGGTGGCGGTGCCGTCGAGCGGCCGCCCGGCCTGCCGGAGCGAGATGCCGCCCTTCTGGAGCTGCTATACTCCAGCGGCCTCCGGGTGAGCGAGGCCTCGGGGCTGGACATTGAAAGCCTGAGCCTGTCGGCGCGGGAGGTGCGGGTGCGTGGCAAGGGGAACAAGGAGCGCATGGTGCGGGTGGGCAGGCCCGCAGCCGCTGCCATGGAGCGCTACCTGGAGAAGGGACGTCCCTTTCTGATCTGCCCCGCATCGGGCGGAGCACTCTTCCTGAACCGGTCAGGGGGACGCCTTTCGCCGCGGAGCATCCAGAAGCTGGTGAGGCGGTACGCCCTGGCTTCGGGGCTGCGACCCGGCGTGCACCCCCACACGTTGCGTCACAGCTTCGCCACTCACCTGCTGGAGGGTGGGGCAGACCTGCGAGTCGTCCAGGAGTTGCTGGGCCACAGCAGTCCCCGTACCACGCAGGTGTACACCCACGTTACCCCCGCTGAGGCGCGACGTGTCTATCTACAGGCACACCCCAGGGCGAGGGTGGGGGGGGGTGGCACATGAGGGTCCTGGTGGTGAATGGGCCCAACCTGAACCTACAGGGGAGCCGCCAGCCCGAGGTGTATGGGACCATGACCCTGGGCGACATCGAGGCCGCCGTCTCCCGGCGGGCCCAAGAGCTGGGGGTGGAGGTAGCTTTCTTCCAGTCCAACACCGAGGGGGCCATCGTTGACTTCCTTCAGGCAGAGGCACCCCAGGTCCAGGGGGTCATCATCAACCCCGGCGCCCTGACCCACTACGGGCTCTCTCTGCGGGACGCTCTGGCCGCCCTCCCAGTGCCGGTGGTGGAGGTGCACCTTTCCAACATCTATGCCCGCGAGGAGTTCCGGCGCCAGTCGGTGATGGCGCCGGTGGTGCGGGGCCAGCTCTCCGGGCTGGGCTGGTGGGGGTACGTGGGCGCCCTGGAGTACCTGGCATCGGTTGTTGGGAAGGAGGGAGCAAGGTGAACGCAGCAGGCCCCCTTGACCGCCTTCGTGGACTTTTGAAGCAACAGGAGCTGGACGCCCTCTTTGTATCTACGCCCGAGAACCGCCGCTATCTCTCGGGGTTCGATGGCTCCGCGGGCTGTCTGATCATCACCCAGAGCGACGCCATTCTGGCCACGGACTTCCGCTACGTGGAGCAGGCGGGCCGGCAGGCGCCGGACTACCGGGTGGTGAGGACCGGGGTGGAGAGCAAGTGGTTCCCCACGCTCCTTTCGGAGCTGGGGGTGCGACGGGTGGGCTTTGAGGCCCAGGACCTGACCGTGGCCCAGTATAACCAGCTCACCGAGTCCCTGGGCAAGGGCAACGGGGTCAGCCTGGTGCCCACCCAGGGCATGGCGGAGCGGCTCCGGGCCGTCAAGACTCCCGAGGAGCGGGGGCTCATCCAGCGGGCCATTGACGCCGCCGACACAGCTTTCAGCCGGGTGGTCTCCACGATGCGCCCCGGCATCACCGAGCAAGAACTGGCCTGGGAGCTGGAGAAGGCGATGCGCGAGTTGGGCGCGGAGAAGATGTCCTTCGATATCATCGTGGCTGCTGGCCCCAACGGAGCACTCCCCCACCATCACCCCTCGGAGCGGGTGATACGGACAGGTGAGCCGGTAGTCATTGACATGGGTGCCCGCTACCAGGGGTACTGTAGCGACATGACCCGCACCGTGGTGCTGGGCGACGGGGGCGAGACCTTCCGCAGGGTGTTCGACACGGTGCTGGCCGCGCAGGAGACGGCCATAGCTGCGGTGGAGGCGGGCATGACGGGGGAGCAGGCCGATTCCCTGGCGAGGCGCGTCATTCAGGAGGCGGGCTACGGCGACAACTTCGGCCACGGCCTGGGCCACGGGGTGGGCCTGGCAGTCCACGAGTTCCCCCGGCTGGGCTTGCGCTCTGCCGATGTGCTGGAAGAGGGCATGGTGTTCACCATTGAGCCGGGGGTCTACCTGAGCGGATGGGGCGGCGTGAGGATAGAGGACATGGTGGTGCTGGAGGGCGGGCGGGCCGGGGTGCTCACCAGGGCGCCCAAAAAGGAGAAAGCAGGAGAGTGAAGCATGGTCCTTGGGTTCAGCGACCTGAAAAACGGAATGACCATCGAACTGGACGGCGAGCCCTATAAGGTGGAGGAGTTCACCCACACCAAGATGCAGCAGCGGGCTCCAACCGTACGTATCCGGCTGCGCAATCTCCGCACCGGCAAGATGGTGGAGCGCTCCTTCTCGGGGTACAAGCTCCAGTTGACTCCGGCACAGGTGGAGACCCGCGCCGCCCAGTATCTTTACAACGACGGCGAACATTACCACTTCATGGACACGGAGAACTTCGAGCAGTACCCCCTTAGCCTGGAGCAACTCGGCGACGCGGTCAACTACCTCACGGAACAAGGGGAGGTGGAGCTGCTCTTCTTCAAGGAGGCCCCTATTGCCCTGGAGCTTCCCACCACCGTGGACCTGGCTGTGGTGGAGACGGCACCCGGCTTCAAAGGGGACACCGCATCGGGCAGCACCAAGCCTGCCAAGGTGGAGACGGGCATAATGGTCCAGGTCCCCTTCTTTGTAAACACGGGGGAGAAGATCAGAGTGGACACCCGCACCGGCCAGTACGTGGAGCGCGTGGGTTAGAAGGGGCTCCCTATGGACGAGAAGGTTCTCACCCGGCACCCCGAAGGGAAGCGGGGCAGAAGCATAAGCAGGGCCAAGTACGAGGCCGTGCGACAGGCCATCCTGGACTCCCTTGCGCCCCGAGGGGAGCTAACTCACACTGCACTGACGGAGGCTGTGGTGGAGAGGCTGAAGGGCAAGTTCACCGGCTCCATCCCCTGGTACATGGAGACGGTGAAGCTGGACCTGGAGGCGAAAGGGATCATCCAGCGGGTGCCCAACACCAGGCCCCAGCATGTCCGGCTGGTCAAGTAAGCCTGCCGATTCTACAGCCGCGGGGCCCTACCTTACACCCTGGAAGGAGCGGCCATGACTATTGATGTACACGAGGTGGTGGTGCTGCGCCCGCTCCAGTGGCATGAGTACGAGGCTGCGACCATCCAGCACGTCATCCCGTACCTGGCCCGCCACGGGGCCCAGGTGCTGGGGCTCTGGTACACCGTCGTCGGACAGGTGGATGAGGCGGTGATGATCACTCGCTATCGGGACTTGGCCCACTGGGAGCAGACGCACCAGGGGGGCGAGGGCAATCCGGCGGAGCGCCGCGCCTTCCAGGAGGCGCTGGCGCATCGCTCAGGGCTTTGCCTGGAGGAGACGGCCAAGCTCATGGTGCCCAGCACGGTGGCCCAGGGGGTGAAGTTGGACATGGAGGGGCGCAAGGTTTTCGCCAACCGCACCCAGCACCTGGTCCCGGGAGGGTGGGTGGAGTACGAGCGGATCACCGCCACGGAGATGTGGCCTCGTCTTATCCCCAGGGGCGCGGAGCCGGTGGGGCTGTGGCGCACCCTGGTGGGGCGGGCCAACGAGGCCAACCTGCTGACCCAGTACAAGGACATGGCGGCCTGGGAGAGCACCCACCCGGCCCACGGTGCCGGCGAAGGGGACAACGTAGACCCGTCCCGGCAGCGTCGCAAGGGACTTTTCCGTGGGGAGCACCTGCGGCTTATGCTGGCCAGCCGCTACAGGCCGTAGAAGCTACGTGGCTCTGTTGACACATCGTGCCGCTCGTCCTGAGCCTGTCGAAGGGCGAGCGGCAAAACGGGTGCTCAGCCTGTCCGCTTGAACCGCATCGCTGACCAGTCGTCATCAATAGCCACCAGGGAGACCCCCGTGAGGCCATACCTGGCCATGAGCGCGTTGCCTGTGTCGCGGTTAATGTCCGCCTTGTACTTCTTGAAAGTGCCCTTGGGGTATGCGACCCAGAACACTGCGTTATCCTCCAGGAAAGACGACGCGATGTTGGCAATCTCCTCAGCCTCCCCCAGTGACTTGGCGAAGGCAATGGCCCACTCGTACTTGCCCTTGGGAGAGGTGTCCACCGGCACGCCGAGGTCATTCATGACCTGGGGGAACTCAGTGGGGGCCTGGTAGACGAGGGACGGCGACTGGCCCTTATG
The DNA here is from genome assembly GCA_016190445.1 of Chloroflexota bacterium. Lineage (GTDB taxonomy): Bacteria > Chloroflexota > Dehalococcoidia > Lucifugimonadales > JACPQL01 > JACPQL01. The sequence goes on from JACPQL010000041.1 coordinate 42,974, forward strand.
CATCAGCTTCTTGAGCACAGGATTCATGGCACTCGCTTTGTTCACAACTGGTGGGCCGTCGGGGACCCGAACCATAAGAGCGCGGACTGAAGGTCCGCGCTCTTTCTGGCTGGGCTAGCTGGAGACCTAGCGGGGGCCGGGCCTGGGGCCAGGGCCGCCGGTAGGCGGTGCGCCGGGGCGCCCGCGCTCCCCGCGGTAAGAGCCGTTGGGCCTCCCACCCCTGGGTGGGCCCCCCTCCCCAAACCCATGCCTGGGCGGGCCACCCGGCCCCATGCGCTCCCGCGGGGGCTCTCGGCGCTCCTCTCGGTGGGCTGGCGTGGACTCCCCCAAGAGAACGGCCCGGCGGGAGAGATTGATGCGGCCCATCCGGTCTATCTCGACCACCTTCACCTCAAGCTCGTCTCCCACCTTCACCACGTCCTCCACGCTGGTGACGCGCTCCTCCGCCAGCTCGCTGATATGGACCAGCCCCTCCTTGCCGGGAAGGATCTCCACGAAGGCGCCGAAGTTCATCAGGCGGGTCACCTTCCCCTTGTAGGTCTGGCCCACCTCAACCTCGCGGGTGAGGGTCTCGATGATGCTGATGGCCCGCTGCGAGGCCTCCCCGTTCACCGAACCTATGGTGATGGTGCCGTCATCGGCCACGTCAATGGTGACGCCCGTCTCCTCGATGATGCTCCGGATGGTCTTGCCCCCCGGGCCTATGACCGCGCCTATCTTGTCCACCGGCACGGTGATCCGCACCATCCTGGGGGCGTAGGGGCTGAGGGTGGAGCGGGTCTGGGGCATGGTGTCGGTCATACGGGACAGGATGTGCAGCCTCCCGGCTTGGGCCTGTGCCAGGGCCTGGCGCATCACATCCAGAGTGATGCCCTTCATCTTGATGTCCATCTGGAGGGCTGTTATGCCCGCCGCGGTGCCCGCCACTTTGAAGTCCATATCGCCCAGGAAGTCTTCGATGCCCTGGATGTCGCTCAGGACAACGAACCTGCCATGGTCGCCCATGACCAAGCCCATGGCCACTCCAGCTACAGGACGCTTGATGGGGGTGCCCGCGTCCATCAGCGCCAGGGTGCTCCCGCAGACGCTTGCCATGGAGGTGCTGCCGTTGGAGCTAAGCACCTCGGAGACGATGCGTATGGTGTAGGGGAACTCCTCTTCTCCGGGGATCACTGGTGCCAGTGCGCGCTCCGCCAGGGCACCGTGGCCAACCTCTCGCCTGCCGGGAGAGCCCAGGCGGCGCACCTCCCCCACGGAGAAGGGGGGGAAGTTGTAGTGGTGCATGAAACGTTTGGTGTCCTCCGGACTCAGGGTGTCCAGCCTCTGTTCCTCGCGCATGGAGCCCAGGGTGACGATGCTGAGCACCTGAGTCTGGCCGCGAGTGAACAGGCCCGAGCCATGGGTCCGGGGCAGTATGCCTACCTGGCAGGAGATGGGCCGGATGTCCCTGGGACCGCGCCCGTCGGGGCGGCGGCCCTGGTCCAGAATCTTGGTGCGGACAACTCGCTTGAGGAGGGCATCGAAAGCCTCGGCCACCTGGGCCTTCCCATCGGTGTCGCCCAGCTTCTGGACCAACTCCTCTTCAATAGCTCTGAGTTCGGCGTTGCGCTCTCCTTTGGCCTCTCCACGGTCTATGAGCGCTGCCAGGCGGTCTCTGGCGATGCCAGAGACCCGCTCTTCCAGTGTAGGCTCCACGCCCTTGGGAGCAGTGAACGCCATCTTGGGCTTGCCGATCTCGGCTGCCATCCGGTTCTGGAGGTCAATAAGCACCTGGTTGATCTCCTGCCCGCGGCGTATGGCCTCCAGGACCACCTCCTCGGGCACCTCCTTTGCGCCTGCCTCCACCATGACCACGGCATCGCGGGTGCCGGCCACCACCAGCTCCAGCGCACCCTGCTGGATCTGGGCAAAAGTGGGGTTCACCACAAACTGGTTGTCCAGGTAGCCCATGCGCGTGGCGGCCACCGGCCCACCAAAGGGGACCTCCGAGATGGAGAGGGCGGTGGAGGCGCCTATTATGCCCAGGACGTCCGGGGGGTTCTCTTTGTCCACCGAAAGTATGGTGATGATGACCTGAACGTCGTTGCGAAGCCCCTTGGGGAACAGGGGCCGAAGGGGCCGGTCCGTCAGGCGCGCTGCCAGGGTCGCCTCCTGTGAGGGGCGGCCCTCCCTGCGGAAGAAGCTGCCGGGGATTTTGCCCGCAGCGTATAGCCTTTCCTCGTAGTCCACGGTGAGGGGGAAAAAGTCTGCCCCCTCGCGGGGCTGGGGGGAGATGCAGGCGGTGGCCAGGACCACGCAGTCGCCATAGCGGAGCGTTACTGCCCCTCCAGCCTGTTCAGCCAACTCACCAGTCTCAATGACCAGTCTCTTCCCCGCCACCTCTACCTCGTAGTTCCGTGCCATAAAAGCGAATACCTCCTAAAGTCCCCGGTGCAAGCTGCCCAGAAAAGGGTAAGCACCCTAACAGGGTGCTTACCGGCGCAGTCCTAGCCGTGTGATCAGCGACCTGTACCGCCCCACGTCCTCCTGACCCAGATACCTTAGCAACCGCCGTCGCTGTCCCACAAGCCTCAGCAGGCCATGCTGAGAATGCTTGTCTTTGGGATGAGTCCGCAAGTGCTCCGTGATCTGGTTGATGCGCCCTGTGAGGAGCGCCACCTGCACCTCCACAGAGCCAGAATCGCCTTCCTTGGTCTGAAATTCCTTTATTGTCTGCTGCTTCCTGCTATCTGTTACCACGGGGTCTAATTCCATCCGTCTCTCCGAAATCCATTCATCGCATATGATAACATGCTCCTCACTCTGGCACAACGGGATGGCATCCGCCGGAAGGATATTGTGATGTCTTGCACAATCCTCCTCCGGTTGCCTTGACGGTGCAGTGGCGGGATGCTATAGTCCGTCCAATTATCGGGGGGGAGGGTGGGCCGCAATGGGGGCACCTCAGATCAAGCAACTCCGCAGGGCCTACGGGTTTGACGAGGTAGCCATAGTCCCCGGGGACATCACCGTCAACCCGGAGCAGGCCGCCACCGAGCTGTCCATTGGCGATCACGTCTTCGCCATCCCGGTGCTCGCATCGGCCATGGATGCAGTGGTGGGCCCTGCTTTCGCCGTGGCGCTCCACGGCCACGGCGGCCTGGCGGTGATGAACATGGAGGGCGTCCAGGCCCGCTACGAGGACCCCGAGGCTGTGCTCCAGGAACTCGCCTCTGCTCCCCAAGAGAAGGCCACCGCCGCGCTCCAGAAGGTCTACTCCGCACCCTTGCGGGAAGAGCTGGTGGCCAAGCGGGTGGCCGAGGTGAAGAAGCAGGGCGCCACCTGTGCCGTGTCCTTCACTCCGGCCATGACCAAACGCCTGGCCCCTGCGGCTGTAGAAGCAGGCGCAGACATTGTGGTGGTGCAGTCCACGGTGACCACCGCCAGGCACATCTCCAAGAGCTACCGGGGTCTCGTCTTCGCTGAGCTTGTCGAGATGGTGAAAGTGCCTGTGGTGGTGGGCAACTGCGTCACCACCGGCGCTGCCCTGGAGCTGATGGACACGGGCATTCACGGCCTGCTGGTGGGGGTGGGGCCCGGCGCCGCCTGCACCACCCGCGAGGTGGTGGGGGTGGGGGTGCCTCAGGTTACCGCCACCGTAGACTGCGCCGCTGCCCGCGACGAGCACTATCGGCGCACTGGCAGGTACGTGCCTGTGATCACCGACGGGGGCATCCGCACCGGCGGCGACCTCTGCAAGGCGATGGTGGCTGGCGCCGATGGTGTGATGCTGGGGACGCCCTTTGCCCAGACCAAGGAAGCGCCGGGCCGGGGGTTCAACTGGGGGATGGCCACCCCACATCCAGAGCTGCCCCGGGGGACCCGCATCAAGGTGGGGACCAGCGGCACTCTACAGCAGCTCCTCTTCGGGCCCACCTCTCGCACCGACGGCACCCAGAACTTGATCGGGGCTCTGAGGGTGTGCATGGGCATGTGCGGCGCCCTCTCCATCGGCGAGCTGCACAAAGCCGAGATGGTGATAGCCCCTGCCATCCGCACCGAGGGCAAGATATTCCAGATGCTGGGGCAGTCCTGAGCAGGGCGCGCCCTGGCGCGTCGGGGCACCTCCTCCGCTCCACCCGCGTAGCCTCTCCCCCTAAGCCAGTGTAGGGACGAGTGTGCCTTGCGCTAGTACCTGGCTGCAAAAAGCGCGTCATCGTCTTCCGCTCGTGGTGAGCCTGTCGAACCATACGAGCGGAGGAAAGTTCCCGCTCATGTCCCCGACGAAGTCGGGGCTCAGGATGAGCGGGAACTTAGGGTACGCCCTCGTGTGCGCTGATTTGCGAAAGCAGGCCCGCGCGTGTGGTTACACAGCAGGGTGGGTGGAAACCCACCTTCCGGCTGGGATATGTTTTGATGGTGGGTTTCGCTGCGCTACACCCACCCTACAAACTGTCCCCTTCTCACCGGGAAGGGGACTCCAAGGGATGAGGGTCTACACATCCAGGCTCACGGTTATGGCGGCATTGGACATTACGGTGGCGTCACTCCCGTCCTCGGAAGGTACCTCCAGGCCGCCGCGGACGACCTGGATGCTCTTCTGGCCGACGGAGAACATCGCCAGCACCTGCCCTCCGTCCACAGCCCCGGGGTTAGGCGAGCCGATCAGGACGTGAACGTGCACTCGGCTCCAGTCTCCGCCCCCGAAGCTGCGGACGAAGGGAAGGCTGTTGTGCCACAGGGCATTTTCCACAGCCCGCCGGGCTGCCTTGGTGTAGTCCCTGTCATGCAAGTCAACGCCGGTCCCCATCTCCAGCAGGCACTTCTTCAGGGCCATGCTCTCCCTCCTCGCACGGATTAGCCACGCAGAGCGCCTCTCGTTCGCCGTCACCGTACCACAGAGGGGCCGCCGGCGGCCAGTGCTTGAACAGGGACAGCCGGTAGGGTAGTATCGCCATGCGAGTAAGTGCTATGCCAAAAGACCTTCTCTCCATCGCCGACCTGTCCTACGAGGAGTTCGACCGCCTTCTGACACGGGGCCGCCAGCTCAAGGCCGGAGCCCAGTGCCAGGCCCTCCGGGGCAAGACGGTGGCCATGCTCTTCGAGAAACCGTCCCTGCGGACCAGGGTCAGCTTCGACATCGCGGTCCATCATCTGGGCGGACACCCCCTCTACCTGGGAAAAGATGAAGTGGGCCTGGGACAGCGAGAGCCGGTGGCGGACGTGGCCCGGGTGCTGGAGCGGTACGTCCAGGGCGTTGTGGCCCGCGTCTTCAGCCACGCCTCGCTGGAGGAGCTGGCACGCGCCGCCTCGGTGCCGGTGATCAATGCCCTCTCTGACCGGGAGCACCCCTGCCAGGCACTCGCGGACCTGATGACGGTGCAGGAGAGACGAGGGAAGCTGGGGGGGCTCACCTTCGCCTATGTTGGTGATGGCAACAACGTGGCCCACAGCTTGGCCCTGGGCTGCGCCCTGGCTGGCGCCAGCTTTGTCATAGCATCGCCCTCAGGCTACGGGCTCCCTGGACCTTTGATGGAGCGTGCCAGCAAGCTGGCCCGGTCGCCCGGCGCCCAGGTGCACGCTTGCTCAGAGCCGGCAGAGGCAGTCCGTGGCGCCGACGTGGTGTACACTGACGTGTGGACCAGCATGGGCCAGGAGGCAGAGGCCCAGCAGCGCCGTCGGGTCTTCGCCGGGTTCCAGGTGGACGGCGTCCTGCTGGGCCGGGCCGCGCCCGGTGCGCTGTTCATGCACCCGATGCCGGCGCACTACGGGGAAGAGGTGGCCCCCGGTATGCTGGACCACCCCCAGTCCGTCGCCTACGACCAGGCAGAGAACCGCCTCCACATTCAGAAGGCTATCCTTGATCTGCTGCTAGGGCCATGAAATCATCACAGAATCCCTCACCCCCTGTGTCCCCCTCTCCCTTGCCAAGGGAGAGGGGGACGAAAAGGCATCTGGGGGACACCCCCAGACCCCCGTCAGAGGGGGCAAAGCCCCCTCTGAACTCCCCCAACCTGAGCCCTGCGGCACGTTCCAAGCACTTCACGGCGACCCTCCCCGCTCCGGGGGGGGCCTTGCCTGTGGTGGCCATAGTGGGGCGGCCCAACGTCGGCAAGTCCAGCCTGTTCAACCGGCTGCTGGGCCAGCGAAGGGCCATCGTGGCTGACTTGCCTGGTACCACCCGGGACCGCGTGACCGGGGAGGCCACGTGGGGTGGCCGGACGCTCACGATGGTGGATACGGGTGGCCTGGTAGTGGAGCCGGACTCCAGCCTGTGGGCCCAGGTGAAGCTTCAGGTGGAGGCCGCCATGGCGGAGGCGGATGTCATCATCTTCGTCACCGACGCCGCCCAGGGGATTATGCCGGGAGACCTGCAGATCGCTGACCTGCTGCGGCGCTCCGGCAAGCCTGTTGTGCTGGCCGCTAACAAGGTGGACAACCCTCGCAGGGACCTGCTGGCCCTGGAGCTGTACGAGCTGGGCCTGGGCGACCCCGTACCTGTGAGCGCCTATCACAACCTGGGTATTGACGACCTAGTGGCCAGCGTGCTGGCAGCTTTGCCGCGGCCCTTTATGGAGGTGGAAGCTGCGAAGGACATTCTTCACCTGGCCATTGTAGGCCGCACCAACGTGGGCAAGTCCATGCTCCTGAACGCCATTCTGGGTGAGGAGCGGGCCATAGTGAACGAGATGCCAGGTACGACCCGGGATGCCCTGGACACCCCATTCCGCTACGGCGACCAGGCGATGGTGCTGATAGACACGGCAGGCATCAGGCGCAGGGGGCACATCCAGCCCGGGGTGGAGCAGTTCAGCGTGCTGCGGGCACTGGACGCCGTCCGACGCTGCGATGTGGCGCTCGTGGTGCTGGATGCCTCGGAGCTCGCCACAGCCCAGGACCTGCACGTCGCGGGGGTGGTGGTGGAGTCGTTCAAGGGCATGGTAGTGGTGGTCAACAAGTGGGACATGGCTCCAGAGCTGGAGCTGGATGCGGCAGAGGTGCGGCAGTCGCTCCTGGAGAGACTGAAGTTCATGCCTCACGCGCCCATCCGGTTCGCCTCGGCGCTGCGTCGGGAGGGCATCTCGGAGGTGTTGGATGCCTGCATGGACGTTTACCGGGACCGCATGCGCTGGATACCCCATGGCCACCTTCAGAAGGTGGTGATGGAGGCGGCGAGCCGCCACCTGCCCCCCAAGCAGGGGAGCCGGGTGCTTCGCATTCGGGGAGTGCGCCAGGAGGGGGTCAACCCGCCCTCCTTCACATTTTTCATAAACAACCCGGACCTGGCCCACTTTTCCTACCAGCGGTACCTGGAGAACGCCCTGCGTCGTGCCTTCGGATTCCGCGGCTCCAGGCTGCGGATGGAGTTCCGAGGGCGGCAGGCCAGCCGGGTGGGTGGGCAGGGGCGGGGGAAGGGTCTGACGTAAGATGGCCTACTTCGTAGCAATTCTTGTCGCGTACCTGCTGGGCAGCATCCCATTCGGGGTGCTGGTGGTGCGCCTGGTCAAGAAGGTGGACGTCCGGGAGTATGGGAGCGGCGTCACAGGGGCGACCAACGTGCTGCGCACCGCGGGGCCAGGGCCGGCGGTGGTGGCGTTGGTGGGAGACCTGGGAAAAGGGGCGCTGGCCGTCCTCATCGCACGTCTCTTATCGGACGCGCCTGTGGCCCACGCTCTGGCGGGCATCGCGGTGGCGGTGGGCCACATCTGGCCCGTGTTTGCCCGGTTCCGCGGCGGGCGAGGAGTCCTCACCGGCCTGGGGGGGACTCTGGTGCTGGCGCCGTGGGCGGGGCTGGCCGCCGTGGCGGTCTTCCTGCCTGTGGTAGCCGTCAGCCGGTTCGTCTCTCTGGGCTCCATCACCGCTGCGACAACTGCCTTCGTCGTCGTCGTTGGTACCACCCTGGCAGGGAGTTACCCCATGCCATATCTGGCCTTCGCTCTAGTCGTAGGCCCTTTACTGGTGCTCAGGCACGGGCCGAACATCCAACGCTTGATCAAGGGCACCGAGCACCGCCTGGGCCAGAGGGCAAGGAGCCGGAAGCCGGAGCCTGAGGCTTAGCCGTGGCGCACGTCGCTGTCATCGGCACCACCGGCTGGGGGACCACCCTGGCCGTCATCCTGGCCCGCCGCGAGATTCCGGTGGCACTGTGGGCCAGGACAGGGGAGGAGGCGGAGCGCCTGGGACGGGACCGCCAGCACGCCCAGCGCCTGCCCGGCGTACCCTTCCCACCCACCCTTACGGTGACTGCCTCAGTCGCGGAGGCCCTGGCAAAGGCCAACCTGGTGGTGTATGCCGTGCCGTCCAACTGGCTGCGCTGGAACGTCCAAGCCACCGCAGCCCACCTGCCACGGAGATGCCTCGTCCTCGCCGCCTGCAAAGGTCTGGAACGGGACACGAGCAAGCGAATGAGCCAGGTGCTGGCAGAGGAGCTATCACCCAGGCAGCAGGGGGCCATCTGTGTGCTGTCGGGGCCCAACCTGGCCCTGGAGATAGCGGCGGGCAAGCCCGCCTCCACCGTCGTGGCTTCGGAGCGGGAGGAGACCGCCGTAAAGGCCCAGGAGACGCTGAACTCGACCAGCTTTCGTGTATATACCAACACCGACGTCACGGGCGTGGAGCTTGGAGGGGCGCTGAAGAACATTGTGGCCATCGGCGCCGGCATAAGCGACGGTCTGGGCTACGGGAACAACGCCAAGGCGGCCTTCATCACCAGGGGGCTGGCGGAGATCACCCGCCTGGGGGTGGCCGCGGGGGCAAACCCTCTCACCTTCGCCGGTCTGGCTGGTCTGGGGGACCTGGTGGCCACGTGCAATAGCTCCCTCAGCCGCAACAGGCATGTGGGGGAGCAGTTGGCCCGGGGCAGGAAGCTGGAGGAGGTGCTGGCCTCCATGCACCAGGTGGCGGAAGGTGTGGACACCACGGCGGCGGCCCTGGGCATGGCCCGAGGGCTGGGTGTGGAGATGCCCATAGCCGAGGTGACCTACCGGGTGCTGTTTGAGGGCCTGGACATCCACCATGCCATCGCCGAGCTGATGGGCCGCGCTCCTCGGCCTGAGTGGTCGGGCATACGGCAGTAGGCGAGGGGCCGTGCCAGAAGCTACCCTTGCAACCATTTTCGTGACCTCCTTCATAGTTGGCCTCTCCGGCGCCATGTCGCCGGGGCCGCTGCTGGCCTTCGATGTCAAAGAGACAACCCGCATAGGCTTCTGGGCTGGCCCAAGCGTGACCCTGGGGCATGCGGTGCTGGAGGCGGTGGCGGTGGTGCTCCTGGCCCTGGGGGCCAGCCGGTTCCTGCGGGATGGGCCTGCGGTGGCGGCCATCTCCCTTGCGGGTGGCGCCTTCCTGCTGTGGATGGGCTGGGATATTCTGAGGGCTCCTGCCCGCGGTCTCCCGTCCAGGACAGAGGGGGCTCGCCTTTCCCCACGGCCTCAGAGGGGCACGGTGCTGGGTGGGGCGCTGGTGAGCCTCTCCAACCCGTTCTGGGCACTCTGGTGGGCCACCCTGGGCACCACCTACATCGTGTGGTCTCTGGAGCTGGGCGCGGCGGGCCTGGCCTCCTTCTACACGGGCCACATATTCTCGGACCTGGCGTGGTATAGCCTGGTCTCGCTAGCTATAGCTTCGGGCCGACGGTTCATGGGTGGTGTGGTGTACCGGGGCGTGATGGTGACGTGCGGTCTCTCCCTGTGGGCCATAGGGGGGTTCTTTCTGTACCGGGGGATGCAGGCGCTGGTGGCCTAGCTCATCTCTCTACCGGCAGCGAAGGGTCGTTGCCCCACTCCTCCCATGAGCCATCGTACAGGCGTACCTTGTCGTACCCGATGAGCCGGAGGACAAAATAGCCGTGGGCACCCCGGACCCCTGTCTGGCAATAGGTGACGACCTCCTTGTCAGGAGAAGCGCCAACTGCCAGGTACATGGCCCTCAACTCACTCTGCGACTTGAAGGTGCCTTCCTCATCAAGGGCCTGCTCCCAGGGGACGTTGACCGCCCCCGGGATATGGCCGCCCCGCTCGGAGAGCGCCGTCGCCCCCGTGTACTCTTTGGGCGCACGCACATCGAGGAGAGCAACGCCCTTGTCCTTCAGCGCCGCCAGGACATAGCTCTTGTCGGCGATATGGTCCTGGTTTGGCGCCAGGGCCAGGCTGGCCGTCTTGGTCTCAGGCACGTCTGTGCTCAGGGAGCGACCTTCCCTCTGCCACCGGGCGAAGCCGCCGTTCAGGAGGCTGACGTCCGCCTTGCCGTAGTAGTCCAGGACCCAGAAGATGCGGGCGGCCCACATTCCGCGGTCATCGTCGTAGATGACCACCCGGCTGGCATCGCCGATGCCCAAGGGCTCCAGCACCCGCTGGACCTGCTCCGACGGGCCGACCATCCCCCGCACCGGGCCATCACTGTTCAGGGCCAGGGGGTCCAGATTAACGGCCCCCGGAATATGGCCCTGCCTGTAGCTGACCGAGGAGCGCACGTCCAGGACCACGAGGCCATCATTCCCCAGGTTCGCTGCCAGCCAGTCCGGCTCCGTCAGCAGCTCCGCCCGCGCATATGCTGGGGCCTGGCTTGCTTGCGTAGCTACCTCGCCCGCTGGAAGGGACGGGCCACCATTGCAGGCCGCGGCGAGCCCCAGCACCACAAGGAGGGATGCAAGCCACCTGGTGCTTCGCGCCAGTCCTGCGCCGGGCCAAGGTGTCATACGGCTTATCACCTGGGGGGTCCTCCTGTCACTATGGCCACCCAGTCCCCTTCAAAGAGGCGCTCTCTAGTGAGCATTCCCGCGCCCAGAAAGGCCTCCTCCACCTGGGCCGCCTGCTTCTCCAGCATGCCAGAGGCCACCAGCGTGCCCTCCGGGCGCAGCGCTGATGCCAGGGCGCCTGCCATCGCTGTCAAGGTGCGGGCGGTGATGTTTGCCAAGACCAGGTGAAAGGCGCCCGCGGGCACCCTCGGGTAGGGCAGGGTGCCCCGGTACAGCCGTACCTGGGAAGAGACGCCGTTGGCCCGCACGTTGACCCGGGCCACCCGGATGGCCACGGGGTCTATGTCCACGCCCACAACCCGGCTCGCCCCCAGCTTGGCAGCGGCGATGCTGAGGATGCCGGAGCCGCTTCCCACATCCAGCACCTCCATGCCGGGAAGAGAGAGTCGCTCCAGGGCCTCCAGGCACATTCGGGTGGTGGGATGGTACCCCGTGCCGAAGGCCATGCCGGGGTCCAGCTCCACCACGGCATCCTCAGGGCCGGGGATGTAGGACTGCCATGAGGGTTTGACCACAATGCGCCGTCCCACGCGCATGAGGTTGAAGTGCGACTTCCACACCTGCTCCCACTCGTTCTCCTCCACCTCCCTTTCGGCGGGCTCGGGCAGCGGACAGAGGTGGGAGACCAGGGCCAGGCCCACTCGGATGTGCTCCCGGGCACTCCATAGGGTCCGGTCCATCGGCAGGTAGCCTATGCAGGTGGCGTCGCGGTACCGCGAAGGGGGCTGTGGGTCGTTCTCAGGGTCGTAGCCGTCCTCCACCACCGCGACAGCACCCTTTCCGTAGCGGCGCAACATCTCAGCGACGGGCTCCACGAACTCCGCGGGCACCCGGACGCTGAGTTCAAGCCATCTGCTCACGCCTTATCGCTACCTGTGAAGCTATCGCGAATGCGGTCGAACAGGCCCTTGTGGTCGCCGTCTTGGGAGGCGGTGGAGCGCTCCAGGGAGGTGGCCAACTCCTCCAGGAGGCGACGTTGGTGCTGGTCCAGGTGCTGCGGCGTCATCACGCGCACCGTGATGACCTGGTCACCCCGGCCACCACCCCGAAGGCGCCGCACACCCTTGCCCTTGAGGCGGAGCACAAGCCCCGATTGGGTGCCGGCGGGGACCCTCACCGTCTCGGTGCCGTCCACAGTAGGCACCTCAACGGTGGCCCCCAGGGCAGCCTGCGCGAAGTTGATGGGGAGGTCCAGCAGAATGTCGGCGCCGTCCCGCCGGAAGAACTCGTGCTCTCGCACGTGCAGCGTCACATACAGGTCTCCAGGAGGCCCGCCGTTCCTGCCAGCGTCTCCCTCCCCCGTGAGGCGGAGTTGGGAGCCCTCGTCCACGCCGGAGGGCATGGTTACCACCAGGCGCCTTTGGCTCCGTTGCAGACCGGCGCCCAGACACCCCTGACACGGGTTGGTGATGCGCTGGCCACGCCCACCGCATGCCGGACATGTGACCACCTGTACAAACTGGCCAAAGATGCTCTGCTGGGCACGCCTTACCTGCCCCGCGCCGCGGCAGTTGGCGCACCGCTCGGGGGTGACGCCCTGGGCGCTGCCGCTTCCGCTACAGCGCTGGCACCGCTCTGTGCGCTCCAGGGATATCTCTTTCTCTGTTCCGAAGACCGCCTCCTCAAAGGCCAGGGTCAGGGTGGCGTGGAGGTCGGCGCCCCGCACTGGGCCGGAGCGGGCCCTGGTGCCGGAAAAGCCGCCGAAGAAGGCATCGAAGATGTCGCCGAAGCCGCCCACGGTGTCGAACCCCTCGAAGCCACGGCCAAAGTCGGTCCCTGCCTGGGTCCCCACTCCAGCATGGCCGAACATGTCGTATCTCTGGCGCTGCTCGGTATCGGAGAGGACGTGGTAGGCCTCGTTGATCTCCTTGAACTTGTCCGTGGCGTCGGGCGACTTGTTCCGGTCGGGGTGGTAGTCCAACGCCTTGCGCCGGAACGCCCTTCTGACCTCTTCCTCAGAGGCGTTCCGTTGGACCCCCAACACGTCGTAGTAATCTCGCTTGGATGCCATTTGCCAGACCCTATCAGCTTAGCCAGACATCAATATATATTAAGGTATCACACGATGGGGAGAATAAGACAGGGGCTGGCCGGCGGCAAGCCCCTGCATAATGATTATAGCTCCGCATGTCACGGGCTGTATCCGTAGAGCCCGGCCAGCAGGCGACCCATGCACAGGGAGATGTACTGCACCCCAGCGATAGCTGTGGTGTAGTCCAGTCTGGTGGGGCCCATGACGCCCACCACGCCCATGGATTGCCCCGGAATGCCGTACTGGCACAGCACCACACTGAAAGGCCGCAGGAGGTCCCGCCCGTTCTCCTCGCCGATGAGCACGCAAACGCCGGGGTGGCCCTGCACCGCCGTCAGCAGGTTGCTTACCAGCTCCCGGTCCTCCACCACCTCCGCCACCTCTCGGGCCCGCTGGCCAGAGGCGAACTCCGGCTGGGCGAGCATGTGCCGCAGCCCCTCCACCCACACATCCCTAAAGGCGGCCCGATCCTCTGCCTCCATTAGCGAATGGGCCTCCCGCGTCACCAGGGCCTCCAGGGGCGATACCTCTTCCGCAGGCATCACAGCCATCTGGTGGCGGTCTTTCTCGGCAAAGCGGGCGCTCAGCTTGTTGGCCAAAGCGGTCAGGTCTTGCTGGGCCACGTTGTCGGGAAGACGCAGAAGCTGCTGGCGGACCCGCGCTGACTGAAGCACCAGCACAAGAAGGGCCAGGAACTCCTGAAGCCGCACCAGTTGGAGGTATTTGAGGCGCGACTGGATGGCGCTGGGGAATGTGACCATGGCCACGTTCCGGACTGCCTGGGAGAGGATAGTAGCAGCCACGCGGCTCCATGCCTCCGGCTCTCGAGACACCACCCGGAACCGGTGCTGCACCAGCCACCGCATATCGGAAGGGGGCTGGTGGTCCTGCCCCATGTGCTCCACGTAGAAGCGGTACCCCTTGTCCGAGGGCACCCCTCCTCCCGAGACGTGGCGCCGGGAGATGTACCCCTCCTCCTCCAGCTCCGCCATGTCGTTGCGGACTGTGGCCGGGCTCACCCCCAGGGCGGGATGGCGGGCGACCTGCGCCGATCCCACCGGGCTGGCGGTGTGGATGTAGTCACGCACAAGGATATTCAGGATAGCCTTTTTGCGCGTGCTCAGCACGCCAGATGCTTCTACCACGGCAAACACCTGCCCCCTGCTAGCACTCTGCAAACACAAGTGCCAGAGGATGCTTCGAATCTAGCACGGCGACCAGGGGGTGTCAAGCTGGCCCACCTCGCTCACATTGACCCTATGGCGTGGCCTTTGCTATACTCCGGCAGCGGCTGACAGACCGGACTCCCAGCCGGCTCTTATCCACGAGACCAGACTTGTGCAGGAGGGCCCTTTATGCGTCTCACCGCCAAGGGTGCTACCCTGGCCGACGTCCTGGTAGCGCCGCTATCCATGCCCTGGGTCCTGCGGGATGCCGTCCTGGTGGTGGGGTTCACCTTCTTTACCGCAGTTTTCGCGCAGATCGCCGTGAACCTCCCTTTCACCACCGTCCCCATAACGGGACAGACCTTCGCCGTCCTGCTAACAGGCGGGGCCTTGGGGAGCAGGCGAGGGGCCGCCAGCATGGTGCTCTACATCCTGTGGGCGCTCATCGGCATTCCCGTCTTCGCGCCATTGCCCAGCACCATTGGGGATGTCACCGTCCACTTCATCCTGCCCTGGAAGGGGACCGCAGGGCCCATATGGAACCTTACCAGCGGCGGCTACATACTTGGCTTCATCCTGGCCACCTATGTTATCGGCCGCCTGGCGGAGCGGGGATGGGATAGGGGGTGGCGGGTGAACCTGGCCATGCTGCTGGGCAACCTGGTCATTTACCTGCCGGGGCTGGCCTGGCTGGGCTACGTGATAGCATCCCATCGCCTGGATGCCCAGCTAGGGTTTCCCGTGGGCAACTACCAGGGCCTCTACGACTTCATCCCCGGACGCCACGCCGTGGACAAGGCACTGGTGGGCGGCCTCTATCCTTATCTGATGGGGGACATGATCAAGCTGTACCTGGCGTCCCTCACCCTGCCCGGCGCCTGGGCGCTGGTGCAACGTTGGCGGAGGAAGTGAGTTGGAGATCACATGGCTGGGGCATGCCTGCTTCTTGCTGCGTGGGTCCAGCGCCACCGTGCTGACGGACCCGTTCCCCGACTCGCTGGGGTTGAGCATGGGGGCCACCACCGCCGCCGTGGTGACGGTGAGCAACAGTCACCCAAACCACTCGGCGGTGCAGGGGGTCCAGGGACGTCCCCTGGTGCTGAATGGCCCCGGCGAGTACGAGGTCTCCGGCGTCTACGTGCGGGGCGTGGGCACACCGCTCATGCCCGACGCCGACGGCACTCACCGGAACACCATGTTCATCATTGAGGTGGACGACGTGGTGCTGTGCCACGTGGGCGACCTCTCGGTGCCACTGGTGTCCCGCCAACTGGAAAAGCTGACGACCTGCGATGTGCTTTTCCTGCCGGTGGGAGGCCGCTGCACCTTGCCGATGGACCGGGTGGGGGAGATGGTGAACACTATCGAGCCTCGCCTGGTAGTCCCTATGCACTACGCTATCCCTGGGCTGACGGTGGAGCTGGACCCGGTCGAGAAGTTCCTTCAGGAGATGGGCCACAAGGAGGCAGAGCCTCTTCCTCGCCTCACAGTCACACGCTCCAGCCTGCCCGCAGAGCGGCGCGTCGCCCTCCTGACGCCTCGTCGCTCTTAGGCCCGCGTCGGCGATGTATCGGTAGGCCCTTGTCATTCCGGTCTTCGCCGGAATCTTTCAGGGCATCTCAACCATGGCCGTATCTGGACACCCCGACACGTCGGGGTGTGACGGGTAGTACCCCATTCCCGGGCACAGCAAACTGGGCCTCTAGCGCTGCGCCCGGTGCCCGGTCTTGCCCCCAGGGCGCCAGACTACGAAGACCAGCACCATCAGGGAGACGCCGGCCACCACCGCTAGCCCACCACCAACAACGCCCCACGGGAGGCCGCCGCTGCTGGCGCCGGTGGCCGAGAAGTGGAGGTCCAGCTCCTGGGTCTTGGGGCCCGACCTGCTGTCGAAGGTACCGGTCTCCAGGGCAACCCCGTTGCTCATGTGGAAGGTGACGGTCTCCCCGTAGTAGGCGGGGTCCGGCGGCGCCACCAGCAGGTTCCTGTACCGGCCACCCTCCACGGCCACCGGGCCGCTCTCCCAGTCCTTCACCTTCCCCACCACCACAGTCCCGTCCGGGGCAGGGCCGTCTCCCAGCAAGGCGCGGCCCTCAAAGACCACCGGGTAGGTGAGAGGGACTGGTGGCGGCTCCTGCGCGCCGGCGCCCGCAACACTCAGGGCGAGGACGCACAGGAGGCCGAGCATCGCTAGTGCGAAGAGTCGTGCCATGCCCGCCATTTTACAACGCTCCGCCGCTTTGAGAATAGACCTTCATCGGTCCCGCCCGGTCTTTTCATTCTTCTGTCATGCTGAGGAGTAGTCTCCGATTGCGAACTCGTCTTGGTGGGATGAACTCCCCAGCCCCACCAGACCCTTCGCCTCCAGCTCAGAGCTTGTGAAGAGATTGGTTTTGAGCACCTTTTTAGGCCGTCCGCCAGATACAAAAAGAGGGTGTCTGAGGCACCTCTTTGCCAAAAACTCACAAGCTCTCAGGGTGACAATGAAAGAACCCGATGGGTCCCGCCGGGTCTTTGGCTAGCGGCGAGGGATAGGTCAAGGAGACAAAAGAGGACTCCCTCCCCAAGCGGGGAGGGAGTCCTCTTTGTTGGTACCTAGTCTAGGCTTGGGCGCCGCTACGGAACGAGCGAGCCCTTCTTGTTGGCGAAGAGCCACCAGCCCTCGCCGCTCTTCACCTGGGCTGCCACGTTGGTTGGGATCACCTTTACCCACTGGTTGGTGGCGGCGTCGTAGCGGTATGCCACCGCCCAGTCCACGCTGGCGAAGTAAGTCGTGGAGGTGATGGCCGTGCCGACGATGCCGAGCTGGAGGTCAGCCACGGGCACCAGGTTCCACCCGGCGATGACCGGGATGGAGGGCGGCACCGTGGAGAAGGCCCGTGCCGCCAGGACCGTCTGGATGGGATCGAAGTTGGTGGTCTCGATCCAGTAGGCGTGGTTGCCGTCAATGGTGGTCAGCGTGCCGCTGAGTTGGCCAGCGGCGTCACGGGTGGCCACCAGCCACGGCCCTGCCGGGTCATTGGGGTCGTAGGTCAGGGCCGTCTTGACGGCGGCGTTGGAGCCCACCACGTCGTTGATGGCCGTGCTCACCGGGTCGCCGGGGAAGGAGACCAGGTTGAAGCCCGGCACCAGTGCTACCTTGTGGGCTGACCGCGCCACCACCTCGAACTCGAAGGTCAGGGTGGAGGCCGTCTCGTTGCCCACCGCGTCCTTCGCCGTTACCTCCACCTTGTGCTTGCCGAGCGCGAGGTTGGCGGTGGCGATCTGGAAGGAGTTGTCGTCCACCGTGCCCGCCTGGCTCAGGACATCGGCGCCGTCGAGCTTCACGGACAGGAGCGTCACCTTGTTGTGGGAGTCAATCTCTATCTTCGTCTCGCCCGACGTCACGCTGTCAACGCTGCTCGCGCCGGTGATGTTGTACTCCAGCCCCTCATTGTCGAAGTCCATGCGGACGAAGGGGCTCTGGCTCTCGGTCTTGTTGGTGCTGCCGACCTGCACCGGGTTCAGCTTGAATATGGTGGCTATGTCAACGACGCCACCATTGAACTGGTTGTCGAACTCGAACAGGATCAGCTTGGCAGGGTCCACAAAGGTGTTCACGGTTGTGCCGGAACCGGCAGTGCCCACATTGGCTCCCGCCTTGTCGGTGCCGGTCACGAACACGTTCGCCAGCCGGGGGAGATTCGGGCCATCGGCGAACTTGCGCGTCACCTCCCACGGGCCTGCGGTGCTGGTGCCGCCGGCGGCGACGCTCGCCACTACGGGCGCCTCGACTGCGCCTATCTGTACACCAGGCTTCACTACGACGCTGCTGACCGTGGCGCTGGTGCCGGAGGTCGCCAGGGTGCTGAAGGTCACCGTGGGCGGCCCGGTCAGCTCCTCGTTGGAGGTGATGGTGAGGGTGGCCTTGGCCGTGGTCTTGCCCGAGACGACAGGCCGCGAGGAGGCCTCACCCACTATGCTGACGCTGAGCGTGGGCTTGAGCTTGTCCGAGGCCGTGATAGCTTTGATTACCGCAGGGTTCCCGGCCTTGTCGGTGATGATGCCCACCACCGCCACCTGGGGCTTGCTGGCAGGGGCGAGGTCCGCACCTAGGGTCAGGAACACCACGTTGCGGGTCTCCTTGTTGTAGGAGGCGTCCGTGTCCGCCGCCTTCAGGTTGGGGAACACGAAGGTTGACACCGTGTTGCCTTCCACCGTGAAGGCACCGGCGAAGAGGCTGGCGCTGTCCAGCAGGTCGGCGGTCGGGCCGCACGTGCCGGCCTGGCCCGCACTCTCTCCGGTGAACTCGAGCTTGACGCTCTTCTTGTCGGTCTTCTCCTTCTTCCCGGCGGCGTCCCAGCCTATGCCGGTGGAGGCTGCCGCAACGCAAGGCTTCGTGGCGTCCACAGTTATCTTGTGCTTCTCGAACACAGCAGCAGTGGCGGTGTCACTGTCGCTGGTGGTCGCGTTGCCCGCCTTGTCCTTGGCAATCACCTGCCAGGTGTGGTCGCCCTCGGTCAGGAGGTCCACCTGGAGAGTGAAGCTGAAGCCATCGGTGACGGGCAGCCACGTGGCCAGGAGCGACTTGTCCACCTGGGCCCCGCCTGAGGGCCCAACCAAGATCTGGATGTCCACGGTGGAGCCGTTCGCGGCTTTGAGCGGCTCGTTGGTCACGCCGTTGCCGTCCACGTCGTTCTTGTCGCTGGCGATGCTGGAGGCCGTGTCGGTGATCTGGCCGGTAAGGGCCACCGTGGTGCCCTTCTGGAGGAAGCCGGTGGCCGGGGCCATGCTGGCGACGGTGGGGCCCTTCGCGTCCACAGTCAGGGCCTTGACGTTGCCGAGGGCGCTCACGTTGAGGGTGTCGCCGTCAATAGCGGCGATAGTGATCGTGACACCCGCCCCGACGCTGAACTTGCCGCGCACCGTGTTGGCGGCGATGTTTGGCAGCGGCACGCTGACGCTGGTGCCGCTCCGGAGGTTGGTCACCGTCGCGGTCTTCGCGGCGGCGGCGATGGTGTCATCCGCCAGGTTCACCTCCACCACGTTGTAGGCGGAGGTGGCGGCGGCGACATACTGGACGTTGCCCACCCGGGTGTCCTTTTCGCTGCCGCCAGCATCCCCTACCTGCTGGACCTTCAAGCTGTAGGAGAGAAGGGCTGCCAGGACGGGCACTGCCGCCATGAGAGAGAGGACCAAAGCTAGGACTATGCCGGTTGCGATGAATCTGGTTCTGGATTTCACTTCCTACCCCCTTCTTTGTGGTCCGAAGTTGCAAAGCCGCGCGGGGCCGGGAATCGTCACATACGTCCTCCTCCCTCGGGGTCCCGGCGCAGGCGATGAGTGCGGGAGGGATCAGCTCGGGAGAGATACGGAGATGAGTGCATGGCCTGTGCCTCCTTGGCTGAAACCCGCGCCAATATGTACAATACCCACGCAGCCTTGTCAAGTGGCTGCCACACCAGCGCGTTTGCTCTCCGAGAAGAGCAAAGAACAAGGCAGGGGGCCTGCCGGCCGTTGGAACCCGCACCTCCCTGCCCAACCCGCTATATGGCAGCGTCCTGCTGCAATTCTTTGGGGACTATAGACGAAAGTCCCCTGCTTGTCAATAGCTTTGGCGGGTTCCACAGGGCCAATTCGGGACTTCTGCCAGAGTCGCGCACCATGGCCGCCCTGCTGCCTACACAAGATAACGTCGCTGGTCTCAGAACGTCAGGGGGGGCTGCCCGGAAGACCATCTGAAGACGCTTACCCCCATTCCAACCTTCCCCCTCTAGGGGGAAGGGGTGCAAATCGGCAGGCCCAGGACAGGCCTGTCGGACCATGAGCAGCAGGCCCAGCCATCTTACGCCCTGGGGGAGCGCCCGTGGAGCAGGCGGGCCAGCTCCCGGATAGCGGCATAGGCGTAGGGGATGTACTCGTGGGGGGGCATCTCCAGTTGCTTGAGTTCGTCCACCTGGTCCATCCCGTCGGCGAACTCGCCCACCGGCGGGACGAGCTTGAGGGCGAGTTCGTAAAACTCGGCATCCTGGCAGAGGACCACGCAGCCGCGCTCCTTGGGGATGAACCCCTCGGGGTCCACCTCCACTGCCTGGAGGGTGGTCATGCCAGCGAAGTTGGGGAATGGGTCCAGCCGTGCCGCCAGCGCCTGAAGGATACCTTGCATCTCCTCAGCGGTGCGCTGCATGGTGGCATCGGCCAGTGTGCGCAGGGTAAGAGGGTCAGCACGCTCCATCAAATCTGGCTCACCTCCCGGGTGCTGGGGCTTGCCTGAAAAGTCCCTTTTCACATGAAGCTATCCCAAGTTTCGTGCATGGGGGAGTGCAGAGGGGGGAAACCCCCTCTGCCGGGGTCTGGGGGTGTCCCCCAGATTGCACTTTTCTCCCCCACTCCCTTACCAAGGGAGCGGGGGACACAGGGGGTGAGGGTTTTGGAACAGCTTCATGGCACCTTGCCCGCACCGCCCCAGATTCTTCCTCGCTGCGCTCGTCAGAATGACAGTTTTGAGGCAAAGCCCGGGTGCTGGTTAGCGGCAGCGTCCCCAGTGTAGAGTGGCCACGTCGCGGCGTCAACGCGGCCACGTCGTTGACACCCCCTTTCCTCTTCCCCTATCATAGCCTTGCGCCGGGCACGGGGAGGGCGTCTGGCCCCCACGTCCGGGATGGCAACGTAGCTCAGTGGTTAGAGCGGGCGCTTCATAAGCGCTAGGTCACAGGTTCGAATCCTGTCGTTGCCATCATGCGAAGGTGGTTGACATCGAGTCCATCGGGGCGGTTAGCTCAGTGGTTAGAGCGCCTGCTTCACACGCAGGAGGTCATAGGTTCAAGTCCTGTACCGCCCACCATAGTGGGCCGAGGTGGCGGAACGGCAGACGCGCTACGTTCAGGGCGTAGTGCCCTCACGGGCGTGCGAGTTCAAATCTCGCCCTCGGCACCACCCACGCCAGCCAGCGACCCCGCGCTTGTAGCTCAAAGGACAGAGCGCAGCCCTGCGGAGGCTGAGGCTGCGGGTTCGAGCCCCGCCAAGCGCGCCATTTCTTCCCGAAAACAGTGATTCAATCTGTAGGTCGTCCCGACAGGTCGGGATGCCCTACAAGGGCCAAGCGCTATTCTTGGACCTCTTCTTTAGGCTCTTGCAACGGGCGAATAGCTCAGCGGTCAGAGCGCCTGTTTTACACACAGGAGGTCGCAGGTTCGAGACCTGCTTCGCCCACTCTCCTAGCAGGGTGATGAAAAACTCCTTCGACCATCCCCCCGACCCCCTTCCTGGCCAGGAAGGGGGTGAAAATTGTATCTGGGGGACACCCCCAGACCCCCGCCAAAAGGGCTTTGCCCCTCTGGACACCCCTTTTTCAGCA
>JACPQL010000043.1 GCA_016190445.1 Chloroflexota bacterium
GCGGCTGAGGCCCTTATCGATGAGGGCCAGCATTACACGCTGCGAGAATACCAGGCCACGGGTGAGACCCAGGTTCTCCTTCATGTGCTCCGGGTATACCAGGAGGTCCCTCATTATGGAGGTGAAGACACTGAGTGCGTAGTCCAAGACCAGGCAGGAGTCTGGCAGGACGATGCGCTCCGGCGCCGAGTTGCTGATGTCCCGCTCGTGCCAGAGGGCCACGTTCTCCATTGCGGTGAGGGCGTGCCCGCGGATGAGCCTGGCCAGGCCGCAGACGCGCTCCGACAGCTCCGGGTTGCGCTTGTGGGGCATGGCCGAGGAGCCTGTCTGGCCCTCGCCGAAAGGCTCCTCCACCTCCCGTATCTCGGTACGCTGGAGGGCGCGGACCTCGGTGGCGAACTTCTCCAGGGAGGAGGCTATCACAGCCAGGGTGGCCACGAAGTAGGCGTGGCGGTCCCGCTGGACTATCTGGCTGGACACCGGTGCCACCTGTAGTCCCAAGCGGGCACACACCCGCTCCTCTACGGAGGGTGGAACTGTGGCGTGGGTGCCCACGGCCCCCGAGATCTTGCCCACCGATATCTGGTCCTTGGCCTCCTGGAGGCGGTGGCGGTTGCGTCGCATCTCGTCCCACCAGAGGGCCAGTTTCAGGCCGAAGGTGGTGGGCTCGGCGTGGACCCCGTGGGTGCGCCCCATGACCAGGGTATCCCTGTGCTCCAGGGCGCGGCGCCCCAGCTCGGCAGCGAGGGCGTCTACATCCTCCAGCAGGATGCCCGCCGCGTCCCTGAGCTGCATGCACTGGGCGGTGTCAATGATGTCATTGGAGGTGAGTCCCAGGTGCAGCCAGCGGCCCTCGTCACCCAGGTGGGCCGTGACCGACTGGAGGAAGGCGGTGACGTCGTGGCGGGTCCGCTGGAAGATGCGCTCCAGCAGCTCCATGTCATAGTGCGCCTTCCGCAGCTTGGCCATGTCTGCCGGAGGGATGGCCCCCTCCTCGGCCCACGCCTCGCACACGGCCAGCTCCACCTGGAGCCAACGGTCGTACTTGGTCTTCTCCGACCAGACCTCCTTCATCCTGGGCCTGGCGTACCGGTCAATCACCGCTGTGCCTCCGGCGCCTCAAGCTCCTGTATGACCTCCTGGAAGTTGGTCAGCTCGCGGTGCGATATTTCCCGCTCCCGGCACAGCGACAATAGCGGCTCGCGGGCAAACACCATGTCTGCCAGAGGAGCGGGGCAGAAGTCGGAGACGCCGTCGCCGATGTAGATTACACGATGCCCCTGGGCCTGGTACTGTCTGAGGATGGAGCACTTGCAGTTGCCCCACCGCGGGCAGTCGGGGGAAGCGTTGGCGTAGCGGTACTCCAGGCCGTTGTGAGTAAAGATAGCCTGGGCGGCGTAGCGGGGCAGGTACTCCAGGCCGTGCTTCTCCAGGAGGGCATCCACGTAAAAGTCCAGCCCCAGGGTGACGATGGCCAGGAAGACGTCGTGGCCTTTGCAGTACCGGGCCAGTTCGATGAAGCCGGGGCGAAGGGTGCTGTGCTCCCGCACGTACTGTTTCAGCGCCTCCCTGGGCTGACGCACGGCCTGGAAGGCGCGCTCCTGGTACTCTCTGAAGGTGATGGCGCCCCGGCGGTACTCCTGGCGGAGTGGAGGCCAGGCGCCGTCGGCGAAGTGCTCCAGAAGGAGCTGCGCCACGTTCTGCTCCGCCGCCGTGTCGTCAAAATCACAGAGGATGATCATGGTACAGCTATCGTCTCTTACCCCTGGGACTGGCGGTGGCGGTGCTCCTCGTAGGCACGCCTGATTTTATCATACTTGAGGGCCAGAATCTGCGCCGCCAGGTACGCGGCGTTGCGGGCACCCCACGCCCCCACGGCCACACATGCCACAGGCACCCCCGGCGGCATCTGGGCGATGGCGTATAGCGCGTCCACCCCCTTCAGCTCGCTGGAGGGCACCGGGACGCCGATGACGGGCAGGGTGGTCCAGGAGGCCAGCACGCCGGGCAGGGCCGCGGAGCCTCCCGCCGCCGCGATGAGCACCTCGATGCCCCGTTCCCGCGCTCCCAGGGCGTACTCTCGCACCCGCTCCGGCGTCCTGTGGGCGGAGAGCACCGATAGCTCGTGCTCGATGCCCATCTCCCCCAGGACCTTCAGCGTGTCCTGGATGAAAGGCTCGTCGGACCTGCTGCCTATGACGACTCCCACCAGAGGCACGGCGTCCCTCCTAAGGCTATACGGCCACGGCTGCGATATCGGTGCGGTAGAAAGCCCCCTGGAATGTGATGCGCTTTGCCGCGGCGTAGGCCCGCTGGCGCGCATCCGCCAGGTCTCGGCCACGGCCCACCACCGTCAGCACCCGCCCCCCACTGGTGACCACACTTCCATCGGATGTGGCGGTGCCGGCGTGAAAGACCAGCGCACCCTCCGGCACCTGTTCCAGACCGGAGATGTGCAAGCCGGTCCTGTACTCTCCCGGGTACCCACCCGAGGCCACCACCACCCCCACGCAGGCCTGCTGGCTCCAGCGGAGGGCCACTCTGTGCAGTTCCCCTTTGCACACCGCCTCCACCACCTCTACCAGGTCCGTCTCCAGGCGGGGCAGGACCACCTGGGTCTCCGGGTCGCCCAGGCGGCAGTTGAACTCCAGCACCTGGGGGCCTTGGCTGGTGAGCATGAGGCCGGCGTACAGGACGCCGGTGTAAGGTGCACCCGCCTGGGCCAGTGCCCTGACGGTGGGGCGTATGATGCCCTCCTCGATTTGCCGGGCCAGGGCAGGAGTCCAGAACCCCGGCGGGCTGTAGCCGCCCATGCCGCCCGTGTTGGGGCCCTGGTCGCCGTCCTGGGCACGCTTGTAGTCGCAGGCGGCCACCAGAGGGGAGATGCTCTCACCATCGGTGAAGGCGAAGACGCTCACCTCGCGTCCCGATAGGCACTCCTCCACCACCACCCGCTCCCCGGCATCGCCGAAGGCGCGACGCACCATGCACTCCTCCAGGGCTTGCAGCGCCTCCTCCCGGGTCCGGGCCACCACCACCCCCTTGCCCGCAGCCAGCCCGTCGGCCTTCACTACCATAGGCGTTTCCTGGGCCTTCACGTAGGCCACCGCCTTCTCGTGAGAGTCGAAGCTGCGGCTCGCAGCGGTGGGGATGCCGTGGCGCTGCATCAGCTCCTTGGCGAAGGCCTTGCTGGACTCGATGCGCGCCGCCGCTCTGGTAGGGCCGAAGATGGCGAGGCCCGCCTCACGGAAGCAGTCCACCGCACCCTCGGCCAGGGGGGTCTCTGGCCCCACCACCGTCAGTTCAACGGCGTGCTGGCGGGCCGCGGCCAGCAGCGCCGGGATGTCCGAAGCGCCCACCGGGAGGTTGGTGGCGATGGCGGCGGTGCCTGCGTTGCCCGGCGCGGCGAAGAGGCACCCCGCCTGGGGGCTGCGCTTCAGCGCCGCCAGGATGGCGTGTTCGCGGGCGCCGGAGCCGATAACGAGGAGGTTCATGGGGACGATGGCTACTCCCACTCGATGGTGCCTGGGGGCTTGCTGGTGATATCGTACACCACGCGGTTGACCTGGGGCACCTCGTTGACGATGCGGTTGGAGACTTTTGCCAGCACCTCGTAGGGGAGGCGGGCCCAGTCGGCGGTCATCGCGTCCTCGCTGGTCACGGCGCGGATGGCCACCACGTAGCCGTAGGTGCGGTAGTCGCCCATCACACCCACGCTGCGGGTATCCGTGAGGACGGCGAAGCTCTGCCACAACTGGCGGTAGAGGTCGGCGGTCTTGATCTCGTCCATCACTATCCAATCGCAGCTACGCAGCACCTCCAGCTTCTCTCGTGTCACGTCCCCCACAATGCGGATGGCCAGGCCAGGGCCGGGGAACGGCTGGCGCTGCACCATCTCCGCGGGCAGGCCCAGGGCCAGCCCCACCTCCCGCACCTCGTCCTTGAACAGGTACCTCAGCGGCTCCACCAGAGAAAGGACCATCCGTGTGGGAAGGCCCCCCACGTTGTGGTGGGTCTTGATCTTGGCGGCGGCCCGGTTCTCCGGCGCCCGGCTCTCGATGACGTCCGGGTACAGGGTGCCCTGGGCCAGGAAGTCCACCTTCCCCAGCTTGACCGCCTCCTCCTCGAACACCCGGATGAACTCTTCGCCCACTACCTTGCGCTTTTCTTCGGGGTCTGTCACACCTTTCAGCCGCGCCAGGAAACGCTCCTCGGCGTTCACGTAGACCAGGTTCATCTTCATGTTCCGCCGGAAGGTGTTCACCACCCGCTCCGGCTCCTGGCGTCGCATCAGGCCGTTGTTCACGAGAATGCAGGTGAGCTGGTCTGCCACGGCCCGGTGCACCAGCGTTGCGGCCACGGCGGAGTCCACGCCTCCCGAAAGGGCGCAAATGACTCGCCCGCTGCCCACCTGCTGGCGTATGCGCTCCGTGGCCTCCTCCACAAAGTTCTTGGGTGTCCAGGTGCCCTGGCACCCGCAGATGTGAAAGAGGAAATTGGCCAGGATGGCCTTGCCCGCGGGCGTGTGGGCCACCTCCGGGTGGAACTGGAGGCCAATGATACCCTGGTCATTGGCCATAACAGCCACGGGCGAGTTGTCAGTGTAAGCCAGGGACCTGAACCCCGGAGGAAGCCTCTCGATGCGGTCTCCGTGGCTCATCCAGACGGGTAGGGAGGTGGGAAGGCCAGCAAAAAGGGGGCTGCCTGCGGCATCCTGGTGGAGTTCAGCATGGCCGTACTCGCGCCTGGTGCCTGGCATCACCGCGCCCCCAAGCTGGTGTGCCAACACCTGCATCCCGTAGCAGATGCCCAACACAGGGAGGCTCCTACCATAGACCCAAGGGGGCGCCAGTGGGGCCCCTTCCTCGTATACACTGGCGGGCCCGCCGCTCAGGACCACACCCTTTGGTTGCAGGTGAGCCACCTGCTCCCAGGTGGCGTCGTGGGGAACGATCTCGCAGTAGACGCGCAGCTCCCGGACCCGCCGGGCGATGAGCCTGCTGTACTGGGAGCCGAAGTCCACCACAACCACAGCCTCTGCCGCAGTCGAGGCCGGCTGCTGGGCCAGAGGCTGTTGGCCGCCCTTCTCCCGTGCAATCTCCAGGTAGGCGGAGACCTCCAGGTCATCGCTGGTGGCGACACGGCGGCTGGTGCTCTGGGGAGAGGTGGCTTCGGTCCCCATTGTGTAGTTCGACCTGAGCTTACCACCTGTGCTATACTCAGTCAAGGCAGCCGGTAGGCCGGGGAGCCGATTATGGTGGGACGGAACCGCCGGAGCCCCCTCGGAACAGCTATGTCCATTGTGAGCGTGAGCCCAGAGGCGATAGAGCAGGCTGCCGCCCTCCTACGCCGGGGTGGTGTGGTGGCGTTCCCTACCGATACTGTGTACGGTCTGGGAGCACACAGCTTTCTGCCGGAGGCGGTGGAGCGCGTCTTTCGCGTCAAGGGACGCCCCGCCGGAGAGGGGCTGCCGGTGCTGCTGGGGGAGATGGCAGACCTGGAGAGGGTGGCCGCAGAGGTGCCGGAGCTGGCCCTGGCCCTGGCGAGGCGCTTCTGGCCTGGCCCTCTCACCCTTGTCCTGAAGCGGCACCTCCGGGTCCCGGCTGTAGTGAGCGGGGGCAGGGAGACGGTGGCCGTGCGCCTACCCGACCACCCGGTGCCGACGGCCCTGGCGCGCATGTGCGGCGCGCCCATCACCGGCACCAGCGCCAACCGCAGCGGTGGCTCCAACCCGTTGACTGCGCAGGACGTGGCGGCCCAGCTTGGGACCAACGTGGACCTGGTCCTGGACGGCGGCCCATCCCCAAGCCAGGTGCCCTCCACCATCGTGGACGTGACCGTGGAGCCGCCCAGGGTGGTGCGCCAGGGTACGCTGCCCGTGGAAGAGCTGCGGCGGGTAGCCGGGGTGACGCTGGCAGACCGATCAGCCCTTCTCAGGTGAATGGAGACCGTGGCCGAGCTACCTGAGCCCCTTGCGCGATACCGTCCCCTTGTGGAAGCCGAGCTGCGTGCGCTTCTGGGGAGCCAGAGTCTCCCTTTGTACCGGATGATGCGCTACCAGCTTGGCTGGGCAGACACCCCCGACGAGCCAGAGGTTTCTGCGACCGCCGACAGGCTGCGCTCCACCCTATGTCTCTTGGCCTGCCAGTCCCTGGGGGGCGATGCGCTCGCGGCCATCCCGGCTGCTGCTGCCGTGGAGCTGGTCCACAACTTCTACCTTATACACCATGACATTCAGGGTGGTACGCCTCAGCGGGCCGGCAGGCCCACGGTGTGGTGGCTGTGGGGTCCTGCTCAGGGCATCAACGTCGGGGACGGGATGCACGCTCTGGCACGTCTCTGCCTGTTCCGGCTCCAGGAGCGGGGCGTGCCAAAACTGAAGGTGCTGCGCGCCATTCAGGCCCTCGACGCCGCCGCTTTGCGGCTGTGCGAGGGGAGGTTCCTGGACCTGAGCTTTCGGGAGCGGGTGGATGTGGGGGAGCAGCAGTACTGGCGTATGGTGGAAGCAAAGGCCGGAGGTATGGTAGGCTGCACCATGCAACTGGGCGCCCTGGTAGCCACGGATGACGAGGACACGGTGGACGCCTTTCGCCGCTGTGGGGAGAGGCTTGGCATTGCCCTGCAACTTGTGGAAGATATACGGGGCCTGTGGGGCGGCTCCCCTGAGGAGCTTTCCAGGCCCTCGGACGACGTTATGAGCATGGCCAAGCCGCTCCCAGTGGTATACGCCTTAGAGAAGGGGACTGTGGCCCAGAAAAAAGAGCTGGGCTCAATTTACTTCAAGCGGACCATGGACGCTGACGATGCGGCCCGTCTGGTGGTGCTTCTGGATGAGGCGGGGGCGCGCGACTACGTCCAGGAAAAGGCGGAGGCCCTGGTCAGGGAGGCGATAGGCGCCGTGGAGGAACGCGGCGTGGCTGGCGCTGGCCTGGCGGACCTCCAGGCGGTGGCCGAGTTCATAGTCCGTTGCTAGCCTGCTCGTGAGTTGCCCCGGCCCAATTCTTGCCAAGGAGTAAGGAGGTTTCAGCGCCCTGCCAGGCGGTGGTCCATGTGGCGTCCCGCCTGTCCTGAGGTGCCGTGGGATGCCATGAACAAGAAGACGGTGAGAGACGTGGACGTGAAGGGCAAGACCGTGCTGTTGCGAGTGGACTTCAACGTCCCCTTCGAGAAGGGCACCACTCGCATCTCGGATGATGGGCGCATCCGGGCCGGTCTGCCTACCATTGACTACCTTCGCCAGCAAGGGGCGAAGGTGATCGTGTGCTCCCACCTGGGCCGTCCCAGGGGCAAGCCGGTGGAGGAGCTGCGGATGAGGCCCGTGGCCGAGCGTCTGGGCGAGCTACTGGGGACTCCGGTGGCCTACGTGCGGGAGTGCGTGGGGCCGGAGGTGGTGCGCCACGCCCGGCAGCTAGAGCCAGGCCAGGTGCTGGTGCTGGAGAACCCTCGCTTCTATCCGGAGGAGGAGCAGAACGCCCCGTCTTTCGCCAAGGAACTGGCCTCCCTGGCCCAGGTGTATGTGAACGACGCCTTCGCTGCCGCCCATCGGGCCCATGCCTCCACGGAGGGGGTGGCCCACTACCTGCCTGCTGTGGCGGGCCTGCTTATGGAGAAGGAGGTGGATGTGCTGGGTCGGGTGCTGGAGAAGCCCAAGCGTCCCCTGGTGGCAGTCCTGGGCGGGGCCAAGGTGTCCGACAAGATAGCTGTGCTGGACCATCTTCTGGAGTTGGTGGACGCCATGCTTGTTGGGGGGGGGATGGCCGCGACCTTTCTGGTGGCCCAGGGACGCTCCGTTGGTAGCTCGCTGGTGGAGCCGGAGCGGGTGGCGCTGACCGCAGAGCTGGCGCGCAGGGCCAGGGAGAGGGGCGTGGAGCTGCTGCTGCCCAGGGACGTGGTGGTGGCCGAGCGGCTGGAGCCGGGCACCCGCCACTGCACCGTCCCGGTGGACGGCGCTATCGAAGATGGCTGGGCCATTGCGGATATCGGGCCGCAGACCGCCGACCAGTTCGCTGCTCGTATCGCTCAGGCTGGGACCGTGGTGTGGAACGGGCCTTTGGGTGTGTTCGAGGTGCCCCCCTTTGACCAGGGGACTCTGGCTATTGCCAGGGCGATGGCCACCTGCAAGGGGACCACGGTTGTCGGGGGAGGCTCCACCGCCGAGGCGGTGGAGTCTATGGGCATGGCCGACAAGATGACCCACGTCTCCACCGGCGGAGGAGCTTCCCTGGAGTTTCTGGAAGGCAAGGTGCTGCCAGGGGTGGCGGCCCTGCTGGACAAGTAGTGACTCATGATTGATTTTCCTTATCTTGACCAGGTGGTCCAGAAGGCAGACTCCAAGATCGTCATGCTGGTGGTGGATGGACTGGGGGGTGCTCCCCGGCCCGATATCCGCCTCTCCGAGCTGGAGTCGGCCCGCATCCCCTACTTGGACAGGCTGGCCGGGGAGAGCGCCTGCGGGCTCACCACGCCGGTCCTGCCCGGCATCGCTCCGGGAAGCGGCCCCGGCCACCTGGCCCTCTTCGGTTATGACCCTCTCAGGTACCTGGTAGGTCGTGGCGTCCTGGAGGCCCTGGGAGCGGGTGTGGAGATGCGGGACGGCGATGTGGCGGCGCGGGGCAACTTTTGCACCGTGGACGGAGAGGGGCGGATAATGGACCGCAGGGCCGGGCGCATCCCCAGCCGGGAGAGCGAGCCCCTTTGCCAACTCCTGGACCGCATTCAGGTGGACGGCGCCGACCTCTCCGTACACCACGTCAAGGACTACCGCTTCGTCTTGAGGATGCGCGGTCGCGGGCTGAGCGACCGCCTCACAGAGACTGACCCTCAAAAGCTGGGGGCCACGCCACTGCCTGTGCGCCCCCTGGAGCCCGTTGCCGCGCAGGCTGCTCAGGTGGCCAACGCCTTTGCGGAGAGGGCGGCCGTGGTGCTCAAGGGCCAGCCCAGGGCCAACATGGTGCTGCTGCGGGGCTGGTCGCTCCTGCCCCGTCTACCCTCCATGGCGGAGAGGTACCGCATGAAACTTGCCGCCGTCGCGGCTTACCCCATGTACCGGGGGCTGACAAGCCTGGCGGGGATGGACGTCCTGCCCACGGGGGCCACCTTCGCGGACGAGGTGCGCACCCTCAGGGAGCACTACGAGGAGTACGACTTCTTCTACATTCACTACAAGCCCGCCGACGCTGCGGGCGAGGACGGCGACTTTGCAGCCAAGGTGCGCGCCCTGGAGCAACTGGACGAGCACATTCCGTCCCTGCTAGAGCTGGCCGCCAACGTTCTTCTGGTGTGCGGCGACCACGCTACCCCCGCCATCGTGGCGGGCCATTCCTGGCATCCCGTGCCATTTCTGCTGCACTCACGCCTGACAGTAGGGGAGGGGGTGGAGCGGTTCTCGGAGCGGGCGTGCGCCCAGGGCTCCCTGGGGCAGATACCAGCCACCAGCGTCATGTTCCTGGCCCTGGCCCACGCGGGCAGGCTCGTCAAGTTCGGCGCGTAGGGAGGACCCGTGGCCACTCCTTTTATCGCTGGCAACTGGAAGATGAACACCACCTTGCGGGAGGCGGTGGCGCTGGTGCGCGAGATGAGGGGGGAACTGGCCCGGCTGGATGGTGTGGAGCGGGTGCTCTGCCCGCCCTTCATCTCCCTGGCGGCGGTCAGTGAGCTGGTGGCCGGTACTCCCATCAAGGTGGGGGCACAGAACCTGTTCCACGAGCAGAAAGGGGCTTACACCGGCGAGGTCTCCCCTCTCATGCTCCGGGATCTGTGCGAGTACGTTATCGTGGGCCACTCCGAGCGTAGGGCCTGTTTCCATGAGGACGACGCCGTGGTGAACCGAAAGCTCAAGGCCGCCGTGGCCGCCGGGCTCAGGCCCATCCTGTGCGTCGGGGAGCGCTTGGGGGAGCGAGAGTCGGGCAGGGCGGAGGAGGTGGTGACGGCCCAACTCCATCGCGCTCTAGAGGGGTACTCCGACGCCGCCTCTCTGGTGGTGGCCTACGAGCCGGTATGGGCCATCGGCACCGGCAAAGCAGCCACGCCCGATATGGCTGGCGCCATGATGGCCCTCATCCGTCGCCGCCTGAGCGAAGCCTTTGGGGATAACCCTGCCAACGGCATACCCCTACTCTATGGGGGCAGCGTGACCTCCCAAAACATCAGGGGGTTTGTGGAGCAGCCGCCCGTGGACGGCGCCCTGGTGGGCGGGGCCAGCCTCCGCGCCGCCGACTTCGTGGAGATAGTTCGGACCACTGCCCAGGTGCGGGCCAGAATGTAGCGCTTCGCCCTGCCATTCCACGCATGAAGCCTCCTCTGGTCGCCATCATCGGTCCCACGGCCTCGGGGAAGACTGCCCTCTCCCTTCACTTGGCCAGCGCTTTCGACATCGAGGTCATCAACGCCGACAGCCGCCAGGTGTACCGTGGCATGGACATCGGCACCGCCAAGCCCACGGCCCAGGAGCGGGCCCTGGTGCCTCACCACCTCATTGATATAGTGGAGCCGGACGGGGAGTTCAGCCTGGCCCTGTTTCTTGACCTGGCGCGCAAGACGGTGGCGGAGGTGCAGGGCAGGGGACGTCTCCCCGTGGTGGTGGGTGGCACGGGCCAGTACGCGTGGGGCCTGCTGGAGGGCTGGCAGGCGCCCGGGGTGCCGCCGGACCCGGTTCTGCGGGAGCGCCTGACGCGCCGGGCCCGGGAGGAGGGGTCCGAAAACCTGTTCGCCGAGCTGGTGGCTGTTGACCCTGGTGCGCGGTCCCTCATTGACCCTCGCAACGTCCGGCGGGTGGTGAGGGCCCTGGAGGTGTACTACGCCACCGGGGTGCCCTCCTCCCAGCAGCGGGCCAGGGGAGAGCCACCATTTCGGGCGCTGGTCCTCGGCCTGGATATGCCACGCAAGGAGCTTTACGGACGCATAGACGCCAGGCTTGATGCCATGCTGAAGGCGGGCTGGATCGAGGAGGTGCGCAGCCTGCTGGAACGAGGCTACTCTGCCGAGCTTCCATCCATGTCCAGCACCGGCTACCGGGAGCTGGCCCTGTACTTGCGAGGGGAGCTGGCCTGGGAGGAGGCGCTGCGTCGCGCCCGGCGGGGGCTAAGGCGCCTTGCCCGGCACCAGGGGGCCTGGTTCCGCATCAGTGACCCCCGCATCCGCTGGCTGGACGCTCGCAGCGACCCGGCGCCGGCGGCTCGGGAGGCGGTGCGGCGGCTTCTGGCAGACGGAGAGGGTGTGTTACAATGACCCCAAGCTGCAAATCACCGCCGTGAGGCTTTCAAGATGCCCATTCCAAGGGAGATGTTTGAGCAGGAAGTGGACCCGCTAGACCAAGCCCTCCTAGGTATACTGAAGGGGGACCCGTCCCAGGCTTACACTATGGACGACATTCTTAGCGAGCTTTCTAAGAAGGCGGGCAAAAGTGCCGACAATCTTACAGCGCGTGTCGTTTTGTTGATTCGGTTGAACACGCTGGTGGAGCGGCGCCTTATCGAACGGCGGCGGATTGGTGGCACCGACTATTTTGCGACACCTAAGCGGCAATAGCCTCTAGCTGTTCGACCTCCTGCGGAAGGAGTTGGGGATTGACCAACATCAGCAAGCCACGAGCAAGGTCGCGGATGTACTGCTCATCGCGGTCTTGCCTGTCGTACTCGGCCAGAGCCAGCTCCATCTCGCCCAACAGCATCCGGTCCAGGGGAGAGGGTGACTGGGAGAGCTCCCACACGTTCTCCGCGAGCCATTCCCGTAGTGTTTGCACCGGGAGGAGCCCTCTACCCAAGAGGGCCAGGGCAAGTGCCAAGTCGGCGTTGAGCAAGCCCATCGCTGCCTCCTGAAGATGCAGCCAACTCCTAAGGCCATCCCAGTCCCAGTTTCCTCAGGAGTCATGCGCCAGTTGTTTGATGCAATGCAGATATTCGATAAGGTAAGGGAGGGCTACTTCTCCGCCCGCCTTTTCTGGCAGAGCAAGGGCACTCCGTCCCATCTTGAGAGAGGGTCTGCCAGCCAGATGTGGGAGTACGTCTCTCCCCGGGGCATAGTGTTTGCGCGAGTCCACGAGTACAGGGACTCGCGTGGTAACATTATAGGCCGACCTGACCCCAAGTACTTTCGCATAGACCAGGTTACCTTGTTTGTCCAGAGGTAGCAAGCCATGCTGAAGTTCACCAAGATGCACGGCGCGGGCAATGACTACGTGGTGGTGGACGCCAGGGGCGAGCAGCGCGACTGGCATGTCCTGGCCCGTGCCATGTGCAATCGCCACTATGGGGTCGGCTCAGACGGCCTGCTGCTGGTGGTGGAGTCGTCGGTGGCCGACGTGCGCATGCGCATGTTCAACCCGGACGGCTCGGAGGCGGAGATGTGTGGCAACGGCATCCGCTGCTTCGCCAAGTACGTGCTGGAGCGGCGCATCGTCTCTCCGTCAGGGAAGGGGTTGCGAGTGGAGACTGCTGGTGGGGCCAAGACAGTGGTGCCGCTCATGGAGGGCGGACGGGTCACAAGCGCCCGGGTGGACATGGGGGAGCCAAGGCTCAGGGCAGGAGAGATACCCGTGGACGTGAGCGGAACCGCTTGGCCCGTAGCCGTGGCGGCCACCCTTGCGCGGGACGGGCAGACGGCCCGCCTCCTGGCAGGGCTCGGCCTGGCCCCCGGCGAAGCTGTGATGGGCATGCCCCTCACGGTGGAGGGGCGCACCTTCGAAGTGACCTGCGTCTCCATGGGGAACCCTCACGCCGTGGCCTTTTTGAAGGAGCCGGTGGACAAGGTCCCACTTGAGCGGCTGGGCCCGCTGGTGGAGCACCACCCCCTCTTCCCAAAGAGGGTCAACTTCCACGTGGTCAACGTGCTGGGGCAGGGCACCCTTCGGGCCCGCCACTGGGAGCGAGGTGCGGGGTTGACCCTGGCCTGCGGCACCGGCGCCTGCGCGGTGGCCGTGGCCTCTTATCTTCTGGGCCACACCGAGGCCACGGTGGAGATAGAGGTGCCCGGCGGCGTGCTGGGAGTCGCCTGGCCCGGCACCGGCCCCGTGTACCTGGAGGGCCCGGCAGTGGAGGTGTTCGAGGGGGAGTGGAGGGGGTAGGGAACACCGTAGCTGTTGGAGGTGCGCTCGATGTGGGACTGGGACGAACCAACAAGGCGCCGCAGGTCTATTCCGAAAGCGGTGAAGGATCAGGTTTGGTTCAAGTACATTGGGGCGGGAAAGGCGGAGGGCAAGTGCTACGTATGCGGTCGTACTATCCACATCGTTGACTTTGACGTCGGTCACAATAGGGCCAAGTCAAAAGGTGGGGGAGACAGTATAGACAACCTTAGGCCTATATGCCGTACGTGCAACACTTCTATGGGTACGCAGTCCATTGAAGTATTCAAGGCGAAACACTTCCCCACCGCATCCTCAGCGCCTTCCAGGTCCGGGTCCAGGCTGTCGGGAACGAAGACTGCTGCCAAGAAGCCCGTAGCGAAAATGCGCACGAAGAAGGCGACGGTGAAGACGACCACAGCCTCACGCGGGCACCGCAAAGCCTAGGGGCTACGAGAGTGGAGAGCTGCGTATTGAGTGCTGAACACATTCGACAGAGGGAGTGTGAATGCGCCTAGCGAAGCGACTGGACAAGTTGCCTCCCTATCTCTTCGTGGAGATAAGCCGGAAGATCGCCGCCAAGCGGGCCAAGGGGGCAGACGTGGTCACCTTCGGCATCGGCGACCCCGACATCCCCACGCCACAGCACATCATCGCCCGCCTCATCGAGGCGTCCCAGGACCCGCCTAACCACCGCTATCCGGAGACCGAGGGGCTGCCTGAGATGCGCAAGGCCGTCGCCTCCTGGTACCAGCGGCGCTTTGGCCTCGCCTTCGACCCGGACAAGGAGGTGCTCCCCCTCATCGGTGCCAAGGAGGGCATCGGCCACATGGCCCTCTGCCTGCTGGAGCCCGGCGACGTGGCCCTGGTGCCTGACCCCGGCTACCCTGTGTACAGCGTGGGCACCATGTTCGCTGGCGGCGAGTCTTACTTCATGCCCCTCACAGAGGAGAACGGCTGGCTTCCAGACCTGGATGCCATCCCCGCGCAGGTGCTCCGCCGGGCCAGGGTGCTTTGGCTCAACTACCCCCACAATCCCACGGGCGGCCTGGCGGACCTGGACTTTTTCCAGAGGGCGGTCCAGTTCGCCAAGAGGCACGGCATGGTGGTGTGCCACGACGCGGCCTACTCCGAGGTCACCTTCGACGGCTACCGGGCCCCCAGCTTCCTCCAGGCTGAGGGGGCCATGGACATTGGCATCGAGTTCCACTCGCTGTCCAAGTGCTACAATATGACTGGATGGCGCGTGGGCATGGCCGTGGGCAACGCCAAGCTGATTGACGCTCTGCTGCGGGTCAAGTCCAACCTGGACTCCGGTATACCCCAGGCCATCCAGTACATGGCCATCGAGGCGCTCACAGGCTCCCAGGAGACCATAGACCGGAACAACGCCATCTACAAGCGGCGGCGCGACCGGGTGGTGGAGGTGCTGAGGAGCATCGGGCTGGCGGTGGAGACACCCAGGGCCGGCCTGTACGTGTGGGCCAGGCTGCCCGAGGGATGGACCTCCGCCGACTTCGCTGCGTTGCTTTTGGAGGAGAAGGACATCGTGGTGACGCCGGGCCGCGGCTACGGCCAGCAGGGAGAGGGGTACATCCGCCTCTCTCTTACCACGCCCGACGACCGTGTGGAGGAGGGGTTGCGACGGCTGCGAGGCTGGCGCATCCCGGCACCGCCTCAGCGGTGATACCAGGAGGTGTCGTCCCATAGCCAGGTCTAGGACCGTAGCTACCGAGGCCCAGCCGGAGCGTGCTCTGCTGGTGGGCGTGGCCCTAAAGGGGCAGAGCGGGCTGTGGCCCTTGGAGGACTCCCTGGAGGAGCTGGGGCAACTCGCCAGGACGGCTGGCGCCCAGGTGGTGGGCGTCATGACCCAGCACCTGGACAGGCCCTCGCCCAAGTACCTGGGCAAGGGGAAGCTGGAGGAGCTGAGGGAGCTTCGCCAGGCGCTTGGTGCAGGGACCGTCGTCTTCGACGATGAGCTGAGCCCGACCCAGCAGAAGAGCCTGGAGGAGGCCCTGGGGGAGAAGGTCCTGGACCGTACCGCTCTCATCCTGGACGTGTTCGCCCGCCATGCCCAGACACGGGAGGGCCGCCTCCAGGTGGAGCTGGCCCAGCACGAATACCTTCTCCCCAGGCTGGTGGGCCAGTGGAGCCACCTGGAGCGGCTGGGGGGTGGCATCGGCACCCGCGGCCCCGGCGAGAGCCAGCTTGAGACGGACCGGCGCCTCATTGGTCGGCGGATCCAGAGGCTCAAGGCCGCCCTGGAGGCGGTGCGCCAGCACAGGGCGCGGTACAGGGCACGACGCCAGCATGACGGCGTGCCTGTGGTCTCACTGGTGGGGTACACCAACGCCGGAAAGAGCAGCCTGCTCAACGCTCTGAGCGGCGCGGGCGTGACGGTCAGGGACCAGCCGTTTTCCACCCTAGACCCGGTGACGCGGCGCATCCTCCTGCCTGGAGGAGAGACGGTGCTGCTGACGGACACGGTGGGGTTCATCCACAAGCTGCCGCCGGCGCTGATCGCCGCCTTCCGTGCCACCATCGAGGAGATCCAGGAGTCAGACATCCTCCTGCACGTGGTGGACATATCGCACCGCAACGTCGCCCAGCAGGCCGAAGTAGTGGACCAGATCCTTCATGACATGGGCCTGGACAACAGGCCGCGCGTGCTGGCGCTCAACAAGGCCGACCTCTTGCTACCCAGTCCCAGGGAGTCTGCTGTGCGGGAGCTGGCGAACGCTCTGCACGCCACGCAAGAGAGGTCGGTCATCGTCTCTGCGCTCAAAGGCTGGGGGCTGGACAGGCTGCGAGCCACGCTGGAGGATGTCCTGAGGGACATGATGCGCGAGCCACCAAGGCCGGCCGCCAGGCACAAGGCGCGAACCACAAACATGCCCTGAACGCATCGGTGCGCGGGCAGGCACCGCGCCCAAAAACCGGTGAAGCGGCGCCCTGGGATATGTCACAGGTCTCCCTGGCCTCTCAGAGGGGCCGAAAATCGCATCCTCGTGCGCGTTCATTCTGTGACCTGGTGTGTCGTGCTGCGTGGTCCGGGCCGGGACGGACCGGGGCCCGGCCCATCGTCCCTGGAGGGGAGTGGCTGGCCCGGGCACCCGACGCCGGAAGGTATATTCGCCCTATGTCAGTTATGTCGAGTTATTACTTACGGTTTTTGTAGCCGTGCTGGTCTCCGCCGCCGTGCTACAATTGAACCATCCCCGTCCCAAGGGCTGGAGAGGCGGTGGCTCGTTTGATCGCGACAGCGCGTACCCGATTGGTCTTGGTGCTCGTAGTTTTCGCTCTGTTAAGCGTTGCAGTGATGGGCTGCACTCGCGTGTTGCCCGCTGGTACGGTGTCCACCCCGACACAGGCGACGCCGCAAGAGGTGCCGCCGGAGCTGCGCAGCGTCTGGGAGGTGTGGAGCGTCCTGTCCCGCGACTACGTGGACCCCGGCCGCGTGGACCCCGAAAAGCTCAGCCAGGGGGCCATCCGGGGCATGCTGGAGGCCCTGGACGACCCGTACACATCCTATGTGCCGTCGGACCACTATCACTTGGAGGCCGAGTCCTATCGCGGCAAGTTCGAGGGGATCGGCGCTGAGGTGAGCATGAGGGACGGCCGGCTGACGGTCGTGACCCCCCTGGACGGCAGCCCCGCGGAGCGGGCTGGCATCCGGGCGGGCGACGTCATTCTGGAGGTGGACGGCCAAAGCATTGCTGGGAAGACGCTGCTGGAGGCCATCCAGATGATTCGGGGCCCCGAGGGGACCACCGTCTCGCTCCTGGTCTTACGGCAGCAGCCGCCAGGTACGGAGCAGGTGCGCATAGTACGGGATGAGATTAAGGTGGCCACGGCCACGTGGAAGATGTTGGACGGCTCCGTGGCCTATCTCAGGGTTGGCAGGTTTGTGGATACCACGCCCGATGAGGTGCGCGGGGCCTTGAAGCAGATCCAGGAGCAGGGGGCAACGGGCCTGTTGCTGGACCTGCGGAACAACCCCGGTGGGCTTCTCAGCGCCACGGTGACAGTGGCCAGCCAGTTCCTGAAGGACGGCCTTGTCCTGTACGAAGTGGACAGGGCGGGAGAGCGGAGGGACTGGCCGGTGCGCCAGGGAGGCCTTGAGGCCAGCATTCCCATGGTGGTGGTGGTGAACCGCTCCACCGCCAGCGGCGCTGAGGTGCTGGCGGGCGCCCTCCAGGCCCGTGGGCGCGCCACGCTCGTGGGTACCCAGACCTTTGGCAAGGGCAGCGTCACTCTCCTTAGAGAGCTCAGCGACGGCTCCGGCCTCTACGTGACCTATGCTCGGTGGTACACTCCTGACGGTCGGCTCATTCAGGGAGAGGGACTGGCGCCGGACTCGGTGGTGGAGCAGCCTGAGAACTCGGACACGGACTTGCAGTTGGCGCGGGCGATGGAGCTGCTCTCAGCCCGCTTGCTTTCTACATCTACGGAGCGGGGATAAAGACTTGGCGGCGAAAGAGATAGCCATCAATCGCAAGGCCTTCCACGACTACGAAATCCTGGAGAGGGTGGAGGCCGGGCTGGTGCTCACGGGCACGGAGATCAAGTCCATCCGCGCCGGACGTGTGAACATCCGTGACTCCTACGCCCGCCCCCAGGAGGGCGAGCTGTGGTTGCACAACACTCACATAGCCCAATACCCTGGTGGCGGGCCCTGGAACCACGATCCCATCCGACCCCGCAAGCTGCTTCTTCATGCCGAGCAGATAGCCCGCCTCTCCACCAAGGTCGTCTCCGAGAAAGGCCTCACCCTTGTTCCGCTGCGCCTGTACGTCAACGACCATCGGGCGAAGGTGGAGCTGGCCCTTGTGAGGGGCCGAAAGAAGTACGACAAGCGCAAGGTGATAGCTACGCGGGAGGCGGACAGGGAGATGGCCCGCGCCCTGCGCCGTCGGAGATAGGCCCCCTACCCTGCTCGAGGTGCTGCTGCGAACCGTCCACCACAGGACAGATTGTGAGTACCAGACAGAGGAAGCGATCACCGGCGGCGCACGCCCCAGCCTACGGCGAAGGTGGAGCCCCACCCCACGAGGGCTCCTGGGAGCATGTGGCTTCTTGGTACGATTCCCTGGCTGCCGACCGGGGCACTGAGTTCCACCAGAACATCGTTATCCCCGGCGTTCTCCGCCTGCTGGGGTTGCAGACGCAAGAAAGGGTGCTGGACCTGGCGTGCGGCCAAGGGGCTGTTACCAAAGCGCTCTTCCACGTCGGTGCCCAGGTTACCGGCGTGGACCTCTCGCCACGGCTGGTTGAGATGGCCCGCCAGCGCTCCCCCAAGGCCATCCGGTACCTGGTGGGCGATGCCCGTCACCTGGACATTCTGGCCGATGAGAGCTTCGATGCCACCGTGTGCGTCCTGGCGGCCCAGAACATCGAACCCATTGCACCGGTCTTTGCTGAGAGTGCGCGCCTTTTGCGACGCGGTGGCCGCCTGGTGATGGTCATGGTCCATCCCGCCTTTCGCATTCCCCGCCAGAGTGCCTGGAAATGGGACGAGGAGCGAAAGCTGCTATTACGAGCGGTGGACCGCTACCTGAGCCCGCTGAAGATCCCCATTGACGTGCGACCGTTCAGAAGGCCCGGGCAGAAGGTGACTTGGACGTATCACCGGCCCCTGGAGGCCTATGTTAATGGCCTGGCGAAGGAGGGCCTGTGGCTCAACGCCCTGGAGGAGTGGCCCTCGCACAAGGCGAGCCAGCCGGGGCCCATGGCCCGTGCCGAGGACCGTGCCCGTGCCGAGTTTCCTCTGTTCCTCGCCCTGCGGGCTGTGCGCGTTCCTCAAGACTGGCTGGGCGAGGAACAGAGTCCAGCTAAGAGTTTGTGAATCACTGGCGCGACGTATCACCGTGAACGCCAGCCGATTTACTCACAAGTGCTAAAAGCGGCCCGGCCTTGTGGCCCCCTCAGAGACAACCGACTTCTTCCCACCCGCCCGCCCTTTCTGTCCAGGAAGGGCTGACCCTGTACCTGCGCTTTGCCAGTGCCATAGCACCCGCTAGGGCGGCAGGATGTGCCTTTTCTGAAATTCCTCCAAAACGCGATTCTATATAGAGTCTAAAACTATTGACAAACCATAGGCTATGTTTTATTGTGAGCCGGAAAAACTGGTGCCCAAACGCGGGTGGCCAGAAGCCACCTCATGAGGGAACGAGCAGATGGTCCAGCAGGCTTTGAGTCCCCAGGTGAGTCAGGATGGCGCTTTCGTGGCGCCGGAGGCCCCTGCCTCCATCGCGGTGGTGGGTGTGGGCGGAGGCGGATGCAACGCGGTGATGCGGATCATGCGGGAGCGACAGGTCCCGGGCGTGAAGTATGTCTGCGTCAACACCGACATCAAGTCCCTGGCACAGGTCCGCGGCGCCGCGGTCGTGCAGATAGGCGAGCGGCTCACGCGAGGTCTGGGGGCTGGCGGCGACCCCGAGGTGGGGAACCAGGCCGCCGAGACCGACCGCCTGGACCTGAAGCGGGCCATAGGCCAGGCTGACCTGATCTTCATCACGGCAGGCATGGGTGGTGGCACGGGCACCGGCGCAGCCCCTGTGGTGGCCGAGGTGGCCAGGAAGACGGGAGCACTGGTGATTGGCCTGATAACCACTCCCTTCTCATGGGAGGGCTCTCGGCGCCTGCAAACGGCCATGGCGGGAGCAGCCCGGCTACAAGAGCACGTGGACAACCTCATTGTGGTCCACAACGACCGTCTTCTGGAGCTGATGAGCACGGACGTTTCCATGGAGGAGGCGCTCATCAGGGCCGACGAGGCGGTGATGAACGGCATTCTCTCCGTGGCGGAGCTGGTGAACGTGCCCGGCGAGATCAACGTGGACATGGCCGATGTGCGCACTATCATGAAGGTCCCCGGACAGGCGCTCATGGCCATCGGCGAGGCGCCAGGGCCTCACGGCGCCGTGGAGGCTGCCAAACAGGCCATTACCAATCCTCTCCTGAACCTCGCCATTGATGGCGCCCAGGGGGCCCTCTTCTGCGTCAATGGCGGGCCCAAGATGACACTGGGAGAGGTGAACGCCGCCGGGCAGCTCATCGCCTCCAAGGTTGACCACCGCGCCATGATCTTCTTCGGCATGGTCAACAGCGATAAGATGCAGGACAGAGTCCGCCTGACCATCATCGCCACGGGCATACCGGAAGAGAAACAGCGCTCCCGAGATGCCAGCATGTGGCAGAGAGGCCCCGTCTCAGTGGGGGTCAGCCAGCCGCCGGGCCGGCCGGCGCGCACCGTTGTGACGGGAAAGAGCGGCTCTTACAGCGCCAATCCGATCACCAGGATTTAGCCTGCGCACCTCCCTGCTTGGGGCCTCTTGCGTCCACAGGTGCAAGAGGCCCCTCTCGTTTTCATAAGCTCGGCCGCGTCTGCTTTGCCGGAGATAGGTCTTCTCAAAAGTGCTAGACTTACTGAAGGGCCCGACCCATGC
The DNA here is from genome assembly GCA_016190445.1 of Chloroflexota bacterium. Classification (GTDB taxonomy): domain Bacteria; phylum Chloroflexota; class Dehalococcoidia; order Lucifugimonadales; family JACPQL01; genus JACPQL01. The sequence goes on from JACPQL010000043.1 coordinate 20,509, forward strand.
CAGGCGAATGGCACCACGAGGCGTGGCCCTGCATCAGCTACGCGGTTGCAGCGCTGGCCATCTGCGAAAGCGCCCGGCTGCACATTTCCATAAAGAGGAGGAGCCGCTGTGGAACTCCTTGCGGGCATCGGTGACGAACTCTCGGCCAACTGGCCGTGGGTCCTCGCGGCACTGGCATTGTCTGCCGTGGTCATTGCCGTGCTCTGGGTCGTGCTGTCTCGCTGGGTAGAGGCGTTCCTGCGATGGGTGGACAGCGCGCTGCCCGGTGATTTCTCGGCCTTGCACCGGCCCTTGGCGCGAGGGCTGCTGCTGATAGCGTCGGCGGCGGTCCTCTCCGCGGCCGGGCTCTCCATAGCCGGTAGCCTGGGCATGGACACGTCCGGTGCCGTGGCTGGAATCCGGGGGTGGGGGCTGGACGCGGGGAAGTGGCTGCTGGCCCGGTCGGCCCGGGTCCTCATCATCGTTGCTGTGGCCTATGCCCTGATTCGCATCGTCGGGCGGATGACACAGCCGATGGTGCGCCGATACCTGGACAGCCGGGCAGGCGAAGGGGTTGACCAAGGGGAGATCGACAAACGAACCAGGACCCTGGAAGGGGTCATTCGCAAGACGGCCACGCTTCTCATTGTCCTCGTTGTGCTGTTCATTGTGCTGGACCAGCTAGGAGTGAATATTGCTCCGCTCCTGGCCGGTGCGGGCGTGGCAGGTATCGCCGTCGGCTTCGGGGCGCAGAACCTCATTCGGGACTTCCTTGCGGGTATGTTCATCATCCTGGAGGACCAGTACCGGGTGGGGGACGTGGTCGACGTGGCAGGCGTGGGTGGGCTGGTGGAGGATATCAACCTCCGGCGGACCATTCTCCGGGACCTCAAGTTTGTGGTGCATTCCATCCCCAACGGAGAGATACGCATTGCCTCCAACATGACCAAGGAGAAGTCCCGCGCCCTGGTGGACATCGGGGTTGCGTACAAAGAGGACCTGGACCACGTGATCGCCGTCCTCAACCGTGTCGGGCAGGAGATATACGATGACCCCCAGTTCGGCCCCCTGATGAACGAACCCCTCAAGGTCCTGCGCGTGGAGGAGTTCCTGGACTCGGCCATCTCTATACGGGTGATGGGAGAGACGAAGCCCATCCAGCAGTGGACCGTCATGGGAGAATTCAGACGACGGGTGAAGAGGACTTTCGATCAGGAGGGGATCGAGATACCCTTCCCGCACAGGACCGTCTACTGGGGGAAGGACGTAGAAACGGTGGTCCGCCACCCGTCCAGCGGGCCGAAAGTCCGGTCGAACGACGGTGACGCGAAGTCGAGGTCCGAGGGGGCTGACGATGGCGATACGCACGGTGTTTAGAGGCGCGGTGCTTCCCACGGCCTGGTACAACGTTGTGCCTGACCTCCCGTTCAAGCTGCCTCCACCGGTCAATGCCAGGACGGGTTTCCCTGTGGGGCCTCACGATCTGGCCCAGGTGATACCCCATGAGTTGCTGGAGCAAGAGCTGGGCGCAGAGCAGCGGGAGGTGCGGATTCCACGGGAGGTGCGGGACCTCTACCGGACTTGGCGGCCCACCCCTCTGGTACGCGCCAAGATGCTGGAGGAGGCTCTGGGCACACCTGCCCGTCTCTACTACAAGTATGAGGGGACCAGCCCCACGGGTAGCTACGAGGCGAACACAGCTATTCCCCAAGCGTACTACGCAGGCCGGGCGAGGGCGAAGAAGTTGGTGAGCGGTGCGGGAGATGGGGAGTGGGCGACCTCCCTGGCCATGGCCACTAACAAGTTCGGCCTGGTAGCAAAGGTGTACGTGGTCCAGGCCAGCCTGGCCCGCCGGCCACGGCTGAAAACGCTGGCCGAGCTGTGGAATGCCCAGGTGGTGCCCAGCCCCAGTACCGAGACACGGACAGGACGCCAGGCATTGGCGGCGGACCCGGAGGCGCCCGGCTCCTTGGGACTGGCCATGTCGGAGGCCCTCGAGGAAGCCATGACCGACAAGGACGCCAAGTATGCCACGGGGACCCTGCTCACGTCCGTAATACTCCACCAGACGGTGATTGGCCTGGAGGCACGGCGCCAGATGGAGCACATTGGCGAGCTGCCGGATGTGATCATCGGGGCCGTGGGCGGTGGCAGTGGCTTTGGTGGACTCATCGCGCCGTTCCTGCCGCTGCGCCTGGATGGAAGGCCCATTCGATTCGTGGCTGCGGAGCCAGCCGCAGTCCCCAGCCTAACTCGCGGGACCTACGCGTACGACTACCCCGACGCGGTGGGGCTCCTCCCTCTTCTGAAGATGTACACTCTTGGCCACAACTACGCCGGGCCGACCATCCATGCCGGGAGTATGCGCTACCACGGGATGTCCCCCCTCGTGAGCGCTCTGTACGACAACGGGCTTGTCGAGGCGGTCGCCGTGGGACAGGTGCCGGCCCTAGGGAGCGCCATCCAGTTCGCCCGCACGGAGTCGGTACTGGCTGCACCGGACGTTGCCTACTGCCTGCACGTCGTGGTGGCAGAGGCGATGCGCTGCAAGGAGACGGGGGAGGCCAAGACCATTCTCTTTGCGGTGAATACCCACGGGCAGTCCAACCTGAGCACCTACGAGGCTTACCTGTCGGAGCTTATCCAGGATATTCACCCGGACGAGGCTGGTATCCAGAGGTCTCTTCAGGACCTGCCCGTGCCGGGGACGGCACCCTGAGTCCATCACGCACGCGGGGCCGAAGTTTCACTGATAGGCTGTGACCTGTTAGTCCCTCCCCCATCAAGGGGGCCTTGCCTCAAAACCCAAGGAAAGTGCAGAGAACCTTGGTCCTCTGCCGGGGTCTGGGGTGTCCCCAGATACAAAAACCTTTGGGGTGGGTTGGGTGGGAAAGAAGTCGCTAGCCTTTTTCATGAGTTTTTGGGGCAAAGCCCATCAAGGGGGAGGAAAGAATCACAAGCTCTCTGAGTGTGTCCCAGTGTCCAACGGGGGTTGTGTCCCTTGCAGCCACTTCTGGCTCCCCATGATTGGCATCCCGCTGTTCAACGCATAGCACAGGCGTCCTGTGTGCTCCTTGCCCTGGACTTTGACGGGACCCTGGCGCCGATAGTGGAACAGCCCCATATGGCTGCCATTCCCGGCAGCACTCTGACCCTCCTGAGGGCTTTGGCAGAAAAGCCTGGGTGGCGCGTGGCGATTGTCACCGGGCGGGCGGTGGCCGATGTGAAGCGGAGGGTTGGACTCGACGGCCTTGTCTATTGCGGGAACCACGGGCTGGAGATGGAGTGGGACAAAGAGATGTGGAGGGCGCGGGGGGCAGAGCGAGCCAGGCCCGTTATTCAGCAGTGTAAGGAGGTCCTGGCCCCAGCCCTCGCGGGTTTGCCGGGGATTGTTCTGGAAGACAAGGGGCTCACAATCAGCGTGCACTATCGCCAGGCGCCCTTGGAGGACAAGCAGAGGTGCCTGCGGCTGTGCAGCGAGGCGCTAGGGCCATTCCTCGCCGGGAGACAGATAGTGGTGAGCCATGGCAAGGAGGTCCTGGAGGTCCAACCTAACCTGCGCTGGGACAAAGGAGAATGCCTCAGGCGCCTGGCCAAACTGGTGTTTGCCAGGGCCACAGCGCCGGGGCTATGCGTGTTTCTGGGTGACGACGTGTTCGACGAGCCGGCGTTTCGCGCTATCAGGGAGATGGACGGGCTAGGCATACTGGTGGGCGGGGAAAACCCAAGCTCCGCAGCCACTTTCTTCCTGCCCTCGCCACGGGAGGTGGAGGCCTTCCTTGCCCGCCTTGTGGACATTCCCGCAAGCCGGTAGAATTGGTCTTAGCCCCCCCAATCTATCCGTAGGAGCCTTGTGTTGGCCGGACTCACCAGCACTCCATGGGGCCAGGCCGCCCTCGGGGCAGTCTATTTCATTGTATTCGGCATTGCCTGGATATACGTGGTCCGTCTTGCGCGGCTGTGGCTGAAGCAGCGCCTTGAGCATGTCCACGCCAGGGACATGGGCGCGATAGTAGACCGCTCTCTGGTCCTCTTGCGCCTCTGGGGGCTCCTAGGTGGCGCAGTTTGGGCCACGGTGCTGATTGGTGACGTGGACCCCGGTGTGTCGCATATCCTGGAGAAGGTGCTCTTCGCCATCCTTGTTGTGCTGCTGGGCACCACAGTGACTTTGGGAGTAGCACATTTGACGGTCCACTCGCTGGAAACCGCGGGGACGCCAAGCCCGTTGGTCAAGTTCGGTCAGGTGATCGCTCTTGTTAGCTTTGGCTACCTGACTTTGCTTGTTTTGCTAACGGTGATTGACGTCTCCATCACGCCTTTCCTCGGTGTGGGAGCCGTGCTGATCATCCCTGTGCTGTTAGTGCTTCAGAACGCCGCGGCTGACCTCTTCTTCTACTTTCGCCTGATGCGCCGGGAGCATTTGAGGGTCGGCGACTTCGTGCGGCTGGAAAACGGCGTAGCTGGTCACGTGGTATCCACCACCTGGCAGGACGTCCGTATTCGCACAGTGGCCAATAACCTGGTGGTCATCCCCAATCGCCGAATGGGCAAGCTCATCATTACCAACTTCCATTTGCCAGACAAACGCACCTCGCTGACCATCCCTGTCTCAGTCACCCAGGGCCCGTCTCCGGAGGCTGTTGAGGCAATCCTCAGCGACGAACTCCAGCAGGCGACACGGGATGTCCCGGGCCTGGCAGCGGACGTTGCCCCGGAGGTGAAGAGGGCGCCGAGCAAAGAGGATGCCAGCAGCTCTTTCATGGTGGTGTGTCAGGTGGAGGACGTGGACCTGGCTGCGGGGGTAGAGCGGGAGGTGCTCAGCCGGATCGCGCGACGCTTCAGAAGGGAGGAGATACAGAGCCCCCTCTTAGATTCGCATACAGGTGACGAAGAGACGACGACACCACCCGCCAGGAGTGGCCAGGATCTACGGCTTCTTGTCCAGAGCAAACTGGGTGACACCACCTTTGTCGTCGCCTCAAACAGAGAACCCTATGGCCACATCTTCGAAGGGCGCTCCATACGCTGGAACAGGCCGGCCAGCGGCATGACCGCCGCCCTCGACCCTGTGATGGGAGTCCTGGGAGGAGTGTGGGTTGCTGCAAGCAGCGGCAATGCCGACCGCGAAGTCAGCGACGCCCAGGGCCGTATCCCTGTGCCACCTGACCGGCCCTCCTATACTTTGCGCCGACTTTGGCTCACGAGGGAGCAGGAGGAGCGGTACTACTTAGGCTTTAGCAATAGCGCGCTCTGGCCTCTCTGCCACACCGTTTACGTTCGTCCGCGCTTTATCGCGGAAGACTGGAAAGCTTACCAAGAGGTCAACGGTCTGTTCGCGGACGCCATCCTGGAGGAGATTCGGGGAAAGAGGGCATTTGTCTTTTTGCAGGACTACCACCTTGCCCTGGTCCCACGGATGCTGAAGGAGGCCGGGGCGAACGTCGCCGTTGCCCACTTCTGGCACATCCCATGGCCTACCCTCGAGGTGTTCCAGACCTGTCCCTGGGCTGAGCAGATCCTGGAGGGCCTCCTGGGAAACGACCTGCTCGGTTTCCATACGCGCCACCATTGCAACAACTTCCTGGAGACTGTGGATAGAACGCTGGAGTCCCGTGTGGACCACGGGGGGTACAGTGTTACACGTCTGGGCCATCAAACGCTTGTCAGGCCGTTTCCGATTAGCGTTGACTTTGAGGGTATCTCTCAGAGTGTAGCCAGCGCACCCGTCCAGCGAGAGCGTGCTCGCTTCCTGCAAGAGCTGGCTATTCCAGGTGGCCTCATCGGGCTTGGAGTGGACCGGCTGGACTATACCAAGGGCATCCCCGAACGATTGCGGGCCATAGACCGTTTCTTTGAATTGTACCCCAGGTGCAAGGGCAAGTTCACCTTCATCCAGATAGGGGTGCCCAGCCGGTCCCAAATCAAGGAGTACAGGGGTGTGGATGATGAAATCCAGCACCTGGTGGAGGAGATCAACTGGCAACACCGAATGGACTTTTGGCAGCCCATCATTTACATGCGCCGCTACTTCTCCAACACCTCTCTAGCCGCGCTTTATTCCATGGCTGATATTTGCATTGTCAGCTCGCTTCACGACGGAATGAACCTGGTCGCCAAGGAGTATGTCGCTTCCAGGACTGACGGCACTGGTGTGCTCATTCTTAGCAGGTTCACCGGCGCTGCCATGGAGCTAACAGACGCCCTCATCATCAACCCCTATGACACCGAGCAGGTTGCCAGGGCGATCGCTCATGCGCTGGAGATGCCAGCGGCGGAGCAGAGAAGGCGAATGCAGCGCATGAGGGTCCATCTTCAGGAAAACGACATATACCGCTGGGCCCGGCGTGTTCTTAACGAGCTGGCCAGGTTTGAGAGTCACGCGCCTGAGCAGCCAATTCTGGAAGAGCGCTGATCCAACGCTCCGCTGAAAAACGCGGTTTTCCAGCGGTGGCTTCCTTCTCCTGCCCTGCCCTACTCCTCCGGGCGCAGCTCAGCCTCGCGGCCGTCGGCCCCTCTTCACCTTCTCTAGCCGGACGGCGCACACCTTGAACTCCGGCGTCTCGGTAACGAAGTCATAGGCATCACTGGTGAGCAGGTTGGTGCGAGTGCTCTCGGGGAAGTGGAAGCTCATGAAGACCACTCCATCAGGAGACCGGTCGGTGACCTTCACCCTGGCCTTGACTCGCCCCCTGCGAGATGCCACGTAGACCTCCTCCTCATCGCGCAGGCCCAGGGTTGCGGCGTCCTGGGGGTTCACCTCCACCCACTCGTGGGGCACCAGCAGGTGGAAGCCGGAGGCACGCCCGGTCATGGTGCCGGTGTGATAGGTGGACCGGCGCCTGCCGGTGGTAAGGAAGAGAGGATAGCTCTCATCGGGGGTCTCGGCAGGCGGGACATGGTCTACCGGCGCGAAATGCCCCCTGCGGGAGGCCAGGCCGTCTGCGTGGAGGCATGGTGTTCCTGGGTGCTCCTGAGTGGGACAGGGCCACTGGAGCCCCCCTTCCTTTTCGAGCCTGGCGTATGAGATGCCGCCCACAATGGGGGCCAGCCGGGCCACTTCGTTCCATACCTCCGAGGGGTGGGAATAGGCCATGTGGTATCCCATGCGGGTGGCCAGTTCGCACAGGATGAGCCAGTCGGGCTTGGCCTCCCCCGGCGGGTCCACCGCCTTGCGCACCCGCTGGACGCGGCGCTCGGTGTTGGTAAAGGTGCCGTCCACTTCGGCGTAGGAGGCCGCGGGAAGCACCACGTGGGCCAGTTGGGCGGTCTCCGTCATGAAGATATCCTGGACCACCAGGAAGTCCAGGCGCTCCAGGGCAGCCTGAGTGCGGGAGGCGTGGGCGTCGGATACTACCGTGTTCTCCCCCATGATGTACACCGCCCTCAGGCGGCCTTTCAGGACCTCGTCCAGGGCTGTGGTCTTGGTGATGCCCCGTCTGGAAGGTAGTGGCCGTCCCCAGGCAGCCTCGAACTTGCGGCGCACCGCAGGATCGTCCACCTTCTGGTATCCCGGCAACTCCGTGGGGATGCAACCCACATCGCCGGCGCCTTGCACGTTGTTCTGGCCCCGCAGTGGGTTTACGCCTGCGCTTGGCTTGCCAAAGTTGCCACAGAGGAGCGCCAGGTTGGCCAGGGCCTGGACGTTGTGGGTGCCGCAGGAGTGTTCGGTGACTCCCAGGGTGTACACGATGGCAGCCCTGGATGCGACGGCGTATTCGCGGGCTGACCGGACAATGGCGTCGGGAGGAATTCCAGTGGCCTCCGCGGCGTACTCAGGAGTGTAACGCTCCAGGTGCTTCCTCAGAGTATCGAAAGACCCCGTCTGTTCCCGCACGAAGGCGGCGTTGTACAGGCCCTCGCGGATGATGACGTGGGCCATGGCGTTGAAGAGGGCGATGTCGGTGCCCAGGCGGAGCTGGAGCCATCTGTGGGCGAGCCGGGTCAGCTCTATCCTCCGGGGGTCCACCACCACCAGGCGGGCCCCCTGGCGCGCGGCCTTCTTGATGCGCAGGGCGATGACCGGGTGTGACTCAGTGGTGTTGCTGCCTACCACCAGAAGGAAGTCGGCCCCCTCCAGCTCGCCGATGGAGTTGCTCATGGCCCCTCGACCTACCATGACCGCCAGACCGGCGACCGTGGGGGCGTGTCAGGTACGGGCGCAGTTGTCAATGTTGTTGGTGCCCACCACCACACGGGCAAATTTCTGCATCAGGTAGTTGGCTTCGTTGGTCGCCCTGGCGGAACTCCAGAGGGCGATCGCATCAGGGCCACAGGTGTCGCGGACCTCTGACAGCCTGGTGGCGATGAGTTGGTAGGCCTCCTCCCAGGTGGCCTGCCGGAAAGAGCCATTCTCCCGGATGAGCGGGGTGGTCAGGCGGTCTGGGCTGTTGGCGAACTCCCAGGAGGCGAACTGGCCTTTGACGCAGAGGGAGCCCTGGTTCACTGGGTTGCTGAAATCGGGCTCAACGCCCACCAGGTGGCCGCCCTGGGCGATGAGATGGATGCCGCACCCGGTACCGCAGTAGGGGCAGATGGTGCGGACCCGTGTAACCTCCCCTGTACCGATCTGATCCGCCGCTTTGCGGTCCGTCAGGGCCCCTGTGGGGCATGTGCCAATGCATTGGCCGCAGAAGGTGCAGGGGCTCTCCAGCAAGCGGTCAGTTGGGAAGCTGCGAATGTGGATGCCCTGCCCCCTACCAGCGGGAGCGATGGCGCCAGCCATCTCCCACTCCCCACATATCCGGGTGCACCGGTAGCAGGCGATACACCACCGGTAGTCCCGCTGGATGAAAGGGTTGGCGTCCTGGCTGGACTGCCGGAAGCGTAGCTTGGGGAAGCGGTCCTCCTGTGCACCGAAGCGGGCCGCCGCAGCGTGTAGCGAGCAGCAGCCCAGCGTGGAGCAGCGGGGGCACTCCCTGGAGGGAGGCAGCTCTGAGAGTAGGAGTTCCAGGACAGTGCGTCGGTAGTCCCGGAGTGCTTCGGTATCGGTGGCGACACGCATCGCCGGCTGGGCCGGCGTCGCGCAGGCGGCCACCAGGCCGGGCTGCCCCTCCACATGGACCAGGCACAAGCGGCAGGTTCCTTGAGGGCCGAGCCTGGGGTCGTGGCAAAGATCGGGCAGTTGCACCCCAGCGGTGCGCAGCACCTCCAGGATGCTCTGCCCTTCCCGGAAAGGCACGTGTTTCCCGTCAACGTACACCGGCTCTGCCATAGCCTCCCCAGCTCGCGTGCGGCTGTGCGGGTTATGCCTCCACGAGCCGCGAGTAGATTGCGACATACTACCACGGAAGGCCGTCTTTATGCCAAACCAACGGACGGTAGTGTCTCAGTTTGCTATGTCAGGGAATGGGGGCTCTACCCGTCACACCGGCGGAGGCCGGTGTCCAGATACGGACGTGGTTGAGATGCTCTGATGGATTCCGGCCTTCGCCGGAATGACGAGGACCTACCTGATACACTACCCAACGGACAAGGCCGTTGACAACCCCGTGCTTTCAGGTGAAAATATGGCATTCAGACAGCTTTGTACCCGGTGTCGCTTTCCCGCCGGCGTGGAGATGGGTTGAGGCCATTTCTGTTGGTCGGTGTGGTGTAATGGCCGAGAACGGAGAAGTGGGTGAAAAGGGTCTACCCGGCAGAGGAATTCTGTGTCGCCTGTCGCCTGTGCGAGGTCTACTGTGCCACGGAGCACTCCCAGTCACGTGATGTGATCCGTGCCTTCAAGGAGGAGCAGCCTCCCCCCACCAAGCGCATCTTCCTTCAACAGGAAGGTGCGGCCTCTCTGGCCATCAACTGCCGGCACTGTGACGAGCCCCGCTGTGTGTGGGCCTGCGTTGCCGGTGCCCTCACCAAAGACCCAGTCACGGGCGTGGTCAACTACCAGCCCGAGAAGTGCATAGGCTGCTGGACTTGCCTGGTGGCCTGCCCCTACGGCGTGATTGTCCGAGACCCAAACCGCCCCAAGATAGCCAAATGTGACCTGTGCCCCGGCCGGGATGTCCCCGTTTGCGTCGCCGTTTGTCCCAACCGGGCCCTGGTCTTGAGCTAGGAGACCAGGTGTGCCTAAGTACTTGATTGTAGGCAACTCTGCTGGTGGCATCGCCGCCGTGGAAGCGATCCGCCAGGTTGACCCCAAGGGCTCCATCGCCATCGTCTCCGATGAGCCCTACCCCGCTTACTCCAGACCGGCCATCGCCGAGTTCCTCATGGGCGAGCGCCCTTTTGACGAGCGAATGCTCTTCAGGGATGCCGACTTCTACAGCAGGAACAGGGTTGAGACCCACCTGGGGGTGAAGGTCCTTCGACTGGATGTGGGTGGCCGCAAGGCCGTCCTGGACAACGGCGAGGCCCTCCCTTGGGAGAGGCTTCTTCTGGCCACCGGCGGGACTCCCATAATGCCTCCTATGCAAGGCCTTGCCCTGGAGGGGGTCCACACCTTCGTGACCCTGGACGACGCTCGCCGACTTCGGCAGGCCCTTCTGAATGGGGCTAAACGGGTGGTGGTGGTGGGAGGAGGGCTGATTGGCTGTAGCCTCACCCACTCCCTGCTCCAGTACGGCGGGGTCCAGGTGACCCTGGTGGAGCTGCGCGAGCGGATCCTCACTACCATGATGGACACCCCAACCTCGCAGCGAGTGGAGGCACGCCTCAGGAAGCTGGGTGTCCAGCTTCTTACAGGCCGGAGCGTAGTCCGAGTGCTGCCAGATGCGCCGGGTGCCAGGGTGGGAGGGGTTCTCCTGGACAACGGCGAGGAGCTACCGTGTGACCTGGTGGGGATGGCGGTGGGCGTCAGGCCCCGGACTGAGCTGGCCCATGGCACGCCCGTCCGGGTGCAGAGAGGCTTCCTGGTGGACCGGCACATGGAGACCTCTGCACCTGGCGTCTACGCCTGCGGGGATGCGGCGGAGTCCCACGACTTCATCTACGGGGCGTCCCGGGTGGTAGCCATCTGGCCCAACGCCTATATCGGCGGTCGCATCGCTGGCTTCAACATGGCGGGCGATGCCGCCCAGTACGATGGCTGCACCGCCATGAACGCCTTCAGCTACTTCGACCTGGCCCTGGCCTCCGGTGGGATGTTTGACCCTGAGGCCCAGGAAGAGTGCACGACTCTCAGCAAGGAATCGGGAGAGGTCTACCGCAAGGTGGTCCTCAAGCACAACCGGCTGGTGGGCTTTGTTCTTCTGGGGGACATCGAGCAGTCGGGAGTGCTGTACCGGCTGATGCAGGAGCAGGTGGACGTGAGCCAGTTCCAGGAACACCTGGTGGCTGACAATTTTGGCCTAGTGAAGCTACCCAGGCCCCTGCGTCAGGCCTGGATTCGGGAAGACGGAAGGGTGCCCCAGAAGGCGACAGCGCCTGCTGGCCGCGCTCATAAGGCTGTGGAGTGAGCAATGCAAGGTCAACTGAACCCGGATAACCGCTACGGAGAGCCCAAGGTCATAGACGCCTGCTCTCTGTTCGGCGTGCTGGATACGACGGGGCGGCGATTCTCGGGTCATGGTGTGTTCAAGGCCATAGCCAATATGCACGACCGGAGCAACGGCTTGGGCGGAGGCTTCGCCGTCTACGGCCTTTACCCCGACTTTGCGGACTACTACGCCCTTCACATTATGTTCATGGGCCCCCAGGCCAGGAGTGAGACCGAGGCCTTCTTGAACGTCCATTTCCAGGTGTTCCACGCCGAGCCCGTGCCCGTTCGCGCCGCCGCCAAGGTGGCAAGCCCGCCTGAGATCTGGCGTTATTTCGTCTTGCCCAGAAGGGCCGAGAGTGAAACCCTGGCGGACGACGACCTGGTCATACACAGGATAATGCACGTCAACACGACCATACCCAGCGCCTTCGTCTTCTCCAGCGGAAAGAACATGGGGGTGTTCAAGGGCGTAGGTTTTCCCGAGGATGTTGCCGACTATTTTCGGTTGGACGAGTACCTGGGCTACCTGTGGACGGCCCATGGCCGCTTCCCCACCAACACTCCCGGCTGGTGGGGGGGGGCACATCCCTTCAATATTCTGGACTGGACGGTGGTGCATAACGGGGAGCTATCGTCCTACGGCATCAACCGTCGCCATCTGGAGATGTTCGGTTACTACTGCTCCTTGCAGACGGACACCGAGGTGGCGGCTTACGCCATAGACCTGCTGGTTCGCCGACATGGCCTCCCTGTGGAGGTCATGGCAAAGGTGCTGGCCCCGCCGCTGTGGGATGAGATGGAGCAACTGCCTCCCAAAGAGCGGGAGCTTCTGACCACCCTACGCCAGGTGTACGGGAGCCTGCTGCTCAATGGGCCCTTCACTATCATAGTTGCCCATCACGGGGAGATGATCGGCCTCACTGACAGGATCCGCCTTCGGCCCCTGGCCGCTGCGGTCAAGGGCGACATGCTCTACCTCTCCTCGGAGGAGGCCGCTATACGCCTGGTCTGCCCGCAGTTAGACCGGGTATGGAAGCCCCGAGGTGGCGAGCCAGTCATCGGCAGGATCGGGACACCCATGGCCCTTCCCTCGGAGGGAAGTGTCCAGAATAGCAAGGTGGTTTTGAGATGACCTCCACACGTCAGGCCCCTGCAACTACGCAGGCTGAGGCGCACGTCCAGGCGCCAGCCTACTCCTATCCCATGCCCAGCTACCTGAAGCCCCGCTTCCGAGTGGAGATAGAGGACCGCCGCTGCATCCGCTGCCAGTGCTGCGTGGAGCAGTGCAGCTTCGGCGCTCTCTTTTTCGACCAGCGGCGGAACGAGGTGGGCACCGTGGAACAGAACTGCGTGGCGTGCCACCGCTGCGTGGTGTTCTGTCCCACCCAGGCCATCTCCGTACTGCGCCATCCGGTGGAGTACAGGGAGAACGCCCACTGGCGGCCCGAGGTCATCGAAGACATCACCCGGCAGGCGGAGACGGGCGGTGTTCTGCTCACCGGCATGGGGAGCGACAAGGGCTGGACGTGCTACTGGGACAAGCTGTGTCTGAACGCTAGCCAGGTGACCAACCCCTCCATTGACCCGTTGCGGGAGCCCATGGAGCTTAGGACCTACCTGGGCAGCAAGCCCGACAGAGTTGAGCTGGACCCCAAGAGTGGCGGCCTCAGGACCCGGCTGGCGCCCCAGGTGATGGTGGAGACCCCAATTCTCTTCTCCGCCATGTCCTACGGTGCTGTGAGCATCAATGTCCACGAGGCCCTGGCGCGGGCCGCCGCCATGACGGGTACTCTGTTCAATACCGGCGAAGGGGGTCTTCACCCCAAACTCTACTCATACGGGAAGAACACCATTGTTCAGGTGGCATCGGGGCGCTTCGGGGTCCACCCGGAGTACCTGGACGTGGCCAGCATCATCGAGATCAAGATCGGGCAAGGCGCCAAGCCAGGAATCGGTGGCCACCTCCCCGGCGAGAAGGTCAGCGACGACGTTGCCTTCACCCGGATGATCCCTTCCGGGACCGATGCCCTCTCCCCTGCCCCACAGCACGACATCTACTCCATCGAGGACCTGTCCCAGCTCATCCATGCCCTCAAGGAAGCCACCAACTACACCAAGCCTGTAAGCGTCAAGATCGCCGCAGTGCACAACTCCGCTGCCATTGCCTCAGGCATCGCCAGGGCGGGAGCGGACATCATCGCCTTGGACGGCATCCGCGGCTCCACGGGGGCGGCCCCCAAGATCATCCGCGATAACCTGGGCATCCCTATTGAGATGGCCATCGCCTCCGCGGACGAGAGGCTTCGCAAGGAGGGCATACGCCAGCGGGTCTCCCTCATTGCCGCCGGTGGGTTCCGCAACAGCGCCGATGTGATCAAGGCCATCGCTCTGGGGGCCGATGCTGTCTACATCGGCACCGCGGCCCTCATCGCCCTGGGCTGCACCGAGTGCCAGGCCTGCTACACCGGCAGATGCGCCTGGGGGCTGACCACCACCGACGAGAAGCTGACCAAGCGCCAGAACCCGGACATAGCCGCGCAGCGCCTGGCTAACCTGCTGGAGGGCTGGAGCCACGAGATGAAGGAGATGCTGGGAGCCATGGGCATCAATGCTCTGGAGAGCCTCCGGGGAAACCGGCTCCACCTGCGCAGCGTGGGGTTGACCCAGCAGGAGGCGGATGTCCTGGGCGTCCTTCAGGCAGGGGCATAGCCATGCACGTAGAGGCGGGACGGGATGGGAATACTGTAGAGGTGGATGCCGCAGGGCTCAGTTCCCGGGAACTGAATCTCCGCCTGAGAGAGCTGGTAACAGCCGGCGCCACCCACATCAAGCTCCTTAACGTGGCGGGGCAGCGCTACATCGGCTCCGACCTGGACAGGCCTGTGACCCTGGAGATCTTCGGCACGCCAGGCAACGACCTGGGCTCTTTCATGGACGGCCCTTCCATCATTGTTCATGCCAACGCTCAAGATGGCTGCGGCAACACCATGAACGGCGGCACCATTGTGGTCCATGGCCTGGCCGGTGACATAACCGGCCTCTCCGCCCGCGGCGGAAAGGTCTTCATCCGCGACGACGTGGGCTATCGGGCGGGCATCCACATGAAGCAGTACCAGGAAAGGTGCCCCGTCCTGGTCATCGGAGGTACGGCCCAGGACTTCCTGGGCGAATACATGGCGGGGGGTATCCTGGTGGTGCTGGGGCTCACCCTGGGGTCGGGCCATCGTCATCGTGCCAATTTCGTCGGCACGGGGATGCACGGCGGGGTCATCTACCTTCGGGGCAGCGTCGAGTCTCAGCAGCTCGGGAAAGAGGTAGGAGTGGCCGAGCTGGATGACCAGGACAAGGCCCTCCTCCAGGGGATTATCAGCGAGTTCTGCGGCCACTTCTGCATGGACCCCCGGGACATGGTGGCTGGCCCCTTCATAAAGCTATACCCGCGATACCTGCGCCCCTATGGCCCCCTCTACGCTCCTACCCACCGGGGTGCCCAGGGGCAGGTACCCAGATGGAAGGTTCCCGGCTGAGGCGCGAGAGGGGTGAGAGATGCCGCTGCGAGTGATGGTCCCTCTGGACGGGAGCGAATCGGCAGAAGGCGCTCTGGCCTGCGTGGAGCAGTTGCGAGACAAGCAGGACCTGGAGGTGCTGCTTGTTGCCGTCTGGGAGGCCAACGAGGGTTTTCAAGGGGGAGACCCTGTGGGGCGAGCCCTTGCGCCTCAGGTGTTGGACTGCATCACCGGCAACCTGGCGTCCTACCTTTCGGGTGCTGGGGAGCGGCTCCAGCGCCAGGGGGTCCACACCAGCTTCAAAGTCTTCACCGGACACCCTCTCCGGGACCTGTCCGCCGTAGCCAGCCGGGAGAGGATAGACCTCATCATCACCGGCCCTCGGGGTCTGGCCGGGCCAAGCTGCCAGTACCCTCCACCCCGCTGGTGCCACGGCCCCTGCCCCCTGCCCTCCTGATGCCAGCCGAGGTTATCACTGGGCCGGGCTTCGCACTCTAGGACAACAGTCGCTGCTGTAAGACCTGAAGCCGCTGGCTAACGATCCGGTTGAAGTGAAGGGCCAGCGACAGGTTCTCCCTCAGTAGCTCCTGGAACGCCTCCTGGGAGAGGCGCCACACCACCACATAGGTAGATGCCGTGATGGTAGCAGAGCGGGGCTGACCGGTGAGCAGGGCCATCTCGCCGAACCCTTCGCCAGGCCCCAGCGTCGCCAGGACCGCGGGGTATATCCCATGTCGCTCTCGCGCCACCCGCACCGAACCTTGTCGCAGGATGTAGAAGGAGTCTCCCGGGTCGCCCTGCCTTATTATGGTGGCACCCCTGGGATACCGCTGCTCCTCCAGAGCGGGCAGGAGCTTGGTCAGGTTTTTGGGCCCCAGCTCGGCGAAGAGGGGGGTCTTGCGTAGCTCCTCCAGCAGTCCCTGCCAGCGCACATCCGCCTTTTCTATGGGGCTCTCGACCCCTGATAGCCCTGGCGACACCCCGCTCAACCGCTGCCCGATCAGCTTCTTGTCCTCGGTGGTCAGGCTCAACGGGAAAGTGCAGCGCTGGCATGTCTCCCCGCCTGGAGCGTTATCGCTACTGCACCTGGGGCACACCAGCCTCCGCCCGGCAGGGGCCTGGGGCACCGCGTCGTCCACTGCCGTCGGGAGAGAGGCGGGCGTCCTGGGTGCCTCCCGGCTGTCAACAATCCTGCCGTCGGTGAGAGTGATGAGCCGACGGCAGTGGCTGGCGATGGTGGCATCGTGGGTGACTATCACCACGGTCCGCCCCTGGTCATTGAGCTTCTGGAACAGGGCCATCACCTCTGCGCTGGAGCGGGAGTCCAGGGCTCCTGTGGGCTCGTCAGCCAGGATGACGGACGGGTTATGCACCAGCGCCCTGGCGATAGCCACCCGCTGACGCTGTCCCCCGGCAAGCTCGTCGGGGTGGTGCTCCGCGCGGTCCCCGAGCCCCACCTCCTCCAGCGCCCTCTGTGCGCGCTCTCGCCTTTCACCGGAAGGTACGCCCTGGTACTCCAGGGGAAGCTCCACATTCCGAAGGGCAGACTCGTTGGGCAAGAGGTTGAAGGCCTGGAAGACGAAACCTATCTTCTGGCCCCGCGTCTGGGCCAGGTCCCTGTCGCTGAGACGGGTCACATCCTTTCCTTCAACGAGTACCAGGCCGGAGGTGGGACGCTGGAGGCAACCGAGAATGTGCAGGAGCGTGGACGTGCCAGAGCCAGACTTACCCACCAGGGCTACCAGGTCCCCCTGGTTCACCACAAGGGAGACGTCGTTCAGTGCATATACGTCCTCCCTCTCCATCCTGTAGACCTTGGACAGTTGCCTCCCCTCCACTACGATGGTCATGCCTGCTGCCCCCCATGTGCCCTGGGACCTGTTGCCGACTGGGATTTCGCACCGGATTCTAGCCGCCACTCCCTCACGCCTGCAATATACTGTGCATGTGGAGTGTCACGTTGGCACCAGCGGTTTTTCTTATCCCCACTGGCGGGGGGCCTTCTACCCCCAGGAGCTACCCCAGGCCCGCTGGCTGGAGCACTATGCCCAGCACTTTTCTACAGTGGAGCTGAACAACAGCTTCTACCGTCTCCCTACCGAGAAGGCCTTCCAGGGCTGGCGGGACCGCACGCCCCTGGGGTTCGTCTTCGCGGTGAATGCGAGCCGCATGATAACCCACCTGCGCCGTCTGCGCGATATCCAGGAGCCCCTGGAGACCTTCGTGGCACGGGCGCGCCATCTGAAGGAGAGGCTGGGCCCGCTCCTGTACCAGCTCCCTCCCGGCATGCGGCGAAACGACGAGTTGCTGGAGGCCTTTCTTTCCATGCTGCCCCAGGACTTGCGGCACGTCATTGAGTTCCGCAACGAGAGCTGGTACGAGGAGGGGGTGCTGGGGCTGATGCGTCGCTACAACGTGGCCTTCTGCGTCCACGACATGGCCAGGAAGGAGTCGCCGGTGGTGGCCACCGCCGACTTCGCCTACATCCGGTTCCACGGCACCACGGGCCGCTACGCGGGCAGCTACACCGACGACCAGCTTGCGGAGTGGGCGCGGCGTATCCGGCAGCTTGGCACAAGCTGTCGGGCGGTCTACGCTTACTTCAACAACGATGTGGGGGGCCATGCGGTGGAGAACGCCAGAACGCTCATGCAACTGCTGGCGTGACCGGTTTCCTTGACGCGGCCCTTCCTTGTCCCTATGGTGGGAACAGAATCTGTCATGTTTTTGCCAGAGCACCGAAACGGATGAAAACAGACTTTCCCCATCTGTGGACGAACGGAGAAGGATCGCCCCCCACTCGGTCAGATTGCTTCGCTCTAAGACTCGCTCGCAACGACGAAATACGTTTGCTCGTCTTTGCGAGGCCCGATTGTATCGGGCCGTGGCAATCTGGTGGGGCGCGGCTCCTGCACCGTCGAATCGCCTATTCTCATAACAATGGCTACCTGGCATGTTCCCACTGAGGTGCACGGCGACGGGCGTTTCGTCCTCTCTCGAAAGGAGTTCGTCCCCGCCTACATGAAGGCCTTTGAGGCAGGACGTCTGAAGGAGAAGGTGGAGGAGGCCCTCTCTCACCTGGGCCCCTCCTGCCGGACGTGCCCCCGCCTGTGTAAAGGGGTGGACCGTCGCTCCGACCAGTCCGGCGTCTGCCGCGTGGGGAGGTATGCCCGCGTGTCCAGCGCCTTCCCCCACCTGGGCGAGGAGGATGTTCTCCGGGGATGGCGAGGCTCTGGGACTATCTTCTTCTCCGAGTGCAACCTGCGCTGCCTCTTCTGCCAGAACTTCGAGATAAGCCAGATGGGAGGGGGCGAGGTGGTGGACCCCAAGAGGCTGGCGCGCCTGATGCTCCGGCTACAGGAGACGGGCTGTCACAACATCAACTTTGTCACACCGGAGCACGTGGTCCCCCAGATTGTGGAGGCCCTTCCCCACGCCATAGAGATGGGCCTTCGCCTTCCCCTGGTGTACAACACCAGCTCCTACGATAGCCTGGAGAGCCTTCGGGTGATGGAGGGGCTGGTGGACATCTACATGCCCGATTTCAAGCTATGGGACCGGGAGCGGAGCCGCCGGTTTCTCCTGGCCCCCGATTACCCGGAGGTGGCGCGCTCCGCTCTCGCCGAGATGCACCGCCAGGTGGGAGTGCTTCGGGTGGAGGAGGAGGGTGTGGCCCTGCGGGGCGTCGTGGTTCGCCACCTGGTGATGCCGGGGATGCTGGATGACACCAGGGCTATCCTGGGCTGGCTGTCCTCCCTCTCCCCGGACACCTACGTCAACCTGATGGACCAGTACCGTCCCGCCTGGAAGGCCAGGACGGAGCTTCGGTTCGCCGAGATCAACCGGCGGGTGTCCCGGGAAGAGATGGCCACGGCCTCCCGGATGGCCCGGGAGGCCGGACTCTGGCACCAGGATACCCGCTTGGCGGGAGGTCTCCCCATCCCGCCCCCTGCTGGCGTTGCGGGGTGAGTAGGCCCTGCCCTACAGCAACGCCTAGTGGGACATCGTGCCCATCATGCCTGGCACCCACTTCTCGTAGAAGGCATGGGTCAGGTCGTGGGAGGCCTCGCCTATGGGCGCGACAGCCTGCTTGGCGGCGGCCACATCCTTGGCCTTGAGGGCCGCCTCCACTGATGGGAGAGCCTTCTCTATCTTCTCCACGGGCTCTGACAGCGCGGCGGGCCAGGGGATGGCGTGCAGGAGTGCCTCGATGCGCTCCGCCTTCTCCGTGGCTATGTTCAGGCTATTCTGGTCTCCACCCTCCCACTGGGTGATGCGAGAGCGCAGGTCGCTCACGTTGACTGAGAGGTCCAGGTAGCCTGCCTGAGCGCAACCCGCGTCCTCAGCGCCGTGTTTCCCAGACACCCACTTCTCGTAGAAGGCATGGGTCAGGTCGTGGGAGGCCTCGCCCACGGGCGTGACGGCCTGTTTGGCGGCGGCCAGGTCTTTGGCCTTCAACGCCGTCTCAACGGCGGGGAGGGCCTTTTCTATCATCTCAACGGCCTCGTCCAGCGCCGGCGGCCACGGCACTCCGTGAAGCAGTGCCTCGATGCGCTCCGCCTTCTCCATAGCGGTGTTCAGGCTATTCTGGTCCCCGCCCTCCCACTGGGTGATGCGGGAGCGCATGTCCGAGATGTTGCCGGAGAGGTCTAGGTAGGCTGCGTGGGCTGCCATTGATCCAAAGTCCGCGGCCTTTCTAGCGGGCACCCACTTCCCGTAAAAGTCGTGGGTCAGGTCATGAGAGTGCTCACCAATGGGTGTCACCGCCTGCTTGGCGGCGGCCAGGTCTTTGTTCTTGAGGGCCGCCTCCACTGCTGGGAGTGCTTTCTCTATCTCCTCGACGGGCTCCGATAGCGGGGCGGGCCACTGGATGGCGTGAAGCAGCGCCTCGATGCGCTCCGCCTTCTCCACAGCGATGTTCAGGCTATTCTGGTCCCCACCCTCCCATTGGGTGATGCGGGACCGCATATCGCTAATGTTGGTAGAGAGGTCTATATAGGCCGCGTGGACCATCTCAGCGCCCACCACGGCAGCCACTTTGCCGGGCGTTGGTGTCGCGCGTACCGGTGTGGCCGTGGCAGTGGGCGTTGGTGGCGCCTTGGTAGGCGTTGGGGTAGGTGTTGGCGCTGCCCCGGCACACGCCGCCGCCAGGGCCACGACGCTCAGGGCAGCCCCCAACATCCAGGCCCATCGGGCTACTCTACCACCTTTCAAGAAGCCCATGACATTCCTCCTCTCGTGGCACGGATGGCCTACTCTCCTCCGTGCACCGGCATACCCAGTAGCTTCTCCATCTCGTGCTCCGCCGTGTGGTACTCCTTGGCCTTCAGGAGGTCCAGCGCCTTCTGGCCCTGTGCCCTGTCGCTCTCAGGTGCCAAGGCCAGGAACTGCTCCAGGTGCTGGCTCACGCTGTCCAGTTCCCTGTTCTCCAGCGCCTCCAGGGCCCGCTCCACGTGGGACTGCGGCGTGTCCTGGCCCTCCTCGGACTGGCCTTCCAGCATCTCCTCCAACTCGTGCTCGGCGTCGTGAAGCTTGCCCTCGTCCATGAGCGCCTCCACCTCTTCCATCTGGTGGTGGTGCTCTTCCTGGTCCGCGACCATGTCCATAAGCTCGTGGAACCGGTCCCTGGCCCCGGCGGCGTCCCCGGTCTTCAGGGCGTCCAGAATCGCCTGGTGGAGGGCTGCTGCCTGCGGGTCCATGGCCACGGCCCCTCCCTCCTCCTCCTCCTTCACTGGGGCCAGGGAGGCGATGTAAGCGGCGATCTTCTCCAGCTCCTCGTCACTCAGATCGGCGGGGCCGAAACCTGGCATCCTTCCAAGGGGCTTTCGTACTCCCTTCATCACCTTGGTCATGCTGTGGCCAGGCAGGTCGGCGCCGAAGACCGCTCCCCTGGCGTCCAGGCCGTGGCAACTGGCACATCCTCTGGCTATGTAGAGGACGCGCCCCTCATCCACAGATGGGGCATCCAGGGAGAGATATACGCCATCCAGGGAAGGGCTGGGCATCCAGGCCGCCAGGGGGCCCGTCTCCCCCGCGTAGGCAGGGACCGTTCGGGCATAGCCGGGCGGGGCCGCCTCCGCCAGGTTCAGGTGGGTCTTCCAGCTACTGTTGGCGTCGCTCCACGGCCGCAGTACCACCACCACAATGAGGAGCATCGCCAGGCCAGTCACCAGCAATAGCCCTGACGCAGGCACCAGGTACCTACCCATGGCGCACCTCCGGAGAGGATGCTGCGGGACCGATATGTCCCCGGCGAACAATGAGCCCCAGGATGATCATTACAGTGAAGTAGGTGGCCCACACCGCGCCCATGACCCCCACCAGCAGCCACACGTTGATGCCTGGGACGCGAACGCCAGCCGTCTGCTGGTACGTGGATGGGCCAGGCTGGACCTGGACGGCGCGTGAGACCTCGGCGGCGCCGTACTGGTCATTCCCGGCAAAACGGGCGGTGATCGTGGTCTCACCATCACGGCGGGGTACGTAGGAGAGGCTGGCCACTCCCTGGGCGTCGGTGACCGCCCTGCCCAGCTCTACCTCGCCCTCGGTCCCGGCAAACTGCGCCGGGCTCAGAAAGAGCACCTGGGCTCCGGCGAGGGGGCCGCTGCCGTGAAGCGTGACCTGCAAGGCAACCTCCTGGCCCACCGCCATCTCCTGCGGGAGCTGGAACTCCACCTCCGGTGGCATCCCCATGCCCTGCTGCTTCTCTTCCCCCCCGTGGCCTGCGTCCGCCATCACTGTCCCCAGCGTCGCAGCGGAGGCCAGGAGCAACAGCAATATGGGTACCAGGAGCTTTCGGACCGCGGCCATGCCTTTTGTCATGGGGCTTTCCCTCCCCCCGGCGTGGGTGCGCCGGCGTCCGGGTCCAGGCCCGAGCCACCCCCAACGGCATAGGGGTACCGCCGGGACTGTGCCTCCGCCTGGGGCTGTGGGACTCGCGTCGCCTCCGCCTCGTGGTGCTCCGCCACCTCCCAGACAGCGATAACTGGGAAGAGCTTGGAGAAGATGGCGATGATGAGGCCGAACCAGGCCACGGCGCCAGCCATGATGGACCACTCCACCCAGGTGGGGAAGTAGGTGGCAGGGGTGTATGGCATGAGGGGGACCCGGAGCCCTCCCACCACGATGAAGTAGCGCTCCACGAACATTCCCAGGTTCACCAGTACAGCCGCGGTCACCACGCCAGCCAAGGTGCGGGTGGCAGGGAAGAGGATGATGAGGCCGGGGACAACCATGCCGCCTATTGCATAGAACCAGTAGTAGGGGGCCAGCTCTCCGGAGAAGAGCTGGCGGAAGTGGAAGGCCTCCTCCCCTGCCAGCTTGTATCCCGTGGTCACGTACTCGGAGAGGTTGAAGTACATCATGATGAGGACGAAGGCGGCCATCATGTAGCCCAGGTTCACGAAATGTTGGGGTTTGATGTACGCCTCCAGATGGTATGCCTTCCGCAGGATGGCCATGAGTACGATGATGGTGGCGATGCCCGAGAAGATGGCCCCGGCCACGAAGTAGGCCCCGAACATGGGGTTGTCCCAGGGCTCGCGCAGGGTCATGGCGAAGATCCAAGAGACCACGGTGTGCACCGATACCGCCACCGGGATGATGAGGACCATCATCATGCCGATGGCTATGCCCAGCAGCCGCTTCTGGCCCGCTTCGTCTCGCCAGCCCAGGGAGGCGACTCCAAAGAACAGGCGCTTCCACGGTGACGCCAGGCCGGCTAGCCTGTCCCGGCAGAGGGCCAAGTCCGGGACCAGCGGCAGGTACAGATAGATGAAGCTGCCGGTCAGGTAGGTTGTGATGGAGAGGATGTCCCACACCACGGGCGACTGCCAGCGCCCGAAGAGGAAGAGGTTTAGCACCCGGTCGGGCCTCCCCAGGTCAATGATGGGGAAGAGGGCCCCTGTCATCAGGGCGACCACGGTGATGAACTCGGCCATGCGAGTGATGGGCGTGCGCCATCCGGCCTTGGTCACCCGCAGGATGGCGGATATCAGCGTCCCGGCGTGGCTTATGCCGATGAAGAAGACGAAAAGAGAGATGTACAGCCCCCAGTTGATGCGGTCGCGCATGCCAGTGACTATGAGGCCCTCTCTGAGCTGGGTGAAGTAGGCGTAGAGCCCCCAGCCCACCACCAGCAGCAGGAAGCCCACCAGGAGGTAGTACCCCTTGCCTGTTCGGGTGAGGGGCGCCAGGACGCGCTCCTCAAGCTGCTTGCGGAACTCTTTTACTGGCCTGACCGCTTCCATGTCTTAGCTCCTGCAACCGTCTCCTTCCACGGCCACTGGGTGGGCAGACGTCCCTTCTTGTAGGAGTCCCGTCCCACCCCCTGGCCATGGCCGGGGATGTAGTAGACCCTGGGCTGGGTGCCCAGGTCCTCCTTTAGCCGGTAGGCCTCGTTCTCCGAGAGGAACCGGGAGAGGGTGACCACCTTCTCACCATTGGTGGCCAGGTCCTCCTCCAGGTCGCCCCAGTAGATGGCGCCGTTGGGGCACGCCTGGATACAGTAAGGGAGCCAGCCCACGCGGGCCATCTCAGGGCAGAAGTCGCACTTCATCACCGTGCCCTTGGGGGCGCCCAACTGGTTCTCCGGGCTATACTTCACAAATGCGGTCTCAGGGGGCCTGGGCGCGGTAGCCCAGTTGAAGAAGCGGCGGTCGTAGGGGCACGCCGCCATGCAGAGGCGGCAGCCGATGCACCGCTGCTGGTCCACCAGCACCGTACCCTCAGGGGTAGCCCAGGTGGCGCCCACCGGGCACACGTTGACGCAGGGTGCGTTCTGGCAGTGCTGGCACGGAGTGGGAATGAACTGGGTCCCTCCCCCTGGCAGGTCCTTCTCGTAGACCTCAATCCACTCCATAGGCTCGGGCACGTACCGGCTCTGGATGCAGGCCGCCGTGCACTGGGGTGGCTTCCCCTGGCTCTGGCAGCCGTCGCAGGAGCGCAGGTCAACCACCATGGCCCATCGCCTGGGGCGCTTGGTGGTGGGGTCCTCTGTCCCACCCTCGGCCCGCTTTGTCACAGCCAGAGAGCCCAGGCCCGCGCCCAGGGCCGCTACCCCCACAGCTCCAGCGCCCATGAGCTTCAGAAAGCGGCGGCGGGAAGCATCCGTCCGGAGCCCGGCGCTTTGAAGACCCTTTTTGCCATTAGGTGGCGACATGCTCACGCTCCCTGCGAAGGATGATGCCTTCGGCGGCTCCTCTTTGGCATCCGCAGGAAGCGCCGCCAGCGGTAGGCTGTTTGTGCATGGTTGGCCTGCCAGGACTAGGTAGGTCTACCTGCGCCAGATGCGCAAAATGCCTAAGCCACAGAGCGGAATTGCCTAAACCGGCTTGCAGGTGAGGTCGGTGTACAATAGAGACCGTGGAGGTCGGGTCCAGTGATAGAAACCGGACAGGTACGGGTGCTGCTGGTGGAGGACCACACCCTGATGAGGCAGATGACCCGGGAACTCTTGGAGAGGGCGGGGATGCGGGTGGTGGCGGAGGCGGGCGACGGGGTTGAGGCGGTGGCGCTGACCCTTCAGCACCGCCCCGACATCGTCCTCATGGACATAGCCATGCCCCGCATGAACGGCGTGGAGGCTACCCGTCGCATCAAAGAGCAGTGCCCGGCCACCGCTGTGCTGGTCCTCACCGCCTACGACGACGACCAGTACATCGCCGCCCTGCTGGAGGTAGGAGCGGCGGGCTATCTCCTGAAGACGGTGCAATCCCGGGAGCTGGTGGAGGCGATTCAGCGAGTCCACGCTGGCGAGGCCGTCATCCACCCCAGGATCGCCAAGAAGGTCCTCCAGCGCTTTGCAGGCAACAAGGCGCCCGGCCTGGAGGGTACAGCCCCCGGCGAAAGCCTCTCGGAGCGAGAGAAAGAGGTGGTGCGCCTGGCGGCCCGCGGGAAGAGCAACAGGGAGATTGCGGCTGCCCTGGCCCTGAGCGACAGGACAGTCCAGGCCCATTTGAGCCGCATCTTCAACAAGCTGGGTGCAGCCTCTCGGACCGAGGCGGTTATCATTGCGCTGCGCCAGGGGTGGCTCTCCCTGGAGGACCTGGGCGATGAGTAACATGAGTGTGGTGGGCGGCTCTCGTAGGAAACCCGTGCAGCGTTGGCTCCCGCGAGCCTGGGGGGCGCTGATACGGTTTCCCGCTCACCTGAAGGAAGCGGACTTCTGGCTTATCCAGGCCGCCATCGCCCTGGTGACAATCGTCCATTTTGGGGCGGAGGCCGTGCTGGTCCGAGAGCCGTTCATGAGCCTCCACCACATACCGGTCATTCTCTACATCCTCCCCATTGCTCTTGCCTCCATAAGGTATGGCTGGGAAGGGGGCCTGCTTACCAGTGCATGGATCACGCTCCTGGTCCTGCCCAGCATGCTGCTGTGGCATATGCAGAGCTATATGTGGCTGGGGGAGCTAGCGCGGTTAGCGGTGGTTATTGCGGTGGGGGTGACTCTGGCCTCCCGGGTGGAGATAGAGGCCAGGCTGCGGCGGCGGGCCGAAGCCTCTGAGGCCAGGTTCCGCACCATCTTTGAAGCTGCTGGCGACGCGATTCTAGTGTGTACCGGCCAGGGCACTGTGGTAGCGGCCAACGCCGCTACGGGGACCCTCTTCGGCGTGCCTGATTCAAACCTGCTGGTGGGCCAGCACGTCAGCGCCCTCGTCCCTTCATGGAAGGAGGCGCCTCTTATGCGCCGGGATAGCAGCGATGGGGGTGTCAGGGGGCCAGCCCGTGTGAGCATCAGGCGAGGCGATGGCCAGGAGCTTAGGGCGGAGGTGGTGGTCGCCGTGCTCCCCAACGGGGTCGGGGACGAGGCCTTCCAGATGGTCCTCCGGGACGCCACGGCACAGGAGATGCGGGAGATGGGCCTCCGCTCCCTGGTGCGCCAGGTCACTCAGGCGCAGGAAGATGAGCGGGCACGGATAGCCCGAGAGCTGCACGACGACACGCTGCAAGCCCTGATCCTCCTCTCCAGGGAGATGGAGGGTGTTGCGGATGCCTGTGATGAGGGCTCGGAGCACCTGCGGGTCCATCTGAGGAAGATGGCTGCACTGGCGGGCAGCACCGCCGAGGACCTGCGCCGGTTCAGTCGCGACCTGCGCCCCTCCATCCTGGACGACCTGGGCCTCATCCCGGCCATCGAGTGGCTGACCACAGACCTGGGCCGTCGCACTGGCCTGGACGCTCGCTTCCGCGCTGAGGGGGCCGCCCGACGGCTGTCCTCCCACGTAGAGCTAGCGCTCTTTCGCATCGCGCAGGAGGCGCTGCGCAACGTGGAGAAGTACGCCAGTGCCAGCACGGTGGAGATCGTCCTCACCTTTGAATCCTCCGGCACAACCCTGAAGGTGACCGACAATGGCGCCGGCTTCGCTGTCCCGGCCACGATGGACGAGTTTGTGCATGCGGGCAAGCTGGGGCTGGTGGGGCTAAAGGAGAGGGCCTCGCTGGTGGGAGGGACCCTCGGCGTGCGCTCGGCACCGGGGCAGGGCACGGAGGTCTCGGTGGTCGTTCCAGCGTGACGGAGCCGCCCTTTCCTGCTAGCAGGGTGATGAAAAACCTTTTCGACCATCCCCCTGGCCCCCTTCCTGGCCAGGAAGGGGGTGGAAATTGTATCTGGGGGACACCCCCAGACCCCCGCCCCTTCGGCTGCGCTCAGGGCAAGCTCCGGGGCTTCGCCCCTCTGGACACCCCTTTTTCAGCACCCTGCTAGGAGCTGTCCCGGAGATTCGCGTACAAACTGTCGTTGCTTCGTCGGCAGAAGAATGTTGAAGGCAGATGAGTTCAACCGACTCCTCAGCATGACAGCCCCTCCCCCAAGACCTATTGTCACGCCACTCTGGAGGAGGGGTGTGCCCCGCCGCCAGATTGCCACACCCCTCCGGAGCCTGTGGTGAGGAC